>NZ_LRHX01000005.1:0-231974 GCF_001758645.1 Janthinobacterium sp. MP5059B | reverse complement strand
TCGTGGCCGGGCCTTCCGGCACGTCGCTGACAGGCGCCGTCAACTGCGGCGTTTCGCTCGACGCCAGCTCCGTCAGCGGCGGCGGTGGCGGCGGCCTGGGCTTGGGCACGGGCCGAAGTTCGGGCGGCGGCGGCGGCGGCGCCACCGGCAGGGGCTGGATCGGCTCGGCGATCAAGGCCATGCTGACCACCTGTGCATGATCCTGCCCCAGCGGCACCATGCTGGCATGCGAGGTCAGCCATTCCAGCGCCACGTAATGCAGTGCGCCGATGACCGCAACAAAGATGACGGTACGGCGGCGCGGTGACGAAAAGAAGGAAGCAGGCATCATGAGGCGTAGTGTAACGCTTCCGCCCCGCTTCCCGCTTCTTGCCCGTGCTCAACTCTTAATGTTTTATGTAAGAAAATGTTGGCGGCATTACGTCAGTTGCAAGCCGATATCTGCTACGCTAAGCCTATCCATCTACCAGGAGATTTCGCATGGCAAACCCGCAAATGCCCCAAATTCCGGGCGCAGCAGTTGTGACCGATACGCTCGACTTCGTCAAAAACCTGTGGGGCAGCATGAGCGTGCCCGGCATGGGCGTGCCTGGCATCACGGCGCCTACCATGTCGGTGGAAGAGCTGGACAAGAAAATCAACGACTTGAAAGCCGTCGAAGCGTGGCTGAACCTCAATACCAGCATGCTGCGCGGCAGTATCCAGGCGCTGGAAGTGCAGCGCGGCACCATCGCCACATTGAAATCTATGGGTGCATCACTGGCGGCGGCCATCACGCAACCGGGCGCCAGCGAGAAAACCGTGTTTGAATCGGTACCCTACGCTTCCGCGTTTTTCCAGCAAGCCGCGCCTGCGGCGCCTGAACCGAAACCGGCGCCCGCACCTGCGCCCGCACCGGAACCCGCTGCGGCGGAACCCGGCGATGCCGGCAGCCAGTTGGCCAATCCAAGTGCTTGGTGGAATTTGTTACAAGATCAGTTCAAGCAAGCCGTATCGACGGCCATGTCGCCCGATGCGGCCAGTACGGCAGCGGCCAGCTTTGGCAGCGTGAGCAAAGCCAAGCCAGCGGCCAGCAAGCCGGCCAAACCTGCAGAGGCAGGCACGGCAGCCAAGGCCAAGGCCCCGCTGCGCAAGGCGCCCGCGAAACGCGCGGCACCCAAGGCTAAAGCGCCAGGCAAGGCCTGATGCTGCAAGCCGGCGATATGATCAGGCGATACGATGAATGCGGATCGCCTCGATCATGTTGTCGGCCTGGCGTTTTACGTCACCGATCGTGATCAGGCCTTCGTCGGCCAGCGCCTTGGCGTGCTCGTACGAAGACTGGAATGTTTCCAGCGTGTCTCCCTTGGCGGCGACCGGGCGTACCCAGGCAATACTGCCGACTTTCATTTTTTTGTACACTTCATTGACCACATCACGCATAGTTTCTTCCTTATTGTTGTAAAGCAACTCAAGCACGGGCGAACCCACGCTGGCCCCTAGTTTATCATCCGGCACGCTCGCGCATGGATTTTCCGCCTTTTTCCGGCGCCGTCGGCGCTTTTTCTACGACCACGACGGTCTCTTCCGGCCCGGGCGGCGGCGTCAGCTGCACCAGTTGCTCCATCAATTGCGCGAAGCGTTGCTGCCCTGGTGCAATTTTGTCTACATACAACAACACTTCCATGGCCTCGGCCGCCAAGTCGGCCTGAAACCCGCGCTGCTGCAGGAAGGACACGATGATTTGCGCGGAATTGAACAGGATGCGCAAATTGTTCGGCAGCTTTTCGCGCGCCGCGCGCATCCAGGCGACCGCTTCGTTGAGCTTGTCCGTCTTCCACAGCAGCACGCCCTTGTTCATCAAGTCCGACGCTTCCTTGCGCGAAGCGATGATCAGGCTGGTGCCTTCGTCGCCCATCTTCGCCTTGTCGAAAATCTTTTGCACTTCGTCCTGCACCACCTGGTTGTCGTGGTTGTTCTTCACCACGTAGCACAGCAGGCCGGCCGGCGCATCCTTGACGCCGACGGCGAACAGCAAGGTGGCCAGTTCCATGCAAATGCTTTTCTCGGGCCGCGCCGGGTCTTCCAGCAGCATGGCTTCGAGCTCGTCGCCGCACTTGCGGGCGCGCCGGTAATCGCCCGTTTCATGGTGCACCATGCCTTCCGTGATCTTCGCGCGCAAACCAATCTGCTCGGGCGAGAATTCGCGCTGCGCCAGCAACAGCCATTGCAGCGCCTCCTTGGCATCCTTCTTCAGGCCGCACACGCGCGCCAGGCCCAGATAGGCGTCCGGCGTCTTCATGACGGAAAACTCGCCGATGGAAATACACTTGCGAAATGCCTTTTCCGCCATGCTGACATTGCCGACCTTCAAGGCCGCCAGTCCCAGGTTGCGCTGGCGCGGCACGGAATTGGGCGACAGGCGCGCCGCCTTTTCCAGCACGCCGCACGCTTCCTCGTGCTGGCCCATCAACTGGTAGGCGACGGCCATCTGGTCGTAGGCGTCGATGTAATACTTGTTTTCAACGATCACGCCCTGGAAGATCTGCCGCGCCGCCTCATGTTCGCCGTTATTCATGCGGATCTTGCCCAGGCCCGCCTTGGCCCAGCTGTAATCGCGCTCGGCCAGCACTTTCTCGTACACGGCACGGGCCTTTTCCGGTTCGCCGCTCTTCAGCAGCAAACTGGCCTTCATGCGCAGCAGTTCCAGCTCGTGCAGCTTGTTGACCTCGATCTGCGCGTCGCACAGCTTGGCCGCGCGCAAATAATCCTTTTCCATGCAAGCCTGGTCGATCTCGCGAAACACCTGCTTCTTGTGCCACACGCGGTTCAGGCGCGTCAGCAGCACGCCTTCCGTGATCGGCTTGATCAGGTAGGCGTCGGGCTGGTGCTCGGCCGCGCCCATCACGGATTCCACGCTTTTCTCGGCTGATACCATCAGCCAGACGCTCGATGGCGCCGTCAGGTTGCGCACGCGCGTCTCTTCCAGCACTTGCTGGCCATTCTTGCCTTCGCCCAGGTTGTAGTCGCACAGCACCACGTCGTAGCGCGTCTTGGCCAGCAGCTTCATGGCTTCGCCGCCGCTGGCCGCCTGGTCGATATGGCGCGCGCCCAGGTTGCGCAGGGATTCGCGCAGCAGGATGCGGATGCCGATGAAGTCGTCGACCAGCAGATAATGTTTGTCGGCCCAGTCGGTGCTGCCCGCTTCGGCGGCGGTGGCGTGGCTGTCTGTCGTCATGGATTCCTCGTTCAGGGCAGGCGCAGGATGAAACAGCCGCCGCCCAGGGCGCCGCCGTTTTCCAGCGCGATGCTGCCGCTGCTGCCCCGGTGCTTGTGCATCTTTGCCACTTCGCTGGAAAAATACAGCCCCAGCCCCGTGCTGTTGGTGGAAAAGTTCACGCCGGCCGCCATGCCATCCATGGCCGCGCTGCCCGCGTCGAGCAAGGCCTGCGTATAACCGTCGCCATTGTCTTCCACGCGCAGCTCGAGCAAGCCATCGGCCTCGCAGACCGACAGGCGGATCGTGTCCTTCGTGTAGCGGATGGCGTTGTTGATGGCGTGCGCGAGCACGCCGATGACCAGGTCTTCATCGAGGGTCCAGATCAGCTCGGGCGGACAGGCCGTCTCCAGCCGGATGCCTTTCGAGGCCAGCAGGATCTTTTCCTGGTCCACCACCTGGTCGACCACCTGGCTGACCAGCTGCGGCTGCACGTCGAACGGGTAGCCGGGCTTGCCCACCTCCTTGTACAGGGCCAGCAGCTGGATCAGGTTATCGTTGAGGCGCTTGGTCTGGTACAGCATCTGCGCCATCTGCAGGTAGGCGGGGTCGGCCTGGGGCGAGGGCTTGGCCTGCTCGGCCGCCAGCAGCGACTCCAGGGTGCCACTGACAACGCTGATCGAGTTTTTCATGTCGTGCACGGTCGACGCCAGGAACAGGAAAAGCTCGGGCGAGCTGTGTTGATCTTCCACTGGATATCTCCTTGGGCCGCAGCTTGAATATTGCCAAGGATAAATTATACCGCCAGCATGCGCGCGCCTGCCAGCCGCGCGTAAAGTCACTGACTTGACGCAACAATGCCGCCCCCGCTTGCGCAAGGGCGGCATCGGATGGCCAAGCCGGCAAGATCAGCGGCGTGCGGCCGCCAGGCGTTTGACCACGACGATCATGCGGTCGATTTCCTCATACGTATTGTAGAAGGCGAACGATGGCCGCACGGTCGCCTCGACGCCGAAACGGCGCAAAATCGGCTGGGCGCAGTGGTGGCCCGAGCGCACGGCGATGCCCTCGTCGTTCAGGGCCCGCCCCACTTCCGCCGGCTCGTAACCGGCCAGCACGAACGAGGCCACGCTGGCCTTGTCAAACGCCGTGCCGATCAGGCGCACGCCGGGAATGGCCTGCAGGTGGTGCGTCGCGTATTCCAGCAGCGCGTGCTCGTAGGCGGCGATGTTTTCCAGGCCGATGCGCTGCACGTAGTCGATGGCCGCGCCCAGGCCCACGGCATCGGCGATATTGCCCGTGCCCGCCTCGAAACGGTTCGGCACGCCCTGGTAGACGGTGCGCTCGAACGTGACGTCGGCGATCATGTTGCCGCCGCCCTGCCATGGCGGCAGCTGCTCCAGCAAGTCCGCCTTGCCATATACGGCGCCGATGCCCGTCGGACCGAACACCTTGTGGCCCGAGAAGACATAAAAATCGGCGCCCAGCGCCTGCACGTCCACGCGCAAATGCGACACGGCTTGCGCGCCATCGACCAGCACGCGCACGCCGGCCGCATGCGCCAGCGCGATGATCTGCGCCACGGGCGTCACCGTCCCCAGCGCGTTCGACACCTGCGTCACGGACACCAGCTTGGTACGCCCGTTGAGCAGCTTGCGGAATTCATCGAGCAGTATCTGCCCGCTGTCGTCGACGGGAATCACGCGCAGGGTCGCGCCCTTTTCCGCCGCCAGCTGCTGCCACGGCACGATGTTGGCGTGGTGCTCGAGCTGCGAGACGATGATCTCGTCGCCGCTGCCGATGTATTTGCGGCCAAAGGTATTGGCGACCAGGTTGATGCCCTCGGTGGCGCCACGCACGAAAATGATTTCATTGGGCGAAGCGGCGCCGAGGAACTGCGCCACCTTGGCGCGTGCCGCTTCATACGCATCGCTGGCGCGCGCCGCCAATGCGTGCGCCGCGCGGTGGATGTTCGAATTTTCGTGCGCATAGAAATACGACACCCGGTCGATCACCGACTGCGGCTTGTGCGTGGTGGCCGCATTGTCGAACCAGGCCAGCGGCTTGCCGTTGACCCGTTCGGCCAGCACGGGAAAATCGCGCCGCACGGCATGCACGTCGAACGGCGCCGGCGTCTGGTGCTGGCCAGGCTTCGCCGCCGAAGGCAGCTCGGTCTGGAAATAGAACGCGGGCGGGCTATTAGCCGGCGATACGGGCAGCTGGCGCGCGGGCGTCTGCTGCGGCGCGGCAAACAGTCCCCGCACATCGTCGGGTGCCGCTTGTCCCAGCCCCTGCTGCGCCAGGCCGTCGAGCTTGCCGTTCGACGCGGGATAGCCATGCGCGCCGCCGACAAAATAATAGGGCGACGGTGCACTCAGGGCGGACAGGCGTGGCGTCGGCACGGAGGCCGGCGCCGGCGCAATCGGCGACTCCAGCGGCGCCGTCACGGGAGGCACCTGCGCCGTCGCCACGCCGGGGGCGATGGCGGCAAACGAAGGGCCGGGCTGCGGCGGCGGCCGGTTCGCATAGCGGGGCGCCGCATCGAGCACGCTGCCGGAACCACCGAGGCTGGGAGATTTATCCACGCCCGGCAGGCGGGCAAAGAATTCACCGGCCAGGCGGTTCAGGGTCGCTTCATCAGGTAAGAACGGGACGGCAGGCAAGCCCGCCGCGCCATCACTTGTAGGTGTCTGGGTAGTCATGGTATTTACCGATCTCCACGTCTTCCAGTACGGCCAGCGCATCGTCGGTCAGCACGGCCAGCGAGCAATACAGCGAAATCAGATAGGACGAAATCGCATGGCGGTTGATGCCCATGAAGCGCACGGACAGGCCCGGGCTTTGCTCGCCCGCCAAGCCAGGCTGGAACAGGCCGATCACGCCCTGGCGCTGTTCGCCCGCGCGCAGCAAGATGATTTTCGTCTTGCCGTCTTCGATCGGCAGTTTGTCCGATGGCACCAGCGGCACGCCGCGCCACGTGAGGAACTGGGAGCCGAACAGGCTGACGGTTGGCGGCGGCACGCCGCGGCGCGTGCATTCGCGGCCAAAAGCGGCAATGGCCAGCGGATGCGCGAGGAAAAAGCCCGGCTCCTTCCACACTTTCGTCAGCAGTTCGTCGAGGTCGTCCGGCGTGGGCGCGCCCGTCAGAGTAAAGATGCGCTGGTCGTCGTGCACGCTGGCCAGCAGGCCGTAATCGGGATTGTTGATCAACTCGCTTTCCTGGCGCTCCTTGATCGTCTCGATGGTCAGGCGCAGCTGCTCCTTGATCTGGTCGTGCGGGCTGCTGTACAGGTCCGACACGCGCGTGTGCACGTCGAGCACCGTGCTGACGGCATTGAGGAAATACTCGCGCGGCTGGTCGTCGTAGTCGACGAAGGTTTGCGGCAGTTCCGACTCGTCGCGCTGCGAGCAGGCGACGCGCACGTCCTTCGGATTCTTCACGCGGTTCAGGCGGTAGATACCCGCTTCCACGGGCAGCCATTGCAGCAGGTGCACGAGCCAGCGCGGCGTGATCGTGGATAACTGGGGGACGCTCTTGCTTGCATTGGCCAGCTGGCGCGCGGCGTTATCGCCCAGCGCGAACTGGTTCTCTGTTGCTTCTGCCATGACTACTCCTGATGAGAAAAGTGAATATGCTTATCTGAAAAACGAATAAAGTATCGGACGTCTCCCCTCTTCTCTCAACATGCTATCGCCATCAACGCGGCGTTTAATCGACCCGCATCAATCCACCAATTCCGGCTCGCAGCGCGCCATCAATCCCGCCAGGCCGATGCCCAGCGCGCCGGCCAGCTTTTCCACCGTCAGCAGCGACGGCGTGGCGGCGCCCCGTTCGATCTCGCCGATGAACGAGCGGTTCAAGTCGGCCGCTTCGGCCAGGCGCTCCTGCGACCAGCCATGCCCTTCGCGCAACTGGCGCACGGCCAGTCCAAACTGTTTGATCAACATGCTGTCCTCATGGGTGGTGGGCAAAAGCGGGGTGGGATGGCGCCGGTAACTCCGGCAACTCCTGCGCCTCCTGCTGGTTATGCGCTTGCGTGACATGGCTGCCGGGCGCCACGCTGCGGGTCAGCCAGACATTGCCGCCGATGACGGAGCCCTGGCCGATGGTCACCCGTCCCAGGATCGTCGCGCCCGCATAAATGACCACGTCGTCCTGCACGATGGGATGGCGCGCCAGTCCTTTTTTCAGCACGCCGTCGGCGCCGGCGGGAAAGCGCTTGGCGCCCAGGGTCACGGCTTGATAAATGCGCACCCGTTCGCCGATGATGGCCGTCTCGCCGATCACCACGCCGGTGCCATGGTCGATGAAAAAACTGCTGCCGATGATGGCGCCCGGGTGGATGTCGATGCCCGTCTGCGAATGGGCCACTTCGGCGATGATGCGCGCCACCAGCGGCGCGCCCAGCGCATACAGGGTGTGCGCCAGGCGGTAGTGGATGATGGCCAGGATGCCCGGATAGCACAGCAGCACTTCATCGACGCTGTGCGCGGCCGGGTCGCCATGGAAGGCGGCCGCCACGTCCGTGTCGAGCTGGGCGCGGATGCGCGGCAGCGCGCGGGCGAAGCGCTGCACGATGGCCAGCGCCTGCTGTTCGATGGAGACCGTCTGCTGCAAGCCATGCTGGCGCGCGTGGTAACTGAGTTCGCGCCGCACCTGTTCGTGCAGCCCCGTCAAGGTCGTGTCGAGCGTATGGCCGACAAAGAAATCCTCGCTCTCCTGCTGCAGGTCGAGGGGGCCCAGGCGCATGGGAAACAGGGCTGCGCACAGGGCTTTGATGATGTCGTGCAAATGCTGGCGCGACGGGAATTCGCGCGCGCCGCACTCCTGATTGCTGGCCAGTCCTTCGCGCCACTGCTCGCGCACGGCGCGCAATTCATCGACGATCTGGCGCAGTTCCCATTGCGGCTGCGCGGCAAGGGAGACAGGGGGAATGGCTCGCTGGTTCATGGTGGTCCCGGGAAGAGAGTTAATCTTGCAGCCAAGGCAGCGCATGCCAGCGCCAGCCACCGCTGTGGCCACGCTGCTGCTGCTCGTCGAGGTCGCCCTCGAAGCCTTGCGCGATATTGAAGACATGCGTGAAACCTGCCTTGGCGGCCGCTTCGGCGGCTGCGGCCGAGCGCTTGCCGCTGCGGCACAGCAGCACCACGACGGCATTCTTGCCGCCCACCTTCGCTTCCAGTTCGCGCGTAAAGCGGGGATTGCGGTTCATGGACGTGCCGGTCGCCCACGCCACGTGCAGCGAGGCCGGCACGTAGCCGACGAAGGTGCGTTCCTCGTTGGTGCGCACGTCGACCAGCACGGCTTTGCCGGCCTGCACCAGCTGCCACGCATCCTGCGCGCTGACGATACCCGCATACGGCAAGCCCTGTGCCTGCGCCTGGGCGCGCGCGAGATTGAGTACTTCGTCAAAGGCCGCCTCGCCGTGCCCGGCGCGGGGATCGAAAATCAGTTCTGCAGCAGCCATCTTTCCACCTCTTTATTCCATCGTCAAAAACCAGCACGAGTCCACTGTAGCGAACTTATGTTGTTCGGAAAACAAATTAAAAAGAGTTTGGAAAGCTGAAAAACGTATATGGGGTCGGTGTATGGGGTCAGACCCTCACACGCGTTGGCGCCAGGCTTGGCGTCAGCGGTGTTGGGGGTCTGACCCCAGCCCTCGCCTGCTCTGCGCCTACGCTCAAGCAGCGCGGCGGCGTTCGCGAAGTAAAAAACGGGCAGGATCGAGCGCCTCTGCCAACTGACGTTCCAGCGGCAGCGGCTCGCCCTCCAGCTGGCATGCCAGCAGCTCGGCCGCCAGCGGCGCCCAGATCAGGCCGCGCGAGGCGTAACCGAGCAAACCAAACAGGCCAGGCCAGCGCGGTACGTCGCGCAGGCGCTCGCAGCGGCCTGGGATGCCGGGGTCGGGCAAGGCGCCCGCCAGCGGCAGGCGGTCCGGCGCCATGCAGCGAAAGCCCGTGCGGCCCGCCAGCGGCGCATCGAACGGGGCGACGCCCAGGATGTCGGCGATCTTCCCGATATTGTCTTCCTGGCTCGATGGGCGCAAGTCGGTGTCCGCATCGGCATCGTAGCTGGCGCCCACGCAGACGACACCCTGGTGCGCCGGCGTCATGTAGGCTTCGCGGCAGACGACGAACGGCAACGAGGGCAAGCTGCCTTCGGCCAGGTGCGTGACCTGGCCGCGCACGGCGTCCAGCGGCAGGCCCGCCGCCTGCTCGAAATCGACTGCCCCCGTGCCGGCCGCCAGGATGACGGTGGGCGCGGCCGCGATCAAGGTGCCTTGCGCATCGCGCACCAGCCATTCCTCATCGCCACGCTCCAGGCGCAAGGCGCTGCTGGAAAAGCGCCGCGTGAGCAAGGCGCCGCAGGCGTCCAGCATGGCCGCGCAGACGGAAGACGGGCGCGCCCAGCCGCCCTGTTCGAACCACCAGGCGCCATCGGGCGCCGGTGCGCCCAGCATGGCGCTCGCCTCGGGCGCTTCCAGCCAGCGGGCGAATTCACGCGGATACAGGCCACTGGCGGCGATCTGCCGCTGCACCTGCGCATGCGCGCCGTCGCGCGCCAGGTGCAGCACCCCGCTTTGCACACCCACGATGGCGGCGCCGATGCCGCCCAGGTCTTTCCAGCGGCTCAGCGAGTACAGGTAGGCGGTGCGCACCAGGCGCGTGGCGATATTGTCGTCCTTCGACATCAGCGGCATGAAGATGCCGGCCAGGTTGCCCGACGCCTCGCTGGCCGGCTGCGCGTGGCGTTCGATCAAGGTCACCTTCCAGCCGCGCGCGGCCAGCCGTTCGCAGGCGGCCGCGCCGGCCACGCCCGCGCCGATGACGATGGCGCGCCGCTCGGGCACGGTGACGGCCGCGTACTCTTCGCGCCGCGCATAAAACACGGCGCGCAGGCGGCTCTCGTCGAAGACAAACCCATTCTTTTGCAGGGCGGCGCGCTGCGCCTCGTCCAGGTGCACGGCCTGCAGGCGGGCGCCGTCCATCATCAGGCGCGCCAGCACCGGCGTGGCTGCGGGCACCCAGGCCAGGTGTACTTCGTCGACGCGCGCCGACAATTGCGCCAGGCAGGCATCGGGCTCGCCGATCAGCACATCGAGCGTGACAAGGCCATCGTGCGACACCATGCGGTGCAGGCCCGGCACGCAGGGCGGCCACTGTGCACGCCACTGCTCGGGCAAGTGGCGCGCATCGACGGGACGCGGCGCCAGCGCGATGTAATGGAGGCGGCGGCCGCCATGCGCCGCACAGGCGGCGCGCAAGCGGGCGCCGTCAAAATCCGTGTCGAGCAGGACGAGAGCGCGGCGCATCAACGCCCCGCCCGGCAAAAGCAGGTGGGCGCATGGTCATTGACCATGCCGATGCCCTGCATGTAGGCGTAGATGATGGTCGAGCCGACGAACTTGAAACCCCGCTTGAGCAAGTCTTTCGAGAGTTTGTCGGACAAGGTCGTCTTGGCGGGAAACTCGCCCGGCTGCCAGCTGTTGACGATAGGCTGGCCATCGACATACGCCCACAGGAAGCTGTCCAGGGTCTGCCCTTCCGCGCGCAGGCGCAGGTAGGCTTGCGCATTCGTGATGGCGGCCGCCACCTTCAGGCGGTTGCGCACGATGCCGGGATCGAGCAGCAGCTGCGCCACCTTGTCCGGGCCATACGCGGCGATTTTTTCAGCATCCCAGCCGTCGAAGGCGGCGCGGTAGGTGTCACGCTTGTTGAGGATGGTTTCCCAGCTCAGGCCCGCCTGCGCGCCTTCCAGGTTCAGCATCTCGAACAGCCGGCGCTCGTCGTGGCAGGGCACGCCCCACTCTGTATCGTGGTAGTCGAGATAACGGGGACTGGCCGGGTTGGCCCAGGAGCAGCGGGTAATATTCATGGTCGTGTTCTTCATGTGCAGGCAAGTCCCAGTATAGTTTATCGGCCGCGCAGGATGCGGCCCAGTTCCTGCAAGCCGTGCGCCATCTCGGCCGGGGGAATCGCCGCAAAGCCCAGCAGCAGCCCGCGTGGCGTGGCACACTCCGGGCCTGCCGCCGGATCCGCATAGTGGCCCAGCGGACGCAATTCGATGCCATGCTCCAGCCCTGCGCGCGCGACGGTTTCCTCATCGTGGCCGGCGCGAAAATACGCGCACAGTTCCAGGCCGCTGTCGGCCGGGCCGCACGCGAGCTGGTCGCCCAGTTCGCGCGCGATACCGCGCACCAGCAGGTCGCGCCGTTCGGCATTGCTGTCGCGCGTGCGGCGGATATGCCGGCCAAAGTGTCCTTCGGCGATGAAGTCGGCCAGCGCCATCTGCGGCACGATGGCCGTGTGCCGGTCCATCACGGCCTTGGCTTGCACCAGCGCGTCGGCCAGCGCGGGCGGCGCCACCATATAGCCCAGGCGCAGCCCCGGGAACAGCACCTTCGACAAAGTACCCACGTACACCACGCAGCCGGCACGGTCCAGGCTTTGCAGCGAGGCCAGCGGCGCGCCCGTGTAGCGGTATTCGCTGTCGTAATCGTCTTCCACCAGCCAGGCTTTATTGTGCGCGGCCCAGGCCAGCAGGGCCAGGCGGCGGGGCAAGCTCATGCTCACGCCCAGCGGCATCTGGTGCGATGGCGTCACGTACGCCAGCTTCGCCTGCGGACAGTGCGCCACGCCATACGCCACGTCCAGCCCCTGCGCATCGACGGGAACCGGGAAGACGCGCGCGCCGGCCGCGCGCAGCGGGCCGCTGGCGCCCCGGTAGCCGGGCGACTCCATCCAGGCCGCGTCGCCCGGCGCCAGCAGGATGGTCGACAGCAGGAACAGCGCCTGCTGCGAACCGGAAGTGATGACGATCTGCTGCGGCGTGCAGTGCACGCCGCGCGAGGCTTTCAAGTACACGCACAGCAGTTCGCGCAGCGGCAGGTAGCCGGCCGGGTCGCTGTAGCCGAAATGGTGGTCGGGCCGGCGCCAGCGCCGCGCTTCCAGGCGGTTCCACACGTCGAACGGGAAGTGGTCGATGCGCGGCATGCCGACACGGAAAGCGCGCAGCGGCCCCCGGTGGAACGCCACCTGGCGCATGGCCGCCACCACGCCCTGCCCGCGCGCCGACAGAGGCCGCAGCAGGCCGGGAGCGTCCGCCCTGACGGGCGGCGCAGCCAGGGGGACGTCGATGCTGACAAAGGTGCCGCGCCCCACGGCGCCGTCGAGATAGCCTTCGGCCGTCAGAAGCGCATATGCATTGAGCACCGTCTGGCGCGACACGGCCAGCAGGCGGCAAAACTCGCGCGTGGGCGGCAACTGCATGCCGGGACTCATGCGGCCATCGAGGATGGCCGCCTTGATGGCCGCATACAGCTGGCGAAACAGCGGCTCGCTGGCGCCGCGCTGCAGCGGCAAGGCGGCGATGATCTGGTGCAGGTGGGAAGCTGGCATGGCGGCGCTCTTGAATTGGTAGCTTAAAGATAGCACTTATTGGCTGTTTTAAATAGCCAAGACTGGCGCTAAGATGGCGCATCCCCTCTACTCTTGCGGAGCACCCATGCATCAGTTTTTCGCCACCGTCGCCTGGCAGCGCGACGGCCAGGATTTCGCCAGCCAGCGCTACAGCCGTGGCCATGCATGGCAGTTCGACGGCGGCCTGACGGTACCCGCCTCGTCGTCGCCCCTGTCCGTGCCGCTACCCATGTCGGTGGCGGCAAATATCGATCCGGAAGAAGCGCTGGTGGCCGCCACGTCGAGCTGCCACATGCTGTTCTTCCTGTCGCTGGCGGCGCAGCGCGGCTACGTCATCGACGACTACCGCGACGATGCCGTCGGCGAACTGGGCAAGAATGCACAAGGCCGCCTGGCCATGACGCGCATCGTGCTGCGTCCGTGCATCGCCTTCGCGGGAACGCCACCCTCGCCCGACGCGCTGGCGGCCCTGCACCACGACGCGCACGAGCGCTGCTACATCGCCAATTCGCTGACGGCCGACGTGGTCGTGGAAGGAGCGCACTAGATGTACACGCCCGCCAGCTTTCGCGAAGAGCGCCTCGACGTGCTGCATGGCCTGATAGCCGCGCATCCGCTGGGCGCGCTGGTGCGCCATGACGACTATGGCTTGTGCGCCGACCATCTGCCGTTCGAGATCGCCGCACCCACGCCAGAGGCCCCGTTCGGCATCCTGCGCGCCCACGTGGCGCGCGCCAACCCGCTGTGGCGCGGCGCCGGCGGGAACGATGAATGCATGGTGATTTTCCAGGGGCCGCATGCCTACATCACGCCCGCCTGGTACGCGGAAAAGCAGCGCAGCGGCAAGGAAGTCCCTACCTTCAATTACGCCGTGGTGCATGCCCACGGCCCCTTGCGCGCCATCGACGATGCGGCATGGCTGCTGGGATTGGTGGAGCGGCTAACGGCACGCCATGAAGCGGGGCTAGCCACGCCGTGGCAGGTGGCCGATGCACCGGCCGGCTATATCGAGAAACTCTTGAAAGCCATCATCGGCATCGAAATCCCCCTCACGCGCATCACGGGAAAATGGAAGCTGGGGCAGAACCGCAGCATGCAGGACCAGGCCAGCATGGCGCATGGCCTGGCGCTGGACAACCAGCCCGGTGCGGCGCAGGCCCTGGGCGCGCTGATCGCCGCCAACGTCACGCCAGCCAGCTGACGGCCGCCGAAAACGTCAGAAACGACAGCGCCGTCGAGACCAGAATGATGCGGGCGATGCGCGCTGTCGCTGTGCTCACGACGATGCGCAAGGCGCGCGGCGTGGCCCGGGCCAACGAGTCCCCCCTCACGCCAGCCAGCTGACGGCCGCTGAAAACGTCAGAAACGACAGTGCCGTCGAGACCAGAATGATGCGGGCGATGCGCGCTGTCGCAGTGCTCACGATGATGCGCAAGGCGCGCGGCGTGGCCCGGGCCAACGAGTCCACCCTCACGCCAGCCAGCTGACGGCCGCTGAAAACGTCAGAAACGACAGCGCCGTCGAGACCAGAATGATGCGGGCGATGCGCGCCGTATTCGCGCCGAAGCGCTCCGACAGCAGCGAGACGTTGCTGGCGCTGGGCAGGCAAGCCACCAGCACCATGCAGGTCAGCGCGAACGGATCGAGCGGCGCGCCCAGCGCGATGGCCGCGTGGCCGATGCCCCACACCAGCAGCGGATGCAGCAGCAGTTTTTTCAGCGCCACGGGCACATATTCTCCCAGCGGCGCGGGGTCGCTCGTGCTCATTTGCGAACGGGCCAGCACGGCGCCGATGGTAAACAAGGCGACAGGCGAGGCGGCGTCGGCCAGCAGGCCCACCGTCTGCATCAACGGCTTGGGCAAGGCCAGTTCCAGCCACGACGACAAGGCACCGAGCACGATCGCCCACGGCATCGGATTGCCGGCCATGCCTTTCATGGCATTGACGACGGCGGCGCGGCTGCCGTGCGCGCCGCCGCTGCCGATGCGCGACAGGGCGATGCACAGCGAGCTGGTAATCAACATGTCGACGACGATGGTGACGATGACGGGACCAGACGAACGGGGGCCGAGCAAGGTCAATAGCAGGGGCACGCCCATGAAGCCCGTATTCGGGAAGGCCGCCACCAGCGCACCGAAGGCGGCGTTGTTCCAGTCGATGCGGTGGCTCAGGGTCATGGCCATGGTGACGCCCACCATGATCAGCGCGCACAGCAGGTAGACGCCGAACACGCTGGCGTCGAGCAGCTGCGCGATGGGCGTGGCGGCGCCGAAGCGGTACAGCATGCAGGGTAGCGCGAAGTACAGGACAAAACTGTTCAAACCGCCGATGGCGGCCAGCGGCAGCAGCTTGCGCAGCACGGCCAGGTAGCCGCACAGCACCAGGGCGAAGAAGGGAAAGGTGATGGCGAGGATGGTCAGCATGGAGCGCCATTGTAGCGCGCACCGTGCACCGGCCGCCTGGCGCAAAAAAAGGCCGCTCGCGCGGCCCAAGGAGGTTTCGGGGATAACGCCGCTGGCCGGCTAGGGCTTGAGCTGGGCGCGGATCTCGCCTGCCGGATAGGCGGCGCTGTGCACGTTCACGTACAGGTTGCCGGCCTGGTAGCTCGCATACTGGGGCGGCGTGAGCATGGCGCCGGCCGGCACGGCGAACATGCCTTCGGCGGTTTTCACCAGCGGCACGATGACGGGACCATTGGCGCCGGCGGGCGCTTCATGGATATGCGCGACGGTCGCCAGCATGCCCGTGTAGCGCACGCCGCCGCTGACGCTGCGGTCGCGGGCGACACGAAGATTGCTGCTGCCGCTGGCCGTGCTGGTATTGGCCGGCACTTCCTGCGCCCCCGTCAAGGTGACGTCATGGCCGCCCGGCTGATGCGGGCCATGGGAACAGGCGCCCAGCAGGGCGGCCAGCAGGGCGGCCAGCGCCAGCACGCTGGCGGCGCGGCAAGCGTGTTGTTGCAGTGTGCTCATCGCAGTACTCCTTTCACGGACATCGGCTCACGGCTGGCGCCCTGCCCCGCCCACACAGCCGGGCCGGGCTTGCGCCGCACTTGAGTTGCATAGTGCGACAGTAACGCCATGCCGCCGTGTCCGCTTTGCTGTACGCCAAACTTGCTGCTCGCCTGCCAGCGCGTCCTCAGGCCAGGTGGCCTTCCGCCACCCAGCCGCGGTTGGCGGCCGGCGCCTTCGGCTTGGGTGCGATGCCGCTGCTTTTTTCCGCGTCGAGGATGATGCTGCGCATGCTGTCGCTGGCGGCAGGTCCGGGCGCGAATGCGTAGTACTCGTCATTGATGGGCAAGCCCGTCGTGGCGTCGACCAGTACCGGATCGGCTGCCAGGCCCGTGTCGCGGCTGGCGATGACGAGGCTGGCGCCTTCCGGCGCGAAGTTTTCATTACCCCAAGCAATAAACGCCAGCAAGACGGGCTTGAAGGCGCGCCCGGACTTGGTCAGCACATAGTCGTAGCGGGGCGGCTTGGCGCAATACAGGCGGCGCGTCATCAGGCCCCCTTCCACCAGGTCGGCCAGGCGGCGCGTCAGGATGGTGGGCGCGATCTTGAGGCTTTTTTCAAATTCGTCGAAGCGCGTCTTGCCATAAAACGCTTCGCGCAGGATGAGGATGCTCCACCATTCACCCACCTTGCCCAGGCTGCGAGCAATCGGGCAAGGCAAATTATTAAAGTTGGTATGTTTCATGGCCATCTCCTCACGTTGATTCAACACAACAATCGAAAAAGTATTTCAGTTGCAATACGGAAACTTAGTTACTATCATCTTGAAAGCTACGCTCACCCCATGATGGCGGCCTGAAAATACGCACAAACTCACACTTTTCTTGTTCCAGTACAATCATGGCTCGTTCTGTCCCCCTCAACCCGGTACGAAAAACGGTGTCAGCCTTGCCATGCGGCGTCGCTGACCACGCCCGTTTTTCGCCAGATGCATCCAAGATGACTCCTTTGAAGCTTGCCGTACTGCCAGCCCTGTTTGCCCTTGCCGTTTGCCAGACCACCACCGCCGGTACCGTCTCTTCCGCATCGTTCCAGGCCACCTTCGTCGTCCACGATGCGTGCACCATCGTCTCGCAGCGCGGCGGCGCCCAGGTACGCTGCCAGCACAACACGCCCTATCTGCTGCTCCAGCAGGCAACGCCATCGGGCGCCGACCTCGTCACCGTCACGTTCTAAAAATAAATCGTTGCCGTCACCGTGTCCTTGTAATCGCCGGGGCGCGGCGACACCTGCGCCGGCACGCGGCCGTAGATCGTCAGCGGCACGCTGGCGCCCGTGCCCGTGCCTGTCACCATGCTGGTGCCAGCCGTGCCATCGCCCCATGGCGCACCATCGAGGGTGGCTGACAGCAGGTAACTGACCTTGTCCGTGGTGACGGTGTTCTTCATTTGCCGGTTGGCCACATTGAGCGCCACGCTGCCGCCGTTGAGGGCAATCTGGTAGGCATTGTTGTTCACACAACGCACGGACAAGGTGCTGGTGCTGCGCAGGTTGCCCGTCAGGATGGAAGCATTCGCAAACGCCATCGGCGTGGCCGTGATGGTGCAATCGTTGATGGCCGTGGCATTCACCGTGAAACCGAAGCTGCCGCTGCTGGCCGTGCACCCCTGCAGGTTGATGAGGCCATACGTGGTGTAGGTATAGGTGCCCACGCCGGCAAAGCTCGACGTATAGGCGGTATTGGCATTGGCGACCGTGGGCACGGCGGCCAGGGCCGTGCCGGCAGGAATCTTTGCGTACACGGTAAAGGTGGTGGAATACGTGCCGGGCGGCGCCAGCAAGCCGGCCGACAGGATCATGCCGAAGGTCGACGGCGCGCCCGTCACGCCGGCGCCGCCCCAGATCTTCGCCGTCGCATACGAATTGTCCACGTACACGTTGTACTCCATGCGATTGCTGCCATTGCCCAGCTTGCGCGGCAGGGCCGAGGTGGAATTCGTGCCCAGCCCCAGCGAGATGCACACTTGCGCATTGGGCGTGAGCAACTGCCCCAGGTTCAGCGACGAAAACAGGCAGCTGAAGGTGCCCGTTGCCTGCGCCACGTAGTCGGTGCCGGAAATCGGGCTGACGGAGCCGAAATCGATATTCGTCATGCTGACCGTGCAGGTGTCTGCCGCCTGCGCCACGCTGCCCCAGGCGCAGCCCAGCAGCAGAGTCAGCGATAACAGCAGGCGGCGCATCAGCGGCCTGCCCCGGCGCCGGCAGCAGCGCTAACGCAGTGCAGCGGCCCGATCACGGGCAAGCCGCCCGCCGCCGGACGCGCATAGGCAAAACGCACCGTGCAGGCGCTGTCGCCCTCGCCAACTTGCAGCTGATTCTGCTCAAGCAGATCATCGACGAAAACGATGCCGTCAAATCCCACCACCGTCTGCTTGCCGCTTTGCACGTGCAACACGGGCAAGCCCGTGGCCAGCGGCCTGCCCTGCGCATCCTGGACGATGACGGTGGCCGCGCTGTAACGCTCGATGGGAAAGGCCGCCAGCACGCCCGCCAGATGTTGCGGCACGACATTGATATTGCTCACGGGTACCCGCGCGTCAACATCGAGTTCATCCGTGGCGATGCTGATCTGGTTATTGCCATAAGGATTCAAATTCGGCACCAGCAGATAGCCGCTCCTGCCCGTCACGCCGATCTGGCGGTTTTCATGCAGCACCGGAATATTGCCCACGCCGCCCGTGGAAACCAGCGCAAAACCGTTGCCCACCTGGCGCGCCGTCTCGATATGGCCATCCATCAGCACCAGCGCTCCTGCCGCGCCCAGCGAAGAGGCATTGCCCATGCTGCTGCTTTGCGTGCGCGCGCTCACGCGGCCGTCATTGCCCAGGTATTCCACCTGCGCCTGGCGATAGGCATTGCTGCCCGCCGTACCGGCCTGCAAGTTCCAACCGAAGCCGCCGCCAAAGTCCGCCGCGCGCTGTGCGCTGATGCTGCGGCCGCTCTCGCCGTTCTGCCGGCTGCTGTTCACGCTGATGGCCAGATTGTTGTCGAAGGCCATGCTCAGGCCAAAGTAGAAGCCCCGTTTCTCGCGTTGCCGCAAGTCCTGGAACAGGCTGGCGTTGAAGAACAGGCCGTGAAACAGGGTGGCCGAATAGCCAAAGGTGGCCAGCTTCGATGGCGGCGCGCCAGGCGTGCGGTAGCTGATGTAGCTGCTGCTGATGCTGCTTCCTGCAGGTAATGGCAGGCTGACGGTGAGGCGGTCCGCCGCGCGCACCACGGGGCTGCCGTCGCGCGAAGCCAGGTCGCCAAACCCGGCGCTGGCGCGCACGCTTTGCGCATCCACGCTGAAGCGCGGCCCCATGTACTGGTAGCCGGCGCCCAGCTGCACGCCACGGCTGCGGCCGGCGCTGGCCGACAGCGAACCGTTGAGCACGCCCGCCTGGCCCAGCCGCACCAGTGCGCCCGCCCCCGCCTGATACAGGCCGGCGGCCAATTCCGCATGGCCTTCAATCGTCAAATTGTCGCTGACGCCGTAGCGGCCGGAAGCGCTGGCGACCAGTTGCCGTTCATAGCCAAACAGGCGGCGGCCATAGTCGCGCCGCACGGCGCCCGCCTCGACCGAGTAATCGCTCAAGCCGCCGGCCAGCATGCGCGTATCGACATACAGGGGCAGCACGGTCGTCACGCTGCGCCCCAGCGCATCGCGCGTGATGATGGTGGCTTGCCCGGCGCCATTGATGCCGGCCACCTGGTTCAGTACAAATGGACCGCTGGGTACGCTGGCAGCATATTGCTGCACGCCGTTGACATACAGGCTCAGCGACGAAGGCACGAGCGCCGTGCCATCGACGGAGGCGACAGGAAAGGTCAGCAGGTCAGGGCGCAGCTGGAAATTCTTGCGCCACTGCACGCCGCCGACGCGCACGGCGCGGCTCCAGCTGAGCGACGAGGAAATCAGGTCACCCACCTGCCACGTTTGCAAGGTCTCGGGGTCCGCGTGGCTCCAGAAGGTGTCAAAGCGCATGTATTTGCGCTGGTCCGACCCCAGGTTCAAGGTGCCGGTATTGCTGAAGACGCCGCTGCCATTGAAATAACGCAAATCGTTGAAGATGGCGGCGCGCCGCGTCTGGCCCAGCTCCGCATACGCTTCGTAATTGAGCACGGCGCCGGGCGTGACGCGCGATGGTGGCGTCTGCGCCGCCGTGCGCGCGCTGATGCGGTAAGGCGAGCGCAAGTCGTCCGCCACCTGCAGCGACACGCTCTGGCGCGCCGCATCATAGTCATAGCGAAGTCCGGGAATCGCATCGAGCGCGACCTCGGCCTGACCGGATGCGCCCAGGCGCGCCGGGTCCAGCCCCAGCTGCTGCAGGTTCGCCACACTGCTGCGCAAGCCTTTGCCCACCTGGGTAAAGCGCAAGATCAGCCCGGTTGATTCAGCATTCACAGTGACCTCCAGATACAGTTCATTCGGCGCCGCCGGATCGCTGGGCAAGCTGGCGGGACCCGGATCGGCGCCCGTCACGGCCGCCGCATCGGCCCTGGCCAGCGGTACCATGGCCAGCAGCAGCAAGGATGCCAGGACGCATTTCATGGTTTCGCCGCTTTCGCCCAAGGCGCGCAGCAAGCCGGCCCGTCATGGCAGCCATGTTCAAGGTGTCGAATTCTTGGCAATGAGTGCCTTGGCATTCACATTTACCGCAATACTCAACGGCCCATCCAGTTCAGCCTCCCTGGCAACGGGCAGGCGCCATACGCGCATGCGTGCCGCCAGGACATAACCAAACAGCCCCTTGCTGATGACAAACTCCTTGCCCGCCTGATTCGTCAATGTCATCGCACCGATCTGCGCATGGAAATTGCCGCTGTTCTTGACACGCAACATCCACTCGCCCTGTTCGCGGAACACTTGCCAGTCGAGCACTTCCTTGCCCGGCGCACCGGCCGGCAGCACGAACACGGGCACCGAGTAGCGCAGGCGGATATCGACGCCGCTGCGGCCCGCCTCATCTTCGCGGCTGACTTCATCGATGAGCACGCGATACGTCTTTTCCTGCGCGACAGGGCCAGCCTGGGCACGCACCAGGCGGATCGTCTGCCGGCTGTTGGCGGCGATTTCGACGATCGGCGGACTGGCCACCAGTTCCTGCGTCGGCGCCAGCGTTTCCTCGCCATCGCGCTGATCCCAGACGAACACGCGCACCTGCCCGTAGATGGGCTGGTCGCCGAGGTTTTGCAGGCTGATGCCGGCCGCACTCTGTGCGGCGCGCAAATTGAGCGTCACCGGCGAAATCTGCAGGCTGGCGCCGTGCGCGCCCGCAGCGCAGCAAGCCAGCAATGCCAGCACGCCTTTCATCAGGGAAGCAGCACAGGCCTTCACGCAGCGCCTGGCTTAAAAGTAAACGGTAGCCGTGATCGTCGACTTGTAGGTATCGGGGGCCGGTGTCGCTTGCGGCGGAATATTGCCGTACACCGTGATCGGCTGCGATGAGCCGTTGCCGGTGCCGCCGACGGTATTCGTGCCCTGGGTATCGCCCCACAAGGTGCTGCCGGCCGTCTGGTACAGATTGAATTGCACCGTCCCCAGGTTGCCGCCCGTGCCGCTCATATAG
Source organism: Janthinobacterium sp. MP5059B (assembly GCF_001758645.1). Taxonomy (NCBI): domain Bacteria; kingdom Pseudomonadati; phylum Pseudomonadota; class Betaproteobacteria; order Burkholderiales; family Oxalobacteraceae; genus Janthinobacterium; species Janthinobacterium sp. MP5059B. The sequence goes on along the minus strand of NZ_LRHX01000005.1, from coordinate 210,797 downwards.
CGCGTCGTGCCGGTCGAGCCGGTACCCGAGCCGGCCGTCAAGCCCACGTTATACAGCGTGGTATTGGTGCAGGTGACATTCACGGTCGTATTGACGTTCACGGCAGTAGCCAGTACGCCCTGACTTTGGCCAAAGTCGAGATTGGCCGCCGCGATGGTGCAATTGGCGATGATTTTCAGGGTGACGTCAAAGGTGGTGCTGGCGCTGCCATTCAGATACACGGCTGCGTCGGCGCCACGAGGCAGGAGCGCCGTGGCGGCAATGGCCACGCTGGCAGCAACGATAAGGCGGGGAAAAATAACTCGCAACATGATACCTCCTGATGATGAAACATCATTAATGAGCCCGCCAATATGGAGGGCGTCGAGGATAGTCACGGTATTGCCGGCGTTTTCTTGGGCACGCAAACCAGGACGACAAAATACTTGCGCCGGGAGTCAGGAATCAAGGGACTCCGGCATTGTTTGCAGCATTGGCAAAACAGATTTTTTGGCAATCGACATTGCTTAAAATCAATGCATGAATGAATTATTGGCGATCTGGGAAATCCGCGCTTCTTCTCGCGGAGAAACATCTTTTGAAATACGAGAAAAGCAGAAAAAAAAGAAAAAGCGAGGCATAATAAGCCACAACTTGCTTTTTGGTTAAGTCATCCATGCCATGCCATTGACCAGCGAAACCATCAAAAAAAACATCTTGATCGTGGATGATTCCGCGTTCGAGCAGCGCATGCTGATGGAGCTGCTCAGCGAGCAGCCCTACCGTTTCAGCATTGCCTTCAACGGCTACCAGGGCTACCAGCTGGCATTGGCCACGCATCCCGACCTGATCCTGCTCGATGTGCGCATGCCCGAGATGGATGGCTACACGGCATGCCGTTTGCTCAAGGCCAATCCCGAAACGGAAGAGATTCCCGTGATCTTTCTCAGCGGCGCCGATGCCGCCAAGGAACGCATCATGGGCTTGCAGGTGGGGGGCGTCGACTACATTTCGAAGCCGTTCACGCCGGAGGAACTGGCCGCGCGCATCCATATCCACCTGGGTTTGATGCGTAAAAGCAACAGTACCTTGCCAGCAACGGTGCCGATCAGCGACAAGCTGCAGCATCCCGACCTGGTGTTCGTCAATGCGGTCAAACAGCTGATCCTCGACAACCTGGGCAGCCTGCCGAACCTGTCCGAAATCGCCCGCAGCGTGGGCACCTACCGCGAAAAGCTGACGCTGATGTTCCGCGAGCAAACGGGCATGACGGTCTTCGCCTTCATCCGCGAAGCGCGCATTGCCCGCGGCGTGGAATTGCTGCAGCAGACGGACATCGACGTGCAGGATATCGCCCTGCTGATCGGCTTTCACAACGCGGGCAACTTCGCCACCGCCTTTCGCGAACGCATGGGCGTTCCCCCCAGCGCCTACCGCCAGCGCCTGCAGGAGCAGACGGGGCAGCGGCAGGCGGCGAGTGGTTAGAACTTGTAGTTCAGCTTGAGCGCCGCAACGCGTCCACGCGGATCGGCCTGGGTAAAGTCAAAGCCGGTGGAAGCATAGTCCCAGGGCGCACGCTTGTTGGCCAGGTTTTGCACGATGAAGGTGACGTTTGCCGCCGGCGTGACTTGCCAGCTGCTGGTCACGTCGAACGTGCTGAAGGCAGCCACCGATTCATCGAGGTGCTGCTGCTGCGCATAGCTGCCCACGTAGTTCCATGTGAGCGTGGACGACCACTTGCCCTGCTCCCAGGTGGCCGAGCTGACGCCGCGCCATTTCGGGATGGAGCCGAAGTAGTTGGTGCCGGCGCCATCGGTCAGCGGTGCGCCATCGGACAGCGGTTCGGCAAAGCGCAGCACGCGGCTCAGCTGGCCGGTCAGGGTCAGCTTGCCCCAGTCCTTGTCGACGAAGCGCTGACGCAGGTCCAGGTCTATGCCCGACACTTCGCGCTGGCCCTGGTTGCGGAACTGGCGGTACAGGGTCGTGATGCGTCCATCGGCACCGCGCGTGATCTGTTGCGGCGCCGTGCTTTCATTCTCGAGGATGGTGGTGGCGCTGGCCGTGCCGATCACGCCATCCTGCTTGATACGGTAGTAATCGAGGCCGATGCTCGAACTGCTGGTGGGCGACACCACCACGCCCAGGTTCAGGTTTTTCGACCGCTCGGGGCGCAGGTTCGGATTGGCGATGGTCATGACCGTCACGCCGCGCGACTGCGTCGGCGTCAGGGGATCGCGGGCATCGATCACGCCGGTATAGCTGACGGCCGTGCTGTCGGTGATTTCCGGCAGCGATGGCGCGCGGAAGGCGCGTGAAACGGTGCCACGCAGCAACAACCATGGCGCCGCCTGGTAGCGCGCGCTGGCCTTGGGCGAAAACGCATTGCCGAAGTCGCTGTAATGGTCGGCGCGTCCCGCCACGTTGACGGACAGGTCTTTTACGACGGGCACATTGAATTCGGCAAACAGGGCCGACACATTGCGCGAGCCGTTGATGATATTGAGTGCGGGGCGCAGTTCCGTGCCCGACAGCACGGCCGTCGAGGTTTGCGAATCCATCTTTTCGCGGCGCCACTGGGCGCCGGCGGCAAATCCCAGCGGGCCCGCTGGCAAGTCCCAGATATCCTTGGCCGCCGAGAAGTCGAGCGTGTCGAGCGTCGATTCGGCCGGGCGCAGGGTCGACAGGCGCAGGCGGTTGCGCACGGCTTCGCTGTTTTGCGACTGGTCAAAGAAATTGTAGCTGCCGTCGGCCAGCACTTTCTGGAATTCGTAGCGGTTGACGAAGTTCTGCACCGTTTCCTCCAGCTTGCTGCTGGAATGGGCCACGGCCGTATCCCAGTCCCAACCCGCCCAGGTACCCTTGGCGCCGGCCAGCGCGCGGTAGAAGGTGACGCGGTCCTGCTTCAGGCGCGGTCCCAGGTCGAACAGCGTGGCAGTAAATGGCAAGGGCGTCGTGCCCGGATTGTTCGGATGGCCCACGGGCAGCACCACGGGGATGGTATCGAGCAGCTTGGTGCTGTTGTTCCACACGCGCGTGGCGTTGTTCACCGTCAGCGGCGCGCTGAAGGTCTGGTCGGCGCGCGAATAACTGTGCAGCAAGTCGACATAGGCTTCCGTGTCCGCGTTCAGCTTGAGGGTGCCGCGCAGCGACGAGTGGATGCGCTGGATGCCCGGGATCAGCGTTTTATACGGCGCCGGATTGTAGGCCAGCACCTGGCCGCTGCCAGTGGGATTGATGTCCTTGTACGGCACCAGCTGCAGCGGGCCGCGCACGCCGCCGAGGGTCTTCGTGGGGTCGTTGCCGGCGTAATTCGTGGCGGTCCAGCCGAGGCTGCCGCGCTGTTGCTGGCGGTAGTCGGCATCGCGCAGCCATGCCACGTCGCTTTGCTGCAGCTTGTCGCGCTGCTGGGCATCGACCGAGAAGACCACGCTGTAGCCATCTTCCTCGAGCTTGCCGAAACCCGTTTGCAGCGCCGCGCTCTTTTCGTGCTGGCCCGTGCCTTGCGTCGAGCCGCCCCATTGCGCCGTGATGTCCGTGCCCGTGAATTCCTTGTACAGGATGATGTTGACCACGCCGGCCACGGCGTCGGAGCCATACACGGATGAGGCGCCATCCTTGAGCACCTCGATGCGCTGCACGGCCGCCATCGGCAGGCTGTTCAGGTCAACGAAGGTCTGCTGCAAATCCTGCGCCGTGGCATAGCTGGCCACGCGGCGGCCATTCACGAGGATCAGGGTATTTTGCTGGCCGATGCCGCGCAGCGACAGGCCCGAGGTGCCGGCCGAGAAACTGCCCGTATATTGTTCGTTGTAGCTGTTGCCGCTATTGGCGGAGATGGCGCGCAGCACGTCCGACACGCTGGTCTTGCCGCCGGCTTTCAATTCCTTGGCCGTGATGACCTGCACGGCGCTGGCGCCCTCCTTTTCGCTGACGCGGATATTCGATCCGGTGACGTTAACACGCAGCATGTCGTCCTCGGCATGGGCGAAGGCAGGAAAGGCGGCGGCGATGGCAAGACTGATGGCGAGTGGTTTGAACATGGTTTCCTCTTATTGGGATTGCAGCCTTTTTCCGATAAAAAAGGCCGAGCAGGGGCACGCGGACCGGGTGGGCCAGCGGGCAAACGACAACGAAATGGATGGAATGACTTAGGGGATGCGTGGACGGGCACGCACCGGCATCCACTGCGCCATGCATTGCATGGTCAGCTGGTGCGGGGCGGCGGAAAAACAGGCAAAAATGGCAAAACGCAACATAAAAAACACCGGTAAGCGGGGAAAGGCCACTATATCCCGGTGTCTTTAGCGCGTGAACGAATTAAAAATTGATTGTATATATGATTTGAATCTAAGGACTTGGTATATGGCAATATCAAGCGTCGGCAATCACCGCAGGCGCCTGCGCCGCGCGGCGTGCCTGCACGCCCCACCAGTACCAGGAAATCACGGCATTGATCCAGTAGGCCGCATACAGCACGGCCGTCAGGTGCAGGCCGCGGCTGTAGTAGAGCGGCACGGCCACGGTATTGACCAGCAGCCAGAAAGCCCAGGTTTCGATGCGTCGGCTCATCAGCAGGAATTGCGCGATGATGCTAAATACCAACACTGCCGAATCGATGAAGGGCGCGTAGGCATTCGTAAAGCGGTGCAGCAGCATGCCGTAGATCGCCACGGAGGCGATGCCGGCCGGTACCACCCAGGCCAGGCTGCGCCAGCCCGTACGCGTGATTGGCAAGGGCTTGCCGTTGGCGCCGCGCCGCCATTGCAGCCAGCCGATGACGCAGGTGACGATGAAAAACAGCTGCAGCATCACGTCGGCGTACAGGTTGACCTGGAAAAACAGCACGGCAAACAGCACGCAGCCAACCATGCCGATCCACCAGGAATGAATATTATTGCGTCCAGCCAGGATGATGGAGGCAGTCATCAGCACATTGGCGGCGATCTCGAGCGGGGCAGTCAAGCAGTCTTCCTTTGCGGGGCAGTGGTGGCACCGCGCCACTATAGCCGATTACACTGCACGGTGTTCGCCGCGCCGGAGGCGGCACCCATGGGGAAAAGCGGCAAAAAACGCGCAAACATCGAGGAAATGCGAACCAGGCCGGCCTTCAGCGGCCGCAGCCCTTGACTTCCCTGGCCATTCTGGCAAATTGACTATCAAGTTGAAACTCCAGGGAAGCTCCCATATGCGCATGCGCCATCTCCTGTTTGCGGCAGTGCTCGGCGTATCTGCCCTGCCCGCCGTGGCTTGCCGCATGACGATGGCGCTGGAGCAGTGGCCGCCCTATGTCTACCGCGATGCCCAGGACCGCTATACGGGCCTGGACCTGGATTTGCTGAAAGCCATTTTCAAGCAAGCCCGCTGCACCCTGGTCACCTTGCCGGAACTGCCCACGGCGCGGCGCCAGCTGCTGTTCCAGAAAGGGGGACTGGACCTGATGCTGGCCGCGTCGGAGACGCCGGAACGCCAGTCCTATGCGCGCTTTTCCATCCCGTATCGCGACGAAGCCGTGGGACTCTTCAGCAAATCCGGCGCGCCCGGCAGCCAGCGCCAGATCGCCAGCTTCGCGCAGCTCGCGCGCGGCAACTCGACCTTGCTGGCGCCCAAAGTGGGCTGGTATGGCGCGCAGTACGCGGCGGCCCGGCCGGTGCTGGAAAAGGCTGGTCGCCTGAATGCGTTCGGCAGCTTCCAGCAAGGCGTGCGCATGCTCGATGCGGGCCGCGCCGACCTGCTGCTGGGCGACGTGCTGGCCGTGCGCCACGAAGCGCGCCTGCAGGGCGTCGCCTTGAACGCCCTGCCCTTCCTGGCCCTGCGCGCTCCCGTGCACCTGATGCTCAATGCGCGCACGACCAGCGCCGCCGACCTGGCGCGCCTGAACGCCGCCATCACGCACCTGGAGCAGCGCGGCGTGCTGGCGGCGATACGCAACAGCTACGAAGCACCGTAGCGGAGGTCAGCTCTTCGACGCCGCCTCGAGGATTTCCAGCTTCGTTTCACGGCCATTCTTTTGCACGCCCTGCGCCTTGTCGTAGCTTTCGATCAGCGCGCGGTACGGCGGCACGATATGGTCGGTCATGATGGCGGCGAATTCCATCGCGTCGGCGCGGTTCCAGGTGCTCATCACTTCCGCCAGCACGGCATACGTGTCGATCGGCACGGCGCCCGCCTGCGTCACGCGCGCCATGGTGATATCGGTGGCCATCTTCGACCAGTTGCCCGAGGCGTCGATGATGGCAAACACCTTGTAGCCGGCCGCCAGCGCGCTGATGGTGGGAAAAGCCATGCACACGCTGGTGAGCGTGCCGGCGATCAGCAGGGTCTTGCGGCCCGTCTTTTCGATGGCGTCGACCCAGGCAGGATTGTCCCAGGCGTTGATCTGGCCCGTGCGCGGGATGTAGACGGCGTCCGGGTTGAAATGGTGGATTTCCGGGATCAATGGGCCGTTCGGGCCGTCCGGCACGGAAGCGGTGGTAAACGTCGGCATGTTGGCCAGGCGCGACAGCTTGGCCAGCGCCGTGACGTGGCCGCGCAGCACGTGCTGCTCGATGTCGCGCACCAGCTGGAACAAGCCGCTCTGGTGGTCGATCAGCAGCATGACGGCGTCGTCGGGATCGATCATCGGTGGCAAACCTTGGAAGTTGGCGGGGGTGCTCATGGTGGTCTCCTCAAAAACCATGCCGCGGGATGCGGCATGGGTACTGCACAAATTAATGACGCACATTACGGCGCGATATGGGCGAAGCGGCCGCTGTTGAAATCCTCGAATGCCTGCACGATTTCCGCCTCGCTGTTCATGACGAACGGACCGTGGCCGACGATGGGTTCGTCGATCGGCTCGCCGCTCAGCAGCAGAACCACGGCGTCGTTGTTCGCTTCGATGGTGATGCTGTCGCCATCGCGCTCGAACAGCGCCATCTGCGCTTCGCGCACCACGCTCTCGCCATTGACCAGCACCGTGCCGTGCAGGACGATCAGCGCCGTGCTCCAACCTCTCGTCACGGGCAGCTCCGTCAGCTTGCCCTGAGCCAGGCGCATGTCCCACACCTGCATCGGCGAAAACGTGCGGGCCGGGCCATGCTGGCCGTCGAAGTCGCCGGCGATCACGCGCAACGAACCGGCATCGTCCGGCAGCGCCACCGTGGGAATCGTGTCGCTGCTGATGGCCTGGTAGCCGGGCGCCGTCATCTTGTTTTGGGCCGGCAGGTTCACCCACAGCTGCACCATTTCCAGGGTGCCGCCCGACTGCGTGAAGGCAGGCGAGTGAAACTCTTCATGCAGGATGCCGGCGCCGGCCGTCATCCATTGCACGTCGCCGGGGCCGATCACGCCGCCCTGGCCCGTCGAATCGCGGTGCGCCACTTCGCCCTTGTAGACGATGGTCACCGTTTCAAAGCCGCGGTGCGGGTGCGAACCGACGCCGGGCGGACGGGTGCCGGGCGCAAATTCGGCAGGGCCGGCATAGTCGAGCAGCAGGAATGGGCTCAGCTGCTTGCCATGGCCGTTATACGAAAACATCGAGCGCACGGGAAAACCGTCGCCGACCCAGTGCTGGCGGGGTGCGCTGTAGATACCTGTGACTGTGTTCATCTCGATCTCCTGTTGGGGTTTGCATTACGATGAAGACAGAATATGCTTGCAACGATGAAGCCGGTAGACGGTAAAATCTGCCATCAGCGTTCCAAAAATAGAACGATCAAGGAGATGGCATGCAGGACTTGAATGACTTGTATTACTTTGTGCAGGTGGTCGACCATGGCGGTTTCGCGCCGGCAGGGCGCGCGCTGGGCATGCCGAAATCAAAACTGAGCCGGCGCATCGCCCTGCTGGAAGAGCGCCTCGGCGCGCGCCTGCTGCAACGCACGACGCGGCACTTTTCCGTCACCGACGTGGGCCAGACGTTTTACGAGCATTGCAAGGCCATGCTGGTGGAAGCGGAGGCGGCGCAGGAAGCGATCGAACTGACGCGGGCCGCGCCACGGGGCACGGTGCGCCTGTCCTGTCCCATCGCCCTGCTGCACTCCCTGGTCGCGCCCATGCTGGCCGGCTTCATGCGCGAGCATCCGCAAGTGACCTTGCTGCTGGAAGCGAGCAACCGCCGCGTCGACCTGGTAGCCGAAGGCATCGACGTGGCCATCCGCGTGCGCCCGCCGCCGCTGCCCGACAGCGACCTGGTGCTGCGCGTGCTGGCCGAACGCAGCCAGTGCATGGTGGGCAGCCCGCTGCTGTTCGCCGGCGCGCCCGTGCCGAAGGCGCCGGCCGACCTGGCCGACTGGCCCAGCCTGGCCCTGGGCACGCCGCAACAGCACTACCAGTGGGATTTGTACGGCCCCGATGGCGCGCGCGCCCAGTTGCGCCACGTGCCGCGCTTCGTCACGGGCGACATGCTGACCCTGCGCGACGCGGCCGTGGCCGGCGTGGGCGTGGTGCAGCTGCCGACCATGATGATCACCGAACAGGTGGCCGATGGCAGCCTGCTGCCGCTGATGGAGCAGTGGCGGCCACAGCGCGAAATCATCCACGCCGTTTTCCCGTCGCGGCGCGGCCTGCTGCCGGCCGTGCGTACGCTGATCGACTACCTGGCGCACAGCTTCGCCGCGCTGGAGGAAGAGTGAGGGTTTTCAGGTACGATGGCATACCCTCCAATCGCCTGGATACCGCATGCGTTTATTGATTTTGTCGGACCTGCACCACGAATTATGGCGCGACGAAGCGCCGCAGGGCGACCTCGCGCTCAGCTGCCCCGACGCCGTGATCCTGGCCGGCGACATCGACACGGGCGCCCGCGCCGTCGCCTGGGCCGCCAGCACATTCGCGGGCCTGCCCGTGCTGTACGTGCATGGCAACCACGAAGGCTATGGCCACCACCTCGACAAGGTGCGCCAGGAGCTGCGCGCGCTCTGTGCGGCCACGGACAACGTGCATTTTCTCGACGCCGATACCCACGTCATCACCGACAAGGCTGGCAACGCCGTGCGCTTCCTGGGCGCCACCCTGTGGACGGATTTCCGCCTGCTGGGCGACGATACGCGCCAGTCGGCCATGCGCGATGCGGAAGCCGTCATGAACGACTACAAGCGCATCCGCCTGGCCAGCATGGGCTTTCGCAAGCTGCGCGCGGCCGACACGGCCATGTTCCACGCGCAGCAAAAAGCCTGGCTGGCGCGCGAACTGGCGCAGCCATTCCATGGCGCTACCGTCGTCATCAGCCACATGGCGCCGTCGCTGCTTTCGGTCGATGATGCCTACGGCAGCGAAGGGTGTTCGCCCGCCTATGCCTCTCGTCTGGACGAGCTGGCCGCGCAGGCGGACCTGTGGGTGCATGGCCACATCCACGCCTCGCGCGACTACCGCATCGGCCAGTGCCGCGTCGTATCCAATCCCTGCGGCTACAAGACGCGCAGCGGCACGCCGCAAAATCCCCAGTTCAACCCGAACTTCATCGTCGAACTGGGCACGCCCTAGTCGTCGGCCTTCAGGCGCCCCGCCAGCAATTGCTGCAGGCGGTGCTTGCCGGCCCGGCGTGCCGCGCGCGGCGACGCTACCGACTGGTGCGCGCCGGCGCCGCCGCGCAGCCTGGCGGCTGCCACCAGCGGATTGCGCGGCTTGGGCGTGGCTTTCACTTTGATCTTCATGGTGCTTCCTTTCAATCCTTGATGCATGGGCATCACGGTATTTCCTGTCCTTATATGGGGTCGTGCAAAACAAAAAACCCCGGCGAGTTTCCTCACCGGGGTTTGAAGGACACCGGCTCGGGATCGGCAATGTGCCGATGGCCCCGAGCGTCATGCACGGGGCTAGTGGTAGTACTTGCTGCCAGCCTGCTCGAACATGGGTTTCCTTTCTTTTATCTGGTTAATCTGAACTGCGGACGACGATTCTGCACCTTATGCTGCAGTGCGTCAACCGCTTTTCATGGCGAAGACGCCAACGTTGTTATTTTGTCGCAGTCTCGCCAGCCATAGCTTTTTCTTTCGCGATGCGGGCATCGAGCTTGGCTTCATTTTTGGCAGCGTAATTGCTGCATGCCTGCGCATCGATGAAGGGATTCGGCGTGACGCCTTCCAGCAATTGCGTCAGCTTGCGGTCGCCGCCGGAGTGGTCGGGGTGGGCCGAGATCAGGATATCGCACGGCAGCCTGGCAAAGTCCTGCATGACGCGGCGGAAGGCCGGCGTCAGGTCCGCATGGCGTTCATCGCCCAGGTAGTGAAAATCGTCGGCCGCCACCGGCGTGAGGCTCGCGCCGAACACCACGCTCAGGCATTCCTTGCGCTCCGCATCCTCGCACGACACCCAGGTCCAGCTGGTGCTGCCCGGCGTATGGCCGGGCGTGTAGCGCGCCGTGATGGTCACGTCGCCCAGCTGCAGGGTTTCGCCATCGGCGATCTCGCGCACATTCTCAACGGCCGGCATGGGATCGATTTCGCCCGCTTGCGGGTCCATGGCGAGCACCGATCCCGCGCGCAGCGCCTGCGCGCCGAGCGGGCTGGCGATCACTTGCGCGCCGCTGTCGCGGGCCAGGGCGGCGATGCCGCCCGAATGGTCGAAATGCGCTTCCGTATTCAGGATGAACTTGATGTCTTCCAGGCGAAAGCCCAGCTCGAGGATATGTTCCTTGATGGCGGCCACCGATTGCGGCAACGCGCCATCGATCAGGATCAAGCCTTCGCGCGTGTCGATCAGCACCACGCTCAAGCCGCCCACGCCCACGTAATACGTGTCGCCATGGATGCGCGCCGGTTGCTGCGGACGGTTCCACTGCGCCGCATACGGCGAGGCGATCGGCTGCGTCAAGGGATCGACGGCGGGCGTGGCGGCATGCGCGGAAAACGGCAGCGCCATGGCGGCCAGCGCGATACTGAGCAAGGTCTTGGGAAAGAAGAAAGGCGGCATGCGGCTCCAGTAATGAGTGTGCGGTATTCGATGCCACAGGGTAACGTCGCTACCCTCGCGCGGTCAAGCAGACGGACGCAGCGACATGCGCTACGATAGAGGTCCATTGACTGCCGTGCGCCTCGCCGCGCCTCCTGCCATGCGTTTGCTGATCCTGTCCGACCTGCACCTGGAAGTCTGGGGCGAAGACACGCCCGCCATCGATCTTGCCGCCTGCCGACCCGACGTGGTGATCCTGGCCGGCGATATCGATACGGGCAGCAATGCCATCGCCTGGGCCGCACGCACCTTCGGCTCCCTGCCCGTGCTGTACGTGCACGGCAATCACGAGGGCTATGGGCATCAGCTGGAACACATGCAGGATGCCGTGCGCGACGCCAGCGCCAGCGCCAATGCGCAGGGCGCCAGCATCCGCCTGCTCGACGGCGATGCGGTGGTACTCAACGGCGTGCGCTTCCTCGGCGTCACGCTGTGGACGGATTTTCTGCTGTTCGGCGCGGAGCGCCGGGACGAAGCCTTGAACGCGGCGCAAAGCTACATGCCCGACTACAAGCGCATCAGCACGGGCGGCGACACGCCGCGTCTCTTGTGCGCGGCCGACACGGCGCAGCTGCACGCGCAGCACCGCGCCTGGCTGGAGCAGCAACTGGCGCAACCCTTCGATGGCAAGACCGTCGTCATCACGCACATGGCGCCCTCGATGCTGTCGGTGGAAGAGCAGTACGCGACGAACCTGGGCTCGCCCGCCTTCGCCTCGCAGCTGGACGCGCTGGTGGCGCAGGCGGATCTGTGGGTGCATGGCCACATGCACGCTTCGCTCGACTACCGCGTCCAGGACTGCCGCGTGGTCTGCAACCCCTGCGGCTACAAGCGGCCCGATGGCACGCCAGAGAATGAACGCTACGATTCCGGCTTCATCATCGACCTCTCCAGCGCGGTTTAATTTTTCCGATAACGCAACTGCACCACGCCGCTGGGCAGCTGGCGCGTGAAGTCCAGGCGCCAGTCGCTGCGCGGCAAACCATCCTCGAACAGGCGCACGCCCTTGCCCAGCACCACGGGCAGCACGGACAAGGTCAGGCTGTCGATGGCGCCTTCGCGCAAGCCGGCACGGATGACGGCGCCGCCATCGAGATACACGTGGCGGCAGCCCTCCTCTGCCAGCCCCTCCAGCACTGCCCGCACGCTGCCTTCGCGGCGCTGCTCGCCATGGCGCGGCGCGAAGTCGCGGTGGCTGAGTACCACCACGCGCTTGCCCGCATATGGCCACGGTTCGAAGCCCAGCACAGCGTCATACGTGGTGCGGCCGATCAGCAGGGTATCGACTTGATCCATCAATGCCGTGTAGCCGGTGGCGTCGGGCGAGTCGGGGGCCAGTTCGGCCAGCCAGGACAAGTCTCCATTTTCTCCGGCGATGCAGCCGTCGATGCTGATGCCGAGAAAAACGCTGACAGAAGTTTTTTTCATGGGTGTGCTTTCATTTAATTCTACGGTGTAGAATTATGCCCATGAAAACCCCAAAACTTCAAGTCATCGAATCTGCCGTGCGCCGCGCCGGGCGGCCGCGCCGCGCCCTCCCCGCACTGGACAACGCCAGCATCCTGCAAGCGGCCCTGGCCCTGCTGGAAGAAAAGGGCGAAGCGTTTTCCATGCGCGCGCTGGCGCAAAGCCTGGGCGTCGACGCCATGGCCCTGTATCACTACTACGCGGGAAAAGAGGAATTATTGCAAGCGTTGATGGCGCAGCGTTTTGCCGCGCTCGATCCGTGCCAGCCGCCGTTTACGCGGCGCCAGGCGGCGCCACGGCGTGTGCTCGCGCTGTGCGCGCTATACCTGGAGCTGGTCAGCGCCACGCCGTATTTCGTGCGCCTGATGGCGCGCGGACTAGTGGCGCAAACCGACGTGGCCGAGCGGTTTGCGGCACTGTTCGAGCTGGCTGTGGAGAGCCTCGGCCTGGACAAGAAAACCCGTCTGCACGGGCGCGATGCGCTTGTCGATTTCCTGCACGGCTATGCGCTGGCGGGCAGGCCCGCCAGCGACACAGCCTGGCATGCTTCGGTCGGCCTGATCCTGGCGGGCATGGCCGCCCGGAACTAGCCGGGCATCAGGCCAGCAGCTTGAGCAGCGCCTGCGCGGCCGCTTCCGACGACGCGGGATTCTGGCCCGTGACCAGCAAGCCATCGGTGACGGCATACGGCTGCCAGTCGCCCAGCTTCGAGTAGACGCCGCCGTTTTCCTTCAGCATGTCCTCGACCAGGAAAGGCACGATCGCGCTCAAGCCGACGGCGTCTTCCTCGGTATTCGTAAAGCCCGTTACCTGCTTGCCGCGCACCAGCGGCGTACCGTCGGTTGCCTTCACGTGACGCAGCACGCCGGGCGCGTGGCAGACGGCGGCGACCGGCTTGCCGGCGGCGATCATCTGTTCGATCAGCGCGATCGAGTGCGGATCTTCGGCCAGGTCCCACAGCGGGCCATGGCCGCCCGGATAGAACACGGCGTCAAAGTCAGCTGCCTTCACGTCGGCCAGCTTGCCCGTGTTGGCCAGCACGGCTTGCGCATCGGCGTCCTGCTTGAAGCGGCGCGTGGCATCCGTTTGCGAATCCGGCTCGTCGCTTTTCGGGTCCAGCGGCGGCTGGCCGCCCAGCGGCGAAACGACCGTCAGCTTCGCGCCCGCTTCCTGCAGCGCATAGTAGGGCGCGGCGAATTCTTCCAGCCAGAAACCGGTTTTCTTGCCGGTGTTACCGAGTTTGTCGTGCGAGGTGAGTACCATCAGGATATTCATGTTGCTTCCTTTTATGTCAGGGTTACAGTGCTGCTTCGAGGATACGGCGGCTGCGCGCGAGGTCGATATCGCGGTGTTCGCCGAGGGAGGTCATGCCATGTGCTTCCAATTGTCTCAGTACCGCTTCCACCGCTTCCTGGCCCAACTGATAGGCCGACAAACGGGTCGGGATGCCCAGCCCTTCAAAGAAGGCGCGGGTGCGGGCGATGGCCGCGGCTATGCGCTCGTCGTCGCTGCCCTGCGTGATGTTCCAGACACGCTCGCCATACTGTAGCAATTTGCCGCGTTTCTGCTCGCGCTGCACGTCCAGCAGCGCGGGCAGCACCAGGGCCAGGGTGCGCGCATGGTCGATGTCGTACAGGGCCGTCAGTTCGTGGCCAATCATGTGGGTGGCCCAGTCCTGCGGCACGCCGGCGCCGATCAGGCCATTCAGCGCCAGGGTGGCGGTCCACATCAGGTTGGCGCGAGTGGCGTAATCGTCGGGCGATGCGACGGCCTGCGGCGCGATCTCGACCAGGGTCTGCAGCAAGCCTTCGGCAAAGCGGTCCTGCACCTTCGCCTGCACCGGATAGGTCAGATACTGCTCCGTGGTGTGCACGAAGGCGTCGACCAGGCCGTTGGCCACCTGCGTGGCCGGCAAGGTAAACGTTTTGCTGGGGTCGAGTACGGAAAATTGCGGATACAGCAGCGGGTTGCGAAAACTCAGCTTGTCATGCGTGGCTTTTTTCGTCACCACGCCGCCGCTGTTCATTTCCGACCCCGTGGCCGGCAAGGTCAGTACCGTGCCAAACGGCAGGGCGCGCTGCACATTGGCGCCGCCGCGCTCGGCGATTTCCCACGGCTCGCCGTCGTACAGGGCGGCGGCGGCGACGAACTTGGTGCCATCGATCACCGAGCCGCCACCGACGGCCAGCAGGAAGTCCAGCTTTTCGTTGCGCACCTGGGCCACGGCGCGCATCAGGGTTTCATAGCTGGGATTGGGTTCGATGCCGCCAAACTCCTGCACGCTGCGCTGGCCCAGCGCGGCGCGTACCTCGGCCAGAGTGCCGGTCTTTTCCGCGCTGGCGCCGCCGTACAAAATCAGCACGCGCGCATCGTGCGGCACCAGGGTGGACAATTTGGCGACGGTATCAAGACCGAAGACGATACGGGTCGGGTTATGGAATTCAAAATTTTTCATCATGTCGCTCCTTATTATTAGACTGGTCGTCTAGAATGCAGCTCAAAAAAATGCGGACGAATCTCATCCGCGTACCTGGCGCCCGCTCATTAGTCTGGCGGCAGCTGCAACATCGCCAGGGTCGCCCGCCAGGCAGTTTGCAGGGCGCTGGCGTCGCGCCGCAGCTTGGTCAGCATCGCCGCGCCCAGCCACAGCTGGTACAAGGTGGCAGCCATCTGCGCCGGATCAGCCACCGATGGCAGCGAGTCGTCCACCCTGCCCCGCGCGATGGCCAGCGCCAGCCTGGCGATGATGCGGTGGGTGCCATCGAGCAGCGCCACGCGCATCGGTTCCGACATGTCCGCCACTTCGCTGCTGAGCTTGACCACCAGGCAGCGGCAGTCGCAACCGCTGCCATCGAGGCTTTCGCTCGTCCAGCTGGCCCAATACGCCATCAGCGACTGCGCCGCGTTCTGGCCGGGCTGGCCCAGCACGAGCTCCATTTCATCCAGGTAGCCGGTGACGTAATCTTCCAGCATCGCTTCGCCAAACAATTCCTTCGACTTGAAGTAATGGTAGAACGAGCCCTTGGGCACGTCGGCGGCCGACAAGATCTCGTTCAGCCCCACGCCGGCAAAGCCCTTGCGCGTGATGATGGCCTTGCCCTGGTCGATAATGTGCTGGCGCACGTCGGTGTATTCAGCTTTCATGCGAGGCATTGTAGCACAATTAGACCAGTCGTCTAGAATAAATTAAACCCAGAAAAAATTCTGGGGTCAGACCCTCAAGACCGCTAACGCAGAGGCTTGCGCCAGAGGGCGCGGGGGTCTGACCCCGGCAGCCGCAGTCGGCCAGCCAGCTTAGGCAAACTTCTTGAAATCCGGCTTCCTCTTTTCAAAGAAGGCCGTAAACGCTTCCTTCGCTTCGGCGCCGCCCAGCATGGCGCTGAACAGTTTGTTTTCGTCGGCGATGGCCGCCTTCATCGGCTCCATGCGGCTTTGCTTCATCAGGCGCTTGGTGGCGCGGATCGAGGCGGCCGGCAGGGCCACCAGCTTGGCCGCCTGGCCTTGCGCGAAGGTCATCAAGTCATACAGGGGCACGACCTTCGACACCAGGCCCATTTCCAGCGCTTCGCTGGCCGGGAACGCTTCGCCCAGCATCAGCTTTTCCGCCGCGCGCGGGTAGCCGGCCAATTGGGTGAGCAGCAGGCTGGAGCCGAATTCCGGGCACAGGCCCAGCTGCGTGAACGGCATCGAGAAGCTGGCATTGTCTGCCGCGTAGACCAGGTCGCAGTGCATCAGCAAGGTGGTGCCGATGCCGATGGCCGGGCCGGACACGGCCGCCACCACGGGCTTGCTGCTGCCGTACAGGGCGCGCATGAACTGGAACACGGGACGGTCGTGGTCGAGCGAACCATCCTTCGGGCGCGCCGTCTTCATGAAGTCATCAAGGTCGTTACCGGCCGTGAAAATCTCGCGCTTGCCGCAGATCAGGATGGCGCGTACTTCATCATCCGTCTCGGCCGCCACCAGCGCATCGGCCAGGGTCTGGTACATGGCGCCCGTGATCGCATTCTTGCGTTCCAGGCGGTTGAATTCCAGGGTCAGGATGCCCTCGCTCTTGCTGCACAAAATATCCATGTCGTCTCCAAAAGATAAAGGGCGCCGGAGTCATCCCACAGCGCCCTGTTTTATTGCTTTAGCCCGTCGAACTTAGACGCGCTCGAAGATGCCTGCTGCACCCATGCCGGCGCCCACGCACATCGTGACCATGCCGTACTTCTGCTTGGTGCGCTGCAGCGCGTGGATCACGGTGGCGGCGCGGATGGCGCCGGTGGCGCCCAGCGGGTGACCCAGGGCGATCGCGCCGCCCATCGGGTTCACTTTTGCCGGGTCCAGGCCCAGGTCGCCGATGACGGCCAGTGCCTGTGCCGCAAACGCCTCGTTCAGTTCGATCCAGTCCAGCTGGTCTTGCGTGATGCCGGCAGCGGCGCACGCTGCTGGAATGGCAAATTTTGGACCGATGCCCATGATTTCAGGCGGCACGCCGCGCACGGCGAACGAGGAAAATTTCGCCAGCGGAGTCAGGTTATGCTCGCGCAGGATTTTTTCGCTGACGATCAGCAGCGCGCCGGCGCCGTCGGACATCTGCGAGCTGTTGGCGGCGGTAACGCTGCCCTTGGCGGCGAAGACGGGCTTCAGCTTGGCCAGCGACTCCATCGACGAATCGGCGCGCGCGCCTTCGTCCGTGTCGACGGTGCGGCGCGTGACATCGACCTGGCCGGTAGCCAGGTTCGGCGTGCGCGTGATGATTTCCACGGGCGTCGTTTCCGCCTTGAAGAAACCGGCTTGCTGCGCGGCGATGGCGCGGCGGTGCGATTCAACGGAGAACGCGTCCTGCTGTTCGCGCGACACTTTCCATTGCTGCGCCACTTTCTCGGCCGTCAGGCCCATGCCGTAGGCCATGCCGATGTTTTCGTCGCTGAACATGTCCAGGTTCATCGATGGGTGGTGGCCCATCATCGGCACCATCGACATCGATTCGATGCCGCCGGCGATCATCACGTCGGCTTCGCCCACGCGGATGCGGTCGGCCGCCATGGCAATGGCCGTAATGCCCGATGCGCAGTAACGGTTGACGGTGACGCCGCCGACGGTTTTCGGCAAGCCGGCCAGCAGCACCGAGTTACGCGCGATATTGAAGCCCTGCTCCGCTTCCGGGAACGAGCAGCCGATGATGGCGTCGGTGATCAGCGCAGGGTCGAGGCCAGGCGCTTGCGCCAGGGCCGATTGCAGCACGCGCACCAGCAGGTCGTCCGGGCGGGTGTTCTTGAACATGCCGCGCGGCGCCTTGCCGATCGGGGTGCGGGTTGCAGAGACGATGTAGGCGTCTTGAAGTTGTTTGCTCATTTTATGCTTTCAAAGATGTTGAACGAGGTTCGTGTTCTGTCGAATGTCCGGGGTAGAGGCTTATCGCTTCTGCGATAAATACCAGTCCACCGTCACCTGTGCAGCCAGCGTGCCCTCAAAGTCGAAGATATCGACTTCCACGGGAAACGCCACCTTGCCGTCCTGCGCCAGCTGCGCCTTCAAGGCAACCAGGTCGCCCGGTACCCGGCCTTCGGCGCGCGTCGCGCCCCGGGCCACCTTCTGGTACTGGATGCGCGACTCCTTGGCCACCGGGCGCAAGCCCAGTATCAGCTCGGCGAAGCCGCCAGCCATGGCCGCGCCGGAAGCCGTTTCGGCCAGGGTAAACAAGGCACCCGCATGCTGCGTGCCCAGGTGATTATTCAGTTTTGGATCTTCCGGCATCGACACCTTAGAGGTGCCGGCGCCGATGTCGTCGATGCTGATCCCCAGCAGCCGCACGAAGGGCAAGGTGTCCATCATCTGTTGTTTGATACGGTCATACACCATGCTTGGCCTCACGCGCAGTAATACTTTAAATACCAACGGCAGGATCTTCATCGACGCCAGGCTTAGTTGCGTACCGGCTTACCGGTCTGCATCATGCCCATGATCCGTTCCTGGGTTTTCGGATGGTTCAACAGCTCCAGGAATGCCTTGCGTTCCATATCCAGCAGCCACTGTTCGCTGACGAAACTGCCCTGGTCCACGTCGCCGCCCGATACGATCTCGGCGATCATCTCGCCCAGCTTGAAATCGTGCGCCGAAATGAAGCCGCCGTCGCGCATGTTGACCAGCTGCGCCTTGATGGTGCCCCAGCCGTAACGGCCCGTCACCTGGATCAGCGATGGCAACGCTGGACGGAAGCCGGCGTCGAACATGGCGCGCGCTTCGACCTTGGCCACGTGCAGCAGCTCGTAGGCGTTGAACACGATCACGTCGTCTTCCTTCAGGTAGCCCATCTTCTTCGCTTCCAGCGCCGATTTCGACACGTTGGCGGTGGCCGCATTGGTGAAGCCCGTTTTCAGGAATTGCAGGATGTCGTTGCCCTTGGCTTCCTTGTAGGCGCGCTGCGCCGCTTCCTTCAAGCCGCCGCCGGCTGGAATCAGGCCCACGCCCACTTCCACCAGGCCGATGTACGATTCGATCGAGGCCACGCGCTTCGACGCATGCAGCGCCAGCTCGCAACCGCCGCCCAGTGCCAGGCCAGCGACCGCGGCGATCACCGGCACGTTCGCGTATTTCAGCGACATGAAGGTGTTCTGCAGTTCGGCGATGATCGGATCGACGGCTTTCACGCCGCCTTGCATGAATGCCGGCAGGGCCGATTGCAGGTCGGCGCCGGCCGAGAAGGCACCGCCTTCGGCTGCGTCGGCGTGCCAGATCACCAGGCCCTTGAAGTTCTTTTCCGCCTCGGCCAATGCCAGTTTCAGGCCATTGATCACGCCTTCGCCGATCACGTGCATCTTCGTCTTGAACGAGATGATCAGCACATCGTCGCCCGTATGCCAGACGCGCACGGATTCGTCTTCAAAGACGGTGGTGCCGGCGGTCTTGCCGTCGATGGCGCCGCTGCCCAGGACGGGCGCGCGGAATGGCTGGCGGTCATACACGGACAGGGTCGAACGCGGCACGAAGCTGTTCGACACGGCGGAGTACGAACCTTCCGGCGTGTGCACGCCGCCTTTTTCAGCGACCGGACCTTCGAAGACCCAGGCTGGCAGCGGCGCATTGCACAGCGCGTGGCCGGCGTCGATATCTTCCTTGACCCAGTTGGCCACCTGCAGCCAGTTCGATGCCTGCCACGTTTCAAACGGGCCGACGTTCCAGCCGAAGCCCCAACGCATGGCGAAGTCGATGTCGCGCGCATTGTCGGCCACGGTGTCCAGGTGGATGGCGATGTAGTGGAAAGCGTCGCGGAAGATCGCCCACAGGAACTGGCCTTGCGGATTCGTCGATTCGCGCAGCGCCTTCATCTTCTTGACCGGATCCTTTTCCTTCAGGATGCGGGCGATGATGTCGGCCGCCTTGGCGCCGCCGGCCACGTATTCACCGGTGGCGAAGTCCAGACGCTGGATCTCCTTGCCGACTTTCTTGTAGAAGCCCGCGCCGCTCTTCTGGCCCAGCGCGCCTTTTTCCACCAGCTGCGCCAGCACGGCCGGCGTCTTGTAGACGGCAGCGAACGGATCGTTCGGCAGGTAGTCCTGCATGGTCTTGATCACATGGCCCATGGTGTCCAGGCCAACCACGTCCGCCGTGCGGAAGGTGCCCGACTTGGCGCGGCCCAGCTTGGCGCCCGTCAAGTCATCGACAACGTCCACGGACAGGCCGAATTTTTCGGCTTCGTGCACGATGGCCAGGATGCCGAACACGCCAACGCGGTTGGCGATGAAGTTCGGCGTATCCTTGGCGCGGACCACGCCCTTGCCCAGGGTGGTAGTCAGGAAGCCTTCCAGCTGATCGCTGATCTCGGGCTTGGTGAACTCGGTCGGGATGATCTCGACCAGGTGCATATAGCGCGGCGGGTTGAAGAAGTGCACGCCGCAGTAGCGCGATTTCAGATCGGCGTCGAAGCCTTCGGCCAGCTTGGTGATCGACAGGCCCGAGGTATTCGAGGCGAAGATCGCATTCGGGCCGATGTGCGGTGCGACCTTTTGATACAGGTCGTGTTTCCAATCCATGCGCTCGGCGATGGCTTCGATGATCAGGTCGCAACCAGCCAGCAAGTCCAGGTTGTCTTCGTAGTTGGCCACCTGGATCAGCGCGGCGTCATCCTTGTTGCCCAGCGGAGCAGGCGACAGTTTTTTCAGGTTCTCGATGGCGCGCAGCACGATGCCATTCTTCGGACCTTCCTTGGCAGGCAGGTCGAACAGCACGACCGGCACTTTCGCGTTGATGCAGTGGGCGGCGATCTGCGCGCCCATCACGCCGGCGCCGAGGACGGCTACTTTTTTAACGATGAAATTGGTCATATTTTCCTCAAGTCTTAGAACAGGTCTGCGTCGAGTGCCATCAGGTTGGCCGAACCGGAACGCGCCTGACGGATCAGGGTTGCCGTTTCAGGCTGCAAGCGGGCGAAGTAGAAACGTGCGGTAGCCAGTTTGGCGGTGTAGAACTTGTCGCCGCTGGATTCTTTTTCGAGGGCGATCTTGGCCATCTGCGCGAACAGGTAGCTGTAGATCATGTGGCCGACGACGCGCAGGTAAGGCACGCATGCCGCGCCCACTTCGTCCGGATTCTGGAAGGCCTTCATGCCGATTTCCATGGTCAGCTTGGTGACTTTGTCGCCCAGGTCGCCCAGTGGCGTGACAAATTCGCTCATCGCTTCATCGGTGCCGTTGTCTTCGACGAAAGCCTTGATCTTTTCGCCGAACTTGCGCAGCTTGGCGCCGTTATCACCGAGGATCTTGCGGCCCAACAGGTCCAGCGACTGGATCGTGTTCGTGCCTTCATAGATCATGTTGATGCGCGCGTCGCGCACATACTGCTCCATGCCCCATTCCGAGATGTAGCCGTGGCCGCCGAACACTTGCATCGCGTCCGAAGTGGCGATCCAGGCGTTATCGGTGATAAAGGCCTTGATGACGGGCGTCAGCAGCGCTACTTCGTCGGCCGCTTCCTTGCGCACGTCGGCGTCAGGGTGGTGCAGTTCGCGGTCGATCTGCAGCGCCACGTAGGAAGTGAAAGCGCGCGCGCCTTCGGCGTAGGCTTTGCCCGTCAACAGCATGCGGCGCACGTCAGGGTGCACGATGATGCGGTCGGCCGGCAGTTCCGGGTTCTTGATGCCGGACAGCGAACGCATTTGCGTGCGGTCCTTGGCGTAGATCAGCGCGTTCTGGTAAGCGATTTCCGTCAGGCCCAGCGACTGCATGCCCACGCCCAGGCGGGCCGCGTTCATGAAGACGAACATGGCGTTGAGACCCTTGTTCGGCTGGCCGATGATCCAGCCTTTCGCGCCGTCCAGGTTCATTTGGCAGGTCGAATTGCCGTGGATGCCCATTTTTTCTTCGATGGCGCCGCAGGTGATCGGGTTGCGCTCACCGACCGTGCCGTCCGCGTTCGGCAGGAATTTCGGCACCAGGAACAGCGAGATGCCTTTCGAGCCTTCCGGCGCGTCCGGCACGCGGGCCAGCACCAGGTGCAGGATGTTTTCCGCCATGTCGTGCTCGCCGGCCGAGATGAAGATCTTGTTGCCGGTGATGGTCCAGGAACCGTCCGCCTCAGGCAGCGCTTTCGAGCGCAGCAGGCCCAGGTCGGTGCCGCAGTGCGGTTCGGTCAGGCACATGGTGCCCGTCCATTCGCCCGACACCAGCTTCGGCAGATACACTTCCTTCTGGTGGTCGGTGCCGTGTTCCTTCAGGCACTCGTAGGCGCCGTGCGACAGGCCAGGGTACATGGACCAGGCCTGGTTCGACGAGTTCAGCATTTCATAGAACGAGTTGTTCAGCACGACAGGCAAGCCCTGGCCGCCGTATTCCGGATCGCACGCCAAGGCCGCCCAGCCGCCTTCAACGTACTGCTTGTAGGCTTCCTTGAAACCTTTCGGCGTGGTCACGCTTTTCGTGACGGGGTCGTGGTGGCAGCCCTCGCGGTCGCCGGAGTGGTTCAGCGGGAACAATACTTCGGAGGTGAATTTGCCGCCCTCTTCCAGCACCTGGTTGATGATGTCGGCGTCGACGTCGGCGTACGACGGCATTTGCTTCAGTTCTTCTTCCACTTGCAGGAACTCATGCAGGACGAATTGCATATCCCGGATTGGCGCGACGTATTGACCCATAATTTTCTCCTGAAGGCGTTTAGCTAAAGTGTTGTACTTGTAGTGCGTGTGCGTTGTTGCGGATACTGCCTGACGGCTTATTTGCTTGTGACGGAATTCTGGTACGACGCCAGCAGGCGGACAAAGCCCGCTTGCGCCCGTTCGATGCTGCCTGGCACGCGCAGGAAACGCGCGTCGTGATGCAGGGCCAGGATCAGGCCATACATCTCGTACACCAGCTGCTGGGCATCCGTGTCCGCTTTCAGGTCGCCCGTGGCGATCGATTGCTCGACACAGCGCAGCAGCGCACCCTGCCAGGCCCGCACCATGGCCACGAGAGCTTCGCGGATGGGGCCCGGACGGTCGTCATACTCGACGGCGCCGCTGATATAGATGCAGCCGGAAGCGATTTCCACGCTGACCCGCTTGACCCAGCGCGCAAACATCGATTGCAGGCGCTGGATGCCGCGTGGTTCTTTCATGCTGGGGAAAAAGACTTCTTGCTCGAAACGATAGTGATAGAGCTTCAGCACTTCCATCTGCAAGTCTTCGCGCGAGCCAAAGTGGGCAAACACGCCCGACTTGCTCATGTTCATTTTGTCCGCAAGCAGCCCGATGGTCAGGCCTTCCAGGCCGTCGCGGCTGGACAAGTCCAGCGCCACGTCGAGGATGGCTGCACGGGTCAGTTCGCCCTTGCGCATGAATTTGACTGAAGTATTCAAGAGTACCGTTCTAAAAGTGATGTTGCCGATTTGGCGGACTGAAGCGAGAGTAAAAAAAAGCACGCTCCGAAAAAATCCGAACGCTCGTACTATTATCCACTACCACGTAAAAGTCAAACGGGAACTTTAGAGCCGGTGTTCTATTGGTGCAGCGCAGCATTTTTAAGCCGCGTGTTTCTAGTGATTTCAGGCAGGCAAAAGCGTCGCGCGCCCGTGCCTGCCCACAACAGACGAACCTCAGGAAAGGTCGCCTGCCTTGCTCAGTTGACGACGGTCGCGCTTGGTCGGCCGCCCCTTGATGGTGGTGCCCGGCTCGCGGAACAGCTTGCGCTCCTCGGCCAGTTGCTCGCGGCGGGCGATGCTGGCCGGCGTTTCGCCATACAGCAAGCGTGCCACGGGGGCCGCGCCGCGCTTGTCGGACAGGCCCAGCACGGCCACTTCCCACGTCTCCGCGCCATTATCGATGGCCAGCTCGTCGCCCACGCGCACGCTGCGCGCCGGTTTGACGCGCTCGCCGCCCACTTTGACCTTGCCCGTGTCGACGGCTTCGCTGGCCAGCGAGCGCGTCTTGAAGAAGCGCGCCGCCCACAGCCATTTGTCCAGCCTTACCGTTGTCATCTCGTTCATGCGTACTTGCCTACTGAAAAAATGCGCATCACCAGCCGGTACACGAGAAATGCGGCTTCATAGCCGATGCGCTGGAAACGCCCGATGTGCTTGAAATCATCCTGGTGAATGACGATGCCGTCGGCCACGCCCTGCTCGATGTGCTGGCGCAGGCTTTGCGCGAACGCCACGTCCTTGATCACCACGTTCGCTTCCTGGTTCAGGAACAGGCTCAGCGCGTCAATATTGCTGGAGCCCACCGTCGCCCAGTCATCGTCGACGACGGCCACCTTGGCGTGCAGCTGCGTCTTGCGGTATTCGACGATCTTGACGCCGGCGGCCAGCAGTTTCGGGTAGAACGAGTGCGCCACGGCATCTTGCATGCGGAATTCGCCCACGCCGATCAACAGGACCACGTCCACGCCCCGCAGGGCCGCCTGGGCCAGGGCGTGGCGCAGCTTGTGCCCGGGCGCGAAATACGGGTTGGCCAGCATCACGCTCTTGCGCGCCTGGCCCAGCGCCTGCAAATAGGCGCGCTGGATGGTGCGGCGGTTGCGCAGGTTGTCGCGCACGACAAAACCGGCCACGACGGGGTTCTTCGCCAGCTCCTTGCTGACGACGCGCATCTTGCGGTACAGCTTGATACGCCGCACCAGATTCATCTTGCCCAATCTTGCCCACTGCGCCTGCACCTCCTCGTGGATG
Organism: Janthinobacterium sp. MP5059B; assembly: GCF_001758645.1. Lineage (NCBI taxonomy): Bacteria > Pseudomonadati > Pseudomonadota > Betaproteobacteria > Burkholderiales > Oxalobacteraceae > Janthinobacterium > Janthinobacterium sp. MP5059B. Next base: position 186,293 of record NZ_LRHX01000005.1, on the reverse strand, counting down.
GCGTCGACCAGCGGGCCCTTCACCTGGACGGCAAAATCCCAGCGCGGCGCTGCCAGGCTGATGTTGTGGTCGTAGTCGCAAAACATGTCGTCGTTGATATTGATGCCGCCCACCAGGGCGATCTCGCCATCGGCCACGCAAATCTTGCGGTGCGTGCGCGTGATGCCGCGCCGGAACCACGGATTGAAGATGCGGTGGTGCACGCCAGCCGCTTCCAGCTGCGCATGCATGGCCTTGACCCGGCGGTTGCCCGTGCCGAACCAGTCCGTGATCATGCACACCAGCACGCCGCGCGCGGCGGCACGTTTGAGCGCATCGAGCACCAGGGTGCCCGTGGCGTCGTCGGCAAAGATATACGTTTCGAAATAGACTTCCGAGCGCGCGCCGTCGATGGCGGCAATCAAGGCAGGGAAGTAATCGGTGCCGCAATACAGCAGCTTGATGTCATTGTGGGCGATGAAATTGACTGTGCGCATGCTGGCAGTCTACGCGAGTTTCAAAGCGGCAACGATCGGCGCGTGGTCCGACAGTTTTGCCCACAGGGTGCCATGCATCACTTGCGCGCCTTCCACGTGGAAACCGCGCACATAGATGCGGTCCAGGCGGAACCACGGCAAGGCGGCGGGAAAGGTACGCGCCGGCACGGGGATCGGTGTCTTCGTCTGGCGCCGCGCCAGGGTACGCACCAGGTCGCCCAGGGCCGAATTCGACGCGCGCTGGTCGAATACTTCCACCACGCCGAGCGCATTGCGCAGCTTGTCGCTGAGCGTGTTGCGCCAGTCGTTGAAATCGCCGGCAATGATGACGGGTTCGCCATTCGGCGCCGACTCCATGACGGCATCGATCAGCGCCTGCGTCTGGCGGCCCCTTCCCGATTCGAACAGGCCCAGATGGACCACGTAGCAGTGCACGTCCGCCTGCGGCGTCTTGAGCACGCAATGCAGGATGCCGCGCTGTTCATAGGCGTGGTCGGACACGTCGTGATTGGTTTGCGAGGCGATGGGAAACTTGCTCAGCAAGGCGTTGCCATGGTGGCCATGGTCGTACACGGCATTCATGCCGTAGGCGGAATGGTGCTCGGCGCCGGCAAAGAACTCATGCTGCGACGCTTCCGGCCAATGCTTGTGGCCGTTTTTCTCGGCGCCAAAGCGGGCCGCATTGCGGTCATGCTTGCCTTGCACTTCCTGCAAAAAGACGACATCGGCATGGAACAGGGCAATCGCCTGCTTCAAGGCATGCACGCGGGGCAAGCCCCGCACGGAGGAGACGCCCTTGTGTATATTATAAGTTGCTACGCGGATTTTCATGCCTTGATTCTACTCCCTGACAGGCCCCGCGCGGCGCCGGCGTAGGTGCGCGTGCGCACCTACCACGCACAATCAGGCCAGCATGCGTCCCACGCCCGCCGTCACGCTGACGATCAGCGCGGTAATGCCGGCCGCCCAGACAATCTTGACCAGCAAGGGCGCGCCGCGCCAGGCCACGGTGCGCTTGCCCTTGGCAAACGCACCCGGGTGCAGCAGCCAGCCGATCGCCATCAGCGGCATGCCGATCGGTGGCGTGCGGCCGGGCACGGTGGAGCCAAACAGCAGAAAGATAAAGCACAGGCAAAAAACGATGCCCAGGGTGCCCAGCAGTTTTTGCTGCGTCGTCAAATGTAACCAGTTCAACATGGAATGCTTTCTAGGAAAATCAGGTGGGGCGCGCCAGGCCCGTCATGGCCGGCAATTGCAAAATCGCTTCCGCGTTGGACGACGAGAAACAGCGGTCGGCCGCCGCCAGGTAGGGCAGCCACGCGTACTGCAAGTGTTCGCGGGGACTCAAGGTGATGGCGATGTCGCGCGGCACTTGCACGCTGAACACGTGTTCCGTGTTGCGCGTCACGCCAGGCGCATAGCGGTGGCGCCAGATCGGATAGATCTCGTACACATTCGACAAGTTCCAGTCGCGCAGCACGATGTCGCGCCCATCGGCAACGATGCCGGTTTCCTCGCACAATTCGCGCGCGGCCGTCTGCAGCAGCGGCTCGTCGACGGCATCGACGGAACCCGTCACCGATTGCCAGAAACCGGGTTGGCCCGCGCGCTCGATCAGCAAGACATCAAGGTCAGCCGTATGGATGACGACCAGCACGGAAACGGGAATTTTATGGCTCATATCAAGAATGAAAAAGGCGCCTCGCAGCGCCTTTTTTGCCTCAGCAAGTAAAAATGGTAGCGGCCGCATGAACGGCCGCCTTGGCCATTACGCTACTTTTGGCTCGGTGCTGCGCAAGCGGATGTGCAATTCGCGCAATTGCTTCTCGTCCACTTCCGACGGCGCATGGGTCAGCAAGTCTTGCGCGCGTTGGGTTTTCGGGAAGGCGATCACGTCGCGGATCGATTCGGAACCCGTCATCATGGTCACGATACGGTCCAGGCCGAATGCCAGGCCGCCATGCGGTGGCGCGCCGTATTGCAGGGCGTCGAGCAGGAAGCCGAATTTCAGCTGTGCTTCTTCGGCATCGATCTTCAGTGCACGGAAGACCTTGCTTTGCACTTCTTCGCGGTGGATACGGATCGAACCGCCACCCAGTTCCCAGCCGTTCAAGACCATGTCGTAAGCCTTGGCGATGCAGGCGCCCGGATCGCTTTCCAGCATGTCTTCATGGCCGTCTTTCGGCGCCGTGAATGGATGGTGGGTCGCCGTCCAGCGATCCGCTTCTTCGTCATGCTCGAACATCGGGAAGTCGACCACCCACAATGGCTTCCACACGTCTTCGAACAGGCCGGCTTTCTTGCCGAACTCGCTGTGGCCGATCTTCACGCGCAGCGCGCCGATGGCGTCGTTGACGACCTTGGCCTTGTCCGCGCCGAAGAAGATCAGGTCGCCATCTTGCGCACCCGTCTGCTCGAGGATCGTGGCCAGCACATCGGCAGGCAGGAACTTGACGATCGGCGACTGCAAGCCTTCAGGACCCTTGGCTTTCTCGTTGACCTTGATGTAAGCGAGGCCCTTGGCGCCGTAGATGGCGACGAACTGGGTGTAGGCGTCGATTTCCGAACGGGGCATGCTGCCGCCTTGCGGTACGCGCAGGGCCACCACGCGGCCGCCCTTCATGTTGGCGGCGCCGTTGAAGACCTTGAATTCGACCGACTTCATGACTTCGGTCAAGTCCGTGAAGGCCAGCTTGACGCGCATGTCCGGCTTGTCGGAACCATACAGGCCCATCGCTTCGGCGAAATCCATCACCGGGAACGGGTTCGGCAAGTCGATGTCCAGGGTGTTCTTGAAGACGACGCGGATCATGTCTTCGAACAGGTCGCGGATTTCCTGTTCCGTCAGGAACGAGGTTTCGCAGTCGATCTGGGTGAATTCAGGCTGGCGGTCAGCGCGCAAGTCTTCGTCGCGGAAGCACTTGGTGATCTGGTAGTAACGGTCGAAGTTGGCGACCATCAACAGTTGCTTGAACAACTGTGGCGATTGCGGCAAGGCAAAGAAGCTGCCCGCGTTGACACGCGACGGCACCAGGTAATCGCGCGCGCCTTCTGGCGTCGACTTGGTCAGCATCGGCGTTTCGATGTCGATGAAGCCCAGCGCGTCGAGGTACTTGCGCACTTCCATCGTCACCTTGTAGCGCAGGCGCAGGTTGTTTTGCATTTGCGGGCGGCGCAGGTCCAGCACACGGTGCGTCAGACGCGTCGTTTCCGACAGGTTGTCGTCGTCCAGCTGGAACGGCACGGGCACGGAAGGGTTCAGCACTTCCAGTTCCGAGCAGACCACTTCGATCTTGCCGGATTTCAGGTTGTTGTTGATGGTGCCTTCGATACGGTTGGTCACGACGCCCGTCACGCGCAGGCAGAATTCGTTGCGCACGGCTTCGGCGACCTTGAACATCTCCGCTTGTTCCGGGTTGCAGACGATTTGCACCAGGCCTTCACGGTCGCGCAAGTCGATGAAAATCAGGCTGCCGTGGTCGCGGCGGCGATGTACCCAGCCGCACAGGCTGACGGTTTGTCCCAGCATGGCTTCGGTAACGAGGCCGCAGTATTCAGTACGCATAGACATAAAATTCTCAGTTCAGGTTAGTGAGTGTTCAATCCGGCCACGTCCCGCATGGGACGCCTGCCTTTATTCTTTGGCTGCCGGGGCCGGTACAGCAACAACTTCCGCAGGCGCCACCACGCCCATCGAGACAATATATTTGAGCGCCGCATCGACGCTCATGTCGAGTTCGACGACATCGCTGCGCTTCATCATCAGGAAAAAGCCCGATGTCGGATTGGGCGTCGTCGGCACATACACGCTGACAAAGTCGCCCACCAGGTGGTTCGCCGCATCGCCGCCCGGCACGCCGGTCAGGAAAGCGATGGTCCAGGAGTTCTGGTGCGGATACGGCACCAGCACGGCCTTGCGGAAGGCATTGCCCGACGGGGAAAACAGGGTATCCGACACTTGCTTGACGCTCGAATACAGGGAATTGACGATGGGTATGCGTTGCAGCAATTTTTCCCACAGTTTCACCACGTAATTGCCGACCAGGTTATTCGTCAGCAAACCCGTGAAGAACACGATCAGTACCGTCAATACCGTGCCCAGGCCGGGAATGGTGCTCAGCGCGGGAATCTTGTGGCCGAACCATACGCTGGGCTGCGTACTGCCGGGCACCAGCAACAGCGACTGGTCCATCGTGCTGATCACCAGATTCAGGACCCAGGCGGTAATGGCCAGGGGAACCAAAATCAGCAATCCGGTAATAAAGTATTTACGCATCAGTTTCTCGGTAATGGATCGTATCGGCGCGGCGCGCTTTTCAGTCCGCTTTCGGCGCAGTGGCAACCGGAGCAGGCGCAGGGGCAGCAGCAGGCGCGCTCTCGGCAGCCGGGGCGGGCTTGGCGCCATCGGCCGGGCCCGTTGGAATGGCCGTGGTGGGCGCCGTGCCGCCGCGGAAATCGGTCGCGTACCAGCCAGTGCCCTTCAATTGGAAACCGGCGGCCGTCAATTGTTTCTTGAAACTGGGCTTGCCGCACGACAGGCACACCGTCAGTACTGGATCGGAGATCTTTTGCAAGACATCCTTGGCAAAACCACACTCGTCACAACGGTAAGCGTAAATCGGCATCTCTACTCCGAGAAAATCATCAAAAACCCTGAATTATAAAGCTTTTCCTTTGTCCCCAGCGGAAAATGCCCCGCCCGCCTCACTCCGCCCGGCGGCGCCAGCTCATCCAGCGCTCCTTGCCGGCGAAGACGGCAATGGAATCGTCCACGGCTTCGTCGGCCAGGCAGTCGAAATGCGGCGCCAGCAATTCCTGCAGTGCCTCACGCGACATACCAAATGGCGGTCCCTTGACATTGTCATCAAAGAAAAAGTAACCGGCCAGCATGGCGCCCGGCGCCAGCAGCTGCGCCCAGCGCGCCGCCACCTGCGGCCACATGGCGCGCGGCATGGCGCACAGGAAGGCCCGTTCATAGATCAGGTCCAGCGGCGCAACGGGTTCCCAGGCAAAGAAATCCGCTTCCACCACCTGCCCTGCCCGCGCACCGACGACAGCGCGCGCGGCGGCCACGGCGGCCGGCGAGAAGTCGATGGCCGTGGCATCCCAGCCGTGATCCAGCATGAAGACCAGTTCATAGGCCGAGCCGCAGCCAGGAATCAGGCAGCGCAGCGGCGCCGGGCTGCCTGCAACAAAGCTGCGCAGGCGCGACGGCACGCCGCCCTGGTCCCACGGCGTGAATTGCTTCTCGAAACGCTCGTTCCAGAAGGCGGGCGACAGCGGATCGCGGGTGGTGAAGTCAGCCATCACTTACGTCCTCAGACCGTTAAAACGGCAGTTGATGCCAGCGCATGAACACTTGCAAGCCCAGCGCGCCGAGGGCGAAGGCGCCCACGAAGTACACGATAAAGCTCAGCAATCGATTCGTCTGGCGTTGCTCAGCCAGCAAGGTTTTCATCAGTTCCACCTCGTTTTCGCGCGGTTCGCCATGCACCGTCAAGGCCTGGTGCAGCAAGCGCGGCAATTGCGGGAAGATATGCGCATAACGGGGCGCCTCGGCGCGCAGGCGCTCCATGAAGCCTTGCGGCCCCACCTGGTTGCTCATCCATCTTTCCAGATACGGCTTGGCCGTTTGCCACAGGTCCAGTTCCGGGTCCAGCTGGCGGCCCAGGCCTTCGATATTGAGCAGGGTCTTTTGCAGCAGCACCAGTTGCGGCTGCACTTCCACGTTGAAGCGGCGCGAAGTCTGGAACAGACGCAGCAAGACTTGCCCGAAAGAAATATCCTTCAGCGGACGGTCGAAGATCGGCTCGCAGCAGGCGCGCACGGCCGCTTCCAGCTCATCGACGCGCGTGTCTTTCGGCGCCCAGCCCGATTCGATATGCGCCTCGGCCACGCGCTTGTAATCGCGGCGGAAGAAGGCGAGGAAGTTTTGCGACAGATAATCCTTGTCGTAGTCGTTCAACGTTCCCACGATGCCGAAGTCGAGCGCGATATAGCGGCCGAACGATTCGGGCGCGATCGATACAAGAATATTCCCCGGGTGCATGTCCGCATGGAAAAAGCCGTCGCGGAACACTTGCGTGAAGAAAATTTCCACGCCATCGCTGGAGAGCTTGCGCAAATCCACGCCGGCCGCCACCAGGCGCTCGGTCTGCGACACGGGAATCCCATACATGCGCTCCATGACGATGACGCTGCTGGAACAGTAATCCCAGTGCATTTCCGGCACCAGCAGCAATTCCGAGTTGGCGAAGTTGCGGCGCAACTGGCTGGCGTTGGCCGCCTCGCGCATCAGGTCCAGCTCGTCGTGCAGGTATTTGTCGAACTCGCCCACCACTTCCTTGGGTTTCAGGCGCTTGCTGTCGGCCCACAGGCGGCTGGTCCAGTCGGCGGCGATGTGCATCAGGGCCACGTCTTCGTCGATCAGCTTTTTCATGCCTGGACGCAAAACCTTCACGGCCACTTCGCGGCCATCTTTCAAGGTGGCGAAGTGCACCTGGGCAATCGAGGCAGACGCCACCGGTTCGCGCTCGAAGCTGGCAAACAGCTGATCCGGGTGCGCGCCGAGGGACTTGGTGATCTGCGCGATGGCCAGGTCGGAATCAAACGGCGGCACCCGGTCTTGCAGGCGCGCCAGTTCTTCGGCGATGTCGAGCGGCATCAGGTCGCGCCGGGTCGACAGCACCTGGCCGAATTTGACGAAAATCGGACCCAGCTCTTCCAGCGCCAGGCGCAGGCGCAAGCCCCGTGGCGACGACAGGTCGCGCCAGAAAATCAGGGTGTCGATCAATTTGGCGGTGCGGGGAACTTGCAGACCAGAAATCGCTATCTCATCCAGACCGTACTTGATGGAAACACGGATGATTTTAAACAGGCGCAGGAATTTCAATATCATGTAGACAAATCCGGTGAGGAGGACTGCGGCTGGACGGCGGCGGCCGCCTTTTCCAGCCGGGCAAGGCGCTTGGCCAGGCGTTCGACGTCATCGCGCACGCGCGTCACGCCAGCGGAATACTCTTGCAAGGTAGAAGGACGGATCAGCATGGGCTGTTCGTCGAGAAAATATTCGGCCACGTTTTCCGCCAGTTTTTGCTGGCCCGTGCGCACAAAGGCGGCGGCATCCCTGGCACCGGCAACCAGGCGCGTGGCCAGCATGGGTCCCACGACCTTTTCCAGGTCGTGCTCCGCTTCCCAGCGCAGGCCCTTGCTCAATTGCGAAATCGCATTGGCAAACTCGGCATCGCCTTCGATCTTGACGTAGGAAAACGCCCGCTCGCGGTTTTGCAGGATCAGCGGCACATCGGACAATTTCACGCGGATGGTGACGTTGGCCGGCATGTCGGCCGGCGCCGCTTCCAGCATGCCGGCCCTGTCGACGCGCAGGCGCAAGGCCACGGCGCCCGTGTCGATACAGGCCAGCTTGCCAGCGTGCACGGCCAGCTGCTGGCGCGCCCACGGCTCTTGCGCCAGCAAATGGTTAATTGTCGCGATGACGGGCGTCATCAGGGAGAGATCGGGAAGTGGTGCCATCTATATACAGCGCGCCAGGCGCGCCCCTAAAAAGAAAAAACCGCCCGTAAAACAACGTGGGCGGTTTCGATCTTACCAGTTCAGCAGGAAATATCTGTTAAGCATCATGCATTCCGCATGGACTTAAGCCATTATTCAGCAAGTTTTTACAATTAATTCAATTGCTGGATGCCTGCCAAGACCCAGCCGCTATTGCCGCTGACGGGTTTCGACATATTCCATACTTCCGCGAACGGTTCCGCTGCCGCGCCAGGCGCCGAACGGATCAGGCCCGTAAACTTCACGCTGGCCAGGTAATCGTTGACGCTCGTCTCGATGCCCAGCAGTTCGGCATCGATGGTGACGACATCGGTAAAGTCCGGCTGCGCGCCCCGTTCCTGGATTTGCATGCGCAGTTCGGCATACACTTCCGGCGACGTGAATTCGCGGATATCGTTGACGTCGGCCTTGTCCCAGGCCGCTTGCAAGCGAATGAAATTGCTTTTCGCGTGGCGCAGGAAGGCATCCTTGTCGAAGTCGCCTGGCACGCCCCATGGCGCGGCCGGTGCCGGGACCGGCTTATCCAGGCCTACGCCGGACGAGACAGGCTGCAGCGGCGGCAGCGGTGGAATGCGCGAACCGATGTCAGGCACGTTGCCGGCTGGCGCAGGCTGGTTGCCGCCAAAACCGGCGAACGGCGCATTGCCGCCAGCATTGTTGTCGCGCTTGCCGCGCACCATGCGGTAGATGAAGAACGCCACGCCGGCCAGCAAGGCCACCATCAGCAGGGTGCTGATCATGCTGGCCAGGGCGCCGCCCAGGCCAAAATGCGACAGCAGCGCGCCCAGGCCCAGGCCCAGCAAGGCGCCGCCCAGCAAGCCTTTCCAGCGGCTCGGCGCCTTGGCGGCAGGCGCTGGCGCGGGGGCCGGCGCAGGTTGCGCCTGGCGTGGCGCGGCGGCCGGTGCCGGCGTTGGCGCCGGTGCGGGCGCCTGGCGCCCCACGTTTTGCGACTGGCGGCCAAACGAACGGCCACCGCCCATGGGACGGGCCAGCGCCTCGCCCAGCATGGATACCGTGGTCGCGGCCAGCATCATGCCGACCATAAATTTCTTCAATTTCATTCCATCTCCTAAAATCACCGGCTTGGTGAGTTACAGCTTGAATTACATCTTGATGCCGGTATGCAAAGCGGCAATGCCTGCCGTCAAATTGTAGTACTGCACGCGCTCCAGGCCCGCCGTTTCCATCATGGTCTTCAGCGTTTCCTGGTCCGGATGCATGCGGATCGATTCTGCCAGGTAGCGATAACTTTCCGCGTCGCCGGCGATTTTCTGTCCGAACCACGGCAAGACCGAGAACGAATACAGGTCGTACGGCTTTTGCAGGGGCGCTGCCACCTTGGAAAACTCCAGCACCAGCAGCTTGCCGCCCGGTTTCAGCACGCGGCGCATTTCCGCCAGCGCCACATCCTTGTGCGTCATGTTGCGCAAGCCAAAGGCCACGCTGACACGGTCAAAATAATTATCGGGGAATGGCAGCTTTTCCGCGTCACACAACATGGTGGGGGTGAGCAAGCCGCGATTCAAGAGGCGGTCGCGGCCCACGCGCAACATCGATTCATTGATATCGGTCAACCAGACTTCGCCGGTAGGGCCCGCCTGCTTGGCGAATGCCTTCGACAGGTCGCCCGTGCCGCCGGCGATGTCGAGCACCTTGAAACCGGGGCGCACGCCCGCATTGGCAATGGTAAACGTCTTCCACAGACGGTGCAGCCCGCCCGACATCAAGTCGTTCATCACGTCGTATTTGGCAGCGACGGAATGGAACACCTTGGCGACTTCGCGCACTTTGTCGTCTTCTGCAACTGTTTTGTATCCGAAATGGGTCGTATTGGTCATGGTAGGCAGTCTGTTTGAACTTGGGAGCATTATACAAGCGGCAGGCGCATTTCCCCGTGACGCCGGAGAAGGTATTGCCTTTCCACTGCATTCGAAGCCAGCATTGCCGCCCGGGCATACGCCGCCAGCGCCCCCGGCCGGTCGCCCTGGCGGCGCAGCAAGTCGGCCCGGGCCGCGTGCAAATAGTGCGAATTGGCAAGACTGGGCACGGTTTCCAGCCGCGCCAGCCAGGCCAGGCCGTGTGCGGCACCGTACGCCATGGCGCAGGCGATCACGGCATTGAGCAAGATCAACGGTTCCGGCTTGTGCCGCAGCAAGGCGCCGTACAGGGCGCTGATCTGGCGCCAGTCCGTCTGGCTGGCCGTGGGAGCTTTGGCGTGCAAAGCGGCAATGGCTGCCTGCAGCTGATATACCCCTGGCGCGCGCGCAAGCAAAGCCAATTCCAGCAGCGCCAGTCCCTCGGCAATCAGGGCGTCATCCCACAGGCGCCGGTCCTGCTCTTCCAGGGTCAGCAAATGCCCCTCGGGCGACAGGCGGGCCGGACCGCGCGACGCCTGCAGCAGCATCAGGGCCAATAGCCCCTGCACTTCCGGCTGGCCGGGCTGCAGGCTGTCAAGCAGCCGCCCCAGGCGCAGCGCCTCCGCGCACAGGTCGGCGCGCAGCAGGGTGTCGCCGCCGCTGGCGCAATAACCTTCGCTGAACACCAGGTAAATCACGTGCAGCACTTGCGCCAGCCGTTGCTGCAATTCTTGCTCAGGTGGCAACTCGAAAGGAATGCGCGCTTCGGCGATCTTGCGCCTGGCGCGCAATAAGCGCTGCGACAGGGCCGCTTCCGCCACGCCGAAGGCGCGCGCGATCTCGGCCGTGGACAAGCCACACAGGGTGCGCAGGGCCAGCGCCACCTGCGCCTCGGGCGCCAGCGCGGGATGGCAGCAGATGAACAGCAGGCGCAGGCGGTCGTCCCCGATGGCGTGCGCTTCTTCAATCACGGCCGCCGGCAGGCAGGACAGCACGGCTTCGGCCTCGCTGACGCTCTTGCCTGCCCGGCGCACGTGATCGAGGCCCGCATTGCGCGCCACGGCACTGAGCCAGGCGGCGGGATTATCGGGGATGCCCGCCCGCGGCCACAGTTCCAGCGCTTTGCTGCACGCTTCCTGCAACACATCTTCCGCCAGACCCAGGTCGCCGAAGCGCCGCATCAGGCCGGCCAGCACCCTGCCCTTTTCCTGGCGAAAGACGTGCTCGACGGCCGCAATGGCGTCGCCGGCCATGTTTATGCCGTGACAGGCCGTACTTCGATGGTGCCCAGGGAGGCGGCCGGACAGCGCCCGGCCCAGGCCAGCGCCTCGTCCAGGTGGGCGCAATCCAGCAGGTAATAGCCGCCCAGCTGCTCCTTGGTTTCCGCGAACGGCCCATCCGTGATGACAGCCTTGCCGTTTTGCACACGCACGCTGGTGGCGCTGCGTACGGGCGCCAGTTCCGCGCCCCCGCGCAGCACGCCAGCGGCCTCCAGGTCTTGCGTATAGCTGGCAAAGTCGGCCATCAGGCTGGCCATCTGGCCCTCCTCCATGGCTTCATAGCGCGCCTCGTCGGCGTAGATCAGGATCATGTATTCCATAGTCTCTTCTCCAAAAGAAAAATGCCCGCAAGCGCGGGCATTCATACGACGAATGGATATGCGGCAATCCGACAAGCTTAACGCATTATTTTTTCACCTTAGTGTTTGTGCCCGCAACTGGGCCCATGAACATGACCGCCGGAAGATTGCTTGACCGTCATGTCGGCCTTGGCGTCGCGGCCGCTGTCGCCCGGATAGCCGGCTGCCGTCAGGCGGTCCAGATAATCCTGCCACAGGGTCGCTTGCTCCGCGCCCAGCTTGTACAGATAAGCCCAGGTGTACAGGCCGGAATTGTGGCCATCGCTGAAGGTGGGCTGCACGGCGTAGTTGCCGACCGGTTCCAGGCCCGTGATGCCGACCAGGCGTTTTCCTAATTGCAAGGTTTCCTGGCCCTTGCCATGGCCTTGCACTTCGGCCGACGGCGAGTACACGCGCAGGTATTCGAACGGCAGCGCAAATTCGCTGCCATCATCGAAAGCCACGTCGAGCACGCGCGACTGGTTATGCACGGTCAAGCCGGTGGGTTGGGGCGTTGCTACTTTTTCAGTCATGACAATACTTTATGCGGATAAACGTTGAATGATGGCGTCGCGCAAGGCCGGCAACAGGGCGCGGCGCGCGGCCAGCACCTCGGGTGCCGTCTCGCGCTGGATCACCGCCCAGCTGGGATTCGGAAAATGCGCGTCGTCGCGGTAGCGGGGAATCACGTGCCAGTGCACGTGCGGCGTCATGTTGCCGAAACTGGCCACGTTGACCTTTTCCGGCTGCATCACTTCCCGCACGGCCAGTTCGACTTGCCACACGACTTCCATCACATAGTTGCGCTCACCGGGCGTGAGATCCGTCATTTCCTTGACGTGCTTGTTCCAGATCACGCGGCAAAAGCCGGGATAGGCGGCGTCATCAACCGCCACGACGGACAGGCGCTCGCTGCGCCACAGCAAGGCTTCACAGCCCTGCTTGTTGGCAAAGCCGTCGAGCAGTGTGCACAGATCGCAGGTCACACCAACACCCGCTCAATGCCGCCGTCATTGGCGCGTTTCACGTAATCCGGCATCCAGTTCTCTCCCAGCAAGTGTTTGGCGATCTCGACGACGATGTAGTCGGCCGTCGTGCCCGAATCGTCATTGTAGCGCGACAAGCCTTGCAGGCACGACGGGCAACTGGTGAGGATCTTCACATCGCCCGTGAAACCGTCGCCGCGCAGCTTGTCGGCGCCCTTGACCATTTCTTCTTCCTTGCGGAAACGCACTTGCGTGGAAATATCGGGGCGCGTGACGGCCAGCGAACCCGATTCGCCGCAGCAACGGTCATTCTTCTCGATCTTCACGTTATCCACCGTGCTGATCAGGGAATTGATGGTCTTGCCCGATTCCTGCAGCTTCATCGGATTGTGGCATGGCTCGTGGTACATATAACGGGTGCCGTTGACGCCTTCCAGCTTGACGTTTTTCTCCAGCAGATACTCATGGATATCCATGATGCGGCAGCCAGGGAAAATCTTTTCAAACTGATACGTGGCCAGCTGGTCGTAACAGGTGCCGCACGAGACGAGCACCGTCTTGATGTCCAGATAATTGAGCGTGTTGGCCATGCGGTGGAACAGGACGCGGTTATCCGTCATCATCTTCTCGGCCTTGTCGAACTCGCCCGCGCCCCGCTGCGGATAACCGCAGCACAGGTAGCCCGGCGGCAAGACCGTCTGCACGCCCACTTCCCACAGCATCGCTTGCGTGGCCAGGCCCACTTGCGAGAACAAACGTTCCGAACCGCAACCAGGGAAGTAGAACACGGCTTCCGTATCGGCCGTCGTCGTCTTCGGATTGCGGATGATCGGGATGACCTTGTCGTCTTCGATGTCGAGCAGCGCGCGCGCCGATTTCTTCGGCAGATTGCCCGGCATCTTTTTGTTGATGAAATGGATCACCTGCGCCTTGACGGGCGGCTTGCCCGTCGATGGCGGCGGCGCCTTGGTTTGCTTCTTGGCAAACTTCTTCAGCAAGTCATGGCCCAGGCGCTGCGCCTTGTAACCCCAGCCGATCATGACCTTGCGCGTGGCGTTGATGGTCACGGGATCGGTGGCGTTGAGGAACATCATCGTCGCCTTGGTGCCCGGATTAAAGCTCTTCTTGTCCATCTTGCGCAGCAAGTTGCGCATGTTCATCGACACGTCGCCGAAATCGATATTCACGGGGCAAGGCGTGACGCACTTATGGCAGACCGTGCAATGGTCGGCCACGTCTTCGAACTCTTCCCAATGCTTGATGGAAATACCGCGGCGCGTCTGCTCTTCGTACAGGAACGCTTCGATCAGGGACGAGGTCGCCAAGATCTTGTCGCGCGGCGAGTACAGCAAATTGGCGCGCGGCACGTGGGTCGAGCACACGGGCTTGCACTTGCCACAACGCAAGCAATCCTTGACGCTGTCGGCGATGGCGCCGATATCGCTTTGCTGCATGATCAAGGATTCGTGGCCCATCAGGCCGAACGATGGCGTGTAGGCATTGCGCAAGTCGGCGCCCATGCCCGGCAAGTTCAACAATTTTCCCTTGTTGAAACGGCCTTCCGGATCGATGCGCTGCTTGTAGCTGCGGAACTCGCCGATCTCTTCTTCCGTCAAGAATTCCAGCTTGGTAATGCCGATACCGTGTTCGCCGGAAATGACGCCATTCAGCGAGCGGGCCAAAATCATGATGCGGCCCACGGCTTCATGGGCGTCCTGCAGCATTTCGTAATTGTCCGAGTTGACGGGCAAGTTCGTGTGCACGTTGCCGTCGCCTGCGTGCATGTGCAGCGCGACAAAGACGCGCGAACGCAGGATGCGCGCGTGGATGGCGGTTGCCTCGTCGAGGATCAGCTTGAATGCGGCGCCGTTGAAGATCTGGCGCAACTGGGCGCGGATTTCCTGCTTCCAGGTGATGCGCACGGTGCGGTCCTGCACCACGTCGAACAGGGTGGCGTCAGGCTGCGTTTCCAGGCGCGCATCAAACACGGGCAGCAAGCGTTCCATGCCCAGTTCGGCCAATTCGCCCTTCACGTCCGCCAGCGGACGGTCCAGCTGGGCCAGCAGATAGGTCCAGCGTGCCGTGACTTGCGCCAGCAACTGCTGTGCCTGCTCGGCGCGGTCGCCCAGCATTTCCGCATCGTCGACCCGGTCATCCGATGCATCGTCGCTCTTGCCAACAGGCAAGTTGCCCTTGCCAAAGAATTCGCTCAAGGCATCCGCCAGTTGCAGCTTGTTCTTGATCGACAGCTCGATATTGATGCGCTCGATGCCATCCGTGTATTCGCCCATGCGGTTCAGGGGAATCACCACGTCTTCATTGATCTTGAACGCATTCGTGTGCTTGGCGATCGCCGCCGTGCGGGCTCTATCGAGCCAGAATTTCTTGCGCGCTTCCGGGCTGACGGCAACAAAACCTTCGCCCACGCGGGTGTTGGCGATGCGCACCACTTCCGACGCCGCTTGCGCCACGGCGTTTTCATCGTCGCCGACGATGTCGCCAAACAGGGCCATCTTCGGCAGCACGCCCCGCTTCGACTTGGTGGCGTAGCCGACGGCGCGCAGGTAGCGCTCGTCCAGGTGCTCCAGGCCCGCCAGGCGGATGGTCGTATATTGCTCGCCCTTGGCCGGCAAGCCATCGAGGTAATCCTTGATTTCCACGATCGACGGGATCGCGTCGCGCGCCTGGCCAAAGAACTCCAGGCAGACGGTACGGGCGAACTTCGGCATCTTGTGCAGAATCCAGCGCGCCGACGTGATCAGGCCGTCGCAGCCTTCTTTCTGGATGCCCGGCAAGCCGGCGAGGAATTTGTCCGTTACGTCCTTGCCCAGTCCCTCTTTACGGAACTTGCGGCCAGGAATTTCCAGGATTTCCGTCTTGAACGGTGCGTTCGGCTTCGTCGCGTCGCGCGTGCTCGGGTGGCGCCATTCCAGCTGGAAACGTGCCAGCGCGATATCGTGGATCTTGCCCAGGTTATGGTCGAGGCGCGTGACGTCGAGCCAGTCGCCGTTCGGGTCGACCATACGCCACGAAGCCAGGTTGTCCAGCGCCGTGCCCCACAGCACGGCCTTCTTGCCGCCCGCATTCATGGCGACGTTGCCGCCGATGCAAGAGGCGTGCGCCGAGGTCGGGTCGACGGCAAACACGAAACCGGCCTTCTCGGCCGCTTCCGACACTTTATTCGTGATCACGCCCGCGCCCGAATTGATCGTCGCGTATTCGTGCGTGAGGCCCGGCAAGACCGTCATTTCCACAGCGCCCAGGGTAATGAGTTTTTCCGTGTTGATGACGGCCGACATCGGCGTCAATGGAATCGCGCCGCCCGTGTAGCCGGTGCCGCCGCCGCGCGGGATGATGGTCAGTCCCAGCTCGATACAGCCTTTCACCAGGCCGGCCATTTCCTCTTCCGTGTCGGGCGTCAGGACGACGAACGGGTATTCCACACGCCAGTCGGTGGCGTCCGTCACGTGCGACACGCGCGTCATGCCGTCGAAGCGCACATTGTGTTTTTCCGTGTAGCGGCCCAGCACCTTGACCGTGCGCTTGCGCAAGTCGTAGGTCTTGCGGAATTCGTCGCCAAAGTCGGCCACGGCCTTGCTGGCCGCTTTCAGCAGCAACTCCACATTGGCGCTACGCGCCTTGGCAACTTCGGGCGATTCGCCACTGGCGGCCACGTCGCCGCCGGCCGCATCGATGGACAGGCGGCGCTTGTCGACTTCGGCCAGGCGGTGATGCAAGGCATCGATCAAGCCCTGGCGGCGCTTCGGGTTGTCGAGCAAGTCATCTTGCAGATACGGATTGCGGCGCACGACCCAGATATCGCCCAGCACCTCGTACAGCATGCGGGCCGAACGGCCTGTCTGACGGGCGCCGCGCAGCTCGTCGAGCAGGCGCCAGGAGTCCTCCCCCAACAGGCGTATGACGATCTCGCGATCGGAAAACGACGTGTAGTTATACGGGATTTCGCGCAGGCGGCTTGCTGCGGGACCATTCGGCGTTTCTGCCAGTAAAGCTTGGATATGTGCGGGAGCGTTCATGGAGTGTGGTGACGATGTGGACTGGACCCTAAAGGCCCATTTTATCTTATTGCGCCGCACCATGCCGGAACAGCCTTAGGCCGCCTAAGGTTTAAACACCCCATCCGACACCATAGCAAATATGGAAAAGCCTTCTTTTGCATGAATAAAAAATCAGTATTGGTGATTTTTTGACGCAAAAATGCCAAGAATCGGACTCTGCTGCAAACTATCGAACTGCCCAAAAATGGGGCAAACTGGCGTTGCATTACGCCCGTTTGCCTGCTGTTTACGCCAGCATTTGTCCAATCCTGTGCCATACGCCATCGGGCACGTACAGCAGCAAGCCCGTCATGGTCAGGTAGCGCGCGCACTTGCCGACGGCCATGTAGGCCACGCTGGGCCAGAACGGCAGCTTGAGCCAGCCGGCCAGCGTGCACAGGGGGTCGCCCACGAGCGGCAGCCAGGCCAGCAGCATGGTCTTGGCCCCATAGCGGGCCAACCAGCGGAACCAGCGCGTGTCGCGCTCCTTGGCAAACGCCTGCTTGGCCCGGTAGCCCATCCAGTAGTCGACGATACCGCCCAGAGTATTGCCCAGGGTGGCGACGCCGATGGCGGCCCAGAACAGCGCGGGATTGGCCTTGATGACGGCAAAGACGGCCGGTTCCGAGCCGAGCGGCAACAAGGTGGCGGAAATAAAGCTGATCAGAAAGACCGATGTCAGCCCGACTTCCGGCGCTGCGATCAGTTGCAGCAGCCAGGCGATTGCGGATTCGATCATGGAACACTTCGCGATGCAGTAAGGCTCTCCATTATAATGAAGAGCAGCTTGCGCGCCGCACAATCCGCGCCGGCCGGCAAAGGCCTACCCGCCCGCAGTTCCATAGAGCATTATTGTCGCCAGGCTATCCGCCGCCGCGCCGCCGCTATCGCCCGACACGTTCCAGACCCTTTCTGGCCCAGAATCACTTGCTTGCAGACTATGAACATCGACTACCTCAAGAAAATCCTGACCGCCCGCGTCTATGACGTCGCTACCGAAACGCCACTGGAACTGGCCCCTGCCCTGTCGCAGCGCCTGAACAACCAGATTTACTTCAAGCGCGAAGACATGCAAAGCGTGTTCAGCTTCAAGATTCGTGGCGCCTACAACAAGATGTCCAAGCTGAGCGAAGCGGAACGCAAGCGCGGCGTGATTTGCGCCTCGGCCGGCAACCATGCCCAGGGCGTGGCCCTGTCGGCCGCGCGCATGGGTTGCCGTGCCGTCATCGTCATGCCGACCACCACGCCGCTGGTCAAGGTCGAGGCAGTCAAGGGCCGCGGCGGCGTGAATGTGGAAGTGGTGCTGCACGGCGAGTCCTACACGGATGCCTACAACCACGCGCTGACCCTGGAAAAGGAACAGAAGCTGACCTTCGTGCACCCGTTCGACGATCCGGACGTGATCGCCGGCCAGGGCACGATCGGTATGGAAATCCTGCGCCAGCACGCCGGCCCCATCCACGCCATCTTCGCACCCATCGGCGGCGGCGGCCTGATCGCCGGCATTGCCGCCTACGTGAAACAGATCCGTCCCGACATCAAGATCATCGGCGTGCAAAGCGTCGATTCGAACGCCATGGCCCGCTCGCTGAAAGCGGGCGAGCGCGTGACCCTGAACGACGTGGGCCTGTTTGCCGACGGCACGGCCGTGCGCCTGGCCGGCGAGGAAACTTTCCGCCTGGTGCAGGCGTATGTCGATGAAATCATCACCGTCGACACGGACGCCATCTGCGCCGCCATCAAGGATGTGTTTACGGATACGCGCAGCATTCTGGAACCGTCCGGCGCGCTGGCCATCGCCGGTGCCAAGGCCTATGTGGAACGGGCCAGCCTGACCAAGCATCCCGTCAACAATGAAACGCTGGTCACCATCGCCAGCGGCGCGAACATGAATTTCGACCGTTTGCGCTTCGTCGCGGAACGGGCCGAACTGGGCGAATTCCGCGAAGCCGTGTTTGCCGTCACCATGCGCGAACAGCGGGGCAGTTTTAAACGTTTCTGCTCGCTCATCGGCGCGCGCAACGTGACGGAATTTAATTACCGCATCAGCGATGAAAAAGCCGCGCACGTGTTCGTCGGCATCCAGATTGCCGACCGGCATGAATCGAGCGTGCTGGCAAAGACCTTCGAGGAACACGAATTCAAGACGCTGGACCTGACCCACGACGAGCTGGCCAAGTCGCACATCCGCCACCTGGTGGGCGGCAAGAGCCGGCTGGCGCAAGACGAGCTGCTGTACCGCTTCGAGTTCCCCGAGCGCCCGGGCGCGCTGATGCGCTTCCTCGACAGCATGGCGCCGAACTGGAATATTTCACTTTGCCATTACCGCAGCCAGGGCGGCGACGTGGGCCGCATCCTGATCGGCTTGCAAGTGCCGCCCGATGAAATGGGAGAGTTCGCCCGCTTCCTCGATACCCTGGGGTACCGTTACTGGGATGAAAGCAGCAATCCCGTCTATAAGCTGTTCCTGGGTTAAGCATCACCTCCCGACGGCGGCTACTCGCCGTCGGGGGAATTAGGCTACCATGCGTCCTTGACTGAATTCACGCCACACGACCATGACCACCACCAACGACCTCGCCGAACAATCCCCGCTGGGCAAAAGCTCCGCCTACCGCACCGATTACGCGCCGGAACTGCTGTTTCCCATTCCGCGCCAGGGCAAGCGCGACGAGCTGGAATTGCACGGCACCTTGCCGTTTTTCGGCCTCGATATCTGGAATGCCTATGAACTGTCGTGGCTGAACCAGCGCGGCAAGCCGCAGGTGGCCATCGCCAAGGTCAGCGCGCCGGCCGATTCGCCGAACATCATCGAGTCGAAATCATTCAAGCTGTACCTGAACTCCTTCAACCAGACCAAACTGGACAGCCCGGATGCGCTGGTGGCCTTGCTCAAGCAGGATTTATCGAACGGTTTCGGCGCGCCCGTGCAAGTGGAACTGACTTTGCAGGAAGATTTCGGCAAGCTGAAAATGGGCGAATTCGATGGCGTGCTGCTGGACCGCCTGGACCTGGAAATCACGCAATACACGCCCTCGCCGCTGCTGCTGAAGGCAGCGCTGGACGAAGCGCCAGTGGAAGAAAAACTCGTCTCGCACTTGCTCAAATCGAATTGCCTGGTGACGGGCCAGCCCGACTGGGGCAGCGTGCAGATCGAGTATGCGGGACCGCAGATCGACCAGGAAAGCCTGCTGCGTTACCTGATCGGTTTCCGCGAGCACAATGAATTCCACGAACAATGCGTGGAACGCATCTTTGTCGATATCTTGCGTCAGTGCAAGCCGCAAAAACTGTCCGTGTATGCGCGCTATACGCGCCGCGGCGGCCTCGATATCAATCCTTGGCGCAGCAACTTCAGCACGGGAGCGATGCCGGGCAATCTGCGCAACGCCCGTCAGTAACATTAGGCAACACCGCGCAACACCATGAAACCATGCCAACAGGAATGTTGGCTGTGTTTTAAAACAACGTTGCAGTAGTGCCGCAGAGCATGTCAAAGACGCTGAAAAATCGGAAAATCGGCATTCGGCGGCGGAAAAACCGGCGCGCCGCGTGTTTTTAATCAAGAAATAGCCGATACACGCCGATGTTATTTTTTTGCTAAAATGATGGTGACATGGGCTGTAGCGCCCACTGCGCCCGCAGCGGGCGTATACTGTTGAGAATTGGCGTTACAGGCCGCGGAAACAGGCCTATAATTCGGCTCGCAAGCCCTCTGCGCATTGCACCATTTCATTGAGTGTCATGACTAATCTTAGCAAAATACTATCCCTCGAAAACGTCCTGCTGGACCTGGAAGTCTCCAGTAAAAAACGTGCCTTCGAGCAAGCCGGCCTGATCTTCGAAAACAATTACGGCATCGCCCGCTCTACCGTCTCGGACAATCTGTTTGCCCGCGAACGCCTGGGCTCGACTGGTCTGGGCCATGGCGTGGCCGTGCCGCATGGCAGGGTCAAGGGCAGCAAAACCTTGAAATCGCCGCTGGGCGCCTTCGTCCGCCTGGCCGAGCCGATTCCGTTCGAGTCGCCCGATGGCAAGCCTGTCAATCTGCTGTTTTTCCTGCTGATTCCCGATCATGTCACCCAGCAACATCTGGAAATCCTGTCGGAAATCGCTGAAATGTTTTCCGATGACGCCTTCCGCACGGCACTGGCCACGGATCCGGAACCGAAATCCGTACATTCGCGCATCGTCAATTGGCAACCTAGTCTGCAAGCGGCGGGTTAAACTTCAGGTATTCCTCCACTCCTGAAGAAGAAGACTGCCATGTTGCAAACGCCACTGACGATACAACGCCTGTACGACGACAATCGTGAAAGTCTGCAACTGGGCTGGTTCGCCGGCTTCCCCGGCGGCGAGCGCCTGATCTCGGGCGATGTCTCGTCGGCCGCCGACCAGGTGGGCCACTTGAACCTGATCCATCCGGGCCGCATCCAGGTCTTCGGCCACCAGGAAATCAATTACTACCAGCGCCTGAAGGTCAACACGCGCACCCACGTGATTGGCGAGCTGATCGCCGGCGGTCCGCCCGCGCTGATCATCGCGCAAGGACTGGAAACGCCGCCCGACATCCTCGCCATCTGCGACGAGCAAAACATTCCCCTGTTCTCCACCCCGCTGCCGGCCGCGCAAGTGATCGACTTCCTGCGCGTCTACCTGTCCAAAAAGCTGGCGCAACGCATCATCATGCATGGCGTGTTCATGGACGTGCTGGGCGTGGGCGTGCTGATCACGGGCGATTCGGGCCTGGGCAAGAGCGAACTGGGGCTGGAACTGATTTCGCGCAGCCACGGCCTGGTGGCCGACGACGCCGTCGAATTCTCGCGCATCGCGCCCAACATGATCGAAGGCCGCTGCCCGCCTTTGCTGCAAAACCTGCTGGAAGTGCGGGGCCTGGGCTTGCTCGATATCAAGGCCATCTTTGGCGAAACGGCCGTGCGCCGCAAGATGCGCCTGAAACTGATCGTGCATCTGGTGCGCCGCAACGCGCTGGAAGAGGAAGTCGAGCGCCTGCCTTTCCTGTTCCCCACGGAAGACGTGCTGGGTTTGCCCGTGCGCAAGGTCGTCATCCCCGTCGCCGCCGGCCGCAACATCGCCGTACTGCTGGAAGCGGCCGTGCGCAACACGATTTTGCAATTGCGCGGCATCGATACCTTGCAGGAGTTCATGGAGCGGCAGAGGTTGGCAATGAGTGGCGATTAGCAAGTAGGTCGGATTAGCGCGGCAACGCCGTGCGTAATCCGACGACATTGTTGGCCCATGCCGCGGTGTCGGCTTACGCGCGACGCGCTAAGCCGACCTACGGTCGTGACGAGAGCGCCCTGCCAATCCCGGCAATATCACATTCCAAATTGCAATAATTTGTAAAGATAATTGCCTTGGAAGCAGAGCGCCGATCTTTATTGTATGATCGGCGTATGCATATCGTCCTTATCACCGGAATATCCGGCTCCGGTAAATCCGTTGCGCTCAATGTGCTGGAAGATACCGGCTACTATTGTGTCGACAACCTGCCGCCGGCCTTGCTGCCCAGCCTGGTGCAGACCCTGCTCGACGAAGGTACACCGCAACTGGCCGTCGCCGTCGATGCGCGCAGCGCCGAGTCGCTGACCAGCCTGCCGCACAATGTGGCCCTGCTGCGCGACCAGGGGCATGACGTCAAGGTCATGTTCTTGACGGCCACCACGCATTCGCTGGTGGCGCGCTTCTCGGAAACGCGGCGCAGCCATCCGCTGTCGCACGAATTGCGTCCGAACCAGAATCCGGCCAGTCGCCGCACGCTGATCGAGTGCATCTCGGAAGAACGCGAACGCCTGTCAGCCATCGAACAGCTGGGCCATGTGATCGACACGTCGGAACTGAGCGCCAACAAGCTGCGCGCCTGGATCAAGGATATCGTCGCCTCCGAACGCGCGCCGCTGACCCTGTTCTTCGAATCGTTCGCCTTCAAGCTGGGCGTGCCGCTGGACGCCGATTTCGTCTTCGACGTGCGGGCCTTGCCGAATCCCTATTACGACCTGGCGCTGCGCCCGCTCGACGGCCGCGATGCGCCCGTGATCGCCTTCCTCGACGCGCAGCCGAGCGCGCTGGAACTGCTGGCCGACATCCGCGCCTTCATCGAGAAATGGTTGCCGTCATTCAAGTCCGACAACCGCAGCTACCTGACGGTGGCCCTGGGCTGCACGGGCGGCCAGCACCGCTCCGTGTACATGGCGGAGCGGCTGGCGCAGTATTTCGGCCCCAACGAGCGCGTCGTCCTGCGCCACCGCGAACGCAGCTAATTAGTCGAGGTGGCGCAGCGGATGCGCCGCGGCTGGCCAGACGGGGGCAAAGAAGCGCGCCACCATGGCCGCATCGACGTCGTCCAGGCTGGCAGGGTTCCAGCGCGGTGCATTGTCCTTGTCGACCACCAGCGCGCGCACGCCCTCGAGCACTTCGCCATGTTCGAAATTATGGCGCACCACCGTGCGCTCCATGCGCAGGCAATCGGCCACGCCCAGGTGGGCGCCCCGCTGCAGCAATTCCAGGGTCACCGACATCATCAAGGGCGAACGCAGGCGCATGGCCGCCAGCGCCTTGGCCGCGAACGCGCTGTCATCCTGCGCCAGCGAGGCCATGATGGCGGCCACGGAAGGGGCGCCGAAATGGCGGTCCAGCGCCGTGCGCGCCGTGGCCAGGGGAGATACCCCCGCCTCGGCCTGGAAAGGCGCCGCCAGCGCCTTGATGGCCACCGGCAAGGCCTCGCCCCGCGTCGATTCGAACAGGTCCAGCAGCGCCCCCATCTGCGCCTCAGGCAGGTAGACATCGGCCAGCCCCGTGTACAGGGCATCGGCCGCGTTGATCGTCAAGCCCGTCAAGCCCAGGTACAGGCCCAGCTGGCCGGCCAGGCGGGATAGAAAATAACTGCCGCCCACGTCGGGAAACAAGCCGATATTGACTTCCGGCATGGCCATGCGCGTGCGGCCCGTCACGATGCGCAGGCGGTTGCCCGGCCCGGCTTGCGCCACGCCCATGCCGCCGCCCATCACCACGCCATCCATCACGGCGATATACGGTTTCGGGTAGAAATGAATTAAATGATTTAAAGCATATTCTTCCGTAAAGAAATCTTCCAGCATGGCGCTGCCGCCTTGCGGCGTGGCCAAGCCAGCATCGAAAAAGAAACGGATGTCGCCGCCGGCGCACAGGGCTTTTTCACTGCTGGAGCGGATCACCACGGCGTCCACCTGCGGATCGTCGCGCCAGGCCAGCAGGGCCGCGCTCAGGGCGCGCACCATCTCCAGCGACAGGGAATTCAAGGCTTTCGGACGGTCGAGCACGATATGGCCCGTGCGGTTGCGGATGGAAGTCTGGACGAAGTCGCTCATGGCAGGCAGGAAAAAAGTGAAAGTGCAAACATTTTAGCCCCTGCGCGGCGAACATTGCGCTCAAAAGGTCCAGGCGCAAAAAAGGGCGCAAGATGTGCGCCCTTAGTTGATCACAACTGCTGGAAGCGGGTGGCCTTAGACGGCGACGACGGCTTCTTCCTCGGAGTTGTCTGGCAGATGCTTGATCGCCTCTTTACCGTGCCCTTGCACTTTGGTTTTGTATTTCATCACTTGCCTATCGAGCTTGTCGATCAGGGTATCGATCGCGGCGTACAGGTCGTGCGCCAAGCTTTCCACATAGACAGTCTTGCCGCTCAAACGCAGGTTGACTTCAGCCTTTTGACGTTTTTCTTTCTCTTTGAGGTTATCCACGGTCAGAATCACGGCAATATCGATGACTTGATCGAAATGACGTTTCACGCGCTCCAGCTTCGTTTGTACGTATTCACGGATGGCTGGTGTCACTTCGAGATGATGTCCGCTGATGGTGAGATTCATACACACTCCTAAAGATGATCGGGTTCGTGCGGTCCATCCTATCCGGCCCGCAGAGGAACCGAAAAAAACTTACAAACACTTACGCAGGCTCACTGGCGGAATTTTCAACGCTTCCCGGTATTTGGCAACAGTACGTCGCGCAATCACCATGCCTTGCTCCCCCAGCATGTCCGCAATCTTACTGTCGGATAAAGGATTTTTAGGGTCTTCTGCTCCTGTCAGTTGCACGATCAATGCCCGTATCGCCGTCGATGACGCTTCGCCCCCCGCTTCGGTGGCGACGTGGCTACCAAAGAAATATTTCAACTCGAACATGCCGTGCGGGGTCAGCATGTACTTTTGAGTTGTTACCCGCGAGATAGTACTCTCGTGTAAACCCAGTGTATCAGCTATTTCACGGAGCACAAGGGGACGCATGGCAACGGCCCCATGCGAGAAAAAGTTCTTTTGTCTTTCTACTATCGCCTGCGCCACGCGCAGGATCGTGTCGAAGCGCTGGCGCATATTCTTGATCAGCCACTTGGCTTCCTGCAACTGTGCGCCCATGGCGCCCTCGCCCTTGCCCTGCTTGAGCAAGTTGGCGTACATGGCATTGACGCGCAGGCGCGGCATGACATCGTTGTTCAGGGTGACTTGCCAGCCATTGCGCGCGCGCTTGACGACGACGTCGGGCACCACGTAATCGGACACGTCCGAGGCGAACACGGCGCCCGGATGCGGATTGCACTGGCGAATCACCGTCTGCGCTTCGCGCAAGTCTTCATCGTCGCAATCGAGGGCTTTTTTCAGCTTGTTGAAATCGCGCTGGGCAAACCAGGCCAGGTGCTTTTCCACGATGACGAGGGCCATGCGGCGCGTCACCATGGCGATGTGCGGCAAACGCTTGATTTGCAGCGCCAGGCATTCGGAGGCATTGCGCGCGCCCACGCCGGGCGGATCGAAACTTTGCAAGAGAGACAAGGCCGTGCGCATCTCGTCGGCGTCGATTTCCAGCTCTTCCGGCAGGCGCGCCAGGATGTCGTCGAGCGACTCTTCCAGGTAGCCATTGTCGTCGAGCGCGTCGATGATCAGCTCGACCAGCGCGCGGTCGCGCAATTCAAGCACCGTCACGCGCATCTGCTCCATCAGGTGTTCGCGCAGGGTGCAGTGATGGGCCTCCAGTTGCGGACGCGAATCTTCGTCGTCGGGCGCCTTGCCCCGGCTCGCCTCGCTCCAGTCGCTGTCGCCGCCATCCGCGGCGGCCGGACCCTCGCCGGCATCGCCATCAAAGGTTTCCGCTTCGGCCGGCGCTGCGGGCACCTCCTGGCCTGGCGGCTGGGGCGGCGCTTCGGCCGGCGCGGCCGTGGAACTCAAGGCACCGTCGGACAGCAGGCGCAGCGAACGGTCGAGCGGATCATCGAGGCGTTCGAGCAAGGGATTGTCCGTCAGCAATTGCTCTAGTTCCTGATGCAATTCCAGGGTAGACAATTGCAACAGGCGTATCGATTGCTGCAACTGCGGCGTCAGTGCCAGGTGCTGCGAAGTGCGCAGCTGCAATGATTGTTTCATTGGCTTACATGCGGAAGTGTTCGCCCAGATAGACCCGGCGTACCGACTCGTTCGCGATGATGTCGTCGGGGCGCCCCGACGCCAGTACCGAGCCCTGGTTGATGATGTAGGCACGGTCGCAGATACCCAGCGTCTCACGCACATTATGATCGGTGATCAGCACGCCGATATTGCGCTCCTTCAAGAAACGCACGATGCGCTGGATCTCGATCACGGCGATCGGATCGACACCGGCAAACGGTTCGTCGAGCAGCACGAAACGGGGATCGGTGGCCAGCGCGCGGGCGATTTCCACGCGGCGGCGCTCGCCACCGGACAGCGACAGGGCCTGGTTCTCGCGCAGCTTTTCAATCTGCAAGTCAGCCAGCAATTTATCCAGGCGCACCTCGATCTCGGCCTTCGTCAGCGGACGGCCTTCGACGGTCTGGATTTCCAGCACGGCGCGGATATTGTCTTCGACCGTCAGTTTGCGGAAGACGGACGCTTCCTGCGGCAGGTAGGACAGGCCCATCTGCGCGCGGCGGTGGATCGGCAGGCTGGAGATGTCCACGCCGCTGATATCGATGCTGCCGCCATCGGACGGCACCAAGCCGACGATCATGTAGAACGAGGTGGTCTTGCCGGCGCCGTTCGGGCCCAGCAAACCCACCACTTCGCCGCATTCGACTTGCAGCGAGACATCATGCACGACTTGCCGCTTGCCATAGGTTTTTTGCAGCCCGCGAACGATCAGGGTGCTGCCGCAACGAGTATTATCCATTATTTCTTTCCTGGCGCAGGCGTGGCCGGCGCTTTCTCCGCCGCCGGTGCCTTGGTTTTCGGCTGGATCACCATGCGCACGCTGCCGCCATCCGGGGTGCTGGTGCCGCTGTTGGAATTTTCCATCGCAAACACTTCCTTGCGGCTGTCATACGAGATGAAGGCGCCATTGGCCACGTCGGTCACTTTCGTGCCTTCCAGGCGCGTCAGCTTGGCCCTGGAAAACAGTTTCACCACTTCCGTCTTGTTGTCGTATTCCACGCGCTCCGCTTCGCCTTCCACCCACAGGTCGCCCGCGCCATCGCGCTTCTGGCGGAAGGTGGCGAGCTTGCCGGGATCGGCCCAGAAGGTAATGAACTGGTAGCCTTGCGGATCTTCCGTGATCACGGCGCGACCCGCCTTCATGGTCAGGGTCCCCTTGACCAGCACGACGTCGCCCGTCAGGGTGCGCACCTGCTTGATGTCATCGACGTGGCCGCTACGTGCCGTGATGACGGCTTCCTTCTCGGAATCGGCCTTCTCGGCATGCGCCACGCCCATGATGGCCAGGGAAAATACGGTCAACAGCAAGATGTTCTTCATAGTATGGTTTCCTTGTTTCATTCTGTCATTTTGCCGCCGCGGCCGGGCGCGGTTTCGGCGGGAGGACCATGCGCAGCGCATTCTGCACTTCCACCACGCCGGTGGCGTTATTGGCTTTCATGCCGATGCCATTGAGGCGCGAGGTGCCCGTCAGGATATCGACAGGCACGTCCGTTTCCATTCTTTCCTCATCCGGGAACACCGTCAGCGCTTCCGTCTTGACCGTCAGGTTCTGCGCCTTCGGACTGGCCACGCGGTCGATCACGACATTGCGGTGCAGTTGCAGCCGGGTATTGTCCTGGTCGATATGCGCCAGTTCCGCATTCATGTTCATCGGTGGCATGCCTGGCGTGAGCTTGCGCACGAAGGGCCGGTCGATATCGGACGAATCGTCCAGCGGATAATGCGTGAGCTTGGTGCCCGACACGATATAGCTGGGTTTTCCCGTCAAGTCCATACGCACCAGGCTGAAATTGGTAATGAAATAGTCGGGCTCATCCAGATGCTTGCTGGCCGTGATGTCCTGGCTATTCTTGTTCATCACCTCGAGCAGCCAAAAGCTGCCCAGCGCGACAACAACCGCGCCCAGCACGGTAAAAATCATGCGCCAGCGATGGGCGCCTCCTGGCTTACGCATAGGGCTTCACTCTTTCAAATGTCACTGGCGAGGCGGCGCGCCTCACTCCAGGAACGGCGCCATGACGCGCGCATAATTGTCCTGGGCACGCAGCAGGAATTCGCAGATCTCGCGCACCGCGCCGCGGCCACCGCCGGCCTGCGTCACATGGTGGGCCAGGCCCTGCACTTCCGGGCGTCCGCCCGGCACGCTGACGGCAAAGCCGACGCGTTTCAGGATGGGCGCATCGATGACGTCGTCGCCGATATAGCCGCATTGCTCTTCCGTCAAGCCCGTCAGCGCCAGCAGTTCGCGAAACGGCGTCAGCTTGTCGTGGCCGCCTTGGTGTACGTGGGTAATGCCCAGGTCTTGCGCGCGGCGCGCCGTGATGGCCGAGCGGCGCGCGCTGATGATGGCCGTCTGCACGCCCGATTCCTGCAGCAGCTTGATGCCCAGGCCATCATACACATTAAACGTTTTCATCATCTCGCCGTCCGGGCCGAAATGCAGGCTGCCGTCGGTGAGCACGCCATCGACGTCAAAGATCATCAGTTTGACCTTGGCCGCGCGTGCCAGGTTGTCCGCCACGCTATCCATCAGATCACCTTCGCTTGCGTCAGATCATGGATATGCAGCGCGCCCACCAGTTTGCCGTCGGCATCGACGACCAGCATCTGGTTGATGCGGAACTGCTCCATCACGGCCACGGCGTCCACGGCCAGGCGTTCGGGCGCGATGCTGCGCGGCTGCGCATGCATGACGTCGCGGATCGCCACTTGCGTGAAATCCTGCACGCGCTCGAACATGCGGCGCAAGTCGCCATCCGTAAACACGCCCACGGGGCGGTTGTCCGCGTCGACGACGGCCGTCATGCCCATGCCTTTCTTCGTCATTTCTTCCAGCGCCTGCAGCAAGGAAGCCTGCACGGGCACTTTCGGCACGCGTTCGCCGCTGCGCATGACATCATGCACGTGCGTGAGCAGGCGACGGCCCAGGGCGCCGCCCGGGTGCGAGCGGGCGAAATCTTCTTCCTTGAAGCCGCGCAAGTCGAGCAAGGCCACGGCAAGCGCGTCGCCCAGGGCCAGGGTGACGGTGGTGCTGGCCGTCGGCGCCAGGTTCAGCGGACAGGCTTCTTTCTCAACAGAAATATCCAGGTGCACGTCGGCCAATTGCGCCAGGCTCGAATTCGGCTTGCCCGTCATGGAAATCAGCACGCCACCCATGCGCTTGACGACGGGCATGATGGCCATCAGTTCCGACGATTCGCCGGAGTACGATATGGCAATAAAAGCATCTTCCGAGGTGACCATGCCCAGGTCGCCATGGGCCGCTTCGGCCGGATGCACGAACAGGGCCGGCGTGCCGGTGGAAGCGAGGGTGGCGGCAATCTTGCGCGCGATATGGCCAGATTTGCCGATGCCGGAGACGACGACTCTTCCTTTGCATTGCAACAACATCGCCACGGCGCGGCCCACGCTGTCGTCCGTGGCCAGGCGCGCGTGCAGCGCAACGATGGCGTCGGACTCGATCTGCAAGGTGGTGCGGGCCAGCGCGACGGCGCGCTCGGTCGTCGCTTGCATGTCAATTCGATCAAAAGCTTTCAGCATTGTTTTTTCATGGGTTACACTCATGCCCAAAGTATAAACGAATTAGGAAAGCAAAAAACTTGCCAGTCACAACAAACAACGATTTCCATTGACCGCACCGGGCAACCCATGTTTTCCTCGCTTGAACTGACCCTGATGTTACTCGGCAGCGCCGTGCTGGGCGTGGTCGCTTTCAGAATGTTGCATTTGCCGCCCATGCTGGGCTACCTGGCCGTCGGCATCGTCATCGGCCCTCACGCGCTGGGCCTGGCGGCGGAAAACGAGGCCAGCCACACTCTGGCCGAGTTCGGCGTCGTCTTCCTGATGTTTTCCATCGGGCTCGAATTTTCTCTCCCCAAGTTCCTCGCCATGCGGCGCATCGTCTTCGGCCTTGGCATGGCGCAGGTGGTCACCACCATCATCGCCACCGTCTTCTTCGGCTGGTTCGTCGGACATTACCTGTCCGCCTACATCCACCTGAGCTGGCAAGCCGCCTTCGCCCTGGGCGGCGCGCTGGCCATGTCGTCGACGGCCATCGTCTCGAAAATGCTCACGGAACGGCTGGAACTCGAAAGCGAACACGGCCGCAAGATCATCGGCATTTTGCTGTTCCAGGACCTGGCCGTCGTGCCCCTGCTGATCCTGATTCCCGCCCTCACGCGCGATTCGGACAACCTGGCCGAAACCCTGGCCTGGGCCGGCGGCAAGGCCCTGGTGGTGCTGATCTTGCTGCTTTTCATCGGCCAGAAGCTGGTGCGCGGCTGGCTGACCATCGTCGCCAAGCGCCGCTCGCAAGAGTTGTTCATGCTCAACCTGCTCCTGATTACCCTGGGCGCGGCCTGGATCACGGAACGGGCGGGGCTGTCGCTGGCCCTGGGAGCGTTTGTTGCCGGGATGCTCATTTCCGAGACGGAATTCAAGCACCAGGTGGAAGAGGATATCAAGCCCTTCCGCGACGTGCTGCTGGGCCTGTTCTTCATCACCGTCGGCATGCTGCTCAATATCCGTGTGGTGTTTGAGAACTGGTGGCTCGTCCTGCTGCTGCTGTGCGGCCCCGTGCTGCTGAAATTCGCCCTGATCGCGGGGCTGGCCCGGCTGTTCGGCTCCAGCAACGGCGTGGCCCTGCGCACGGGGCTGGGACTGGCGCAGGCGGGCGAGTTCGGCTTCGTGCTGCTGAACCTGGCTGGCGGCATCAAGCTGATGGACCCGTTCGTCGTGCAGGTGGTGCTGGCGTCGATGGTGCTGTCGATGCTGGTGGCGCCCTTCCTCATCGCCAAGTCCGACGCCATCGTCATGAAACTGGCGGCCAACGACTGGATGATGCAATCGTTGGCGCTGACCAAGATCGCCACGCGCACCATGGCGTCGCAGAAACACGTGCTGATCGCCGGCTTCGGGCGCAGCGGACAAAGCCTGGCCACCCTGCTGGCGGAAGAAAAGATCGAATACCACGCGCTGGACCTGGACCCGGAACGGGTGCAGGAAGCGCAGCTGGCCGGCGCCCACGTGTCGTATGGCGACGCGGGCCGGCGCGAAAGCCTGGTGGCCGCCGGCATCTACCGGGCCAGCGCCGTGGTGATCACGTATGCGAATACGCCTTCGGCACTGAAGTTA
This sequence comes from Janthinobacterium sp. MP5059B, assembly GCF_001758645.1. Taxonomy (NCBI): domain Bacteria; kingdom Pseudomonadati; phylum Pseudomonadota; class Betaproteobacteria; order Burkholderiales; family Oxalobacteraceae; genus Janthinobacterium; species Janthinobacterium sp. MP5059B. Next base: position 155,157 of record NZ_LRHX01000005.1, on the reverse strand, counting down.
TTGCATTTGCTTAACGAAATGGCGCCGACCCTGCCCGTCATCGTGCGCAGCCACGACGATACCGACCTCGACCAGCTGAAGAAGGCGGGCGCGGCCGAAGTGGTGCCGGAATTGATGGAAGGCAGCCTGATGCTCGCTTCGCACGCCTTGATCATGATGGGCGTGCCCCTGCGCCGCGTGGTGCACCGGGTGCAGGCGGCGCGCGAAGAACGCTATGCGTCCTTGCGCGGCTATTTCCACGGTTCCAGCGACGCGGGCGACGATGCCGAGCTGGAACGCCTGCATACGGTCACCGTCAACGAGGGCGCGCACTGCGTGGGACTGCCCTTGAGCACGATCGACGTGGCCGGCTGCGGCGCGTTTGTGACCGCCATCCGCCGCGGCAGGGGCCGCCTTGATGTCACCCCCGAGACGCAGCTGGCCAGCGGCGACGTGGTGGTGCTGCGCGGCACGGCCGACGCCGTGGCCAAAGCCGAAACCTTGCTATTGAAATAATTAACCGGGCTGCGCCTGCCAGCTGACGACCTTGTTGCGGCCATCGGCCTTGGCCTGGTACAGGGCCTGGTCGGCGTGCGCCACCAGCTGCTGCGCCACCGTTTCGATGGGGAGTAGCGCCGCGTCCGCTTCCAGGCTGGCCACGCCGATCGACACGCTGACCCACGCTTGCGCGCTGCCCGGCAAGTCAAACATGGTGCCGGCGATGCTGGCGCGAATGCGTTCGGCAACAAAGGTCGCGCTATCGAGGTCGGCGTCGATCAGCAGGACGACGAATTCCTCGCCACCGAAACGGCCCAGCGCATCGGAGCGGCGCAATTCCGTGCGGATGCGCGTGGCCACCTCGCGCAGCACTTCATCGCCGCCCTGGTGGCCATGCGTGTCATTGACCAATTTGAAATGGTCGATGTCGATATACATGCATGAGATGCAATAATTCTGGCGCCGCGCACGGGCGATTTCTTCCAGCAGCCGGCGGTCGATATAGCGCCGGTTGTAGACGCCCGTCAAGGAATCGGTCAAGCCGATGTATTTGAGCATTTCATTGCTGATCACGTTTTCCAGGCATATGGCGATGATGGACGCCATGTGCTTGATGAAATCCGTGCCCAGCGCGGGCGTAAAGCGCGTCACGTCGCTGCTGGCCAGGTTCAGGCTGCCAATCAGGCGCTTGTTGCGCAGCAAGGGCACCAGCGCCACGCTGCGCAGAGCGTCGATCTGCGGAAAACGCGGGCCATGCACGGCCGCGTCGAAAGCACCCAGCAGCGGCAACGGCGGCAAGGCCGCCTCCCCCTCGGCCACGGACGCCGGCGGAGCAAAACCCAGCTCCGCCACGACATGCACAAACAGCAACTGCGGGAAGGCGCTGAAATCGACGCCCAGCTTTTCCATCACCAGCACGATATCGTCATCCTCGTCGAGCAGGCTCAGGGTGACGCCGTCGAGGTCGGAAATCACGGGCAAGGTGCGGAAGATGGTGCCGATCAATTCGGGAAAGGTGGACGCGCTGACGATTTCCAGGTCGAACGCCTGGTGCCGGCACATGATGTCGTGGTTGCGCTCGACCTGTTCCAGCAGGAAAGCCATGCGCGCGCGCAAAGCCTGGTTTTCGGCTTCGAGGCTGGCAATGCGCGGGTCCGGCGGTATTGCTTGATTCATAGAAACCTTAAACCCTTGTGTGCGGGCGCCATGCTTAAAATGCCAGTTCGAAACCGATGTCCTGCCCCACCACGATACGCTCATCGCCGCCTTCGGTGACGATGGCGTTCATGCCGAAGCAGATGGCGCCGTCGAGCTCGGGTTTGGCGCGATAGCCATGCATGACGTCGAGCGGGTCCGGGCCGGGCACGCCCGTGGCCTGGTCCACCGACGGGATCGGGCAGCGCGAACACGGCTTGACGGGTTTCAAGGTGGTCGCGCCAAATTGCAGGAAGTCCGCGTAATCTTCCTCGAAGGCGCCGATGTCGCCAATGACGAGGTTGGGACGGAAACGGTTCATCGGCAGCGCTTCACGGCCGGCGGCGCGCAGCTTGTCATTGACATCGGCTAGCGAGGCGGCACCGGCGATCAGCACGGGATAGCCATCGGCAAACATGGTCGAGGCAGCCACGCCATCCGTCCATTTGGTGCTGGTGGCGCGCACCACGTCCGGGTGAAAGCGCGCCAGGCGGCACGGCACGCCGATGGCCTGACTGAACCAGGTGGCCGTGACTTCATCGCAATCGTAGGCGCGCACGGTATCGTCCCACACTTGCACGTCCAGCAGCGGTGCTAATTGCGGGTGCGGCAAGCCCAGCTCGATTTCCAGGCGCAGCATGCCCGGCGCGCGCAATTCCAGGGTCGTGGCCTTGATGGATGGCACGATCAGCGCCATGCGCGGATATTCGCGCTGGGTCAGGAAGCGGCCTTGCGCGTCCACCACCATCCATTCGCGGTCGAACACGTGCTCGCTCATCAGCCCGGAACGCGTCAAGACGGCCTCGCGCAAATGGATACCGGCGCACGATTTGATCGGATACAGGATGATGTCGGACAGGATAGCCATGGACAGGGGAGAAGGAACAGTATTGCTGCTTCTGCCAGGAAATTATTCAGAAGCGAAGTATGGCAGCAAAGCGGGCAAGCGTAAATCTACCAGGCCCAGCCGCAGTGGCTGGGCCTGCATGACAGCGATCAATAGGTATAGAAGATACGCTGGATTTCTTGCGTGCTATTCGTTTTGGTCAGGGCCAGCATCAGTAGGATGCGGGCTTTTTGCGGGTTCAGGGTGTCGGATACGACACTGTCGAGTTCATCGTCGTTGGCTTCGCCATTGCGCGCAACGATGCCCTGGCCGACTCGGCTCGAACGCACGATCAGCACGCCCTTCTGGCGCGCTTCCACCAGGGCCGGCTTCATCTGCGCGGCCACGCTGCCATCGCCCACGCCCGCGTGGATGATGCCCTTGGCGCCAGCAGCAATAAAGGCATCGATGCCGACACGGTTCATGTTCGCGTAGCCGTAGACGATGTCCACTTGCGGCAGAGCATCGAGCTTGCTGATGTCAAATTCCGATTCCAAGGTGTGCTTGCGCGTCGACTGGCGGTAAAAGAAGGCCTTGCTGCCCTGGATATAGCCGAGCATGCCCAGTTCCGGCGACTTGAAGGTGTCGGTGGTGGACGTATTCGTCTTTGTCACTTCGCGCGCCGCGTTGATCTGGTCGTTCAAGGCCACCAAGACGCCCTTGCCCACGGCTTCCTTGCTGCCCGCCAGCATCACGGCGTTGTACAGGTTGATGGGGCCGTCAGCCGAAATGGCCGTCGACGGACGCATGGCGCCCACGACCACCACCGGTTTGTGGCTTTTCACGGTCAGGTTCAGGAAGTACGCCGTTTCCTCGATCGTGTCCGTGCCGTGCGTGACGACCACGCCATCGACATCGTTCGAGGCCAGCAGCACGTTGATGCGCTTGGCCAGGGTCAGCCAGTGGCTGTTGCCCATGCTTTCACTGGCGATCTGGAACACTTGCTCGCCTTTCACATTCGCCACTTTCTTCAATTCCGGCACGGCCGCGATCAGGCGCTCGACGCCCACGGTGGCCGAGGTGTAGCCAACGGTGGTGGTGCTGTCGGCGCCGCTGCCGGCGATGGTGCCGCCCGTGGCCAGGATCACCACGTTCGGCAATTTGACGGCCGCCTGCTGCGCGCGCGCCGGGGAGGCGGCGATAAAGCCCATCAGCAAGGTAGCCAGCATCAGCTGTGCACAAGAATGGAATTTGCGTGAAAACATGGTGCTCCCGTGAAGTGTACTGTCAAAAATAACAAAGTCGTGTGCAAATTATATGTCATCCATGCCGGGGCAAATCCCGAATTCATGCGTATCGCGCAAACGTGCGCGCCTTCCCATGCGCTAGAGTGGCGCCATGTCCACACTGCTCCCCTTCCGCTCTTGCCTCGTCCTGCCGCTGGTCTTGATGACGCTGGCAGCCTGCGCCACGCAGGTGGAACTGCGCATGGCGGCACAGCAGGAGCAGTTCGGACGCGAGGCGGCCAGCCAGGGCGACTGGGCGCAAGCCATGCGCAGCTACGCGGACGCCGTCGGGAATGTCGAACTGGGCCATGGCGATCCCGCTTGGCAGGCGCGGCTGCACCACCAGGCGGGACGCGCCGCCAGCGGAGCCTGCCGCTACGATGCGGCTGAATTTCATTTCCGCCAGGCCATCGCGCTGGCGAAACGCAGCAAACAATCGAGCGCCCTCAGCTACAAGGCGCTGATCGACCAGTATGAACGCCAGGGCAAGGCGACGGAAGCCTTGGCCGTGCGCAATGAACTGGGCTGGCATCAATCACAAGCGCTGGGGGCGTTTGCCGACCTGGAATCGCTGCCGGTGGGCAAACCTTGCGGAGTCCCCCGATGAATATCGCACGCACCTTGCTGGCCGCCACCTCCCTCTGCACTGCCATGGCGCCGGCGCGCGCCGCCGAAGCACCGCTGCCCTTATGGGAAGCGGGCGTGTTTGGCGGCACGGCCGTCACGCCCGCCTATCCCGGCGCCAGCGAACGCTCGACGCGCAGCCTGGCCCTGCCTTATCTGATTTATCGGGGGAAAGTGTTGCGCGCCGACCGCTCCGGCGTGGGCGCGCGCCTGCTCAACACGGATCGCCTCGACTTCGATATCGGTTTTGCCCTGTCCTTGCCGGCCCGCTCCAGCGACGTGCCGGCCCGGCGCGGCATGCCGGACCTGGGCACCCTGGTGGAATTTGGCCCGCGCCTGAAAATCAAGCTGGCCGAACCGACGCAGCACAGCCGCCTGGGGCTGGAATTGCCCTTGCGCGCCGTCATCGAAGCGCGCGGCGGCCTGCGCCGCCAGGGCGCCACGTTCGAGCCCCGCTTCGTCTACGCGCTGCAAGGCGAGCAGCAGGCATGGCATGTCGATGCCAGCCTGGGCGCCGTGCTGGGCAATGCCGCCATCAACGATTACTTGTATAGCGTGCGCCCCGCGTTCGCCACCGCTCAGCGCCCGGCGTATGCGGCAAAAGGCGGGCTGATGCTCACGCGGCTGGGCCTGGGTGGTTCGTACCGGCTACACCCGGACTGGCGCGCCTTTGCCTTTGTACGCTACGATACTTACACAGGCGCCGCCAACCGCGCCAGCCCGCTGTTGCGCCAGAACAGCGGCACCTCGGCCGGCATCGGCCTGATGTGGACGTGGCAACGTTCAAGCAGCCTGGCACGAGGCCCGGACGAATAGGCTTAAAACTCCGTCGTGGCCGACAGCATGACGGTGCGCGGCGCGCCCAGGCCCAGGCTGGTCCATTGCGGCAGCGCCCAGTACGCCCTGTTGCCGACGTTCGTCACGCTGGCGCGCACGGTCAGGGGCCGGCCAGCCGCCTGCGTCGCATAGCGGGCGCCCACATCAAACACGGTACGGCCCGGCACGGACATCGAATTGTCGGCATTGATGTACTGCTTCGATGCCGCCGTCGCATTTGCCGTCAGGGTCACGCCGGGAATGGCGGGCGTATCCCATTCGACACCGAGCTTGGCTTGCAGCTTGGGCACGCCCGTGGCCTGCTTGCCCTGGTTGGCGCCGCCCACCGTCTTGCTCAAGACGGGATCGACATACGCCACGCCGCCCATCAGGCGCACGTCGCGCAAGGGCGAACCGAAGAAGCCCCAGTCGATGCCGCGGTTGCGCTGTTCGCCGCCAAAGGAAAAGATATTGCTGACCGGGTCGACATAGCTACTGGGCCGCTTGATTTCATACACGCTGACCGTATGCGCGAACTCGCCCAGGTCGACCTTGAAGCCCAGTTCCGCCTGCTTCGACTTGTACGGCGCAAAGACCTCGCCCGAATTGGCCGCCGTCAACGGCGCCGTGGCGCCCTGGCTCAAGCCTTCGATGTAGTTGCCGTACAGGGAAATCGTCTTGCTGGCCTTGACCAGCACGGCGACGGCCGGCGTGGTGGCGCTTTCGTCATAGCGCGAGGTGCGCGCGCCCGTCTTGATGTTGAAGTTATCGCTGAGCACTTCCTGGCGGCGCAAGCCCACCGTCAGCTGCACGGTGTCTTGCGCAAAAGAAAGCGTATCGACCAGGCCGACACTGGCCAGGCGCAGTTCTGCCTTGGAAATTTGCGGCGCCTCGAAGCGCGTCGCCGGACCCCAGACGGGGTTGTAGATATTCGTGATCCAGTCTTTCGCCAGGGTATTCCTGCGCCCATACTGCTTGTCCGTATGGTGATAATAAGTGGCGTTAACGGCCCATTGATGGCCGATATCGCCCGTGCGCAGCTTGCCCCGCAAGCCTGCTTCCGCCGATTGCTTTTCCACGTCGAAGCCCAGGTCGGCAAGATTGGTACGGTAGTCGCCAGCCGTGTTGAACACCTGGATCAGGTACGCGCCCGTCGACTGGTAGTCGGCCCGGCTGGCGCCCACGGCCGCATACGCCATCACTTGCGCGTTCAAGTCCAGCTCGCCGCGCAGCATGGCGCCCTTGTCCCTGGTATCGTAGAACGCCCAGCTGGGATTTAATAAGGTTTGCGCTTTCGGCGGACGCGGCACGGGCAAGCCGGCGGCCAGATTGACGCCCCGGTTCAAGCCATCGGCGCGGTCCTCGCTGTGATACAGGTCGGCGGACAGGCGCGCACCGTTGCCACGCCAGTCCAGGCCCACGGAGACGAGCTCGGTCTTCTTTTTCTGATGGTCGATGGCGCCGTCGCCATCGCGGTAGACGCCGTTGACGCGGATGCCGAACTGTTGATGCTCGCCGAACCGCTGGCCCAGGTCCACATGGCCGCCCCATTGCGCGTCCGACATATACGACGCCGTCACCCGCGCCAGCGGCGCATCGCCCGCGCGCTTGGGCACGAGGTTGATGCTGCCGCCCACCGAGCCGCCCGGCGGCATGCCATTGAGCAAGGCCGACGGTCCCTTCAGCACCTCGATGCGCTCGAACATTTCAGGCGAGGTGCGGTAGTAGGGCGAGATGCCGTACAGGCCGCCAAACGCGACGTCGCCGATATTCGAGCTGAAGCCCCGTATCGAATAATTCTCGCCGATGATGCCCGTCATGCCGCTGCTGAAGACGGTGGGGTCGGTGGCGGAAATCACATCGGTGATGTCGCGCGCCTGCCGGTCTTCGATGAATTTATCCGTATAGCTGATGGTGTTGAACGGGGTTTCCATGAAGTCCTTGTCTCCCAGGAATCCCACGCGGCCGCCGGATGCCACTTGGCCGCCTGCGTAGGCATCCGTCACCGCATTGCCCTTGCCCCATACCGTCACGGCCGGCATGGTGGCCGCAGCCTCGGCGGCGGCGCTATGCGCCGCTTCGCGGCGCACCGTGTAGCTGCCATTGCCCTCGCGCACGGCTTGCAAGCCGTGGCCGCGCAGCAATTCGTAAAAGCCTTCAGGCACGCTGTAGCTGCCGGACAGGCCGGTGCTGCTCTTGCCTTGCAGCAGGCTAGCCTCGACCGTCAATTCAACGCCCGCCTCGGCGGCAAAGGTATTAAGCGCCAGGCCCAGTGTACCGGCCGGCACGCTGAACGCTTGCCGGGCCTGGCCCGCCCCCGCTTGCGCGTAGGCTGGCGGGGTCGCCACACCCAACACCCCTACGGTCAAGCCCGTGATAAGCGCCAGTTGCACGGCGGTGGCGATGCGGCTCAGGTTCAAGGCGGGAAGGTGGCGCGTTGCCATGCGTTGGGTCATACAGTAAATCCTTTCAGATGGGATGATTGCTTGCTCTCACCCTATCTCCCGAACGAAAAGGTAAAACCCTCAATGCAAATACGAATCATTACTAAAACTATTGATTACTGATAGCCCTTCAGCACATCGTCGATCACCCGCTTCAGCGACGTCACGCTGGCCGCCGTGATGTACCAGGCGTCGGCATCAACAAAAACCACGCGGCCATTCTTCCAGGCATTGGTCTGGCGCAGCAGTGGATTGGCCATCTGCTCGGCCGTCATGACGGGACGGTGTTCCATCACGGCCGTGCGGTCCACCACATAGATGATGTCGGGATTGGCTTGCTGGATGAATTCGCTGGAAATGGGCTGGCCATGCAAGCCCGCCTCGACGGCTGTGCTGGCAGGCTTCACGCCCAGTACATCAAAGACAAAACCGTAGCGCGACTGCACGCCGAACGCGCTGAAGGCGCCATTGTTGTGCAGCACGATGAGCGCCTTCTCGGGACGCTCCTGTGTCACCTTGCGCGCGTCCGCCACCTTGGCGTCCAGCTCCTGCGCTTTCCGGCTGGCGATGTCTTCCTTGCCGAAGATGCGCCCCAGGGTCAGCAAGTGTTGCTTGACCACGTCGATGTGCTTGCTCTCGCTGTTCTGGTAATCCACGTCGAAATGCAAGGTGGGCGCGATCTGGCTCAGTTCCTTGTAGTGGTTGGCCTGGATCGACGTCATCAGCACCAGGTCGGGCTGGAGCGCGTGGATGTGCTCGAGATTGGGCTGCACGATGGCGCCCAGGTCGCGGATGGCCTGGTCTTCCTTGTAGCGAGAAAGAAAGTGCGGCACGTAATCCTTCACCATGCCGGCCACGGGCACGCCCAGCTGGTCGAGAAAATCAACTTCGTTCATGTCGAGCACGGCCACCCTCTGCGGACGATGTGTGACCACCGTCGTGCCCAGCTTGTGCACGATGGTGATGGGCGCAAACGCCTGCGGTGGCGCGGAGGCGGCAGGCGCTGGCGGCGCCGTGGCCGCCTTGTCGCGGCAGCCTTGCAGGGCGGCCATGGCGGCGAGCAGCACGGCCAGCGCGCAGCGGGATTTGTTCCAGATCATCTCAAGCTCCTGTGGGGGTAAAGTAATTGCAGACACAGCCGCGCTCGTTGCGCACGATGTGAAAATCGATGTCGTACAGCGCCCGCAAGCGCTGTTCCGTCACGACCTCGTGGGCGGGGCCGGAAAAGCGCACGGCGCCGCCCTGCATGGCGACGATGTGGTCGGAATAATTGGCGGCGAAATTGATGTCGTGGATCACCAGAATCACGGTGCGGCCCTGCTCGTCGCACAGGCGCCGCAGCGCGCGCATGATCTGCACGGCGTGCTTCATGTCGAGGTTATTGAGCGGCTCGTCGAGCAGCAAAATGTCCGTCTGCTGGGCGATCGTCATGGCCAGGAAGGCCATCTGCCGCTGGCCGCCGCTCAGCTCATCGACATACGCCAGGCGCAGATGCTCCAGCGAAAGGAAGGCGATGGCGTCATCGATGGCTTGCCGGTCTTGCGGCGTCAAGCTACCTCGGCTGTAAGGAAAGCGCCCGAAGGCGACCAGCTCTTCCACCGTCAGGCGCAGATGAAAATCAGGCGACTGGCGCAGGGTGGCCACCAGTCGCGCATAGTCCTGGATCTTGATGTGCGCGATGCTGCGCCCGTCTATCGTAATCTCGCCGCCATGCGCTTCCTGCAGGCGCGCGATGAGCATCAGCAAGGTCGTCTTGCCAGCGCCATTCGGGCCGATCAAGGACGTCACTTTACACTTGGGAAACTGCGCGCTGACGTTGTCCAGCACGCGCCTGGCGCCGTAGCTTTTTTCGATATGGTTGACGTGGATCATGCGGTGCCCCGGGTTCGGACCATGAGCGCGAGGAAATAAGCGCCACACACCAGGTTGACGAGGATGCCAACGGTGGTCCGGTAATTGAAAACGTGTTCGACCAGCAACTGGGCGGCCAGGAAGATGGCGATGGCGATGGCGCACCCCAAGGGCAAGGTGACCCTGTGGCGTGCCGTGCGGGCCAGGGCATAAGTCGTGTTCGCTACAAAGATGCCCATAAAGGCCGTGGGCCCCAGCAAGCTCGTCGACACGGCCACCAGCACGGCGATCAGCGCCAGCTGCAGCCGCACCATGCGCCGGTAATCGATACCGAGCGAGATGGCCTGTTCGCGCCCCAGCGCCAGCACGTCGAGCGCCGGCAGGGCTTTCACCACGGCCACGCAGGCAGCGCCCGCCAGCACGGCCGAGTACAGCAACTGCACTGGCTGCGCCTTGTTGAACGAGGCCTGGCTGAATCCTTGCAAAATGGCAAATTCACCGGGACTGATGCGCAGCTGGATGAACTGGGTAAATGTGCCGATCACCATCGTCAGCACGAATCCCAGCAGCAACAGGAAATACACGTTGTTCTTGCCATCACGAAACAACCAATAGTGGATGACCCAGGAATACGCCAGCATCAGCGCGATGGACAGCACGAAGTTGCCGTTCTGCCCCAGCAGCACCACGCTGTGCATGCCCATCGCGAGGATCAGCAGCGATTGCAACATCAGGTACACGGCTTCATAGCCCATGACGGCCGGCGTCAGGATGCGGTTGCCGGCGATGGTCTGGAACACGATCGACGACACGGCCACGCAAACGCCGCCGATGAGGATGGCGGCCAGGCGCGATAATCGCTTCGGGATGATGTAATCGAAGTCCAGATTTGCGCCGATGAAGAGAAAAGCCAGCCCCAATCCAAACACGGCCAGCCACAGCATCCGTTGCGTCAATACGTCCCTCATCGCCGCCCCCGGATGATCAGGACAAGGAACAGCACCCCACCCACGCCGCCCGCCGTCAGGCCGATCGGCACCTCAAATGGATAGATCAGCAGGCGCCCGGCGATGTCGCAAGCCAGCAGCAGCGACGCGCCGCCCAGCGCCACGATGGGCAGGGTGCGGTCCAGCTTGTCGCCGTAGCGCAAGGCCACCAGGTTGGGAATGGCCAGCCCGACAAACGGGATCGCTCCCACCGTGATCACCGTGGCCGCCACCGTGACGGCCACCAGCATCAAACCCAGCGCCACCGTGCCCGCATAGTTCAAGCCCAGGCTGGTGGCCATGCCCTCGCCCATGCCCAGCACGGTAAAACGCTGCGCGTACACATACGTGAGGGCAACGATGGGCAGGATCAGATAAATGATTTCATAGTTGCCCTGCACGATGCGCGAAAAATCGCCAAGCAGCCAGCCCTGCATGCTTTGCAGGATGTTGTTGCGGTAGGCATAGAATTCGGCCAAGGCGCTGAGCACGCCGCCATACACGAGGCCGATGACGGGCACGAGGATCGTGTTCTTGAAGCGGATGCGGCGGATCAGCGCCACATAAATCAGGCTGGCGGCAAAACAGAAGGCCAGCGCGAACGCCATCTTGCCGGCCGTGCCCGCCGCGGGCGCCACGGTCAGCGCCACGAGGATGCCCAGCTTGGCCGCGTCGAGGCCGCCCGAGGTGGCCGGTTCAACAAACTTGTTGCGCACGATGTGCTGCAGGATGACGCCGCAGACAGACAGGCCCACACCCGTCAGCACCAGCGCAGCCAGGCGTGGCAGGCGGCTGGCCGTCAGGGTCAGCCAAGCATCGGCGGACAGCGCGTCGGACGAGGACAACAGCTGTGCCCACTCCATCTGCCTTGCACCGACCAGCAAGGACGCGCAGCACAGCAGAAAGAACAGGCACAGCAGACTCGCGCGTGTCAAATCGTCATCCCGTTCATTGCTGCGGCGCGGCGGAGGCGATGCGCCAGCCCTTGGCCGCCTGGCGCTGCGCCAGGAAATGCGCGTACAGACCGTGCTGCGCGCGCAAGGCGCTTGGCGTGCCCTGCTCGCAAATCGTGCCACCGTCCAGCACGACGATCTGGTCGGCCATGGCCACCGTCGACAGCTGGTGCGCGATGACGATCACCGTGCGCCTGCCGCGCAGCCGCGCCAGCGCTTCGGCGATGGCGGCCTGGTTTTCCGCGTCGAGCGCGGCCGTCGCCTCGTCGACCAGCAGAATCGGCGCATCCTTGACCAGCGCGCGCGCAATCGCGATACGCTGGCGTTCGCCGCCGGACAGGCGCGCGCCGCCCTCGCCCACCAGGGTATCGAGTCCCTGCGGCAAGCGGGCGATGATTTCGCCCACTCCCGCCTGCCGCGCCGCTTCCAGCACCTCGGCATCGGTGGCATCCGGCTTGCCGATGCGGATGTTGTCGCCGATGCTGCCCTGGAACAGATAACTGTCCTGGAATATCTGGCTGATCTGGCCGGCCAGTTGCTCGCTGGACATGTCGCGCACATCGACACCGCCCACCAGCACCGTGCCTGCACTGGCGTCAAAGAAGCGCGCGATCAGGCGCACCAGGGTCGTCTTGCCAGAGCCGGAGGCGCCGATCAGCGCCGTCATGCTGCCCGGCGCGATGTGCAGGTTGATGTCCGTCAATACATCTGGCTGGTCCTGTGCATAGCGGAAAGCCACGCCGCGCAGCTCAACGGAACCATCGCGCGGTGCTTGCGGCTTGTCTGCTTCCGGCAGAGGCTGCACGGCGAAAATATCGCGCGCCGCGTCGAGCGGGCCGCGCGCGCCGCGCAGCACTTCGCCATAGCTGGCCACTTCCTGCAGCGGGTCAACAAAGCGCACCACCAGCAGCAAGGCCACGATGACGGCGATGGTGTCGCCCGCGCCGGCAGCACCGCCCGCCAGGCTGTCAAGCCACAGCGCGGCGGCGGCCAGCAAGGCGGCGAAGATGGCTTGCACGGTCCAGGCGTTAAGCACGGACGACAGCGCCGACAGGTAAATGAGCCGCGTGCCCGCGTGGCGCTGCGCATCGATCGCTTGCTGCAGGAAACGCGTGCCGCCGTCAGCCGCACCACCGCCGTTACCATTGAATGCGCGCAAGACGGATTGCGCTTGCGCAAACTCCACCAGGCGCTGGCTGGTCTGGGCAAAATGATGGTGGTAGGCATCGTCGGCGCGCTGGCCCAGGTGCGCCGTGAGCCGCAAGGCGCCCGCCAGCAAGGGCAGCGCCAGCAACGCGATGACACCCAGTTGCCAGTGCAGCGCAAACAGCGCGGCAAGCATCACCACGGGCGTGACGGCGCCGCAGATGACAGGCGTGAGCACGTGGGCGGGCAGCTGTGCCACATTCATCATGCCTTGCGTGATGACGTGGCCCAGCTTCGCTGTATGCTCCGGCGTAAACCAGCCGACGGGCAGGCGCGCCACGTGGTCGCCCAGGCGCTGGCGCGCCCCTTGCAAGACCGTCACGCCCACGCGCACGCCCGCTTTTTCCACCTGGCGCCGCCAGGCCCAGCAAGCGACCAGCCCGGCCAGCAGCACGATTAGCCACAGGGCCGCGCCGCCCGCGTCGCCCGCCAGCAGCCGGCCCAGGGCCAGCACCAGCGCCGTGATCGTCAGCCCGCTGAGCACGCCGTACGCAAGCGCCATGGCACAGTAGCGGCGAAACACGGACGCATCGTCGCCCAGCAGTTGAATGAATGTTTTCAGCATGGGAGCAGCGTTTCTTTCGAGGTGTCTTGATAGCCGCCCAGCGCCCACAGTTGCGCATAGCGGCCCTGGTGGGCAAGCAAGCGGGCATGGCTACCCTGCTCGACGATGACACCGTTCTCGACAACGACGATATTGTCGGCATGCATGACCGTGTCGAGCCGGTGCGCGATCACCAGCAAGGTGCGGCCTTGGGCAAAGCGCGACAGCGCGTCCTGGATCGCCACTTCGTTTTCCGCATCGGCCGCGGCCGTCGCCTCATCGAGCACCAGCACGGGCGGGTCGAGCAGCACGGCGCGCGCGATGCTCACGCGTTGCAACTCGCCGCCGGACAGTTGCGCATCCTCGCCGATGACGGAATCGTAGCCGCGTGGCAAGGCCAGGAGGCGCTCGTGGATGTTCGCCAGGCGCGCCGCCTCTTCAATTTCCTGCAAGCTGGCCGACGGCCGGCCCAGCCCGATGTTCTCGCGCACGCTGGCGTGGATCAGCCGCACTTCCTGCAGCACGAAACCGATGCGCCGGTACAGCTCTGGCGTGGCGATGTGCCGCAGGTCGACGCCACCGAGGGTGATGCGTCCTTCGGTCGGGTCGAAAAAGCGCAGCAGCAACCGTGCCAGGGTCGACTTGCCGGAACCGGAGGCGCCGACGATAGCCGTCACCGTGCCAGGACGCAAAGTGAGCGTGATGTCCGACAGCACTTTGTTGTGTCCATCGTAGGCATAAGCGACGCCTTCCAGGCGAATCTCCGTGCCGTCAGGCAATTGCTGCTCATCCGGTGCCGGCTGCGCCAGTACGGGCGTGTCGAGCAAGGCTTGCACGCGCTGGGCGGCACCCGTGGCATTGTTGAGGTCATGCGTCAGGTAATGCAGCAATAGCATGGGCGCGGAAATGCCGGGCGCCACCAGGGCGAACGGCAGGATATCCACGGGCGCCATCGCCTCCAAGGCCACGAAGGCCGTGCCGGCAATCACCACCACGCCCAGCACGGCGACGGGTGCGATCAGCGCATTGGCATTCGCCATCGAGCCGACCAGCGGACGCGTAAACGCGGCGAACGCCGCGGCAAACGCATCGACGGCGCCACGGTAGCTGCCATGCGCGCGTCCCGTGGCGCCAAAGGCCTTGACCACGGGAATGCCGTTGACGAACTCCACCACGGCATTGTTGATGCGTCCCATACCGGCGACGAATTGTTCCATGTTGCCGCCGCTGGCTTTCATGGCACGGCCAAAGAACAGGAAGAAGCCGGGAAATGGCAGGATGGCAATGAGGGCCAGGCGCCAGTCCATGGCGAACAGGTAGATAATGGAGATGGCGATGGCGCCCACGGCGCGCCCCGTCGTCGTGTAGAAGTGCGCCGTGAGGCTGTGCAGGGTATTGATATCGTCCTGCATCGCCTGCTTGACCTCGCCCGAAGCGCGGCTGGTGAACCAGCCCAGCGGTACTTGCCCCAGGCGCTGCATGGCTTGCAGGCGCAGTTGATGGGTGAGGCGGTTGTCGGCCAGGTGCGCGGCCAGCTCGCCCAGCGAGATCAGGGCCATGCCGGCAAACAGGCAAGCGACGCTGGCGATGATGATCTGCCATACATCGCCTCGCGCCAGCGCGGGGTTCAGGGCGATGTGCGCGATCTGCGCGATGCCTGCCAGCGGTACCAGGGTAAGCATGGAACCAGCGCCGGCCAGCACGGCGGCGACGATCAGGCGTCCGCGGATGGGTTGGAGTATCCGGCTGATCGGGCCGGCCTGGCGGCTTGGGCTACTCATGGGAAAGGCGGGGAAAAACGTGCATAAGGTCAATGATTAAGGGTGGCTCTCACCCTATATCCCGAACGAGAATGCGAAACCCTCAATCGGGCCCGCGAAATTGTCAGGCAGAGGCTTAGGGTATGGCTTGCACCGTCACCCAGTAGCGCGTGCGCGCAACGATTTGCACGGGCAAGGCCAGCGCCAGGTTGTGCAGCGCGCGGTCCGTGTCGCGCAGGGAAAACACGCCGTTGACGCTCAAGCTGGCCACGGCGGGGTCGCAGCGCAGCAGGCCGGGGCGATAGCGGGCCAGTTCCGCAAGCAGCTCGTCCAGGCGCATGTTGTCGGCCACCAGCACGCCCTTGCTCCAGGCCATGGCGCTGGCGGACGCGGGTGCGCCAGACTGCACGATATCGGCCGAGAAGATGGCACTGTAGCCCGCGTCGATGCGCACGGCCTGGCCAGGCGCATGCGCGAGGCGCACTTCGATGGCGCCCTCGAAGACGGCCACGCGCGACGTATGTTCGTCTTGCCGCAAAGTAAAACGCGTGCCCAGCGCCCGCACTGTGCCGTGCCGTCCCTGCACGCGGAAAGGCCGCTGCGCCGGATCGGGATCGTGCGCCGTCGTGACGAGGATTTCGCCGCTGCGCAGGATCAGCAAGCGCTCGCTGGCGTCGAAGCGCACGTCGACGGCGGAAGCGGAAGCGAGCATCACGCGCGTGCCGTCAGGCAAGGTAATCTCGCGGATCTCGCCTGTGCCGGTGCTGTGGCCGGCCGTGGCCACTTGCCAGGCATCCGTGCCGCGCAGCAGATACGCCATGCCGCCCACGGGCAGCAGCACGGCCAGCAGTTTCAGGGCACGGCGGCGGTTCAGGTAGGCGGCCGGCGCCGGTTCGCGCAGCGCATGCCGGGCCGCATCGCGCGGCACGCTGTGCAGCTTGCCTTCGAACGCTTGCAAACGCTGCCAGGCGAGGTCGTGGTGGGGATGGGCGGCGCGCCAGCGGGCACAGGCAGCCCGGTCTTCCTCGCTGGCGTCATCGGACCACAGGCGCGCCATCCACTGGGCCGCCTGCTGCACGATGGCCGGTGCAATCACCACCTCCATGGCTCAGGCGTCCGGCGCATGCATGGCCTCGTAGCAGGCCAGCAAGCCGGCGGCGATGTATTTTTCGACGGAGGACACCGAGACGCCCAGTTCGGCGGCGATCTCGCGGTAGCTCAGGCCATCGAGTTTGCACAGCAGCAATGCCTTGCGCGCCTTGGCGGGCAGCCGGTGCAGCACGGCATCGATTTCCGTCAGTGCCTCGATCACCAGGGCGCGCTCTTCCTCGGACGGCGCCAGCGCTTCGGGCACCAGGGCCAGCACTTCCAGGTAGGCCGTTTCGATCTGGCGGCGGCGGTACAGGTCGATGACCATGCCGTTGGCGATCTGCGTCAGGTGACGGCGCGACTCCCCGGCCGGCGGCACCCTGCCCGTCTTCATCAGGTGCAGGTACACATCGTGCGCCAGGTCGGCCGCATCGAAGGCATTGCCGAGTTTACGGCGCAGCAAGCCACGCAGCCAGTGGTGGTGGTCGGTGTAAAGACTGCTGACTTGCTGCTGAAGCGCTAACTCGGCGGTGCTCACGATACCCTTCCTGTCGCCAACGGCCGGCAAGAACAGGCGCATCGGATTATAAATGAGAATTATTCTCATTGTACGCGGAGTAACAAGGAAAGCGCAACACGGCGGCGGGCAGCAAACGCTGTCAGCCCTGCTGCCTGGCCGGCTTGAGCAGCCTGAAGGCGGCCCATAGCGAAGGCCGGTAGACATGCAGTGCGGCCGCCAGCAGCACGCCCCACGCCAGCGGAGCAAGCAGCCCCAGGCGCTGGGCAAAAAGGGCATGCCCCATCGCCAGCAGCGACAGCACGATGGCGTTCAGGTACAGCGCACGGCGCGGCAGCGGACGCCAGACGCGCATGCCCAGTTCCGTCTTGACGACAAAATACACGAGGAAACCCAGCAGCTGCGCCACGGCGGCGCCCGTGGCGCCACAGCGCGGCACCAGCACGGCGCCCGCCAGCAAGGTGCCCAGCAAGCCTGCCGCGAAAGCGGCGATGGATAAGGAAGGACGGCGGGCCAGGCTGATGCCGACACCGCTCACTTCCGCCAGGGCGTACAGTAGCGGCTGGCCCACGGTGGCCACTGCCAGGTAGGCGACGCCATGATAATTGGGAGGCAATATCCATCCGATCAGCCAGGCCAGGGCGCCCGCCAGGCAAAAGCCCACGACCACGATGGCCTGCGCATGGCGGCAAATGGCGGCAATATTCGACAGGTCGCCACCGGCGGCGGCCCATTTGTGCACTTGCGGCACCCAGACAATCGTGAAAATCGACTGCACCAGCCAGGCGCCGGCGGCCACGCGCATGGCCAGCGCATAAATACCGAGTTCCTCAAAGCCGGCAAAGAAACGCAGCAAGCCCATGCCGGCCGACAGCATGGCCAGGTAGAAAATGCCGCTCACCAGCAGGGGCCCCGCCTCGGAAAGCAAACGCCGCAGCAGCACGCGGTCCATGGCGGCAGCCCAGGCTTGCGCCAGCGATGCGCGCGCATGCCACAGCAGCCATAGCGTGACCAGCCAGGTGGCGGCCACGACCAGGGTTGCCAGGTGCACGAAATTGCGCTGCGGATCCCACCACAGGACAGGCAGCAGCAACAGCAGCGTCATTTTTGGCAGCACCTGCGCCAGGCTGAATATCCAGGCGCGCTCCTGCATGCGAAAGAGTTGCGCGATCAGGCGATTGGCCAGGGCGCTCAGCATGCCTGCAGCGAACAAGACGGCCAGTGCGGGTTGCGCAACGTCAAATAACAGTTGTGATACCGGCGCGGCAAACAGCAGTATCACGGCCAGCGCCACGGGAGCCAGCAGCACGGCCGGCAACAGGCACGCCTTCAGCAAGCCGCTACGCACGGTGCTGTAATGGTATTCATGCAGAAAGGCCTTATCCAGCCCCAGCGACAGCAGCAAACCGGCCACCGTGCACGCGGTCATGAAGAAATCCAGCTTGCCGATGTCGGCAGGCGGAAACAGCCAGGCCACGGCAGGCACGGTGGCAAGGCTGCACAGCAGCGACAAGATGGGGCCGGCTGAAAAACCCACGAGACGGGTCAGGCGCATCATTCAGCCAGGCAGGGCATTTCAGCCATGCCTGTCGTTGGAGAAACGATACGGCACCGTGTCCGAATCGGCCGGCACGCGCCAGTGGTCCGGCGCATCATAGCGATACGCATGGTCCACCGCATTGACGAGGATGGCTGGCGTGCTGCAGTAATTCTGCACGCCATGCCAGACGCGCGGCGGCACGACGAGCAGGCCGGGACGCTTGGTGCCCAGCTTGAATTCGTTGAGCATGCCAAAGGTGGGCGAATCTACGCGCGCGTCGTACAGCACCACGCGCATCTGGCCCGCCGCCACGAACAGGCGGTCCGTCGTGATGGCATGCGCATGCCAGGCGCTCAGCCCGCCCGGCTCCAGGGTCGAGGCGAATATCTGGCCTATCTGCGCCGCATCGGGCACCCATTCAGTACGGAAAATTTCAGTCAGGCTACCGTACGCCGTCAAGACAGGCTTGATTTCCTGAAAAATCACCCCATCGATCAAGGAAGGCGTCGTCGGCTTCCATTCCTTGGTGATGCTTTCGCCATCCTGCTTCGCGCCAGCCAACAACCAGTTATCTTTCTCAGCCACCAGAATACCCCCAGAAATTTTATAAAAATGCTCTTATGTATTGCAACCGTATTATCTATCGCCGCGGCAGGTCCTTCAATCCCCGGCGGCGGCGCAATTCGCGTAGAAACGATCCCTTGCGCCAATGCTTGAACCAATAACTCGGTTGTGGCGGCCATAATCCCAGCCTTAAAAAGATACGTCGTGCCAGCGCCTTCAAGGTGTCCACGGCACAATGGGAGGGCGAGATGTGCCTTTCATGGATACGCGCGCCATAAAGTGCTGCAACCACGTGCAGAATGTTCGCCTGGTTCTGCATTTGCTTCCACCAATAATCATGCTCGCTGTGCTGGCGGTCCAGATAAGAATTGCTGCGCCCGCCAGACTGGATCAGGATGGCGCCCAAGCGCGGATTCGCAATCAGTTGCCGCCCAGCGCGATAGGCGCGATGCAGCCAGGCTTGCGATGGCCAGCAGCGTAATTCCCATGATGGCTGCCATGGCCCTGTCTGCAGGGCCAGCTCACGCCGCATGACCCACAGGCTGGCTGGGACATCCATCCATGGCCGATATGGTTGCAACTCGCCAGCCAGGGCACCCACGATATGATTCCAGGTTGACTGGATCACCAGCCCTTGATCAAAGACCAGGTCAGCGCCGGCGCGCTCGAGGACATCGATACTGCTTTGCAAATGATCGGGCAACCACAGGTCATCGTGGTTCAGGAATGCCAGATAGGTGCCGCGCGCCAGGCTGACGCCGAGATTGTTGGGTCCCGTCTGCTCGCCGTAATTGGTGTCCAGGTTCACAAAGCGGATGCGCGCGTCGCCGAACGCGGCGATCACCTCGGCAGTGTCGTCGGTGCAGCAATCGCCGACGATAATCAGTTCCCAATCCTGCACGGTGCTGGCGAGTGCCGATTGAATCGCATACCCGAGGATATTGCTCCGGTTATACGTGGCCATGACAATGGAAACGAGCGGGTGTTTCTCTGACTGCATGACAAGCCTTTCACATCACAGACAAAAAAATGCCGCCCAAATACATTGAGCGGCATTTCGCAATGGACGAATGCAGTATGTTGCTGGCGCTCGCCAGCAAGCATCTGTCCTAGACGTTGAACAGGAAGTTCAGCACGTCGCCATCCTTGACGACGTATTCCTTGCCTTCGGCGCGCATCTTGCCCGCTTCCTTGGCGCCCGCTTCGCCCTTGTAGGCGATGAAGTCGTCATAGGCGATGGTTTGCGCGCGGATGAAGCCGCGTTCGAAGTCGGTGTGGATCACGCCGGCCGCTTGCGGTGCCGTGTCGCCCACATGGATGGTCCAGGCGCGCACTTCCTTCACGCCAGCCGTGAAGTAGGTTTGCAGGCCCAGCAGCTTGTACGCGCCGCGGATCAGACGGTCCAGGCCTGGCTCTTCCATGCCCATGTCGGCCAGGAAAGCGCCCTTGTCGGCATCGTCCAAGTCGGCGATTTCCGCTTCCAGCGCGGCGCAGATGGCGACGATAGGCGCGTTTTGCGATTGCGCGTAGGCCGTCAACTGGTCCAGCAACGGGTTATTCGTGAAGCCCGTGTCGGACACGTTGGCCACGAACATGGCCGGCTTGGCCGTGATCAGGCACAGCGGCTTGATCAGTTCCATTTCGTCGGCGTCCAGGCCCATGGCGCGCACGGGCTTGGCATCGTTCAGGTAAGGCATCATGCGTTCCATGATGGCCAGCAGCTTGGCCGCGTCCTTGTCGCCCGAACGGGCTTTCTTGTTTTCGCGGTGGATAGCTTTTTCCACGGTGCCCATGTCGGCCAGCGCCAGTTCAGTCTGGATGACTTCGATATCGTCGAGCGGGTTGATCTTGCCGGCCACGTGGATGACGTTGTCATCTTCGAAGCAGCGCACGACGTTGACGATGGCGTCCGTTTCGCGGATGTGCGACAGGAACTGGTTACCCAGGCCCTCGCCCTTCGATGCACCGGCCACCAGGCCGGCGATGTCGACGAATTCCACGATGGCGTTGACCATGCGTTCCGGCTTGACGATGGCGGCCAGCGCATCCATGCGCGGATCCGGCACTTCGACGACGCCGACGTTCGGCTCGATGGTGCAGAACGGATAGTTTTCAGCCGGGATGCCGGCTTTCGTCAGTGCATTGAACAGGGTGGACTTGCCGACGTTCGGCAAGCCGACGATACCGCATTGGAGACTCATGGAAAACCTTTAAATAATCAATATTGCCGGCAAGCGGCTGGTGCAAAACGGCCGTTGCGGGCGTTTTCTGGATAATCTTGCTGTATTAATGCTTGTAAGGGTCAATTGTACCTCTATGCACCCTACTCTTCAAAAAAACCGCCCTCTGTGCCGCTAACTGTCGCCATCCCCGTCGTCCGGCTGCGACGCATCGAATTCCAGGATGTCGCCGGGCTGGCATTCGAGCATCTCGCAGATTTTCGACAGGGTATCGAAACGCACGCCGCGCACCTTGCCCGACTTTAAGAGGGACAAATTCTGTTCCGTGATGCCGATGAAGGCCGCCAGTTCCTTCGATTTCACTTTTTTCCTGGCCAGTACCAGGTCGAGGCGCACGACGATGCCCATCAGATAAACCCGCTGTTTTCATCGGCCAGGCGCTGGCCTTCATGCAGGATTTGCGCCAGCGCAAGGAAAACCGTGCACAACAGCAAGGTCCACAAGTCGCCGCCCGTGATGTCGATGACCAGGCGCAACTGGCTCGTCCCCTCGTCCAGCAAGCCAAACAGCATGCCGCGCACGGTCGGCTCCAGTAACGTCAACACCGTTCCCAGCAGCAAGCCGCCGGCAAAACGGCGAAAGCGCTGCGCCACCTGCGGCGTAAAAAACACCCCCTGCTCGAACTGGCGCAAGACCACGGCCAGCTGGCGTACGGCGTCGCCCAGCACCAGCAAGGCTGGCAAGGCCAGCGCCAGGCCCAGACCCCGCTGCCACAAGGGCATGGCCGCCAGGCGCTCGAATGGCTGGCTCTGCAATTGCAGCAACAATTCATACATGCCCGCATCGCCCAGGCTGCCGTGCGCGGCCGGCGCGGGCGCCAGCCAGCCCAGCACCGTCAGCAGCAGGTACAGCACAAAGAACGCGGAGACGCCGTAGCGCACGCGCCGGCTCAGCGCCGCCGGTCCCTCTGGATTTTTTTTCATATTTAAAAGTATACGAAAGCGTCAAGTCTCGTTAGAATAAATTATCGTAAAACAATAATTAAATCATGTTTTGCGACCATTTTAACATGTTAGCTCACCCCTATCGACTGGAGACACCATGAAAACCCTGTTTGCCTCACTCGTTTGCAGCACCGCCTTTTTGCTCAGCGGCGCCGCCCGCGCCCATGACTTGCATGCCATGCTGCAGCAGGCGCTGGCCGACAAGAGCGTGCCGGCCATGGCCATTCTCGTCATCCGCGACGGCAAGATCGAGGCGCAAACGCAAGCGGGCGTGCGGGCCAATGACGGCCAGGACGCCGTGCGCGCCGATGACGTGTGGAATATCGGCTCCAACGGCAAGGCCATGACGGTGACCCTGATCGCGCGGCTGGTGGAACGGGGCGTGCTGTCGTGGGATGCGCCGCTGTCAGCCATGCTGCCCGCGCTGGCCGGCGACATGCGCGCCGAGTACCGCGATGTCAACCTGATGGATCTGCTGTCGCACCGCGCCGGCCTGCCGCCCAATCCCGATGAGGCATGGATCAATTCCACCTATACGGACACGCGGCCATTGCCCCTGCTGCGCCTGGAATACGCGCAGCGGGCGCTGGCCGATGCGCCGGTGGCCGCGCCGCGCGGCGAATCGCACTACTCGAACAGCGGCGCCATGATCGCCGCCGCCATCGCCGAGCGGGTCACGGGAAAGACATATGAGGAACTGATGCAGGCGGAGGTGTTCGGCCCGCTGGGCATGCGGGCCGCCTTCGGCCCCACCGTGCGGGGACAAAACCTGGGCCACAAGGAAAACAAGCCGATCGCCGGCTTGATGGCCAGCAATCCGCTGATGATGGCGCCCGATGGGGAAATTCACCTGAGCATGCAAGACTGGGCCAAATTTGCGCTCGATCAACTGCACGGCGAGCAAGGCAAGGGGAAACTGCTGAAACAGGAAACGTATGTGTTGCTGCACACGGCGCAGGGCGACACAAATGCGGCATTGGGCTGGGGCGTGATGCACTTTCCGCCCCAGGCCCCGCAGCGCGTGCTCACGCACCTGGGTTCGAACGGCTACTGGCACGCGCTGATCGCGCTGGCGCCCGGCAGCGGCGACGGCTTGCTGATCGCCGCCAACGCGGGCGAAGGCAGCAGCGCCCAGGCCAGCCAGCAACAGATGGCGAAAACCATCATGGCCGGCTTCGGCAAGGTAGGGAAATAATTACGCGGTGTGCAACTTCATGGTTGCCGCCTCGAACTTGCCTTCGACGATCTGCGGCATCACCTGCAAGGATTTGTCGATCGCCTGCTCGATCAGCTCCTGGTCTTCGCGGCGCGGGCGGTGCAGCACGAAATCGGCCACCTGCTGCTGCAGGCTCAAGGTGCGCGGATGACCGATGCCCAGGCGCAAACGCCAGTAATCCTGCGTGCCCAGCGCGGCCGTGATGTCCTTCAAGCCATTGTGGCCGCCGGCCGAGCCGCCCTTCTTCAGGCGCGCGATGCCAGGCATCAGATCGAGTTCGTCGTGCACGACGAGCACTTCGTTGGCGGCAATCTTGAAGAAGCGCGCCAGCGCGCCCACGGACTGGCCCGAGCGGTTCATGAAGGTCAGCGGTTCGAGCAGCCAGACTTCATTGCCGCCGATGGAAGTCTTGGCCAGCATGGCGTTATAGCGCGAATCGCGCTGCAAGCGCGTGCCGGGCAAGCTGTTGGCAAGGTTGTCCACCAGCCAGAAGCCGGCATTGTGGCGGGTTTGTTCGTATTCGGGTCCCGGGTTGCCGAGGCCGACGATCAGGCGTATGGGCATGGCTGTGTCTGCAGTGTAAAAGAAAGCATTATCGGTGAAAACAGGCAGAAAAAAACCCGTCCGGAGCGAACCGGACGGGTTTTTCCTTGCGACTACCGCATTGCTGCGGCGGCAAAATTACTTCTTGTCAGCAACAACTTCAGCAGCAGCGGCTTCAGCAGCAACGTGGCCAGCCGGTACCGAAGCGGTAGCGATGGTCAGGTTGGCGCCGTGGGTGACAGCGGTCACGCCAGCTGGCAGGACCAGGTCGCCAACGTGCAGCGAGTGACCGACGTCGATGTTCGACAGGTCAACGTTGATGAATTCTGGCAGTTGGCCTGGCAGGCACGAAACTTCGATTTCGTTGGCTACGTGGCTGATGGTCGCGCCGTGCAGTTTGACTGCCGGGGAAACGTCAGCGTTGATGAAGTGCAGCGCCACTTTCACGTGGATAGCTTGCTTCGAGTCAACGCGCTGGAAGTCAGCGTGCAGAACCAGTTGTTTGTATGCGTGGACTTGGAAGTCGCGCAACAGAACTTGCTGGGAAACGCCGTCGATTTCCAGGTCCAGGATCGACGAGTGGAACACTTCTTTTTTCAACGCGTGGTACAGGGCGTTGTGATCCAGCGAGATCAGCACCGGGGCTTCAGCGCCACCGTAGACGATACCAGGGGTTTGGCCGGAAATGCGCAGGCGGCGGCTCGCTCCGGAACCTTGCAATTCGCGTTTAAATGCGATAACTTTCATGTGAAACTCCAAGAAGAACAAGGCTTGCGCCTTGTGTTATGAAGACTCCCGCGACCAGGAATCCTCGAAAATGGGGTGAAAAACACCCCGAAAATGAAAACACTGCGGCGCAACAGGCAAAAAGCCGGTCGCGCCGCAGGCATTACGTCTGTTGCTGCTCTTGTCGAATTAATCGATAAAGAGGGAAATAACCGAATCACCCTTGATGATGCGCTTGAACGTCTCGGCCAGCAGCGGCGCGCACGTCAATTGACGGATCTTGCCGCAGGCCAGGGCCGCTTCGGACAGGGGGATCGTATCGGTCACGACCAGCTCATCGAGTGGCGACGCCGAAATACGGTCGATCGCCGGGCCCGACAGCACCGCGTGCGTGCAATACGCCACGACTTTTTTCGCGCCGCGCTCTTTGAGCACTTCGGCAGCCTTGGTCAGGGTGCCTGCCGTGTCGACCATGTCATCCATGATCACGCAGTTGCGGCCTTCGACTTCACCGATGATGTTCATCACTTCGGACACGTTCGCTTTTGGACGACGCTTGTCGATGATGGCCAGGTCGCAGCCCAGGCGTTTTGCCAGGGCGCGCGCACGTACCACACCGCCGACGTCCGGCGACACCACCAGCAGATCCTGGTAGTTTTTCTTTTGCAGGTCGCCCAGCAAAATTGGCGAAGCGTAAATATTGTCGACTGGAATATCGAAGAAACCTTGAATCTGGTCAGCGTGCAAGTCCATGATCAGGACGCGCTCGACACCGGCTTCTTCCAGCATGTTCGCCACCACTTTGGCCGAAATCGCCACACGCGCGGAGCGTGGACGACGGTCTTGGCGGGCGTAGCCGAAGTAAGGAATTGCGGCGGTGATGCGGCCAGCGGAAGCACGTTTCAAGGCATCAACCATCAGCATGATTTCCATCAGGCTGTCGTTGGTTGGAGCACAGGTGGATTGCAAAACAAAAACATCCTTGCCGCGCACGTTTTCGTTAATCTCGACCATTACTTCGCCGTCGGAGAATTTCGAAACGTTTGCTTTACCGAGAGGGATGCCGAGGTTTTTTGCGACCCCCTCTGCCAACGCTGGATTCGCGTTGCCGGTAAAAACCATCAGGTTTTCGTAAGCCATGGGAGTCCCAAGAGGTGATATAGAAGTCTTGAAAAGCACTAACCGGGCATAGGCCCGGTCAGTCATTGTTTAGAATATGCCGCGTGGCAACATATCTGCTTTTTCCCGTACTGGACGCCAACTTCGCATCGACAGACTACGGTGAAATGGTGGCAGGGGAAGAAGGATTCGAACCTTCGCATGCTGGAATCAAAATCCAGTGCCTTAACCAGCTTGGCGATTCCCCTACGTTACTGACTGCTTGCCGTCATGTTGGCCAGTATTATACCGACTATTTGACGCTAAGCAAAATCTTTTTTTGCTCTCTACAACATGGTGAGCATCGGGTGGCGGCTCAGCGCTTTTGCCTTCCAGGCGATCCAGACCGGTGGCACATTGCTGAGCACCGCATCCGCTTCTTCCTGACTGCCAAACACACTGAATACACAAGCACCGGAGCCAGTCATCCTGGCCTCACCGTAAGCACCCAGCCATTCTACCGCATCTGCTACCGGCTTGAAAAGACTGCATGCCACTTGCTGTAAATCATTCTTGCCAAACCCGCCCGCATCGTTTCCTTCTGCGAGGTGCCTGGAAAAGTCCGCTATTGTGACGGGTTCGGTATTTCTCGTCAAGCCTTCCGCGCAAAAAATTGCGGCGGTCGGCACTTGCACGCCCGGCTCGATCACCACGTACCAGCATTCGGGCGTGGCGACGGGCTGCAAGGCCTCGCCCACGCCTTCGGCAAAGGCGTTTTCTCCAAAGATGAAAAACGGGATATCGGCACCCAGCGGCAAGCCCAGCACCATCAATTCCTCGCGGCTCAAGCCCGCTTGCCACAGGCGGTTCAATGCCATCAGGGCCGTGGCCGCATCGGATGAACCGCCGCCGAGTCCGCCGCCCATGGGCAGCACCTTGTCGATGGCGATATCGACGCCGCGCGGCAAGGCGCCCGTGCGGCGCAGCACTTCCGCCTGCAGCAGCTTGGCGGCGCGGATGATCAAATCCTGTTCTTCCGGCACGCCGGCCAGTGCCGTCACACGGCGGATCAGCGCGTCGTCGCGCAGCGCGAAGTGCAAGGTGTCGCCATGATCGAGCAACTGGAACACCGTCTGCAGCAGATGGTAGCCATCGGCGCGGCGGCCGTTGACGTGCAAAAAGAGGTTCAGCTTGGCAGGAGCCGGGCAGTTATTCAGGGTAGTCAACGTCATTGTGCTTGAGCGGATGGGGCGGGATCGAGCACGATGCGCAGCGAGACGGCATCGGCCTGCGCGCTGGCATTGCGTTCGGCATCGATACGCCGCGGTTGGGGCAAGGCGCCCGGTGTATTGTCGGCCGCATTTTGCCCTACTTCTTGCCACGACACATAGCGCAAGCGCCAGCCGTCCTTCGTGGTGACGCTGTCGTTCGCCGGCGAAGCGACGAAACGCTTGCCATCGGCGCCCACGGCATAGCCTTGCAGCCAGTCGCGCAAGCCCGACACGGGCAAGGACCAGCCCAGCATCTGCGCGCTCAGGGTATCGACATCGGGCGCGCTGCGCGGCGCCTTGCCGCTCTGCGTCAATACGGCTTGCTGCGGCGTGACGGCAATCGTCGCCAGCGTACTGCCGACAGGCGAATACAGGGTCACGTCCGTGCGCTGCGCCGTCTGTTGCCAGTTGAAATTGACGGTGGCCGATTCAGGCTTGTCATCCTTCTGGTACACGACGTTCAGGCGGCCCGTCAGTTCCACCTGTTCGCGGTAAGGCGCGACGGCATTACCGGACGGCGCGGCGCCGGACGAAAAGGGGGAAGTCAGGGTCGAGCAGGCCGAGAGGGACAGGCACAGAGCCGTCAGAGGCAGGAAATGTTTGAACATGGGCAAAAGGAAAAACCAGCGCCATGGCGCTGGTTTTTTATAGTTGAGTTAATCGATTCAATCACAAACTGACATTCAAGCGCGCCAGCGTACTTTTCAGCGCATCGTTTTTCGGGTCCTTGCCTTGCGCTTCGCGCCACAGCTTTTGCGCTTCGGCCTTGTCGCCCTTCTGCCACAGCACTTCGCCCAGATGGACGGCGATTTCCGGATCGCTGCGCACGGCATAGGCGCGGCGCAGCGCATTTTCCGCGGCGGCCAGGTTGCCCATGCGGAACTGCACCCAGCCCATGCTGTCCATGATGAACGGGTCGCCCGGCGCCATCTGCAAGGCTTTTTCGATCAGCGCATGGGCTTCCTCAAGGCGGATGCCCCGTTCGGCCAGCGAGTAGCCGAGAGCGTTATACGCATGCTGATTGTCGGGCGCCAGCGCCATCACGCGGCGCAGGCTCGCTTCCATCAGCTCGAGCTTATCCAGGCGCTCGGCCAGCAAGGCGTAGTCGTACAGCAGTTCCGGATTGTCGGGGAAGCGCAGCAAGGCATTTTCCAGCACCGTGTAGGCGCTTTGCACATAGCCGGCATCGCGCAGGAATTGTGCGTCGACCAGCAGCACCTGCGCCTGGCTTGCCGGATCGTCCGTTTCGATTTCCGTCAGCGCCTTGCGCGCCGCATCGAGATTGCCGCCGCGGGCGATCAGCTGGGCGCGGCGCAAGCGCGCCTCGACATAGCCGGCGGAAGCGCTGTTGTCGACCTTGTCCAGCCAGGCGATGGCGCCGGCCGTGTCGCCGCGCGTCTCGGCGATCTGCGACAGTATCATCAGGGCCTTGAACGGATCGCGCGCGTCGCCAGGATTTTTATCCAGCACGGCCAGGAAGCGCTTGAAGTACTGCTCCGCACCCTTGGTGTCTTCCAGCTGCAGCGCCACGATGCCCAGCGCATACAGCCCCCCCACGTTATCGGGCTGGCTTTTCAGCAGCAGCAGGAACTGGTCGCGCGCCGGCTCCAGCTGTTTTTGCTCGACCAGCAGGCGCGCATACGCGCCGCGCACTTCGACGGCATCGGGATTCTTTTGCAGGAAAGTGGCCAGCACCTTGCCTGCCGCCTCGGGCTCGCCCGTCACCTGCGCCAGGGTCAGCGCGGCCAGCTCGGAGTTCGGCTTGATGGCCAGCGCCTTGTTCGCTTCGCCGATGGCGCGCTCGCGCTCGCCGAGCGACAGGGCGCCCTGCGCCAGCACCAGGTGGGCTTCGAACATGTCCAGGTAGGGCTGCACCAGGCGCGTCACCATCGCGTAGGCATACAGCTTGTCATTCGCCCGCGACAGGATCTGCTGCATCTGGAACAGGGCCACGCCGCGCGCGCCCTGCGGCGCATTGGCCAGGCGCTCGGCAAAAATCGGTTCCGCTTCTTCGATCTTGTCCGTCAATACGACGAAGCCGAGGAAGAACTGGGTCGCCTCATCGGATTCGGGCGCCAGGTCGCGCCACAGGCGGATGGCCGCCAGCGCCTCGCTGCCCTGCTTGGCGGCCAGCGCCATTTCGGAAGCGCGGCGCGCCAGGCGCGGGTCGCGCGTCTGCTGCGCCGCCACCATCATCGTCACGTACGGCCCTTGCCACTGGCCGCTCTTGAATTCCATTTCCGCCTTGGTCAGCTTGTACAGCAAATCGCTGCTCAACTCGACCTTGGGCAGCTTCTCGCCTTTGGCGTCGTCGCCGGACTCGGTACCGGGCGCTTGCGGCGCAGCGGCCGCAGCGGGACTGGCCGCCCCATCGACAGGGGCAACAGGCGTCTGTGCCATGGCATGCGTGGCCATCAGGGCGGACAAGGTTACAATGGCGAAAGCGTTTTTCAAAGGCTGATCCTGGCTGAACGGCAAAGTTTGATTCTACGCCCAACGCGGCTATCGCGTACTTCACGTATGTAACGAAATATATACGTCGTGGCGGCGTAGCGCGCCCGGGCCCGCCGTCCGCCGGCAACCCGCCTGTTTTTTTACCCGGTTTTCCACCATTCGAGCCCTATGCCAGAATTGCCAGAAGTCGAAGTCACACGGCGCGGTGTCGCGCCCCATCTCGAAGGCCGCGCCGTGCGCTCCGTCGTGCTGCGCCGCGACGGCCTGCGCTGGCCCTTCCCCCCTGCCCTGGGCGAACAACTGTCGGGGCAAACCATCGGCCTGACGGGGCGGCGCGGCAAATACCTGCTGATCCACTTCCGCCACGGCACCCTGATCATCCACCTGGGCATGTCGGGCCATCTGCGCGTGCTGCCGACGGGGACGGAGGCGCAAAAGCACGACCATTTCGACCTCGTCGTGGAAGACGCGGAAGGCGGCAGCCAGGTGCTGCGCATGACGGATCCGCGCCGCTTTGGCGCCGTGTTGTGGCACGACGAGGCCGACGGCCCGCTGGACGGCCACACGCTGCTGCGCGGCCTGGGCACGGAACCGCTGGAAGGCGGCTTCACGGGCCAGCTGCTGTTCGAGAAAACGCGCAACAAGGGTACCAATATCAAGCAGGTGCTGATGGCGGGCGACATCGTCGTCGGCGTGGGCAATATCTATTGTTCCGAAAGCCTGTTCCGCGCGGGGATCAACCCGAAGACGCCAGCCCGGCGCATCGGCCTGGCCCGCTATGAAAAACTGGCGCAATCGATCCGCGACGTGCTGGCAGAAGCCATCGTGCAAGGCGGCAGCACCCTGCGCGACTTCATCGGCGTGAACGGCCAGTCCGGCTACTTCCAGCAGACGTATTTCACGTACAACCGTGCGGGCAAGCCATGCCGCGTGTGCGGCGCGCCGATCCGCCAGATCGTCCAGGGACAGCGTTCCACGTTTTACTGCGTGAATTGTCAAAAGTAACGTAACCACACTCACACTCACGGAGGGAGCCAGATGGTCAGGGACCTGGAACAATACAGCGCATGGCGGCAGGACGTACAGGCCGCCTTGCAGGCATACCGGCAAGCCGCCAGCGCGGCGGGCCTGGTCGACGGCGCCTCCGCGCTGCGCCTGGCGCGCTGTGGCTCCCGCCTGGCCGATGACCGTTTATCGGTCGCCTTCGTGGCGGAATTCTCGCGCGGCAAATCCGAGCTGATCAACGCCATCTTCTTTGCCGGCTACGGCCAGCGCATCCTGCCCTCGGGCGCGGGCCGCACCACCATGTGCCCCACCGAGCTGCTGTACGACGCGGCCTGGCCGCCATCGATCCGGCTGCTGCCCATCGAGACGCGCGCGCAAAACCTGTCGACCAGCGACTACCGCGACCTGCCCGCCGCCTGGACCGTCCTGCCCCTGAATATCGAGGCGGGCGGCGACATGCAGGAAGCCATCCGCCAGGTCAGCCTGACGAAAAAAGTCGGCATCGAGGAGGCGGCACGCTACGGCCTGTACGACGCCGACGATGCGGACGCCCACGCCATGCTGGACGAGGACGGCCAGGTGGAAATCTCCATGTGGCGCCACGCCATCATCAACTTCCCCCATCCGCTGCTGAAGCAGGGCCTGGTGATCCTCGACACGCCGGGCCTGAACGCCATCGGCACGGAACCGGAACTGACCCTGAACCTGATCCCGAATGCGCACGCGGTGCTGTTCATCCTGGCGGCCGACACGGGCGTCACGCGCAGCGACATCGAGGTATGGCGCAACCATATCGGCGCCGGCGCGGGGCGTCTGGTGGTGCTCAACAAGATCGACAGCATGTGGGATGAGTTGCGCGGCGATGCCGAGGTGGCGCAAGCCATCGAACGCCAGCAGGCCAGCGTGGCGCACCTGCTGATGCTGGATGCTGGCCAGGTGTTTCCCGTCTCAGCGCAAAAGGCCCTGGTGGGCAAGATCAACCAGGACGCGGCGCTGCTGGAAAAGAGCCGCTTGCAGGCGCTGGAGACAGCCCTGTTCGAGGAGCTGATCCCCGCGCGCAAGGACATCATCCGGCGCCAGCTGGCGTTCGACCTGGATGCAATCGAAGCGGCGCAGCAGGTGCAGGCGGCGGCACGCGCGCGCGGCATCGCCGAGCAGTTGCACGAGCTGCACAGCCTGCGCGGCAAGAACCAGAGCGTGATCGCGCACATGATGCGCCGCATCGATATCGAGAAGAAGGAATTCGACAGCAGCCTGTTCAAGCTGCAAGCGACGCGCGCCGTGTTTACCCGCCTGTCGACAGAGCTGTACACGAGCCTGGGCATGGATATCGTGCGCGACGATATCGATGGCGTGCGCACGGCCATGCAGCGCAGCCGCTTTTTCACGGGCTTGCGCGAAGCCGTGCGCCAGTACTTTGAGCGCATCGGCCAGAACCTCGACCGCTCGGAAGGCAAGACGGCCGAGATCACGGAAATGATGAACGTGATGTACCGCAAATTCGCCACCGAACATGGCCTGGCGCTGGCCTTGCCGATGCCGTTTTCGCTGGCCCGCTACCGCCAGGAAATCGCCGACATCGAAGCCGTCTACCATAAGCAGTTCGGCACGGCGACCCTGCTCACCACCAGCCGGGTCGTGCTGATGGAGAAATTCTTCGACACCATCGCCTCGCGCGTGCGCCGCAGCTTCACCAACGCCAACGACGACGCCAGCGCCTGGCTGAAAGTCATCATGGCGCCGCTCGAAGCGCAGATCGTCGAGTACAAGGAACAGCTGAAACTGCGCTTTGCCTCGATCCAGCGCATTCACGACGCCACGGGCAGCCTGGAACAGAAAATCGCCGGCTTTGAAGCCAGCCTGGCGGCGCTCGAACGCGACAAGGCCCAGCTGGCGCAATTGCTCGCTGCCTTGCGCGCCGCCAGCGCAAGCTGAGCGCAACATCAGCAACATCAAACAACAGAACACTGGAACCTTGCATGAAACGTCTGCTGCATCCGCTCTCGCCCGCCACGGGCGCGGCACCTTTAGAAGACTATATCGACCCTAGTTTTTCCGCCACCGTCATCGCCTGGCAAAAGCAGCATGGCCGCCATGCGCTGCCATGGCAAAACACGCGCGACGCCTATTTGATCTGGCTGTCCGAAATCATGCTGCAGCAAACGCAGGTCACCGCCGTACTCGGCTACTACGCGCGCTTCCTCGAACGCTTTCCTACCCTGCGCGATTTGGCGGCAGCCCCCGTGGAAGACGTGATGGCGCAGTGGAGCGGCCTCGGTTACTACACGCGGGCGCGCAACCTGCACAAGTGCGCGCAGCGCGTGGTCGCCGAATACGACGGCGTCTTCCCCAGCGACCCTGCCCTGCTGGCCGACCTGCCCGGCATCGGCCGCTCGACGGCGGCCGCCATCTCCGCGTTTTCCAGCGGCACGCGCGCAGCCATCATGGACGGCAACGTCAAGCGCGTCTTTGCGCGCACGTTTGGCATCGACGCCTATCCCGGCGAAAAACGCGTCGAGGAAGCCATGTGGCGCCGCGCCGAAGCACTGCTGCCCGCAGCGGGAATAGATTCAGGCATCGAAGCCTACACGCAGGGCCTGATGGACTTTGGCGCCACCCTGTGCACGCGGAGCAGTCCCGATTGCGGCCGCTGTCCGCTGCAGCCGCGCTGCGTGGCCTATGCCACCGGCCGCACCAAGGATCTGCCCGTGCGCAAACCGAAGAAAACCAGCCCGGAAAAACACGCCGTCATGCTGGTCATCATCGACGACGGCAAGGTGCTGCTGGAGCAGCGCCCGGGCTCGGGCATCTGGGGCGGCTTGCTGTCCTTGCCCGAACTCGATGGCCACGTGCTGGCCGGCGAGGACTGTCCGCGCGACATCGACCAGGATGCGCTGGCACGCGCCGTGGCGTCATTCGGCCAGATCGAAACGCAGGAACGGCTGCTGCCCATCGTGCATGTGTTTACCCACTACAAGCTGCACATCGTTCCCTGCCGCATCACCCTGGCGCGGCGCTTGGCGCTGGCCGGAGAGTCCACGCACGTCTGGTACGACGGCGCGAAAATCGCGGACGCGCCACTGCCAGCGCCCATCAAGAAACTGCTGCTGGACCTGTTCGGCGATGCGCGTTCGGCGCAGCGCAGCATGTTCTAGTGCGGCGTTTTTTACTCGTCGCACTGACGGCGCTGTGTCTGCACGGCGCCCACGCGGCTGACGAGCTGCCGGAGGTACGCATCGGCGTACTGGCCTACAAGGGTGGCGACGCCGTGCAGCAGGACTGGTCGTACGTGACGCGCCACCTGCAGGCCAGCATTCCCGGCATCCGTTTCATCCTGGCCGACTACGACCAGGCGGGCCTCACGCGCGCCGTGCAGTCGCAAGCCATCGCCTTTGCCATCACCAGCAGCGGCCATTACGTGGCGCTCGAACACAGCGACGGCGCCAGCCGCATCGCCACCCTGGAATCGCCGTGGACGGATTCTCCGCGCCAGGCCATCGGTTCGGCCATCGTCGTGCGCAACGCCTCGCCACTGCATGACCTGGCAGACCTGGCGGGCAAGAACGTGATGGCCGTGGCGCCCGATGCGTTTGGCGGTTACCAGATCGCCGCGCGCGAATTGCGCGAAGCGGGCATCGATCCCACGCATGATTTTGCCAGCCTGCGCTACAGCGGTTTTCCCTCGCAGCAGATCATCGACGCCGTGCGGTCAGGGCACATGGATGCGGGCATCGTGCGCACCTGTTTGCTGGAACAGATGGTGGCGCGCGGCGAAGTGCGCGCCGAGGAACTGCGCGTGATCACCACGCGCCCGATACCCGGATTTCGCTGCGCCAGCTCGTCGCGGCTGTATCCGGACTGGCCCTTCGTGGCCCTGCGCCAGACGCCGCCCGCGCTGGCGAAAAAGGTGGCGCAAGCCCTGCTGGCCATGCCGCGCACAGATGAAGGCTACAGCTGGACGGTGCCCAGCGATTACCAGATCGTCGATGAGCTGTTCCGCGACTTGCGCATCGGCCCCTACGCTTACCTGGACAAGCTGACGTTCGAGACGGCGCTGCGCCGCTACTGGGGCTGGATGCTGCTGGTGCTGGCCTTGCTCGTCGCCTGGGCCGTGCACACGGTACGCGTGGAATACCTGGTCAGCCGGCGCACGGAGCAATTGCGCGCCGCCCAGCACCAGCAGCGCGCGCTGGAAGAACAGGCGCGCCAGCGCCAGGCCACGCTCGACCACACGGCGCGCCTGGCGATCCTGGGCGAGATGGCCAGCGCCATCGCGCACGAATTGAACCAGCCGCTGGCAGCCATCGGCAATTTCGCGCGCGGCATGGCGCGCCGCATCACGGCGGGCCGGCTCGATGCGGCGCCCCTGCTCGACGGCGCGCAGGAAATCGCCACACAAAGTGAACGCGCGGGCGCCATCATCCGCCACATCCGCGCGATGGCGCGAAAGCGTCCCGCGCACAGCACGGCCTTCGCCCTGGCCGACGCCGTCGAGCAAGCGGTATCGTTGTTCCGCGCGGCCCATCCGCAAGCGAGGATAGCCTGGCGCCACGAGACGATCAGCGCTGCGCCGCGCGTGCTGGCCGACCCGCAGCAAGTGCAGCAGGTGCTGCTCAATCTGCTCAAGAATGCGCTCGATGCGCAGGTAGAAAACGGCAATCCCCAGCACGCCATCGGCGTGCTGCTGCACCGCGAAAACGGCGCCTGCACGGTGGCCGTGCGCGACGCCGGCTGCGGCCTGCCGACGGCGCAGATGGCGCGCCTGTTCGAACCGTTTTTTACCACCAAGGCCGAAGGCCTGGGACTGGGCATGTCGCTCAGCAAAAGCATCATCGAATCGTTCGGCGGCAGCCTGTCGGCACATGCCAATGCCGATGCGCCGGGCTTGACGGTCTGGTTCCGCCTGCCCGAAGATACCGGCATGGACGCACACAAGGAAATACAAGAGAAAACACCATGAATGAAAGCGATGCGATCATCTTTGTCGTCGACGACGACGCCGCCATGCGCCGCTCGCTGGCCTATCTGTTCGATTCGGCCGGCTGGCAAGTGCAGACGTTTGAATCGGCGCGCGATTTCCTGCAGCGCTACGATGGCCATGTGCCCGGCTGTCTGCTGCTCGACGTGCGCATGCCCCTGATGAGCGGACTGGAACTGCAACAGGAGTTGAATAATAAGACCGGACACGCCATATCGCTGCCCGTGATTTTCCTCAGCGGCCACGGCGACCTGGCCATGGCCGTGCAGACGATGAAGGCGGGCGCCTGCGATTTTCTGGAAAAGCCGTGCAAGGACCAGATATTGCTGGACGCCGTCTCGCGCGCCGTGGCCCGCAGCGTGGAAGAAAGCCGCAGCGCCGCCAGCGCGAATACGGCGCAATCGGCGCTGGCCAGGCTCACCGCGCGCGAGCGTGAAGTGGCACTGCTGATGGCCGAAGGCAAAGCCTCGAAAGTCATCGCCCGCGAACTGGGCATCAGCGACAAGACGGTGCAGGTGCACCGCCATAACACGATGGAAAAACTGGGCCTGCATTCGGCAGCCGAGGTAGCCCGGCTGCTGATGGCAGGTGGCCAGATCTAGGCCCGCACGATGCGCGCCGGCAGTCCCTGCCGCACCGACGTGCCCGAGACAGGATCGACAAACACGTTCTTGTCGCCGCGGCTCGGGTCCGTCAGCCCCAGGTCGTTCAGGTTGATGCCCGCGCCGATGGCCGGCTCGTCGGGCTGGCGCAGCTTGCCGATGCGGTGCGCGCGCGCGCCATGCTCCTTGTGGCCGAAACCGTGTTCGATGGCGATCACGCCCCGCTGCACGCCATGGCGCAGCATCACCGTCGCCCTGGCCCTGCCGCCCGGCGTTTCCAGGTATATTTCATCGCCATTTTCCAGCTTCAGCCGCGCCGCATCGTCGGGATGCACGGCGACGGGGTTGTCCGGATGGATGCCGCGCAAGCGCCGCGCGCCGATGCTGTACGAGTTTTGCAGCGCCGATTTAAAACTGATCAACTCGAACGGCCACTCGCTGGCCGGATAGGTTTTGCGCACGGGCGTGCCGTCGGCAAACGCCGCCACTCTCCACGCGGGCGTGCCGGGGAAACGCTTGCCGCTCAAGCTGTTCTTGCTCACGCCCAGTCCCTCGTTGTACAGCATCATCGGTTTCAGATAGCGGTGCGTGGACCAGTCTTGCGGATACGGCGTCTCGTCGATCACGGGTGCAGGCGCTGCCGGCGCCTTGGGATTCGCCGGCGGCGGCAAACGCAGGCCGAACATCTCGCCATAGCTCTGATAGCGCCCTCCCCGCGCCAGCATGAAGGCCACCTTGCGCCACTCTTCCGGCTTCAGGGTGCGCTCCAGTTCAGGGCGGATGCGCGCCACGCCGGACAAATCGATATCGTCGTCGCTGGCCTCCGGCACGGATGTTTTGCCTTGCCAGGCGATGTTGGCGCCGCCGCGCAGATACCAGTCTTCCGCGCGCAGCAAGGGGAAGCGCTGGCCATCCATGTCCTGCAAGGCGTCCGGGCCGAAGCCGGGCAAGGCCATCGTCTTTGCCAGCGCGATGAAGAACGATTCCATGCAGATGGTCTGGCCATCCGGCGTCTTTTGCACGCGCGGTTCGACCACGGGCCAGCGCGCCGTGCTCATTTTGACAGGCATGCCGCCCCAGGCGCCGGCCCAGCCCCAGCTTTCATACAGCAAGGTGTCGGGCAGCAGGTAGTCGGCAAAGGCCGAGCTTTCATTGATGAAGGGGTCGATGGCGACGATCAGGGGAATCTTCTTCGGATCGGCCAGTTCTTTGCCGATCTGCGCGCGCAAGCCCGTGATGCCGTAGACAGGATTGCAGCTCCACAGGATCAGCGCCTTCAGGGTGTACGGGTAGCCGTTCATGGCGCTGGTGAGCCATTCTGTCGCCAGCGCGGGCGCGTTCGGATACCACGGCGCCTTCGCCGGATACGCCTTGCCCGCTTCTTTCTTCAGCTTGAATTCCGAGGTTTTTTCATATGGCACATTGCGTCCGATCGGCATGCCGGCCGCCTTGATCTCGCCGTCGAAACTCTCAAGGTTATAGCGCGGACCGGGTCCCGCATCCTTGAAGCTGCCGCCGTTGACGAGGGTGCCGCCCTTGCGGTTCAAATTGCCGATCAGGGTGTTGAGCATGACCAGCGCGTACGCGTTATAAAAGCCGGCGCCCGACATCATGCCGCCGTGCGCATTGACGGCGGCGCGCTTGCCATGGCTGGTCAGCTCCTGCGCCAGGCCTTCGATGATGTCGCGCGCGATGCCGCAGGCGGCCGCATAGTCATCCATGCTGTGGCGCTGCGCTTCCTCGTTGAGCATCGTCATGGCCGTCTTCAGGTGCAGCGGCGCGCCGGCCACGTCCAGCGGGCCATCGAAGAACAGGCGCGCCTCGCCCTTGGCGGCATTGTGCGGCACGATGGCTTGGGTGGCGGCGTCGATCACGCAGAAGGCGTCGCCATCCTTGTAGCGCTCGTCTTCCGCCAGTTCCACCGCACCGATGTCCGACGCGCGCAGGTAGCGGCCGTCGCGCGGATGGCCCTTCTCGTTGATGATCAAATGCGTGGCGTTGCACCAGGCGGCTTCGCCCGCCGCTTCCGCCACCTTCAGGTTCGGCTGCACGAGGAAGTTGCGGTCATAGCGTTCGTGCTCGATGATCCAGCGGATCATGGCCATGGCCAGCGCGCCATCCGTGCCAGGCTTGATCGGTACCCAACGGCTGCGGTCGCCCGCGGCCAGGCTGTCCGCATTCGTCAGCACGGGGTCGACGACGACGTAGCTGAATTCGCGCTTGCCCGAGCGGGCTTTCGCGATCAGGGTGCCCTGGCGCTTGAACGGATTGCCCGCATTGCCCGGCGCCGTGCCGACGAAAATGCAGAACTCCGTGTTTTCCAGGTCCACTTTCGCGTGCGGCATTTTCTTCATGTCGCCGAACATGGCGCCCGAGCCGCTGCGGTAGGCGCCGCCGCAATACGAGCCGTGGTTGACCAGGTTCAAACTGCCGTACGACTGCTTGAAAAAGCGCGTGCCGAACGCCAGGCGGCCATCGTCGGTGCTGCACATCAGGCCCACCTGGTTGACTTGCGGACCCAGCTCCGGCTGCGCCGGATCGATCGGTTTTTCCAGCTCGCGCAAGGCGCGCAGCCCCTGCACGTGGCCTTCGCCAAACAGGTCGCCGCCTTCCGTCACTTCCTTCACCAGCTGGTCGAAGGCGATCGGTTCCCACTGGCCGCCGCCGCGCGGTCCCACGCGTTTCATGGGTGCCAGCACGCGGAACGGCGACTCCATCTGTTCCAGCACGCCATTGCCGCGGCCGCAAGCGGTCGAGCGCCCTTTCAAGCCCTGCTCCTGGAAGCGCGACAGCGAGACAAAGCTGTCGCGTACCGAGGTTTGATATGGCAGCGCCGGGTCGGCCGACAGGGGGCTGTAGGGATTGCCCGCCACGCGCAGCACCTTGCCGCTTTTCTTGTCGAGGCGCACGCGCACGCCGCAAAACGTGGTGCAGCCCATGCACATGGTGTAGCTCACCTGCTGGTCGGGATTGACCGTCAATTTCCCCGTCGCCGTGTCGACGGAAAACTCGGGTTGCAGGGAATTGCCATGCAGTTTCTGCACAGGTTTATCTTTGCCCAGCGCATGGTCGACCATGCGGCCGGCCGTGGTGGAAAAGCTGGCGGCAAATGCGGCCAGCCCGCCGCCGATGGCGCCGTAGCACAGCAGCTTGCGGCGTTTTTCGTTCTCGTCTTCAGGGACGTCGTTGTGTATGTGTTCGTTCATTGTTGACTCCTCAGTGCGTGGCCATGGCAGGACGGGTGCGTGCAGCGACAACGCGTCCGGCCCATGGCAAAAATTCCAGCATCAGCAACAGCAGCGCGATCCACAAACCGGCCGTGCCGATAATCCCCATCAAGCCATCGTTCCCCATCGGCAGGTGGTAGTCGTACAGGCCCGCGCCCGTCTTCGGGATCGTCTGGCCGCCGATGAAAATCGTCCAGCGCATCATCCAGGCGCTATGCAGCGCGATCAGGCCATTGACCAGGCCACTGCTGGCCGGGCGCCAGATGGCCAGGGCCATCGGCACGATGGACGACAGCACGGCCCAGACTGCGGTGAACTGCCATTGCGGCATACCCGCCACTTGGG
The DNA here is from genome assembly GCF_001758645.1 of Janthinobacterium sp. MP5059B. NCBI lineage: Bacteria > Pseudomonadati > Pseudomonadota > Betaproteobacteria > Burkholderiales > Oxalobacteraceae > Janthinobacterium > Janthinobacterium sp. MP5059B. The sequence continues at coordinate 115,831 of NZ_LRHX01000005.1, read as the reverse complement.
TGAATGCCATGCTGTGGCTGGCGCTCACGCCGGACAGACTGACGAACAGCCAGCCGCCGCCCAGCGCCAGCACCAGCGCCAGCGACAGGGCCAACGCGCGGTTCAGCGCCACTTCCAGCACCTGGTCGCGGCCCGGCAGGAAGCGGTTGAACAGCAGCGCCAGGCCCACCGCCCCGACAAAGGCCGTGGCGGCAAATTGCGCCGGCAGGAACGGCGTGAACCACAGGGGCCTGGCACGCACCACCATCACTTCCATGCCCGTGTACAGGCCCACGACAAAGGCGGCCAGCAAGGTGAAGGCGGCAGCGGTAATGATCGCCTTGCGCGATGCGGCGCCACCGCGCCCCAGCAGGCGATAGGCAAAGGCCAAACGGTCCTGGCCCTGTCCCCGCGCGGCGAAGTCCACGCGCAGCGCCAGCCACGCGTACAGCATCAAACAGCCCAGATACAGGGGAATGAAGAACGCGCCCCACGACATCCACGACTGCGGCTGGAAGTAAAGATAGAAGTGATAGAAGCGGCCCGGCCCGTGCAAGTCGGCCAGCAGCGCCACGGGCGCCGTCATGCCGCAGACGAGCGACGCCAGCAGCGCGATACGCCCCAGGCGTTCATACGCCTTGCGGCCGAAGACGAAGTACGGCAAGGTCAGCATGAAGCTGCCATAACTGAGGCCGATGAGGAAAAAATACTGCACCGCCCACGGCAGCCATGCCGCTTCGCGCGTGACGTTGACAATTTCGGTGATGTGGCTGTCCATGGTTTATTTCCCGTGTTTGCTCGGTTGCCAAAGAGTCGCTTCGCCCTCGACGTGGCCGGCGAAGCGCGTATCCAGTCCCAGGTAGAACACGTGGGGCTGGGTGCCCTGCTCGGGTTTCAGCACCTTCACCTTGTTCTCGGTGAGCAGCTGGTGCACCAGGCTCTCCGGATCATTGAGGTCGCCGAAGATGCGCGCGCCGCCCACGCAGGTTTCCACGCAGGCCGGCAGCAAGCCTTCGTCGACCCGGTGCGCGCAGAACGTGCATTTGTCGGCCTTGCCCGTCTCGTGGTTGATGAAGCGCGCGTCGTACGGGCATGCCTGCACGCAGTAGGCACAGCCCACGCAGCGGTCGCCGTCGACGACGACGACGCCGTCCTTGCGCTGGAAGGTGGCGCCCACGGGACAGACGGGAATGCAGGGGGGATTGGCGCAATGGTTGCACAGGCGCGGCAGCATGTAGGTACCGCAGCGGTTCTCTTCCTTGACTTCATAGGTCGAGACGACGGTACGGAAGCTGTTTTCCGGCACGGCGTTTTCCATGATGCAGGAGACCGTGCAAGCCTGGCAGCCGATGCATTTCTGCACATCGACCACCATCGCCCAGCGCTGGCCGCCTTCGCCCTTGGTGGCCGCCTTGCTGGGCAGCGGCGCGATGGCCGCCCCGATGGTTACGGCTGGCAAGGCGCGCAAGAAACTGCGGCGCGATTCAATCATGGCACTCTCCTTGACTATGGGCGGCAAGCCCTTGTTGACTTGCTGCCATGATAGAAAAGAAGGCGCTACGGGGGTATTGGGGTGATAGTGCGGGAGCCTAGATGATCATGCCGATTGACAGGACCGAAAATGCGGAGTAGGTCGGATTAGCGGGGCCGCCGAGGCGCGCAGGCGCGTAATCCGACAACCTTGTTGGCAGGGATGGTGGTGGTGTCGGGTTACGCCGTTCCGGCTAACCCGACCTACAACTCATCCAGAGAATACAACCGGCGGTGCTCGCGGATCGCGTAGCGGTCCGTCATGCCGGCGATGTAGTCGGCGATCTTGCGCGCCTGCTGCGTGACGTCGCCATCCCTGAGTTGATAGTCGGGCGGCAGCAGGGCCGGTTCGGCCATGAAGCTGTCGTACAGTTCGCGCACGATGCGGCTTGCTTTGACGCGCATGCGGTTGACCTGGTAGTGGCGGTACAGGTTCGCCCTTAAAAAGCGTTTCAGCTCCGTCGCATCACGGCGCATGGCATCCGAAAAACGGATCAGCGGGGGACTGGCGCGCACTTCGCTGACGTCGTGGGGAGCGGCGTCACCAATCAGGGCATTCGACGTGACGATCAGATCGTCGGCCAGCGCCGTGATCAGGCGGCGCAGGGTTTCATAGATGGCGCGCCGGCCCGACAGGCCGGGAAACGCCTGCTGCACCTCGCGCCACAGGCGGCCGAAGAATTCCACCTCTTCCAGCTGGTCGATGGTGATCAGGCCGGAACGCAGGCCATCGTCGATATCGTGGCTGTTGTAGGCGATTTCATCGGCCAGGTTGGTCAGCTGTGCTTCCAGGGTCGGTTGCGTGCGGTCGATGAAGCGCTGCGCCACGGGTCCCAGTTCGCGCGCATGCGCCAGCGAGCAGTGCTTCAATATGCCTTCGCGCGTCTCGAACATCAGGTTCAAGCCGTCGAAGGCGCCGTAGTGCTCTTCCAGTGTGTCGACCACGCGCAGGCTTTGCAGGTTGTGCTCGAAACCGCCGTGCTCGCCCATGCATTCGTTGAGCACGTCCTGGCCCACATGGCCGAATGGCGTGTGGCCCAGGTCATGCGCGAGCGCGATGGCTTCCACCAGGTCTTCATTGAGGCGCAGGTTGCGCGCGATGGAGCGGCCGACCTGCGCCACTTCCAGGCTGTGCGTCAGGCGCGTGCGGAACAGGTCTCCCTCGTGATTGAGGAAAACCTGCGTCTTGTATTCGAGGCGGCGGAAGGCCGAAGAGTGGATGATGCGGTCGCGGTCGCGCTGGAACTGGCTGCGCGAGGCGTGCGGCGCCTCGGCAAAGCGACGTCCCTGCCCCTGTGCCGAGTGAGCTGCGTAGGGAGCGAGGAAGTCTTCTGGCAGCATGTTATTGCACTCCGGCGGCCAGGGTGGCCAGCACCAGTTCGTGCGGCGCGGACGTGATGTTCGGGCTGCCCAAGGGTTTGAGCAAGATGAACTTGATGGCGCCGCCCTCGTTCTTCTTGTCCACTTCCATCAGTTCCAGCCAGCGCTCGACACCGAGGTCCGGCGCCTTGATCGGCAGGCCGGCGGCGGCGACGAGCTTGCGCACGCGCTCCACGGCCGCCTGGTCGATATAGCCCATGCGGCAGGACAGGTCGGCCGCCATCACCATGCCGCAGCCGACGGCTTCGCCGTGCAGCCAGTGGCCGTAGCCCAGACCCGCCTCGATGGCGTGGCCGAAGGTGTGGCCGAAATTCAGGATCGCGCGCAAGCCGCCTTCGCGCTCATCCTGGCGCACCACGTCGGCCTTGATTTCGCACGAGCGGGCGATCGCATACGCCAGGGCGCCCTTGTCGCGCGCCATCAGCTTGGCCATGTTCGCCTCGATCCAGTCGAAAAACGCCGCATCGATGATGGCGCCGTGCTTGATCACTTCGGCCAGGCCGGCCGACAGCTCGCGCGCCGGCAGGGTTTCCAGGGTCGAGGTGTCGGCGATCACGGCGCGCGGCTGGTAGAAGGCGCCGATCATGTTCTTGCCCAGCGGGTGGTTGATGCCCGTCTTGCCGCCAACGGAGGAATCGACCTGCGCCAGCAGGGTGGTGGGCACCTGCACGAAGCCGATGCCGCGCATGTAGCTGGCCGCCGCATAGCCGGTCAGGTCGCCGATCACGCCGCCGCCCAGCGCCACGAGAGTGGTCTTGCGGTCGCATTTGTTGGCCAGCAGCGCGTCGAAGATCTGCATCAGGCTGGCCCAGTTTTTATATTCTTCGCCGTCCGGCAGGACGATGCTGATCACTTCGCGGCCATCGCTGGCCAGCGCCGCCTGCAGGCGGCCCAGGTACAGGGGCGCGACGGTGGTATTGGTGACGATGGCCACCTTGTGGCCACTGATATGGCGCAGCAGCGCGTCGGCGTCGGCCAGGAGGCCAGGACCGATGGCGATCGGATAACTGCGTTCGTCGAGGTCTACGCTCAACAACATTTTGGATTGCTCGTTCATCGAAGGCTCTGCATGAATGACGCAGTTGGGCGAGGCCTCGCATTCGAGGCTGGCCAGCTGCATCAGGATGGTCTGGACCATCGATTGTACGTTAGGACGGCCCGTGTCGATCACAATGTCGGCCACTTCCATGTAATGGGGCTCGCGCTGCGACGTCAATTCTTCCAGCTTGCCGCGCGGGTCCGCCGTCTGCAGCAGGGGACGGTTCTTGTCGTGGCTGGTGCGCGCGAGGATGTTGCTGACGCTGGCGCGCAGGTAGACGACCGTGCCCCGCTCCTTCAGGTAGGCGCGGCTGTCAGCGTTGAGGATGGCCCCGCCGCCCGTGGCCATGACGATGCCTTCCTGGGCGCTCAGGTCGCGGATGACCTCGGCCTCGCGCCGGCGAAAGCTGGCCTCGCCCTCGATTTCAAAGATCCACGGAATGGTCGCTCCCGTGCGTGCCTCGATTTCGTGGTCGGAATCGACAAAGCGCAAGCCCAGCTTGCGGGCCAGGATGCGCCCGATCGTGGTTTTGCCTGCGCCCATGAGGCCGACAAGAAAGATATTACTGTTGGAAATTTCGGACACTATTTGCATTTCACTCAGGCGACAACCCTGTCTTGCTGTTGTCGCCCTGTGACTCCATTATTGGCATGTGAACGTCAGTTTAAACGGATAGCTGGTAGTTAGTAAATGCGGCGTGGTGATATTGACATTGAATGTCGCCACCCCGGGAGTACATGGCACGCCCGACGGGCTGCTGATGGTGACGAGATGACTCGTGCCCTGATACAGGGGCGGCGCACTGGCAGTTGAGGGGAAGGTCTTTTGCACGGTCGATGGCGAGACGCCGCCACTGGCCGCGCGCACGATATTGGCCACTTCCACCGAGGTACCGCTGGGCATGGGATTGTTGTTGATGTCATTGATCTGCAAGGTAAACACCTTGGGTACGTTCCAGTTCACGTCGCCCAGGTCGTTGATATCATTTCCCGTCGTCAAAGTCCTGTTGCCGTTCAGGATGGTCGTCGCCGGACGGCTGCCACTGATAAAGAAGTTGATTTTGGCAAAGATGGGGGTGGCGCTGCCGTCGCTGGTGCTGGCGCAGATAGTGCCCACGCCAGCGCGGGTGCTGTCACTGCTGCCCAGCGGGCCGTTGCAGACGGTGGCTGGCGTATTCGGCGTCGGCACGCGCGGTTGCTGCGCACGGAAATCCACCGAGCAAGCGCCGTTGACGGAATTGCAGCCGCCCTTGCTTGCGCTACCCACCACGCCCACGTTGGTCTGGAAGGCAACGGGCGTGCCGTCGGCCACGGGATTGCCAAACTTGTCGCCCATGGCCACCGTCACGGAGGCCGAGGCCGCGCTGCCGTTGGCGTCGACGTCCAGGCCTTCGACATTGCTGTCGCTGATGGATAGCGAAAACGCCTTCTGCACCGGCGTCCCCGTCGAGACCACGATGGAATCGGACAGGGTCGACACGCCCTTGCCGTCGAGCGTGGCACGGATACGGAAAGACAAGGGGGTAGAACGGGAACTGACGCTGGTAGTCACTTCACCATTGGCATCGGTAGTACCCGAAACGGGGTTGAGATCGACTTCCGCATTCGGATCGGCTTTCAAGAACGATACTTTCAAGCCCGGCAAGGGATTATTGAAGGTATCGAAAACACGGAATTTCAAGGTGGCCGTTTCACTGCGCAAGAGGCCGCCCTCACCCTTGATGACGATGGACTTGTCGGCAGGAATGGCCGAATAGAACTGGACCGAGGCCGCCTGTGGCGCAGCGATCGGCAGCACCGCGCTGCGGCTGCCCGAAACGCCGCTGGCAGTGGCGGAGATGACATCGTTGACGCCACAACCGAGATCGCGGTAGACGGCGCGCGCACTGCCGTTGGCCGTTTGCACCACAGGCGCGAAGGTGGCCTTGCCAGCCGTGACACAGGAGGAAGTGAAGTTCACGGCCAGGCTCTGGTCCGTATATTTCACGCTGCCAGACAACACATCCAGCGATACCTGGGTCGAACCATATGCCTCCAGGGACGGCGTTTCAAAGGCAATGTTGCCAAATGTCAGGGTTGTTGCGCCCACGACATAGTTGATGGCACTGGTCGAAGTCGTGCCATTCATGACGACGGCCGCCGTCAGGGTGCCCGCGCCGCCCACTGCCAGGCTGACGGGCCGCAGGATCACGCGCGCCTCGCCCTTGGCATCGCTCAGGGTCGTGCCGGCAGAGGGCGACAGCGTGGCCAGGGCATTATCCGTTGCAAACACCACCAAGGCGTCCGGCAGCGGCTTGCCATCCTGGTCCTTGACGATGGCCACCGCCGTCAAAGGAGCGGAACTCGATAATGCGTTGCTGGCACTGCCCGAGGCAGTCAGCAAGGCGACACCGATGCTGGCCTTCGAGGCCACGCTGGACGAAATCTGATAGTTGGCTTCACCGCTGACGGTGACTGCGGCGGTGGTCACGCTGGCAGTCACTTTACCCGCGCCGCTGGCCGCGCTACTGGCGGGGCGCATGGTCACGCTGGCAATACCCTTGGCATCGGTCAAGGCGGTAGCTGGTGCCAGCACAGCCAGCGAACTGTCCACCGCGAACGTCACCAGGGCATTTGCCACGCCCGCACCATTTTTGTCGAGCACCTGTGCCCGGGCGGTCAAGGGCGCGTTGACGCTGACGGTACTGCTGGCCTGTCCATTCGCATTGAGCAAGCTGACGCTCACTGTCGCCGGTACACCGCCCGTCGTGCCGCCACTGCTGCCGCCATCGATGGTGGGATCACCACCACCGCCGCCACACGCGGCCAGCAAGGTGCCCAACGCCAGCAAGACCAGCCAATTCGATACCCGACTCCAATAAGTGTTGCCCCAAGATACATTCCGCATAGTCGCCATCAGTCCGCTTTCGTGTGCATTGTTACTTAAACGTAAAGATGTGACATTAACGTGTTGCTGGCCGATCTGCCACTATTTTCGGCGTAATAAACACCATCAGTTCCGTTTTTTCTTGACTGCGGCCCGTGCTGCGGAAAAAAACACCGAGCACGGGGATGTCGCCCAGCAGCGGCACCTTGCTGTCCGTGCCCCGCTCGGATTGCTGATAAATGCCGCCCAGCACCACCGTGCCGCCGTCTTCCACCATCACCTGCGTGCGCACGTGCTTGGTGTCGATGGCGAAGCCGGAACGGGTTTCCTGGCCCACGCTATCCTTGTTGACATCCACTTCCAGCACCACGTTGCCGTCCGGCGTGATCTGCGGCGTCACTTCCAGGCGCAGGTTCGCCTTGCGGAACGTGATCGACGTGGCGCCGCTGCTGGTGGCCACCTGGTACGGCAGTTCGATGCCTTGCTCGATCAGCGCCAGCACCTTGTCGGCCGTCACCACGCGGGGGCTGGAAATGATCTTGCCCCTGCCGTCCGCTTCCAGCGCGGACAGTTCCAGGTTCAGGAAGCGATTGGCGGCCGCCGAAAACAGGCTCAGGGCGAAGCTGGCCGGCTGCAAGCCATTGATGCTGGCGGCTGGCAAGTTGACGAATTGCGTGTTCGGCACGAAGGCGCCGCCACCTGCCACCGTTTGCCCCGTCGCCTCGCCCACGCCCTGGTAGCTGCCGCCGATGGCCGCGCGGCGCCCGCCGCCGCCCAGGGAAAAACCGGGCAGCTGGCCTGCCGCCAGGCGCTGGTCCGTAAAACCCAGGCGCGCGCCCAGGTTGCGGCTGAAACTGTCGTTCGCCTCGACGATGCGCGCCTCGATCATTACTTGCCGTGTCGCAATATCCGTCTTGGCGATCAGTTGACGGATCTGCTCCAGGCGCGCCGGTACGTCGGTGACGAACAGCTGATTCGTGCGCGGCTCGATCAGCACGCTGCCACGGCGCGACAGCAGCCGGCTGCGCCCTTCCCCCGCGTCCAGGCCGAACACGGTGCGGAACGCTTCGGCCTTCTGGTAATTGAGCTGGAAGATGGCCGACTGTAACGGCTCCAGTTCCGCGATCTGCGCGCGCTGTTCCAGTTCCAGTTTTTCGCGCGCCAGCATTTCCTCGCGTGGCGCGATCCACAGCACGTTGCCATTGCGCCGCATGTCCAGGCCCTTGGCCTGCAGCAACACGTCGAGCGCCTGGTCCCACGGCAAGTCACGCAGGCGCAGGGTCACATTGCCCGCCACGCTATCGCTGGCGATGATGTTTTGGCCCGACGCATCGGCCAGGATATGCAGGGCCGCGCGCACGCCCACGTTCTGGAAGTCGACGGAAATCTTCTCGCCCGCATACAGGCGCGGGGCCGACACGTGCACCACGGCCTCCCGGGCAAGCCCGCAGGCATGCAGACACAGCAGGGCGGCCAGGAGCATGCGGCGCGGCCTCATGGCGCCGCCTCGGGCACGCTGGCTTTCGGCCCCGCCCCCGCCACCTGCAAGGCCAGGCTGCCGCGCCGCTCGCGCCAGGGACCATCCGCCTCGCGCAGCAATTCACGGTACTGCACAGCCTGTTCACTGATACCCGTCACCACGCCGTGGTCTTGCCCCAGGTACTGGCCCACCGCCACCCGGTACACGCGCTGGCCCGCCAGCAGCAGCGCGCTCAGACGCCCGTCCTGCTGCACGCTGCCGACCATGCTGATGGCCGTCAAGGACACGCTTTCCAGCGCTTCGCGAACACGGCGTGGGTCGGGCCCAGCCACAGAACCCAGCGGACCCGTCGCGCTGGCCGGCGGCAAGGCGTTAAAAGGATCGGCCAGGGCCGCCGCCGCGTAGGGATGCGGCGCGACGGCGGCAAGCGGACGCCATGCCGGCGCGCCGGCCTTGGGGGCCAAAACGGCTTGTACCAACCGTTCCCCCGCTGCGGGCAAGCGATACGCGTGCAGCACGGCATCGAGGGTCAGCAAGCGATCCTTGCCGAGGGTCAAGGCCAGCCCATGCACCGTGACGATGCGCGGCAGGCGCGCCAGGTCCGCCAGCAGCGCGCCCATGGCGTGGTAGCCGCCGCGCAACTGTATGGCGATCGGCAAGGCGACATAGGGCGCTTGCGGCTGGGCCGCACCGGGCTTGAACAGGGAAAATTGCAGCCCGCGCGACTGGCCTGCGGCATTAATCTGCGTCAACAGCAACGCCATCGCCTGCTGGTCGGGCAGTTGCTGTTCCAGCAGGGCCAGTTCGGCGCCGGCCTGGCGCTGCTGTGCGCGCCATTGCGGCAACTGCTTCGCCCTGGCCTGCGCCGACAGATAGGCGGCGCGCAAGCGGACCTGCTCGCCTTGCGCCGCCTGCACGGCAACACTCAAGCCATCCAGCCATGCAAGGTGCAGTACGGCCGCCACCAGCGTACCGGCCAGGGCCGCACAAGCGAGGCGCGCAGGTAGCGGCCACAGCGATGCAGTCTTCAAGCTCAGCATGATCAACCTCCAGGACTAGGTGCCAAAGCCAGCCGTACCGTCCATTCCACGGCGCCATCGGCCGCGCCGCGCACTTCCAGTCGCACTTCCACCAATTCCGGCCGGGACCAGGGCGCCGCCTGTTCCAGCGCCAGCAGCAGTGCCGCGACCTTGTCCTGCGACGCAGCCTGCCCCTGCAGACGCACCATCGCCGCTTCCTGGCGCACGCTGTGCAAGGCCACGCCGGCCGGCATCGCCCGGGCCAGCGCGTCCAGCATGCGCACCCAGGCATTGCGTTGCTCTTGCAAACTGGCAATGGCCTGCTGGCGCAGCAGCAGCGCCGCCGTCTCGGCCTGCACCCGCTTGCTGGTGGCAAGGACGGCATCGACTTGCTGCATGGCACTGCGCCAGCCCTCCTGGCGGCGCAGCTGCGCGTCGAGCTCGTGCCGCTGCCAAGCGCCTGTCGCCAGGGCCAATAGCAATCCCAGCAGCGCCCCGCCCGCCAATTGCCCCAGCAGCAGCTGAATGCGCCTGCGCCGTGCCGCTGGGCGATACGGCAACAGGTTGATGCGCTGGACTTGCCCGCGGACCGTCATCGGGCGTACCGGTGCAAAGCCAGGCCCCAGGCCAGCTGGTATGCCACGCCACCGTCGGGCAAGGCTTGCCAGCCACCCTGCGCGAGCGCCGCCTGCAAGGCCAGCGCCTCGCTATCCATGACGACGGCCAACAGGCCCGCCGCCCTGGCCGCATCGAGACGGCGCTGCACGCTGGCGCGCCGCGCCGCCACCAGCAGCACGTCGACCTCCTTGCCTGCCGTGCCGGGCAGCGGCGGCGCGGGGCCGAGAATGAAAAAATCCAGGCTGGCGTCTTCCAGCGCAAACGGCATGTATTGCGCCGCTTCCAGTTCCACGAGAATTTCCAGCTGTTCTTCCGCCAATCCGGCGGGCAAGCGGATCGCATGCGTGATCAGGGCCGTGGCCGGCATGGCCAGCGCCACCCGCGTGCAGGCGCTGCCACTGTCGCGGTGTGCCTGGCGCAGGGCATCGGCCAGGCCCAGCATGTCCTCGACATTACCTTCCAGTATCACGCCGGGCTCCAGCGTGGCGGCGCCGCAATGCCGGCACGACAGCTTTCCCCGCCGGCGCCTCAACTCGACGACGCGCACGGCATCGTCCGCGATATCGACGCCCAGCAAGCTGGTGCCAAGAAAATTGCTGATGGACATGTTTTTCATAGAGAAAACGTCAGCGTGGGAAGGTTCCTGCCATCCGAAAGCCTAGTCCCGGCAGCGCTGGCTTGTAAACGGATTTCACGCCGGAGTGTGCTGCGCGCGGCGCCTATCTGGACGGGCCGTGATCTGGCGCAGAATAATTGTTACCAAATCCTGGTTGCCAGCGGGCCAATACACGCTTATATAGAGTATCGGCAAGTTTCGACACTCCCCCCGGCAAGCGCCACAGCGCGCTGCCACCCCGGCAAGCTCGCTTATAATTGGCCGGCATAATTAACCGAAAGACATACGACGCATGACATCTTCAAAATCCGCTGGCCCCGCTGGCTCGAAGCCGCCCACCAAGGGCAGCAAACCCAAACGTTTCCTGCTGATGGCCCTGGCATCGCTGCTGGGCCTGGGCATCGTCGGCGTCTTGCTGGTGGTCTTTGGCCTGGCCATGGCCTATCCAAACCTGCCGGCGCTCGATACCTTGACCGATTACAAGCCAAAGATGCCGCTGCGCGTGTTCACGTCCGACAGCGTGCTGATCGGCGAATTCGGCGAGGAACGCCGCAACATGGTGCACATCAAGGATATTCCCGATGTCATGAAGAAAGCCGTGCTGGCCATCGAAGATGACCGCTTCTATGAACATGGCGGCGTCGATTACCTGGGCATCACCCGCGCGGCCCTGCACAACCTGACGGGCGGCGCCAAGCAAGGCGCCTCGACCATCACGCAGCAGGTGGCGCGCAATTTCTTCCTGTCCAGCGAACAGACCCTGAAGCGCAAGGCGTATGAAGTCTTGCTGGCCTGGAAGATCGAGAAAAATCTCAGCAAGGACCAGATCCTCGAAGTGTATATGAACCAGATTTATCTGGGACAGCGCGCCTACGGCTTCGCTTCGGCCGCGCAAATCTATTTCGGCAAGAACATCCAGGACCTGACCGTGGCCGAAGCAGCCATGCTGGCCGGCTTGCCGAAGGCGCCGTCGGCCTACAATCCCGTCGTCAATCCGAAACGCGCGCGCATGCGCCAGCAATACATCCTGCAACGCATGGCGCAGCTGGGCTACATCACGCCAGAGCAATACACGGAAGCCAAGAATGAAGAGCTGAAAGTGAAAACCGACAGCAGCGCCTTTGGCGTGCATGCGGAATACGTGTCGGAAATGGCGCGCCAGCTGGTCTACGAGCAATTCAAGGAAGATACCTACACGCGCGGTTTGAATGTCTACACCACCATCACCAAGGCAGACCAGGACGCCGCCTACATCGCCTTGCGCAAGGGCGTGATGGATTACGAAAAGCGCCACGGCTACCGCGGCCCGGAAGCGTATATCGAGATTCCGAAAACCAAGGCCGAAGCGGATGACGCGATCGAGACGGAACTGGCCGACCATCCGGACAGCGACGACATCATCGCCGCCATGGTGCTGCAAGCGTCGCCCAAATCGCTGCAGGCAGTCACGTCGGCCGGCGAGGAAATCACGATCACGGGCCCCGGCCTGACCTTCGGCGCGGCCTGGCTGTCGGAAAAAGCGGCGCCGAACCGCCGCATCAAGCGCGGCGCCGTGATCCGCGTCATGCAAGAAGGCAACGCCTGGGTCTTGACGCAGATGCCGGAAGTGCAATCGGCGTTCGTCTCGGCCAGCACCACGGACGGCGCCATTCGCGCCATGGTGGGCGGCTTCGATTACAACCGCAACAAGTTCAACCACGTCACGCAAGCGTGGCGCCAGCCAGGTTCCGCCTTCAAGCCCTTCATCTATTCCGCTTCGCTGGAACGGGGCCTGTCGCCGGCCACCATCATCAACGATGCGCCGATCTCGTTCGACGCGGGCCAGACGGGCGGCCAGGCGTGGGAACCGAAGAACTACGACAGCAAATACGATGGTCCGATGACCATGCGCAAAGGCTTGATGAAATCGAAGAACATGATTTCCATCCGCATCCTGCACAAGATCGGCGCCAAGTATGGCCAGGAATACGCGACGCGCTTCGGCTTTGACGCGGACAAGAACCCGCCGTACCTGACCCTGGCCCTGGGCGCCGGCAACGTGACGCCGCTGCAGATGGCCGGCGCGTATGCCGTGTTCGCCAATGGCGGCTACAAGATCAACCCGTACCTGATCGCCAAGGTGACCGATAGCGACGGCAATGTGTTGTCGCAAGCCAAGCCGGACCTGGCGGGCGAGGAAGCCAACCGGGTCATCGACGAGCGCAACGCCTTCATGATGAATAGCATGCTCAACGACGTCGTGCGCTTCGGCACGGCCAATAAAGCCATGGCCTTGAAGCGTCCCGACCTGGCCGGCAAGACGGGCACGACCAACGATTCGATCGACGCGTGGTTCGCCGGCTATCAGGCCAAGCTGGTGGGCATCGCCTGGATCGGCTACGACCAGCCGCGCAACCTGGGCAACCGGGAAACGGGCGGCGGCCTGGCCTTGCCGATCTGGATCAGCTACATGGCGAAAGCCCTGAAGAGCATCCCCGTCGAGGAACGCGCCGTGCCGGAAGGCCTGATCCACGTGGGCGACGAGTATTACTATGCGGAAAATCCACCGGGCACGGGCGTGGGCAGCCTGGAAGGCGCGGCGCGCGGCACGCCGGAGGAAGAGAAGGCGAAAGAGGCTGTGAAGAACGAGCTATTTTAAACACGTAGGCCGGGTAGGTCGGATTAGCGTGCAAGCGCGTCATCCGACAACATCGTTGGCGCCGGTGGTGGTGTCGGGTTACGGCCTGCGGCCTAAGCCGACCTACCCGACACTGGACCACAAAAAAATGGGCAGCCCGCAAAGGCTGCCCATTTTTCATGCATCACTTCAAACACTTACTTCAATACAACTGCCGCGCCCGCCTGCTCGCTGGCCATGGCAGACAAAGCCGCAAACAGTTCCGAACTGTCGCGCGTGTTGATCCACTCGTCGCCCACGCGCTTGTAGTGGAAACCGCCGGAACGGGCGGCCACCCACATTTCGCGCATGGGGGCCTGGCTGTTGACGATGATTTTCGTGCCGTTATCGATGAACTCGATTTCCAGCACATTGCCGCTGCGGCTGCATTCGACGTCGAGCACGTCTTCATCGTTCAGCCGGTCCAGCGCCGCCTCGATCTGGGTCAGGGTGGCTTCGGCCAGGGCCAGGAATTCCGATTCGCTCATGCTACACTCCAAAGATCTTAATCAAACCGTGATTCTAATCGTGAAGTCATCCTCAGCGTTTTATATCGGCACCGCCATTGTGGTTTCTAGCGTCCTGGCCGGCTGCGGCCAACCCGGTCCCCTGTACCTGCCCAAGCCGCCAGCGGCCAAGGGCGCGCCAGCCAAAGGCCCGGTCGAACCGGCGCCCGTGCCGCCGCCACCGGTGATCGTGCCAGCAACCTAGGCCGAGCGTACCGGGGTGGCAGCCTTGGCCGCCCTGGCGCTCTTCTCCCGCTTGATCCAGGAAAAATACACGCGTATTAACAGCAGTAGCGCGACGATGCTGCCGAACAGGATCGGTTGCGCGAAATTATTCTTGCCCGCCTTCATCCACCAGAAGTGCAAGATACCCAGCGGCGCGATGACATAGATCAAGCGGTGCAGCCACTGCCAGCGCTTGCCCCCCAGGCGTTTCACCATGCCGTTCGTGCTCGTCACGGCCAGCGGAATCAGCAGCACGAAAGCGATGAAACCCACCGTGATGAACGGACGCTTGAGCACATCCTTCCACATTTCCTGCACATCGAAAAAGTGATCAAACCATAAAAAAGTGGTGAAGTGCAGCGCCGCGTAGAAAAAGGCGAACAGGCCCAGCATGCGCCGCAGCTTGATCAGCCAATTCCATTGCGTGAGGCGCCGCAAGGGCGTGACAGCCAGGCTGATACACAGGAAATACAGGGTCCAGTCGCCCGTGCCGCGCGTGATGAATTCCAGCGGCTCCACCAGTTGCCCCGTGTACGTCAGCCAGACCATGCGCGCGAACGGCAGCAGCGCCAGCAAGAAGATCAGGCTTTTCAGCAGCGACAACTGCTTGCTCGTGGGGTTGAGGGCCATGGTATTTCCTTAAAAGAACTTCTTCAGATCCATGCCCGCATACAAGGAAGCGACATCGTTGTAGCCATTGAACATCAGGGTCTTGCGCTTGCGGGTGAGAAAACCGTCTTCGCCGATGCGCCGCTCGGAAGCTTGCGACCAGCGCGGATGATCGACGTTCGGATTCACGTTCGAGTAAAAACCGTATTCGGACGGCGCCGACAGGTTCCAGGAGGTGCGCGGCTGCTCCTTGACGAAACGGATCTTGACGATGGATTTGGCGGATTTGAAACCATATTTCCACGGCAACACCATGCGCACGGGCGCGCCATTCTGATTCGGCAAGGTTTCGCCATACATGCCCAGGGTGAGCAGCGCCAGCGGATGATTCGCTTCATCGATGCGCAAGCCTTCCGTGTAGGGCCACTGCAGCACGCGACTGCCCACGCCTGGCATCTGCTTCTTGTCGGCCAGGGTGATGAATTCCACGTACTTCGCATTGCCCGTCGGTTCGACCTTCTTGATGATTTCCGAGAAGGAATAACCGACCCACGGGATGACCATCGACCAGCCTTCCACGCAGCGCAAGCGGTACACGCGCTCTTCCAGCGGCGCCAGCTTCAGCAGCGCGTCGAGGTCCAGGGTCATGGGCTTCTTGACTTCGCCCTCGATGCTGACTGTCCATGGCCGCGTGCGCAGGGTGCCCGCGTTTTGCGCAGGGTCGCTCTTGTCCGTGCCGAACTCGTAGAAATTGTTGTAGCTGGTGGCGTCTTTATACGCCGTCTGCTTTTCCAGCGCCGAATAGGCAGGATTGAGCTTGGCAGCCAGCTTGGGATTGGTGCCTTGCGCGAACGCTTCGCGGCTGGCCATTTCCAGCAAGGCCGCGCTGGACACGGAGCCCAGGGCGATTTGCTTGATGAAGCTGCGGCGCGATTCAAACACGGCACGCGGCGTGATTTCGGAAGAATACGGCAACTCAATGCCGTTGGGACTGCGCTTGATCAACATGGCGGCTCCGGGAAAAGGTGATTGTTTGTACCTTACACCAGTTTTCCCGGGCCGTTCATGACGCTTCTGTCATGCAAAAAACAATTAAAGCTTGCCGTAAGAATGTAATCCAGAAAGGAACATATTCACGCCCAAAAACGCGAAGGTCGTCACCAGCAAGCCCACCAGCGCCCACCACGAGGCGACGCGGCCGCGCAAGCCCGTCATCAGGCGCATGTGCAGCCAGGCTGCATAGTTGAGCCAGACGATCAGCGCCCACGTTTCTTTCGGGTCCCACGACCAGTAGCCGCCCCATGCTTCGGCCGCCCACAAGGCGCCCAGGATGGTCGCTACCGTGAAGAAAGCGAAGCCGACGGAAATAGCCTTGTACATGACGTCATCGAGCACTTCCAGCGACGGCAGGCGATCGACCAGGTAACCGCTCGATTTGAGCAGGTAGGCCGCCGCCACCATGGCCGACAGGGCGAAGGTGCCGTAGCCGATGAAGTTGGCCGGCACGTGGATCTTCATCCACCAGCTTTGCAGGGCCGGCACCAGCGGCTGGATTTCGGCCGCGTCGCGCGTGACCGTGTACCACATCAGGAACACGACGGCCGCGGAAATGACCAGCATGACGAAGGCGCCCAGCTGGCGCGTCGCGTAATGCTGTTCGTAGTACAGGTAAAACATGGCCGTGATCAGGGAAAACAGGATGAACACTTCATACAGGTTCGACACGGGAATGTGGCCCACGTCGGCACCGATCAGGTAAGACTCGTACCAGCGCACCAGCATGCCCGTCAGACCCAGCACGACGCCGGCCCAGCACAGCAGGGAGCCAACGGACGAGCCGAATTCCGAGCGCGCCACCAGGCCGATCCAGTAGAACAGGGTCGACAGCACGAACAGGGTGCCCATCCACAAGATGGCGGATTGGCTCGACAAGATATATTTCAGGAAGAATTTCTGGTTCGCCATCTCCAGGTGGCCAGCGTACAGCTCGATGGCGAACAGCGACAGCACGGCTGCCACGGGGATCAGCCAGCGCACGGGCTTCCAGTACCAGCCCAGCCACGCGAACGTGGGCGCCGCAGCCAGCAAGATGGCTTTTTCATAGATATCCATGAAGGCGCCAAAGCGCACCAGGCCGAACAAGGATGCGGCCAGCAAGCCGGCGCCATACAGCCAATCGATCAGGCTCAGGCGCTTGAAAAATCCTGGTTCCTGCGTATATATTTGCTTGTTTGCCAATTCCATCATTTTCTCCATTGCAGGCGACGCGCAAGCGTCCCAGACACAGCGCAGCTTACGCCGATTGCGGCAGCTTTGCCTTCAAGTTCTCAAATTCTTTTTCAAAATCCAGCGTCTTGCGTTGCGTGCTCATGGCCATCAAGGCATCGCTGCCGCCCTCGCCATCCTTGATCCACACCCACAGGCGGCGCTCGCGGATATAAAACATGGAAAACACGCCGATCACGAGGAACAGGCAGCCGAGGTAGACCACGCTCTTGCCCGGCGAACGCGTCACCTGCAGCACGGACGCCTTGATTTCCGTGAAGTCGTCGAGTTGCAGATACACGGGTGCGCCATAGAAGAAGCTGTCGGACAGCGCATTCGTGGCCAGTTGCAGGAAGCGGCCGTGCTTGTCATCGGCCTCGATGGCTTTCAAGCCATCCTGGGCGCGCGCCGCCTGCCACAAATCCCACAGGCTGCCATTCAGGATCTTCATGAAGATATCGGCCGCTTTTTCTTGCTCGGCGGCAGGAATTTTCTCCAGGAAGCGCGAAATGGCGAGGAAGCCGCCCTCTTGCCCATTGCCGGCAAAGATGCCCAGGCTTTTCGCCGCCGATTCCTGCAACTGGCCGCGCAAGGCTTCCGCGCCCGGTTGCGGCATGGCGCGCGCCGCATAGCGCGTGGCGGCCTGCTGGCGCAGCGCGGGATCTTGCAGCGCGGCACGCAAGCGCATCCATTCGTTCACGCTGTAATTGTCATCGGCGGGAATGCGCAGATAGCTGAACGGATCGCTGGGGTTGACGCGCATGCCGGCCAGGAACACCGTCGTGCCATCCACGGTGACCGGCTGCATGTAGTTCTGGTACTCGCGCGCCTGGCCCGTCTTGTCGCGCAATTTGTATTGCACCGAAGGACCGACGTTCTTGAGATCCTTGTTGTTCGCATTCTTCGCGGCCGAACCGAGGCGTTTATCGAGGCCGACGGCAAACTTATCGTTGAAACTTTCCGCCTTGCTGACGGCCCGCACGTCCTGGCCGGCGCTGAGATTTTCCACGTTGAACGGGCGGAAACCCGACCATTCCACCGTGTAGGAATTGCCGTCGCTGCGCTCGAGCGGCGTGCTGCCGCCCACTTCGCCGCCGATATCGAAGCGTTTCGTCGTCTTGCCCGTCATGGGAAAGCCCGTCAACTTGAGCTTGCTGCCGCCATCTTCAAAGCTGGACTGGTACAGGGCCAGGCCCTTATAAAGCAGCGGCTGGTTGACTTTGATGGTTGCCGGGAAACTTTTCCCTGTTTCATGATCCGTCACCACGACATCGCTGGCAAACAGCTTGGGCATGCCCGTGCTGTAGAAATCGATGTGGAATTTTTTCAGCAGGATGGTGATGGGCAAATCCTGGATCAGCACGCCATCGGCCTGGGGAATAATGGCCGTGTTGCTCGACGCGCCTTCCGGGATCATGGTGTTGCCGCGGAAAGTGGGGTTCGACAGGCTCAGGCGGTGCTGGGCGGGAATGTCGGCGATCACGCCGCTGCCGGAAAACGGCGTCTTGCCGAAGAACCATTGCTGTACGCGGATCGGCATTTCCGAATCGAGCAAACCTCCCACGCAGATGATGACGATGGCGCCATGGGCAAAGATATAGCCCCATTTATTGGCCGCTCCCCGCTTGGCAGCGACCAGGGTGGCGTTGTCCTTCTCGACCACCTTGGCCGCGTAGCCGGCGTCTTTCAGGCGCATCACCATCTGCTGCGCCAGCACGGTGCGCGGCAGCGGCGCCTGCCATTCCGCCTTGTGATGGAAATTGCGCAGGGATTGTTCGCGCACATTGTCGCGCCAGCTGCGCATATCCTTGAGCATCTTCGGTGCATTGCGCACGATGCACAGCGAGGTCGAGGCGACGAGAAAACCCATGATGACCAGGAACCACCAGGCCGAATACACGGAGTACAGGCTCAGCTTGTCGAAGACGGCGAACCAGAACGGGCCGAACTGGTTCACATAATTGGGCATGGGCTCATTTTGCTTGAGCACGGTGCCGATGATGGACGCGACGGCGATCAGGGTCAGCAGGCTGATGGCAAAGCGCATCGACGAGACCAGCTCGACGAATTCAGCCAGGCTGCGGCGTTGGGTCTTTAACTCGATTCCGGTCGTGCCTGTGCTCATACGTTGATACTCATACGGGATATGCAATCTTCAAGAAAATTTAGGCATGGAGCAGATAGTTTCTCCGCGCAAGGCGGCAGCATACTCCTGTTTGGCCCCTGCCATAAAAAAGGGCAGCCTGTCGAGACGGCCGCCCTGGTTCATGCGCGCTGGTGCGCCTGGCAATCTCTTGCCACTATGAAAACTTACTTCAGGCCGGCGATGTAATCGGCAACGGCGGCGATCTCGTCATCCGACATGCGGGCGGCGATGGTGTGCATTTGCGCGCTGTTCTTGCGGGCATCAGCCTTGGTGCTGCGGAACATGGCCAGCTGGGCCACCGTGTAGTCCTGGTGCTGGCCGGCGATGCGCGGATACTGGACGGGAATGCCATTGCCCGTCGCGCCATGACAGCTGGCGCAGGCGGCAACTTGCTTGGAAGCAATGCCACCACGGTAGATTTTCTTGCCCAGGTCGATCGTGTCCTTGTTTTTCGCGGCGCCCGGCTTGGACAGCTGCGCGCTCAGGTAGGCGGCGATATTCTTCTTGTCGGCGTCGCTGAGCATCTTCGCGTACGTCGTCATGACGGGCTGGTTGCGCTCCGGCGTGGTGAAGTCGACCAGTTGCTTGTAGATATAGCTTTCGTGCTGGCCGGCCAGCTTCGGATTGACCGTGATGGTCGAATTGCCGGCCGCGCCATGGCAGGAGACGCAGGCAGGCAGGCCGCGTGCCGCATCGCCATCGGCGTACAGGGTAGCGCCCTTGGCCGCGTCGACCTTGACGGCCGGTTTCGCTGCTTCGACCGCAGAGGCAGTTGCCGATACAGCCAGCAAAGCGAGCAGCATGGATTTGATAAACGGTGAAAACGCACGATTCATTCAGGCACCCTGAGACAGTGAGAAATTAGTGGTGGACATTGCCGCGCCCTGTGGATTTTTGCTTTATTTTCAGGGCCGCAAGCCGCATCGCTGCTACGCCGGCAACAATAAACAACCCCTTATTGTACAATAGCTTCTTGGCGTTATCGCTCCCTTATCGCTCCCTTTTGTTGCTTTACTACTCCCATGTCAAAACTCTGGCAAGCCCGCTTCTTTACGACCGTCAACCAATTGCGTGACCTGCCCGATACCACGGTGCCGGAAATCGCCTTTGCCGGCCGCTCCAATGCCGGTAAATCGACCGCCATCAACATCTTGTGTAATCAGAAAGGCTTGGCGTTCGCCTCCAAGACACCTGGCCGTACCCAGCATATCAACTACTTCTCCATCGGCGGCGCCCACGTGGCGCAGCACCGCAAGGATGCCACCATCGTCGAAGAGATCGAATGCCTGCTGGTCGATTTGCCGGGCTACGGCTACGCGGAAGTCTCGGGCTCGGCCAAATTGCACTGGCAGCGCCTGCTGGGCGACTATGTGCAGCGCCGCGAGCAATTGGCGGGCTTGATCCTGATCATGGATTCGCGCCGTCCGTTCACCGACCTGGACATTCAGATGCTGGAATGGTTCGCCCCGACGGGTAAACCGATCCACTGCATCCTGACGAAAGTCGATAAGCTGAACCGCAATGAATCCGTGAATGCCTTGCGCCAGGCGAAAGCCAAGCTCGACAGCTACGTGGATGAAGACGGCGTCGGTTTCCCGTTCACAGTGCAACTGTTCTCGGCCCTGAAGCGCGTCGGCATCGACGAAGCCAACGACAAGATCATGGAACTGGCCGGCATCAGCGAAGATGGCGCGGCCCAGATGGTCGAACTGATCGACATGGAAGACGACGTCGAACCGGAAGCAGGAACCGACAAACCGGCTTGATCGAGATTAAGGCTGCGTAAAAAAAGGCTGCCCGTTCACACGGTGCAGCCTTTTTTATTGCCGTCAGTTTTACGAGCGCTTAGCGCCGTCCCGGCCCTGGCCGTTTCTCGGAAAAGAATTCCTGGCGCAGGAAGGCCATCAGCTCGGCTGTGTCTTCCACGCGGGCGCTGAGGTTGACGTTGCGCCCCAGGCGTCGCGATTCCCACACGAAATCACCGGGCTTTTCGGCACGGATCAGCTGAATCATCTTCTTCACGATAGCCGTTTCGATATCGGGCTCATTGCCCAGCTCGACTTTTTCCTGCTTCAGCCAGTTGCGCTTGAAGTTGCCGTTCCAGCCCTTGAACTTGACTTCGGCACTGAACGAAGTCTGGTTGACGATGGAAAACACGCCGCCCGAATCCTCGCGGTCGCTGCCGGAATTACGTCCCTGGGCGCCGGCGATATTCGCCTTGGCCACGCGCATGGCGCGGTCGTTTTCGCTTTCCTCGGCCGGCGGCGCGGGGTTTTGCGCCTCGCGCTGCTTGCGGCGCTGCTCGATCATCGAACTCATGTCTTCAGCCGGCGGCGGCGGCAACGGCACCTTCGACACCAGCGGCGGCGTGAATGTTTCCAGTTTTGGCTTGTCGCGCGGCACGTCTTTTGTGACCACGCGCTTGCTCGGCGCCGGTGGCGGTTTGACCTTGGCCACTTTCGTGTCCTTCGGTTTCGGCGTGGGTTTCGGCTGCGGCTGCGGCTGCGGTTTGTCTTTCAGCGGCGCAATGTAAACCATCGCGCTTTCCTTCTTCGGCGGCGGGATCTTTTCGATCGTATCGCTGCGAAACAATGCATACGCCGCCAGCAGCACGTGCAGCAAGACGGACACGCCGAGCGCCACCTTGCGCATGGTGCTGGTCGTGGACCCGTAGGCCGGTGGTGGCTGGATCACTTGCCCGCAGGTGGGGCAAACATCGGAATCGGCAGCCATCAAATGGGTCGTGTCATGCAAAATGAATCGTGCTTTCTGTGTAGCGACAAAAGTAATCTGACAGGGCAGCCATAGTGCCAGAGTCCCTTGCTTTTGGGAACACTTCCTCGGCATATCCAACCCGAAGCGTACAGGATAGCGACATTCCTTGCAGCGGTAACCAGAGTACCCGAGCCATCGCTTGACGGTTGTTACCGTATGTATCACGGCCCATACAAAACCGGCGCCGCATTCACTGAGGAACGGGGCGCCGGTGCTGGCCGTGTTGCGGCTCAGGCTTTGTTGTCGAGCGCCACCAATTGCTCGTCCGTCAACGGTCCCGTGCCGCTGTACTTGTCCAGGAACAAATAGATCACGGGGGTGATGAACAGGGTGATCACTTGTGAAAAGAGCAAGCCGCCGACCACGGCCAGACCCAGCGGCTGGCGCAGCTCGGCGCCGGCGCCCAGCCCCAGGGCGATCGGCAAGGCGCCCATCAAGGCCGCCGCCGACGTCATCATGATGGGGCGGAAACGCAGGATGCACGCCTGGCGGATGGCCTCTGCCGGCGCCAGCCCGTCGTTGCGCTGCGCATGCAGGGCGAAGTCGATCATCATGATGGCGTTTTTCTTGACGATGCCGATCAGCATCAAAATGCCGATGATGGCGATCATGGTCAGGTCCATGCCGAACAGGCGCAGGGTCAGCAGCGCTCCCACGGCCGCCGATGGCAAGCCGGCCAGGATGGTCAGCGGGTGGATATAGCTTTCATACAGCACGCCGAGCAAGACATAGATCACGGCCAGCGCGGCAATGATGAGGATGATCTGGCTGGACTGCGAGCTCTGGAACACGGCCGCGTCGCCGCCGTAGCGCGTGATGATGGAGGCTGGCAAGCTCATGTCCTTGGCCATCGCATCGATCTTGCCCGTGGCGATGCCCAGCGGCACGTCGGGCGCCAGGTTGAAGGCGATGGTAACAGCCTGCAACTGCCCCTGGTGATTCACGGAGGTAGGCCCAATCGTGCGTTCCACGTAGGCAATACTCGACAGTTTCACCAGTTCGCCCGTCTTGCTGCGCACGGACACGCGCGTGAGCGCATCGTCATACTGGCGGTCGGCAGTGGCCGCTTCCAGGATCACGTAATAGCTGGCTGCCGACGAATAGATGGTCGACACTTGCCGCTCGCCAAAGGCGCTGTACAGGGCCGTGCGGATGTCGGACATTTGCACGCCCAGCAGATTGGCCTTGTCGCGGTCGATCCTGAGCGATGCCTGCAAGCCCTTGATCTGCGAATCGCTGGTGACGTCGCGGAAGGCGGGATCCGTGCGCATACCGGCAATAAACTTTTCCGCCCAGTCATTCAAGGCGTCGGGACTGACGCTTTGCAAGGTGTACTGGTAGCGGCTCTTGCTCTGGCGCCCGCCCAGCTGCAAGTTTTGCACGGGCCGGAAATACACGGCCATGCCGGGCACGGTGCCCGCCGCGCGGCGCAGGTTTTCCAGCACCACCGGCATTTTCGGCCGTTCGCTGCGCGGTTTCAAGACCATGAACATGCGGCCCGTGTTGCCGCCGCCGACGAACGAGGTCACGTCCTGCACGCTGGGGTCCGCCTTGAGCACGGCCGCCACGCGGGCTTGCAAGTCTTGCAGTGCCGCCGAGGAAATGTCTTCCGACGCTTCCGTATTCACCTGGATCTGGCCCAGGTCTTCTTCCGGGAAGAAACCTTTCGGTATCGTCGCGTACAACAGCACCGTCAGCGCAAAGGTACACACGGCAACGAACAGCACCACGTTGCGGTGCGCCAGGGCCTTGTCGAGCAGATGCACATAACCATTGCGCAATTTCGTGAAACCCGCTTCGAAATGGCGGCCGATGAAGGTTTTTTCGCCATGGCTGGGGTCGCTGTCATTGTGCTCGCGCGAATCGGCCGGCAGAAAGCGGCTGGCCAGCATCGGCACCAGGGTCAGCGACACGACGGCCGACACCAGCACGGCCAGCGAGACGACAACGGCGAATTCATGGAACAGCAAGCCGATCACGCCCGGCATGAAGAAGATGGGGATGAACACGGCCACCAGCGAGACGGAGATCGAGATGATGGTAAAGCCCATCTCTTTCGCCCCTTCCAGCGCCGCGCGTATGGGTTTCTTGCCCATCTCGATATGCCGCACGATGTTTTCCAGCACCACGATGGCATCGTCGACGACGAGGCCCACGGCCAGGGTAATGCCCAGCAGGGAAACGTTATCGAGGCTGTAGCCGAGCCAGTACAGCAGGGCCAGCGCGCCGAGCAGGGAAATCGGCATGGTGACGGCAGGAATAAAGGTGGCCGCCGCGCGGTGCAGGAACAGGAAGATCACCAGTACCACCAGCACCACCGTCAGGGCCAAGGTCAGATTCACGTCGTGGATGGCTTCGCGGATCGACAGCGAACGGTCGTTGACCAGGCTGATCTGTATCGACTGCGGCAATTGTTCCTTGAAGCCCGGCAGCAAACGGCGCACGCCATCGACCACTTGCACGGTGTTGGCGTCCGGTTGGCGCTGCACCATCAGGCTGATCGAGCGCTCGCCATTGAAACTGCCGACGGCCTTGATCGATTGAAAGCTGTCTTCCACCTCGGCCACGTCTTTCAGGCGCACGGGCTGGCCGTTGCGGCTGGCGACGATCAGTTCGGCAAAATCGGCCGCTTTCATCATTTGCGGATTGCCCTGGATGGTCAGGGTCTGGCTCGGGCCGTCAAGAATGCCCAGCGGGGAATTCGTGTTCGAGGTGCGCAAGGCGGTGGCCAATTCGTCCATCGTCAGGTTGCGCGCATTCATCAGGTCGGCACGGGCGCGCACCCGCACGGCAAAGCGCTTCTGGCCATTGACGATCACCTGGGCCACGCCCGGCAGGGTCGACAGGCTGGGGGCGATCAGGTTTTCCGCGTAATCGTTGAGGTCCGACAAGTTCAGCGATGGCGACGTCATCTGGATGAACAGCACCGGCGCGTCGGCCGGATTGACCTTGCGGTAGGACGGCAAGTCCGTCATTTCCGTCGGCAACTGGCGCTGCGCGCGCAGCAGGGCCGCCTGCACATCGACAGCCGCCTCGTTGACATTGATGCTGGCGTCAAATTCCAGGGTCAGCGAGGTATTGCCCAGCGTACTCGTGGAGGTGATCAGGCTCAGGCCGGAAATCGTGGAAAATTGTTTTTCCAGCGGCAAGGCCACCGACGAGGCCATGGTTTCCGGGCTGGCGCCGGCCAGGTCGGCGCTGACGTTGATGACGGGCGTGTTATAGCTCGGCAAGGCCGCCACGGGAATTTGCAGGTAGGCCAGCACGCCGGCCAGGATGATGGAGAGGGACAGCAGCACCACCATGACGGGGCGGCGGATGCTCAGTTCGGACAGGTTCATGCTGGCTTGCCCTGCGGTGCGGCGGCGCCATCGGCAGCCTTGTGTTTTTCCACCAGGCGCACCTTGCTACCTGGACGCAAGTTCTGCTTGCCATCGACGATGACTTTTTCATCGCCCGCCAGGCCGGTAACGACGGCGTTCGGTCCGAATGCATACACGCGCGTCACCTTGCGCATCTTGGCCGTGTTGTCCGCTTCCATCGAATACACGAAGGTGCCGGCGGTACTCGTGATGATGGCGTTTTGCGGGATCACCAGCGCATCCTTGAGGGTGCGCACGGTCAGCTGCGTATTCACGTACTGGCCGGGCCACAAATCGGTGCCGCCATTATTGAAACGGGCCTTGATCCTGATCACGCCCGTGGCGGGATCGACGGCATTGTCGATAAAATTCAGTTTGCCATCGAGCTGCTTGCCGCCCGCATCGGACAGCAGCGCCGTGACAGGCACCTCGCCCGCCTTTTGCGCCGCCAGCAAGCCGGACAGGCTGCTTTCCGGCAAGGTGAACGACACGTCGATCGGGTCGAGCTGGGTGATGCTGGTGAGCGACGTGGTCGGCTGCACCAGGCTGCCGGCGTAGACATTGATGGCACCCACCCTGCCCGCCTGCGGGGCGCGCAGGACGGTGTAGCTGGAGTCGACCTGGGCCGCGCGCAAGGCAGCCTGGTCGGCAGCCAGCAAGGCGCGTGCCGCATCGAGCTGGCTTTGCAGGGTATCGACGGCGCCCTGGGCGATGAAATTCTTGCTCAGCAAATCCTGGTTGCGCTTGAGCTGGCGCTCGAAGTCCTGCACCGAGGCGCGGTCGCGCAAGACCTGCGCCTGCGCCTTGTCGACATTCGCATGCTCGCTGCGCGCGTCCAGCGTAAACATCAGCTCGCCCTGCTTGACGAACTGGCCTTCGCGGATATGCACTTTGGTGATCGTGCTGGTCGTCTGCGGGTGCAAGTCCACGCTGCTGATGGGCATCACGCTGCCATTGGCTTGCAGCACCATCGGCACATCCTGGCGCACCGGCGCGACCACGCTCACGGTCGTCGGCGCCTGTCCACCCTTGCCCCCTTTGCCATCCTGCCCACTGGTCGCCGCACCGGATTGATGATTGAAATACCAGATGCCGCCACCGATACACAGGGCCGCACCCACGAGGATTGCCAGACTAGTCTTTTTCATTGTTCTGTCACGCTGTTGCAGCGCAGGGCTGCAGGTTGAATGTAGTTGCCAGGGGGGCATAAAGCACAATATTGTCGCACGGAAATGCTCACTTTCCTGCGTAATACTCTGGCACGATGAGGGTGACTTCCAGTCCACCGTCGACGTGATTGAGCAGTGAAACCGTGGCGCCGTGCTGCTCGGCGATATTGCGCGCGATGGTCAGGCCCAGGCCCGTGCCGCCCGATTCGCGCGAACGCGACGTCTCGATGCGGTAAAACGGTTCGAACACTTTAGCCAGTTGATCTGGCGCAATACCTGGCCCGCCGTCGCGGATGCAGATGCGAGCGGCACCGGCGATGCGCTCGACGGTCACCTGCGCGTACAGGCCATATTTGACGGCATTGTCGATCAGGTTCACCAGACAGCGCCGCATGGCAATGGGGCGCGCCATCAAAGCCATGCCCGCCTGTCCACTGAGGGTGACTTTCTGGCCGGCATCGGCCGCGTCGGAGCAGACGCTATCGAGCAGGGAATCGAGATCGAGCGCCTGCATCGCTTCCGTGCTGTCCATCGAGCGGGCCAGGTCCAGCCCTTCCTTGACCATGCTTTGCATGGCCGACAGGTCGCCCACCAGGCGGTCATACAATTCCGTATCCGCCACTTTTTCCAGGCGCAGCCGCAAGCGCGTCAGCGGCGTCTGCAAGTCGTGCGTGATGGCCGCCAGCATCTGTGTCCGCTGGGAAATATGCTGGCGGATGCGCGCCTGCATGGCATTGAAGGCGGCGCTGGCCTGGCGGATCTCGCTGGCGCCCGACAGGGTCAGCGGCGGATGGTTGATGTCATTGCCCAGGTCTTTCGCCGCCTGCGCCAGCTGCTTGAGCGGGCGCATGGTCATGCGCGTCACCAGATAGGCGAGGATGGCGATGCTGATCAGGAAAGGCAGCAGGGTCATCCAGTCGTTATGTTCATTGAACGGTGGCTGCTGGCGCGGCGGCAAGACCATCAGGCGCAGCACGTGGCCATCCTGCATGCGCACGTCGAGGTTTTCGCAGGTGCCGCCCCATGGCTTGGCGGAAAACATACCCGGAGACTGGCGCGGCTTGACGCAGGCGGCCGGACGTTCGGCCAGCGCGCTGACCTTGAAGCCTTCGCCCAGCTTGGCTTGCAGGGCGGTGGAAAATTCCGTCGGCGCACCGGGCCTATGTTCCGTATCGGGACGCAGCTCCAGGCGCACGCTGCCCTTGTTGGCCACTTTCAGGTAGGCGGCGCGCGAGGCCAGCGGCACCACGTCGGCCGCCATCACCAGCTGCTCGGCTCGCTCAACGGCGTGGTAGTCGCGGTATTGCTCGATGGCGCGCTGGCGTTCGCCCACGGCCAGCCACTGCGTCAGCGCGGCCGAAGCGACGATGCCGATCAACAAGAACATGAAGACACGGCCCGTCATCGAGCCCAGGAAGGCCTTCACGCGTGCGGCTCCACATTGACCTGGCCAGCCAGCACGTAGCCGCCGTTGCGCACGGTCTTGATAATTTGCGGCAAGCGGGCATCTTCACCGAGCTTTTGCCGCAGACGGCTGATCTGGATATCGATCGAGCGGTCGAACGGGTCGGCGTCGCGGCCCTGCGTCAGGTTCAGCAGCTGGTCGCGGTTGAGCACGCGGTTCGGGTGTTCCAGGAAGACGCGCAGCAAGCGGAATTCCGCGCCCGACAGCATGATCACCAGGCCGCTGGGATTGAGCAGGTGGCGCGCCGTCAGGTCCAGCGTCCAGCCGGAAAAGCGGATTTGCTGCGCCTTGTCCGACGGCACGTTCGACGGCATGGCATGGCTGCGGCGCAGCACGCTGCGTATGCGCGCCAGCAATTCGCGGGGCTCGAACGGCTTCGGCAAGTAATCGTCGGCGCCCATTTCCAGGCCCAGGATGCGGTCCAGCGGCTCGTTGCGCGCCGTCAACATGATCACCGGCACGGTCGATTGGGCGCGCAGCTTGCGGCACAAGGTCAGGCCGTCATCGCCAGGCAGGTTCAAGTCGAGCACGATCAGGTCGGGCCGCGTTTCATCGAGGATTTTCCACATGGCCGTGCCATCCGCCGCACCCAGGGTGCGGTAGGCGTTCGTTTCCAGGTAGTCCGCCAGCAAGCTGCGGATATCGCGGTCATCGTCGACGATGAGAATTGTAGAAGTGGGTTCCATGGTACGAATTATCCCCACTTCCCCCGCCCTTGCACAACGCATTTGTATCGTCTTGTATATAGAAGACCCGAAGAAACATATAGATACAAACTGTCTGGCAGCGGACACTTCGGGGAAACATGGCGCGTCCAACATGGATTCATGTGCAGCAACATGTACATCCCTCACTTTTACAAAGGAATCCAGATGAACGCCTCAATGACAACCTTGCGCAAGAACTTGATCATCGCCATGAGCGTACTCGGCATGGGTGCGGCATCGCTGACCGTCCACGCCCAGGAAGCGGCCGCCAGCGCGCCTGCCGCCAGTACCAAGATGCAACACGACGGCCACCGCGACCAGCACCGCGGCGGCAATCCTGCCGAGCGCATGGCCAAGTACCAGGCCCGCCTGCATGACAAGCTGAAGCTGACGGCCGCGCAGGAACCGGCCTGGGCCACATTCACGGCCGCCAACGCGCCGAAAAAACCGATGGGTGACTGGAAGGCCAAGCGCGAAGCGATGGCCAAGCTGTCGGCGCCGGAACGCATGGAGCAATGGATCGCCATGTCGAAGGAACGCATCGCCAGCCAGGAAAGCCGTCTGGCCTCGCTGAAAACCTTCTACGCCGTGCTGACGCCGGAGCAAAAGAAAGTGTTTGATGACAGCGTGCCCGGCGGCAAGCACGGCGGCCATCGCGGCGGCCACCATGGCATGCATCAGCAGCCGAAAGCCGGGTAAGTCGGATTAGGTCCGCAGGACCGTAATCCGACAACTTTGTTGGCGTGTATGGTGGTGTCGGGTTACGCCCTCACGGGCTAACCCGACCTACTCGTCGAGCTTGCGCAAGGAGGCCAGGAAGGTGGCTGCATTCTGGAAGCCGATCACGCGCGACTGGGCAATTTCCTGCCCTTGCTGGTTGAACATGATGATGCCCGGCGGGCCGAACAGCTGGAAACGTTTCAGCATGGCCTTGTCGTCCGCATCATTGGCCGTCACGTCCACTTGCAGCAGCACGGCTTGCCCCATCTTCTCGCGCACGGCGGGATCGACGAAGGTCAGTTTTTCCATCTCGATACACGACACGCACCAGTCCGCATAAAAGTCCAGCAGGGCCGGCTTGCCATTGAGCTGGGCCAGCGCCGCGTCCAGCTCCGCTACGGTCTTGACGCGCGTAAACGGCTGGGCATGCACCTGCCCGCCGCCCAGGTGGGCCAGCGGTGCCAGCGGGTCGCGGCCACCGCTGGCCACGCCCACCAGTTGCATCGCGCCCAGCAAGGCAAACAGGAGGCCGAAGGCCTTGGCTACCCAGGCGTTCTTCGCGCCGCTCTTGCCCACCAACAAATACATGCCATAGCCGACGAACAAGACCATCCAGCCCAGCATCTGCACGGCGCCCGGCAGCACGGGCGAGACGAGCCACCAGGCCACGCCCAGTTGCAGCACGCCAAAGAAGCGCTTGACGGCATCCATCCAGGCGCCGGCACGGGGCAGCAAGGTGCCAGCCGACACGCCCACCAGCAGCAAAGGCACGCTCATGCCCACCGCCATGGCAAACAGGGCGCTGCCGCCGATGACGACGTCGCGCGTCTGGCTGATGTACAGCAAGGCGCCGGCCAGCGGCGCGGCCACGCATGGACCCACGATCAGGGCGGAAATGGCGCCCATGACGAACACGCCCGCCAGGCGGCCCGAAGATTGCTGGTTCGATACGGACGTCAGCTTGCCTTGCAGGAAAGCCGGCACTTGCAGTTCATACAAGCCGAACATCGACAGCGCCAGGCCCGCCATCAACAAGGCAAAGAAACCCAGCACCCACGGGTTTTGCAGCTGGGCCGCCAGACCTTCGCCCGCCAGGCCGGCCGCCACGCCCAGCGCCGTGTAGACGATGGCCATGCCCAGCGCGTACGTCAGCGACAGCAGCAAGCCGCGCGAGCGGCTGACCTTTCCGCCATCGCCGATGATGATCGACGACAAAATCGGTACCATCGGCAGCACGCACGGCGTAAATGCGAGTCCCAGGCCCAGCAGCATGAACAGGGGCACGATGACGAGCAGCTTGCCGCCCTTCAGGGCCGCTTCGATCTTGCCCATCTCGCTTTGCGCGGGCGCGGAACTTGCCGCCACGGGCGCCGCCGCTATCGGTTCCGGCGTGCTGGTGATATCGGCCTGCGGAATGCTCAGCACGGACACGCCAGGCGATGCTTGCGCCTGCGGGCCGTTGACGGCCGCCGTGTCGACCGCCGGCGCGGTCGGCAAGGCGAACTTCGACGGCAAGCCGCCCGGCGCCATACTCTGGCCGCCGCCACCGCCCACCAGCTGGGCTGTCGCATCCTGCGGCGCATAGCACAGGCCCTTGTCGGAGCAGCCCTGTCCCGTCGCTTTCAAGGTAAACGGCCCGGCAGCTTCCACGGGAATCGTGATGGTGAGGGTCTTGCGGAAGGTTTCCACGTTCTTCTGGAAGGTATCGTCGAACTTGACCTTGCCAGCCGGATACACCGGCGTGCCCAGCTTGGCGCCCACGGCCTCGAACTTGAAGCGCTCGTGGTACATATAGTAGCCATCGGCAATCACATACGTGACGGCGATGGTGGCCGGATCCTGCATGCGGGCGGAAAACTTGAAGGCCAGCTCGGGGTCGAGGAATTCATCGTCGGCGCGGGCTTGACCCGTGCCAAAGACGGCCATGGCCAGCAGCAAACAGGTGGCAAACCAGATCAGCAGTTGATGCATGGGAGCGGCGCGCGCGGTGGCGCTGGAGGGGAAACGGGACATGAACTACCTTTTCAACCATTCGACAGAGGACGCGCGGGGCGTGCAGTGGCTGCAGGGCCGGCGCGAAAGAAGAATAGTACACCGCAGCAAGGATAGCTGCAGCAGAAAACAAAAAAGCCAGGCTAGGCCTGGCTTTCATTGAAGCAATTACTGGGATTACTCGCCAGCAACTTCAACTGCTTCGGTCGTATCTGGACGATCCATCAGTTCAACGAACGCCATAGGAGCGTTATCGCCGACGCGGAAACCCATTTTCAGGATACGCACATAACCACCGTTACGGTTGGCGAAACGTGGGCCCAGTTCAGCGAACAGTTTGACGACCATTTCACGGTCGCGCAGGCGGTTGAAGGCCAGACGCTTGTTTGCCCCAGGGAGTCGGTTTTTTTGCCCAGGGTCAGAATTGGCTCGACAACGCGGCGCAGTTCTTTTGCTTTTGGCTAGGGTGGTTTTGGATTCATGCTTCGTGACTGCAGTCAGCGATACTGTCATGTTGCGCAGCATTGCCAGACGGTGGGACGAGGTACGATTCAGTTTACGGAGGCCGTGACCGTGACGCATGATAAATCCTTTCGGTGAGTGTTTAAATTCCAGTTCTTCGATCAGCTGAGTGGGAAACCCCTTACAGCCGCGGACCGGTTTGGTACTACAAAATAAAAACCTGGGACACCTGTCCCAGGCAGTTTGCTGCAACTTGCTTTACTGCGATTACTTTTCCAGGCCGGCAGGCGGCCAGTTTTCCAGCTTCATGCCCAAGGTCAAGCCGCGCGATGCCAGCACTTCCTTGATTTCGTTCAGGGACTTGCGG
The DNA here is from genome assembly GCF_001758645.1 of Janthinobacterium sp. MP5059B. NCBI lineage: Bacteria > Pseudomonadati > Pseudomonadota > Betaproteobacteria > Burkholderiales > Oxalobacteraceae > Janthinobacterium > Janthinobacterium sp. MP5059B. The sequence continues at coordinate 83,879 of NZ_LRHX01000005.1, read as the reverse complement.
CCCAGATTTGGCGTTTTCAGCAGTTCGTTTTCCGAACGTTGGATCAGGTCGCCGATGTAGTAGATGTTTTCCGCTTTCAGGCAGTTCGCCGAACGCACGGTCAACTCCAGGTCGTCGACTGGACGCAACAGGATAGGATCGACCAGCGGAGCGCGCGATGGCGCTTCGGCGGCGGCTTCCGTGCCTTCCAGGGCAGCGAACACATTCAACTGGTCCACCAGGACGCGGGCCGACTGGCGGATCGCTTCTTCCGGCGAGATCACGCCGTTGGTTTCGATGTTGATGATCAGCTTGTCCAGGTCGGTACGCTGTTCAACGCGGGCCGATTCAACGAAGTACGATACGCGGCGCACTGGCGAGAACGACGCATCCAGAATGATGCGGCCGATGGTCTTGTTCGTGTCTTCCGACAGGCGACGCACGTTACCAGGAACGTAGCCGCGGCCTTTTTCAACCTTGATCTGCATGTCCAGCTTGCCACCGGCGGTCAGGTGGGCGATCACGTGGTCAGGGTTGATCAGTTCGACGTCATGCGGCAGGTCGATATCGGAGGCCAGGATCGCGCCTTCGCCTTCTTTTTTCAGGGTCAGGGTTACCGAATCGCGGTTGTGGACTTTGAAAACCACACCCTTCAAGTTCAGCAACAGATCGACGACGTCTTCTTGCACGCCATCGAGGGAGGAATATTCGTGGACGACGCCAGCGATCGTCACTTCGGTCGGCGCGTAGCCTACCATCGACGACAGCAGAACGCGGCGCAACGCGTTACCCAATGTGTGGCCATAGCCGCGCTCGAACGGTTCCATCACGACCTTGGCGTGACCTGCACCGAGAGCTTCAACATCGATAATACGTGGCTTCAACAAACTGTTTTGCATGAAATGTCCTTTTCAATACCCTCGGCTCATTACACCGATAAGGCTGATGGCATTAGTAAAACGCCCACCCGAAAGAAAACGAGTGGGCGGTGATGGTGCTAACTGCTATTAACGCGAGTACAGCTCGACGATCAGCGATTCGTTGACGTCGTTAGCGATTTCGTTACGCTCTGGCAGGGACTTGAAAGTACCTTCCATTTTCTTGGCATCAACCGAAACCCAGCTAGGCATACCAACTTGTTCAGCCAGCGACAGTGCTTCAACGATACGCACTTGCTTTTTCGATTTTTCACGAACAGCAACGATGTCGCCAACTTTGACTGCGTACGAAGCGATGTTCACAACGATACCGTTCACGGTGAACGCTTTGTGGCTGACCAATTGACGCGCTTCAGCGCGGGTCGAGCCAAAGCCCATGCGGTAGCAAACGTTGTCCAGACGCGTTTCCAGCAACTTCAACAGCGTTTCGCCGGTGTTGCCTTTACGACGGTCTGCTTCAGCGAAGTAGCGGCGGAATTGACGTTCCAGCACGCCGTACATACGCTTGACTTTTTGCTTTTCGCGCAGTTGGTTACCGTAGTCCGAGGTGCGGGCGCCGGATTTGACACCGTGTTGGCCTGGCTTGACGTCCAGTTTGCACTTGCTGTCCAGCGAGCGACGTGCGCTCTTCAGGAACAGGTCTGTACCTTCACGGCGGGAAAGTTTTGCTTTAGGTCCGATATAACGTGCCACGATACTTCCTTTTTTTAAATGATAACGCCCCAGCCACATGCATGATCAAACACACTGATGCGGTTAGGCGCTAGTCTGATTTGGTTTCAATCAGACGGTGGCTGAAAACGAAAAACCCGTCAAACAGAATTTGACAGGCAAGAACAGCCGGGCAGTATAACCGTTTCCGGCTCCCTGCTCCAGCGTTTTCACACAACTGTACTGAGTTACAACAGACAGCAAAGCAGCTGGCGCCGAAGCGCCCTCTGCAACACTATCTTAGATACGACGACGTTTCGGTGGACGGCAACCGTTGTGCGGTACCGGCGTCACGTCCTGGATCTCGGTGATCTTGATGCCCAGGTTGTTCAGCGCGCGAACGGCGGATTCACGACCAGGACCTGGGCCCTTGATACGTACTTCCAGGTTCTTCACGCCACACTCAACAGCCACTTTACCAGCGGCTTCCGCGGCGACCTGCGCTGCGAACGGGGTCGATTTACGCGAACCCTTGAAGCCTGCACCGCCGGAGGTAGCCCACGACAAGGCATTGCCTTGACGATCGGTGATGGTAATGATGGTGTTATTGAACGAAGCGTGGACATGTGCGATGCCTTCAGCGACGTTCTTTTTAACTTTTTTACGCACGCGTGCTGATGCGGCGTTATTTTGCGACTTAGCCATAATTATTCCCTAGCGGATTATTTTTTCAGCGATTGAGCGGCTTTACGCGGTCCCTTGCGGGTACGTGCGTTCGTACGCGTACGCTGGCCACGGCAAGGCAGACCCTTACGATGACGCATGCCGCGGTAGCAACCCAGATCCATCAAACGCTTGATGTTCATGGACAGTTCACGACGCAGATCGCCTTCGACGATGAATTTACCTACTTCATCGCGCAGCTTTTCCAGTTCGCTGTCATCCAGATCTTTGATCTTTTTGTTGGTTGCTACACCGGTCGATGCACAGATTTTCTCTGCGCGTGGACGGCCCACACCGTAGATGGCCGTCAGGCCGATAACGGTATGCTGATGATTTGGGATATTAACCCCTGCAATACGTGCCATTTGTTATTCCTCGATTAACCTTGACGCTGCTTGTGACGTGGTTCCACGCAGATAACGCGGACTACGCCTTTGCGCTTGATGATCTTGCAGTTGCGGCAGATCCGCTTGACTGATGCGAGAACTTTCATTTTTGGGCTCTTTCTTTCGCTTCTTTGGTTTGATTCAGTGTGTTACTTGGTACGGAACACAATGCGGGCTCGGCTCAGGTCGTACGGCGTTAACTCCACCGTCACCTTGTCTCCAGGGAGAATGCGAATATAGTTCATCCGCATTTTACCTGAAATATGCCCGAGCACCACGTGTCCGTTCTCCAGCTTCACTCGAAATGTTGCATTTGGGAGATTCTCAAGAATCTCGCCCTGCATCTGTATGACGTCGTCTTTTGCCATTCGGTATGTTTCCCGCGCTTAACGCGTCGGAATTCCGCCCTTGAAATTTGCTTTGCGCAGCAGCGAATCATATTGCTGCGACATCACGTAGTTCTGTACTTGCGCCATGAAATCCATGGTGACAACTACAATAATCAATAAAGAAGTACCGCCGAAATAGAATGGTACTTTCCACTGGGCTTGCATAAATTCCGGCAATAAACACACCAGGGTGATGTAGACTGCGCCGGCAAGTGTCAAGCGTGTCAGGATCTTGTCGATGTAACGGGCTGTCTGCTCGCCTGGACGGATCCCGGGAATGAACGCACCGCTTTTCTTCAAGTTATCCGCTGTTTCCTTGCTGTTAAAGACCAGCGCTGTATAGAAGAAACAGAAAAACACGATCGCCACTGCGTACAACAGCGCATGGATAGGCTCACCAGGCCCCATCGATGCTGCCAAATCTTTCAAGAACCGCACCGCAGGGTTAGCGTTGTCGGCGCCCTTTGAAAACCAGTCCACGATAGTGGCCGGGAACAAGATGATCGAAGAAGCAAAGATCGGCGGGATCACGCCGGCCATGTTCAGCTTCAACGGCAAATGGCTGGTTTGACCGCCATAAATCTTGTTGCCTACCTGGCGCTTCGCGTAATTGACCAATATTTTGCGCTGACCACGTTCAACGAATACAACGAAGTACGTTACCAGTGCTACCAGGATCACGATGAAAATCGCGCTGAAGCTGCCGATCGAACCATTCGACACCTGAGTGAACAAGCCACCCAACGCCGACGGCAGACCTGCTGCAATCCCGGCAAAAATGATGATCGAGATGCCATTCCCCAAGCCACGCTCGGTAATTTGCTCACCCAACCACATCAAAAACATTGTTCCGGTCAACAAAGTGACGACCGTCACGAAGCGGAATGCAAGACCAGGTTCCAACACCAGACCAGCTTGCGACTCCAGTGCGACTGCAATGCCTAACGCTTGGAACAGTGCCAGGGCAACCGTGAAATACCGGGTGTACTGGGTGATCTTGCGACGACCTGCTTCGCCTTCTTTTTTCAACGCTTCCATCTGCGGTGACACGATCGACAGCAATTGCATGATGATCGAGGCCGAGATATAAGGCATGATACCCAGCGCAAACACTGTAAAACGAGACAAGGCACCGCCCGAGAACATGTTGAACATGCCCAGGACGCCGCCTTCGTGCTCCTTGAACAGCGAGGCTAATTGTGTCGGGTCAATCCCGGGAACCGGGACGTGAGCACCGATACGATAAACCACCAATGCGCCAAGCAAAAACCAGAGCCGTCCCCAAGGGAAACCGGCCGCTGCACTTTTAGCAAGTTGTGGATTAGTCGCCAATTTTCGCTCCGATCAAGCTGTTAGCGGTCAACTCAGGCTACCGAGCCGCCGGCTGCTTCGATGGCTGCTTTCGCGCCAGCGGACACTTTCAAGCCCTTCAAATTCACCGCTTTGGTGATTTCGCCGGACAAGATCACGCGCACGTCACGGGCCAACACGCCCAGAACGCCAGCTTGCTTCAAGACCAGAATGTCGACATCGCCAACAGCCAGGTTGTTCAGATCGGACAGGCGCACTTCAGCTTTGAAGGTTGCGTGCATCGATTTGAAACCGCGCTTAGGCAGACGGCGTTGCAGAGGCATCTGACCGCCTTCGAAACCGACTTTATGAAAGCCGCCCGAACGCGATTTCTGACCTTTGTGACCACGACCCGAGGTTTTACCCAGGCCGGAGCCGATACCGCGACCGACGCGACGCTTGTAGTGCTTAGCGCCTTCGGCTGGTGCAATAGTATTCAATTCCATGATTTGCTCCGTTCGTGTAAGCCCGAAGGCTTACCCGACAACTTTAACGAGATACGATACTTTATTGATCATGCCGCGTACGGATGGGGTGTCTTGCAATTCGGAAACCGAATTTACACGACGCAGACCCAGACCGCGCACGGTAGCGCGATGCGATTCGCGCGTACCGATCAAGCCCTTGACCAATTGCACTTTGACTGTGTTTGTCATTTTGTCCACCTTAAGCCAGAATGTCTTCGACCGACTTGCCGCGTTTGGCAGCGATATCGGAAGCAGTGCTCATTTTCGACAGGCCGTCCAGCGTAGCGCGTACCAGGTTGTATGGGTTGTTCGAACCGGTGGATTTCGCCACCACGTCCGTCACGCCCATCACTTCGAAGATAGCGCGCATTGCGCCACCAGCGATAACGCCAGTACCAGGCTTAGCTGGGTTCATCAGGACCTTGGAGGCGCCGTGACGACCAACAACCGTGTGATGCAAGGTACCGTTTTTGAGCGGTACTTTGATCAGGTTGCGACGGGCTTCTTCCATTGCCTTCTGCACGCCAACTGGCACTTCTTTCGATTTGCCCTTGCCCATGCCGACGCGGCCATCGCCATCACCAACTACGGTCAGCGCGGCGAAACCCATGATACGACCACCCTTGACCACTTTGGTCACGCGGTTGATCGCGATCATTTTTTCGCGCATGCCATCATCCGGCTTGTCGCTTTGCATTTTTGCTTGCATTTTTGCCATGATTGATCCTTAGAACTTCAGACCGGCTTCGCGTGCGGCTTCTGCCAACGCTTTCACACGGCCGTGGTAACGGAAACCGGAGCGGTCAAACGCAACTTCGGTAATCCCTGCTTTCAACGCTTTTTCAGCGACGCGCTTGCCGATCAAGGCTGCAGCAGCGGCATTGCCGCCTTTGCCGGATTGGCCTGCCAGTTCAGCGCGAACTTCCGCTTCAGCCGTCGAGGCCGAAACCAGGACTTTAGCGTCCGGGCTGATCAGGTTGGCGTAAATGTGCAGGTTGGTGCGATGCACCGACAAGCGATTTACTTTCAATTCCGCAATCTTGATGCGGGTTTGGCGTCCGCGGCGAAGCCGTGATTCTTTCTTATCCATCGTCAGCCCCTAATTACTTCTTCTTGGTTTCTTTAAGCTTAACCACTTCGTCCGCATAGCGAACGCCCTTGCCTTTATAAGGCTCAGGAGCGCGGTAAGCACGAACTTCAGCGGCTACCTGGCCAACCTGTTGACGGTCGATACCTTTAATCAGGATCTCGGTCGGGGTTGGTGTTGCGCAGGTAACGCCGGCTGGCATGTCATGCACTACAGGGTGCGAGAAACCCAGGGACAGATTCAACTTGTCGCCTTGAGCTTGCGCCTTGTAACCCACGCCTACCAGGTTCAGCTTTTTCTCGAAACCCTTGGTGACGCCAACAACCATGTTGTTGACCAGTGCGCGCAGCGTGCCGGACATGGCATTGGCTTCGCGGCTGTCGTTCGCCACGTCGAAACTCAGGGTTCCTGCATTGTTTTCCACTTTAACCTGGCCGGTGAGGGCCTGGGAAAGTACGCCCAGCGGGCCTTTTACGGTGATCGCTTGTGCGGAGATGGCGACTTCGGCGCCAGCTGGCACTACGATAGGCATTTTAGCTACTCGAGACATGTGTAACTCCTTAAGCCACGTAGCAAATAACTTCGCCGCCGACACCGGTAGCGCGTGCTTTGCGGTCAGTCATGACGCCTTGCGGAGTCGACACGATCGCCACACCCAAGCCATTCATCACAACAGGGATCTCGTCTTTACCCTTGTAGACGCGCAGACCCGGACGGGACACGCGCTCCAAGCGCTCAATAACGGGACGGCCAACATAATACTTCAAACCGATTTTCAGTTCCGCTTTGCCACCAGCTTCGGCAACAGCGAAATCTTCAATGTAACCCTCGTCCTTCAGGACGCTGGCAATCGCAATTTTGACTTTCGACGATGGCATGGCCACGGTCGTCTTTTGCACGCCTTGTGCATTGCGAATGCGGGTCAGCATATCGGCGATAGGATCGCTCATACTCATTGCATATTCTCCTATTACCAGCTTGCTTTTGTCATACCCGGAATTTCACCACGCATGGCGAATTCACGGAGCTTGATACGACCCAGACCGAATTTACGGAATGTGCCGCGCGGACGACCAGTGATGGCGCAACGGTTACGTTGACGCGTCGGGTTCGAGTTACGTGGCAGCGCCTGCAATTTCAGGCGAGCTTCGTAGCGCTCTTCTTCCGATTTCGATTGGTCATCGACGATGGCCTTGAGAGCTTCGCGCTTAGGGGCGAATTTCGCCACCAGGTCAGCACGCTTGATCTCACGATTAATCAGTGACAGTTTGGCCATGATCAGTTCCTGAAAGGGAATTTAAAGGCGGCGAGCAAAGCTTTGGCTTCGTCATCGGTCTTAGCGGTTGTCGTGATGCTGATATTCATACCGCGCAACGCGTCAATCTTGTCGTATTCGATTTCAGGGAAAATGATCTGTTCCTTGACACCGATGTTGTAGTTGCCACGACCATCAAATGCACGGCCGTTCACACCACGGAAATCGCGTACGCGCGGCAGAGCCACGGTAATGAAGCGATCCAGGAACTCGTACATGCGAGCGCCGCGCAGGGTGACCATCGTACCGATCGGGTAACCTTCACGGATTTTGAAGCCTGCGATCGCTTTGCGGGACTTGGTGGTCACTGGCTTCTGGCCGGCGATCTTGGTCAAGTCAGCAACTGCGTGCTCGAGAACTTTTTTATCCGCGATAGCCTCACCAACACCCATATTCAGGGTGATCTTGGTCAGGCGTGGAACTTCCATTACCGACTTGTAACCAAACTTGCTGGTCAGGTCGGCAACGACTTTTTCTTTATAGAATTCTTGGAGACGTGCCATGATTTCTTAAGCCTTCACTACTTCGCCGGAGGATTTAAAGATGCGAACTTTCTTGCCGTCCACTTCTTTGAAACCCACGCGATCTGCCTTGCCAGTCGCTGCATTAAACAATGCAACGTTGGACACGTGAATTGGCATGGTCTTATCGACGATACCACCAGTTACGCCAGTCATCGGGTTTGGCTTAGTCGCTTTTTTAGCGATGTTAATGCCGTCAACCACGATATGTTCAGCATCGATACGCTGCTGTACCACACCACGTTTGCCCTTGTCTTTCCCGGTCAGAACGATGACTTCGTCGTTTTTACGAATCTTATCCATTACGACTCCTTACAGGACTTCCGGTGCCAGGGACACGATTTTCATGAACTTCTCAGTGCGCAGTTCGCGCGTGACAGGTCCAAAAATACGGGTACCGATCGGTTCCAGCTTGGCGTTCAACAGAACGGCGGCATTGCCGTCGAACTTCACCAGGGAACCGTCTTGGCGGCGAACACCTTTAGCGGTGCGCACAACCACGGCGTTATAAATTTCACCTTTTTTGACACGGCCACGTGGCGCAGCAACCTTAACGGTTACCTTGATCACATCGCCAATGCCAGCATAACGGCGCTTGGAGCCGCCCAATACCTTGATGCACATTACTTCTTTGGCACCGGTATTGTCAGCCACTTCGAGCCGGCTTTCAGTTTGAATCATAGTATTCTCTTTCCCAACTTAAGCCGAAGAATCCACACAATGTAGACCCACGGTCAGTCTTGGTCCCGCCAGAGCCGCCCTGCTGGGCTTCACTGTTTGGGTGCATGACCTTCATACATCAACTGACCGCGAATGCTACTGTCTGTGGCCAGACACTTTGCGGCGTTACATGAACGAAGCCCGCAAGTATTACATACAATTTGCGGGCCTGCAAGTACTAATTAAAACCCACCGCCGAAACGGTGGTTTTTATTTAAACGGTTGGTGCGGCTTGAACCACACGTGTCACCGTCCATGCCTTCGTTTTGGAGATCGGGCGACCTTCCTGGATCTCGACCGTATCACCGGCCTTGACTTGGTTGGTCTCGTCATGCGCGTGATACTTGTTCGAGCGCATGATGATCTTGCCATACAAAGGATGTTTTACGTGGCGCTCGATCAGAACGGTAACGGTCTTGTCCATCTTGTCCGAAACCACTTTACCGATCAGCGTGCGCTTGAGCGACTGTTTCACTGGTTCGTTCATTTGGCTTCCTTCAGATTCATTACCGTCTTCACACGCGCGATATCGCGGCGTACCTTCTTGAGCTGCGAAGTGTTGCTCAGCTGCTGCGTAGCGATTTGCATGCGCAGGCCGAACTGTGCCTTCAACAGGTCATTCAGCTCTTTTTGCAGAGCTGGCTGGTCCTTGCCGCGGAGTTCAGATGCTTTCATATACAACTCCAATTATTGGCCGACTTGGCGGATGACAAACGTCGTCGCCAGTGGCAGTTTAGCGGCGGCAAGACGGAATGCTTCCCGTGCCAGCGCTTCATCAACGCCATCCATTTCATACAGTACTTTGCCTGGCTGAATTTCAGCGACGTAGTACTCAGGATTACCTTTACCGTTACCCATACGGACTTCAGCCGGTTTGTTCGAAATCGGTTTGTCCGGGAAAATACGGATCCAGATACGGCCACCGCGCTTGATGTGACGCGTCATTGCACGACGCGCCGCTTCAATTTGACGCGCAGTGATACGACCGCGCGCAACTGCCTTCAGACCGAATTCGCCAAACGACACGGCGGTGCCGCGGCTGTGCGAAATACCGGTATTACGGCCTTTCTGCTCTTTACGATACTTTCTGCGTGCTGGTTGCAGCATGATTATTCTCCTGCTTTCTCAGCTGGTGCTGCTGCGGCGGCCGGTTTAGCGGCGGTACGCACACGTGCACCTGGTGCTGTGGATGGTTTCGCACCGGCACCGGCTGGACGTGGACGGCCAGCTGGCTTGCCATCGTCACGGCGTGGGCCGCGGCTTTTCTTCTCGTCAGCTGGGGTATCGATGACTGGTGCATCGCCGTTAGGCGCGCGGTCACCTTTATATACCCACACCTTGACACCGATGATGCCGTAGGTGGTCGACGCTTCGCTGGTACCGTAGTCGATATCGGCGCGCAGGGTATGCAGAGGCACACGGCCTTCGCGGTACCACTCTTTACGCGCGATTTCGATACCGTTCAGACGGCCGGACGACATGATCTTGATACCGAGAGCACCCAGGCGCATTGCATTTTGCATTGCACGCTTCATGGCGCGGCGGAACATGATCCGTTTTTCCAGCTGCTGAGCGATCGAATCGGCGATCAGTTGCGAGTCGATTTCTGGCTTGCGAATTTCTTCGATGTTCACGTGAACAGGTACGCCCATGATCTTGGTCAGCGCCGACTTCAGTACTTCGATGTCTTCGCCTTTTTTACCAATGACCACGCCTGGACGCGAGCTGTAGATCGTGAAGCGCGCGTTCTTGGCTGGGCGCTCGATAACGATGCGGCCAACGGAAGCGTTCTTCAGTTTCTTTTTCAGGTAAGCACGTGCTTTCAAGTCTTCGTTCAGCATGGCAGCGAAATTACCGTTGCCTGCATACCAGCGCGAAGCCCAGTTACGGGTGACCGCCAGACGGAAACCGGTTGGATGAATTTTCTGACCCATCGTGGCTCCTTAGTTACCGACAGTCACGTAAACGTGACAGGATTGTTTCGAAATACGGTCGCCACGGCCTTTTGCACGCGCGGTGAAGCGCTTCAGGACCGGGCCCTTTTCGACGTAGATCGTTTTCACGAACAATTCGTCGATGTCCGCGCCATCATTGTGCTCGGCATTCGCAATAGCGGATTCCAGAACGCGTTTGATGATCGCAGCACCTTTTTTCGGGCTGAATTGCAAGATGTTGAGTGCAGCGTCAACTTTCTTGCCACGGATCAGGTCAGCAACCAGGCGGCCCTTTTGGTCCGACAGGCGCACACCTTTGAGGATAGCTTTAGTTTCCATTATTTCTTAGCCTTTTTGTCAGCTGCATGGCCCTTGAACGTACGGGTCAGTGCGAATTCGCCGAGCTTGTGACCAACCATGTTTTCGGAAACATAAACCGGCACGTGCAGCTTGCCGTTATGAACCGCGATCGTCAGGCCGATAAAGTCAGGCATGATTGTCGAACGACGCGACCAGGTTTTGATTGGCTTTTTGTCTTTGGCTGCTTGCGCGGCTTCAACTTTTTTCACCAGGTGGGCGTCACAGAACGGCCCTTTTTTCAATGAACGTGTCATGTGCTACCCCTTATTTCTTGCCGCGGCGCGAGACGATCATGGAAGTAGTACGCTTGTTGCTGCGTGTTTTCTTACCCTTAGTCTGTTGGCCCCAAGGCGAAACTGGATGACGACCAGCTGCTGTTTTACCTTCACCACCACCGTGCGGGTGATCGACCGGGTTCATGACCACACCGCGAACGGTAGGACGAACACCGCGCCAGCGCATCGCACCAGCTTTACCGATTTTACGCAGGCTGTGCTCGGCATTGCCGACTTCACCAACCGTTGCACGGCACTCGATGTGCACGCGACGTACTTCACCCGAGCGCAGACGCACTTGAGCGTAAGTACCTTCACGTGCCATCAGCACAACGCCAGCACCAGCGGTACGTGCCATTTGGGCACCTTTACCTGGCAGCATTTCGACGCAATGCATCACGGTACCGACTGGGATGTTACGGATTGGCAAGCAGTTACCCGATTTGATCGGTGCTTCCGAACCGTTCATCACGCTGTCGCCAACGGCCATGCCTTTGGTTGCGATGATGTAGTGACGCTCGCCGTCGGCGTAGCACAACAGAGCGATATTCGCGGTGCGGTTTGGATCGTATTCGATACGTTCCACTTTCGCTGGAATACCATCTTTGGTGCGCTTGAAGTCGATCAAGCGGTAGTGTTGCTTATGACCACCACCGATATGACGGGTGGTGATGTGACCGTTGTTGTTACGACCAGCGGTCTTGGATTTCTTTTCAACCAGGGCAGCGAACGGACGACCTTTGTACAGGTCGGCATTCACCACCTTCACCATGCCGCGACGGCCTGGCGAGGTTGGTTTCATCTTAACGAGTGCCATTATGCAGCCTCCTCGGAGAAGTTGATTTCCTGGCCAGGCTTCAGGCACACGAAAGCACGCTTGGTATGGTTACGACGACCGTTGAACTTGCCGGTGCGTTTTTGCTTACCTTCGCGGTTTGCAGTTTGCACGGACAGAACTTCAACCTTGAACAGCAGTTCGACCGCTGCCTTGATTTCAGGCTTGGTTGCATCCGGCAGTACGCGGAATACAATTTGCTCGTTCTTTTCCGCGACCATGGTGGCCTTTTCGGAAATCACGGGCGCCAACAGCACCTTCATCAAGCGTTCTTCGCTATGTTTCAAAATCGCGCTCATGCCAGCATCTCCTCAATCTTGGCCAATGCAGCTTTGGTGACCAGGATCTTCTTGTAGAACACCAGGGACATCGGGTCTGCGTGACGTGGCTCAACGACGAGTACGTTAGGCAGGTTGCGCGATGCCAGTTCCAGGTTTTCGTTCAGAACGTCGGTGATGATCAGAACCGAATCAAAGCCCAGGCCGTTCAATTTTTGCGACAACAGCTTGGTTTTTGGCGCGTCGATCGTCAGATCGTCGATGACGATCAGGCGCTCTTCGCGAGCCAGCTGCGACAGGATCGAGCAGATACCTGCGCGATACATTTTTTTGTTCACTTTGTGGGTGAAGTTTTCGTCAGGCGAGTTCGGGAAAATCCGACCACCGCCGCGCCACAGTGGCGACGACGACATACCAGCACGAGCGCGGCCGGTACCTTTTTGGCGCCATGGCTTTTTCGTCGTGTGGTGAACTTCTTCACGGTCTTTTTGCTTGCGGTTACCACTACGTGCATTCGCTTGATAAGCGATGACGACTTGGTGGATCAGCGCTTCATTGTAGTCACGGCCGAAAATCGTATCGGCTGCAGCAACGTTCGAGGCGGCTTGACCTTGCGCATTCAGAAGCTTGAGTTCCATCGTTTAAGCTCCCTTCTTGGCTTTGGTTTTGATGGCTGGCGAGACAACTACCTGGCCATTTTTCGCACCTGGAATCGCGCCTTTGACCAGCAACAGCTGACGGTCGGCATCGATACGGGCGATCACGAGGTTCTGGATCGTACGGTTAACGTCACCCAGATGACCGGTCATGCGCTTACCAGGGAAAACGCGACCTGGATCTTGTGCCATACCGATGGAACCTGGAACGTTGTGCGAACGCGAGTTACCGTGCGTTGCACGGCCAGAAGCGAAGTGGTAACGTTTGATAACGCCTGCATAGCCTTTACCGATGGTAACGCCTTGCACGTCGATCTTTTGACCGACTTCGAACAGGGAAGCAGCGACAACATCGCCAGCTTTCAGTTCAGCGGCTTTAGCAGCGTCGACACGGAACTCTTTCAACAGAGTACCGGCTTCAACACCAGCTTTAGCGTGATGACCAGCAACAGCTTTGGTCACGCGGGAAGCGCGACGTTGACCGAATGCGACCTGAACAGCGGAGTAACCATCTGTTTCAGGGGTTTTGATTTGCGCAACACGGTTGTTCGATACGTCCAACACGGTGACCGGGATCGAATCCCCTTCATCCGTGAAAATGCGCATCATACCAACCTTGCGACCGAGAAGGCCTAGGCTCATTTTTTCTCCATTCCCACCTGCGATTGGGCGGGGCTTGTTTAACTACAAAGTAACGTAGGACTCAAAAAAGACGAATCCATACCGAAGCCGGCTAGTATATAGCACAAAAACCCTTGACGCAACAAGTTAACACGAGGTATGTCAAAGTGTTGCGCGACGCCCCTGCGAGAGTTGTCGGCGGGCCTGAAAAACGCTGCCACAAGGCAATTAGACGGGCGCAAAGCACGGCGGCATGCGCCCTGGCGGGCGATGCCAGAAACATACAGGGCGCGCCGCGGCGTGCGCCCCCTGCCCTTCCCCATCCCGGGCGCGATGCCCGGGAAGCTTACTGCTGGCAGTTGCTCAGGCAATGCCCGTACAAGTCCTCGCAGATGGGGCTGCCACCGAGGTGCGCCCGGCAATTGGCCACTTTCTGTCCGCACTCGCTATAGCACTGCGTGACATCGCCGGCAGCAAATGCATACGAGGCGCTCAGGCCCAGCGCAAACAGGAAAGCCATCGTTTTCTTGATCATATTTCATCTCCGTTTTATCAGATGGAAGAACAACCAGGACGGCACGCCATCCTCGCACCGCCCCGGGCAGACGCCGCGGCGCCTGCCATTACTTAAAAAGCAATGCCAATAGAATACCGTAAACAATACCAACCAACTACCAATTATCGGTGCCGCACGTGTCCCACCAAAAAAACAGCCCGGACACGTCACCGTCCGGGCTGGCTGCAAGCATCGCGGCGCATGGCGCCCGCATAGCCCCTACTCTTGCGGCACTCCTTTGCCAATCTGATACCAGTCCACCTTGCGCGTTGCCACCATGATGACTGCCAGCACGGCGAACAACAGAATGCTGCCCATCACCAGCGCATTGTTTTCCGAGCTGAGCAAGCCATACAGGGCGCCATACAGCAAGGTCAGGGCCACGCCGAAGCCGATGCCGCGCCACATGTTGTGCAGCACGTGCACCAGATAGAAGCTGGTCAGGGCGATACAGGCGGCGCTGGCGGCCAGATAGGCGGCGAGGAAGGCGATGTGCTCGGCCAGCCCCACCAGCAGCAGGAAGAAGATCACCAGCGACAGGCCCACCAGCAAATACTGCACCGGGTGGATCGGCAGGCTCTTCAAAATTTCAAAGATGAAGAAGGCGGCAAAGGTCAGCGCCACGAACAGCAAGCCATATTTCGTGGCCCGGTCCGATTGCGAATACACGTTCACCGGCTCGATGAAACCGACACTGAAGCGGTCCACCTGGCCCAGCGGTGCACTGTCGGGCACCTTGAATTCTCCCTCGATGGAGCTCAGCTGCGTTTGCGCATTGGTGGCCAGCGACGAGATATTCCACGCCACATTGAAACCACTGGCATCGATCTGGCGATTCTTCGGCGACGGCAGGAAGCGCCCGCCAAATTGCGGATGGGGCCAGTTCGACTTGATCTGGATCTGGCTGTTCTTGGCCACCGGCACGAAGTGCTGGCGTTCGATGCCATCGAGGCCCAGGTCAAAGCTGAAGCGCACCTGCTGCGCCGCCGCCAGTGGCATGGCACCCAGCGGCGCGTGCAGGCCGCTGCGGAAGGCAAACAGGTCGGTACCCTGCTCGAACTCGATCTTTTGTCCGCCCCAGTCGATTTTCGGGATATTGCGGATGCCGCGCACGTCCTCGATGGACAAGGCCACGAAAGGCGCACCGACGGTCACGCGCGAATCCGGCGACTTGCGCGGCAGCTGGCTGCTGGCCGGCACCGTGAAGTCCCCCTTGAAGGCGTGCTGGCCGCTGTAGACCAGCACCTGGTGGATGCCGCGGTAGCGGCGGTCCGTCTCGATATTGCCGTTGATCTGCAGGTCGTTCGGATACACGAGCAAGCGGCGCTGCACCGTGCGGCGCAGCAACTCCGTGCGCACGGGTAACTTCACTTCCTTGTCATCGCCCTTGGCTACCTCCACGCGCTCTTCATACTGCTCCGTGTAGGGAATCACCAGAATGGGGCCGATGATGGTTTGTTCGCGCACCGAATCGGCGGCGATGCTGTTGACGGCTTCCTGGCGGAATTCCATCCGCTCCTTGATCGTTTCCTGAATCATCAGCAAAGGCAGGCCGATCAGCAGCATCAGGCCGAACACGATCAACGCTTTGACTAAGAGAGTTTTTTGCATGGCGTATCCTTGAAGTAAGGTGGCCAGTGTAAAAAAACTGTATGCGCTGACGATGCAGTCCGTGTGAAGCCGGCAAATAAAAAGCGCTAGGCTATTGACAGGCACAGGCGCGCGCAGGCGCCTCCTTCCGCATGATTGAGCACCTCGACCGTGCCGCCATGCAGGGAAGCCACTTCGCGCACAAAGGGCAGGCCCAGGCCCGTGCTCTTGCCGGCGCTCGGGCGCGGCAAGGAATAAAAGCGCTCGAAGACGCGCTCGATCGCATACGCGGGGATGCCCTCGCCCCGGTCGCGCACGGCAATTTCCACCTGGATGCCCTGGCGCCGCGCCGTCAGGTCGATGCAGCTGCCCGGTGGCGCAAAGCCGACCGCGTTGTCGAGCAAATTACCCAGCGCCTGGCGCAGCAGCAGGGCATCCCCGGCCACATTCGCCTCGTCGGCCTGCAGCTGCAGGCGCACGCCGCGCGCCGCCAGGGTGGCGGCCGCGTCCTGCGCCACTTGCGCCAGCAGGGGCGCCAGCGCGATGCGCTCGGGGTTATCCAGGCGCTGCTGCTTTTCCACGCGCACGAGGGCCAGCAGCTTGTCGATCAGTTGCCGCTGGCGCGCATTCTGTTCCAGGATACTGGCCAGGAACCGGCGGCGCTCGGCCGGCGGCATGTCTTCCTGCAGCAGCTCGGCCGAGGCCTGGATGGCGGCGATCGGGCTTTTCAATTCATGCGCCAGCGTGTGCATCAATTGCTCCACATATTCCTTGCCCTCCAGGCGCGTGCGCATCGCCTCCAGGGCGCGTCCCAGGGTGCCGATCTCGTTCTTGCCCAGCGCCGGCAGCGCCACCTTGCGGCCCGCCTCCACGTCGCCGATGTAATGCATCAGCTTGCCCAGCGCATGGTGCAGCCACCAGGCGAATGCCAGGCCGATCAGCAGCGACAGCAGCAACAGCACGGCGCCACGCTGCAGTATCTTGCGCTGGCTGCGCTCGACAAATGCTTGCACGCTGGCATTCGGCTTGGCCACCGTGAGCACGCCGATCACCTCATTGCCGTCGCGAATCGGCGCGGCCACGTGCATCACCGTCGACATCTCGTCATCCGGCCGGCTGCGCGTGCTGCGCGCGCCATACTTGCCCTGCAAGGTGAGATACACGTCATTCCAGCGCGAATAGTCGCGCCCCACGTCGCGCCCGCTGGAATCGAACAGCACGATGCCGTGCCGGTCCGTGATGGTGATGCGGTAATCGAGCGTGCGCTTGCGCACGCCATTGATATTGACGTCCACGCCATGGCGCGCGTAATCCTGCATGCGTTCGGCCACGGGCGACTGCGCCAGCGTGCCCGCCTTCAGGTCGGGCGCCACCAGGCTGGCCAGCAGTTGCGAGGTATCGACCAGCGTGTCTTCCAGGGTCGAGCGCACGCCGGGCTTGACCTGCTCCATGAAGACATTCAACAGGAACCACGCGGCCAGGCCGACGATCAGGAAGTAGCCAAGCAGGATGCGCAGGCCGATCTTCATGCGCCAGCCAGGCTGTAGCCGAGGCCACGGTGGGTGTGGATCGGGTCGACCTGCGCATCGACGGCGCGCAGCTTGGCGCGCAAGGATTTGACATGCGCATCGACGGTACGCTCGAGCGTGTCGGGCGCACCGCTCCACACGCGCTCCATCAGCTGCGCGCGCGACAGCACGTGGCCCGGATGCTCGAGCAAGGTTTTCAACAGCAGGTATTCATAGCGGGTCAGGTCCAGCGGCTGGCCGTGAAATAGCACTTTCGCCTCCAGCGCGCGCAATTCAAAGCGTGCCGGCACGGTCACGGCAGCGGCTATCGTCATGCCAGTCTCGCGGGGCACCTGAACGACGCCGGCGCGGCGCAGGATGACGCGGATGCGCGCCACCAGTTCGCGCGGCGAAAACGGTTTGGTGACGTAATCATCGGCGCCGATTTCCAGGCCGACGATGCGGTCGATCTCGTCGCTGCGGGCCGTCAGGAAGATCACCGGCACCTCGGAAAATTGGCGCAGCCGGCGGCACACTTCCAGCCCGCTCATGTCGGGCAAGCCCACGTCGAGCACCACCAGAACGGGCATCTGCGCGGCTTCGCCGGGCGTTGGACGCAGCGCGGCCAGGGCGTGCTCGCCCAACATCACATGGCGCGGCGTAAAGCCGTCCGTGCGCAAGGCATAGGCGATGCTGTCGGCAATCGCCTGTTCATCTTCCACGATCAGGACAGTCTTGGACATGGCGGCGGCACGCATTAATGGACAGACCCGGAGTATCCCTGAAGCACGCAAGCGGCGTCAATCGCGCACCTTGCCGCGCGCTGGCGAAAAGCCGCCCAGCCCCAAAAAACTTATAGTATATTTATCATGGCATGACTCCACCGATACACCGTGTTTGACACCCGTCCGAGGAGACTATGAAGACCCATACCATCAGTTTGCTATGCGCTGTCAGCCTGCTGGCCGCCTGTGCGGCGCCAGCGACGATCACCACCTCCAATGAACAGCAAGACGCCTGCAACGCGGCCGAACTCAAAGGCCAGTTTGGCGAAGCGGAGCTGGCTTGCGTAAAAGCGCTGCAGAGCGCCGAGCAAGCCGGGGCCAGCGCGGATATCCTCTCGCAGCGCCAGTACAACCTGGGCCGCGTCAAGCGCTTGCAGGGCAAGAATGCCGAAGCGGAGCAGCTGTACCGGCAAGCGCTGGCCACGGAAGAAACGGCGCAGCCACGCAGCGATGCGCGCGTCGGCCGCCGCATGGTGGAACTGGCGTCGGCGCTGGCCGCGCAAGGCAAATGGCAGGAAGGCACGGGCTATCTGGAACGCGTGCTGCCGCTGCTGCCGAAGCTGTCGCCCGCCTCGCGCACGTATTCGGCGGAAGTGCTGCGCCAGTACGCCAGACAGCTGCAAGGCGGCCCGCAGGCGGCGCTGGGCGCACGCTTTGAAGCCGTCGCGGCCAGCCTGCAATAAGCAACTCCCGGAGCCCGGCCTACGGCTGGGCGACGTGGATGCTGGCCTTGATGTGCTTGAGGTGGGCCACGATGGTGAACGTCATCACCACCAGCAGCGACCATGAACTCCATTTGCTGACATGCACCACCGACCAGGCGCCAAGCTGGTTCGGATAGCGCCACACGCCCCAGAAGGTGCTGATGTTTTCAGCCAGCCAGATAAAGAAGCCGACCAGCACGAAACCGAGCAGCAAGGGCATGCTGCGGTCGCGGTCGAGGGGGCGGAACACCACGGTGGTGCGCGCATACAAGCCCAGCGCGCAGGCAGCCAGGTACCAGCGGTAATCGCCGATGTAGTGATGCGTGAAGAAGTTGGCGTAGATCAGCAACGCGATCAGCACCGCCATCCAGTACGGCGGATGGTGGCGGATCCGCATGTCGAGCAGGCGCCAGGTCTGGATGATGTAGCTGCCGACGGCCGCATACATGAAGCCGGAAAACAGGGGGACGCCGAACACCTTGCTGTAGGCAAAGTCGGGATAACTCCACGACTGGATCGTGCCCGACACCTTGAACACCTCCAGTGCAAAGCCGACCGCATGAAACAGGCAGATGGCTTTCAGTTCATCCCACGTTTCCAGTCCGCTCCACAGCATCGCGCCCTGGATCGCCAGCGCCGCCAGCAGCAGCACGTCATAGCGCGGCAGGCCGAACAGGCCGGCGCGCGGCACCAGGAACACGGCAGCGAAAAACAGTCCCACAAACAGGCACGACCTCGCCTCCTTGATGCCGAAATACAAAAATTCGGTCAGGAAGCGCGGCCAGCCGCGCAAGCGGTTACGGGGTGTGGCGTTTAACAGGTGGGCATCGAGGGCATTAAGCATGCAGCAACTTTATCGGCCGCCCGCGGCACTGTAAAGCGATTTTGCACGCACGCGCCGGGTCCGCCCGTGTTGGGCATGCACCAATAGCAATGGGGCCGGGCGCACTCACAATCGTGAGCAGGCCCGGCCCCATCATCAGGCAGCGGGACACCCCGCCGGCCTGGAACAGCTGTCAACACCTGATGCTACGGTATTGTCAGCTGCCCTTGAAACTATTATTGCAGTTTGATTTCGACATCAACACCAGCTGGCAGGTCCAGCTTCATCAGCGCGTCAACGGTTTTATCCGTTGGGTCAACGATGTCCATCAGGCGTTGGTGCGTACGGATCTCGAACTGATCGCGCGAAGTTTTGTTGACGTGCGGGGAACGCAGCACATCGAAACGCTGAATACGGGTAGGCAGTGGTACTGGGCCTTTGACGACAGCGCCGGTGCGCTTCGCGGTTTCAACGATTTCCAGAGCGGACTGGTCGATCAGTTTGTAATCGAAAGCCTTCAGGCGGATACGGATTTTTTGGTTTGGTGCCGACATGATATTTCCTTAAAAGAACGAACCGCGCGGTCTGCACGGCAATGAGGTCATACGGGAATTTCTGACGCAACAACCGTCAGGGTCGACATGATAGCACCAAAATGCTTGCCAACCCCGGCAGTTGAATAAAAAGAAGGGCGCCGGGCGACGACGCGTCTTCTTTTATGCAGGCTTAAGAATTAAGCCAGGATTTTTGCAACAACACCAGCGCCGACGGTACGGCCGCCTTCGCGGATAGCGAAGCGCAGACCTTCTTCCATCGCGATCGGGTTGATCAGCTTGACGGTGATCGACACGTTATCGCCTGGCATGACCATTTCTTTGTCTGCTGGCAACTCGATCGAACCGGTTACGTCCGTCGTACGGAAGTAGAACTGTGGACGATAGTTGTTGAAGAATGGCGTATGACGGCCGCCTTCGTCTTTCGACAGAACATAGATCTCGCCGGTGAAGTGTGCATGCGGCTTGATCGAGCCTGGTTTTGCCAGAACTTGACCACGTTGCACGTCTTCACGCTTGGTGCCGCGCAGCAGCAGACCAACGTTGTCGCCAGCTTGACCTTGGTCCAGCAGTTTGCGGAACATTTCCACGCCGGTGCAAGTCGTTTTGACGGTATCGGTGATACCGACGATTTCGATCTCTTCGCCGACTTTAACAATGCCGCGCTCGATACGACCGGTCACAACGGTACCGCGACCCGAGATCGAGAACACGTCTTCCACTGGCATCAGGAAAGCACCATCAACAGCGCGCTCTGGCGTTGGGATGTATGCATCCAGCGCATCGGCCAGACGCAGCACTGCGTCAACGCCCATTTCGCCTTCTTTGCCTTCCAGCGCCATACGTGCCGAACCTTTGATGATTGGCAGGTCGTCGCCTGGGAATTCGTACTTCGACAACAGCTCGCGCACTTCCATTTCAACCAGTTCCAGCAGCTCTGCGTCGTCGACCAGGTCGCACTTGTTCAGGAACACGATGATGTATGGAACGCCAACTTGGCGGGCCAGCAGGATGTGTTCGCGGGTCTGTGGCATTGGGCCGTCAGCTGCGGAGCACACCAGGATCGCGCCGTCCATCTGGGCAGCACCGGTAATCATGTTTTTGATGTAATCGGCGTGGCCTGGGCAGTCAACGTGCGCGTAGTGACGCGTTTCCGTTTCGTACTCGACGTGGGCCGTGTTAATCGTGATACCGCGCGCTTTTTCTTCTGGTGCTGCATCGATCTGGTCGTATGCTTTAGCTTCGCCGCCGAATTTCTTCGACAGAACCGTTGCGATTGCAGCGGTCAGCGTGGTTTTACCGTGGTCGACGTGGCCGATGGTGCCGACGTTGACGTGCGGCTTGGTCCGTTCGAATTTACCTTTTGCCATTTTATTCTTCCTTAGAACAATGATTTAAATGTAGGGACCGGCATTCTCGTGAAAGCCGGCCCGGAACTTCTATTACTTAGCTTTCGAGCTTACGATTGCTTCAGTCACATGCTTAGGTGCTTCAGCATAGTGCTTGAATTCCATCGTGTAAGTCGCACGACCTTGGGTCGACGAACGCAACGACGTGGCGTAACCGAACATTTCCGACAGAGGCACTTCGGCCTTGATGATCTTGCCGCCACCGCCAGCAATTTCATCCATACCTTGCACCATGCCGCGACGCGACGACAGATCGCCCATCACGGTACCGGCGTAGTCTTCCGGCGTTTCCACTTCCACGGCCATCATCGGCTCCAGGATGACTGGCGATGCTTTGCGGCAGCCATCTTTGAATGCCATCGAAGCGGCCATGCGGAATGCATTTTCGTTCGAGTCAACATCATGGTACGAACCGAAGAACAGCGTGACTTTAACGTCAACGACTGGGTAGCCAGCCATCACGCCCGAAGTCAGCGTGTCGCGCACACCTTTTTCAACTGCAGGGATGTATTCGCGAGGAACGGTACCGCCCTTGATCGCGTCAACGAATTCGAAGCCCTTGCCCGGTTCTTGCGGTTCGATCTTCAGAACCACGTGACCGTATTGACCACGACCACCCGATTGCTTGACGAATTTGCCTTCCGACTCTTCGCACACTTTACGGATCGTTTCGCGGTAAGCCACTTGTGGCTTGCCGACGGTCGCTTCAACGTTGAACTCACGCTTCATGCGGTCAACGATGATGTCCAGATGCAACTCGCCCATACCGGCGATGATGGTCTGGCCCGATTCTTCATCGGTACGCACGCGGAACGATGGATCTTCTGCTGCCAGACGGTTCAGCGCCAGGCCCATTTTTTCCTGGTCGGCCTTGGTTTTTGGCTCGACTGCCTGCGAAATCACTGGCTCAGGGAAGACCATGCGCTCCAGAACTACGCTGGCTTTTTCGTCGCAAAGCGTATCGCCAGTGGTGGTGTCTTTCAGACCCACAACGGCGGCGATGTCGCCAGCGCGCATTTCCTTGATTTCTTCGCGTTCGTTCGCTTGCATCTGCACGATACGGCCGATACGCTCTTTCTTCTGCTTCACGGAGTTCAACACCGAGTCGCCCGAATTCAGGGTACCCGAGTAGCAACGGATGAAGCACAACTGGCCCACGAACGGATCGGTTGCGATCTTGAACGCCAAAATGCCGAAAGAAAATATTTCTCATTGTCGTCAGCTGCGCGCTCGACTGGCTGCTCGTCCTCGTCCAGACCTGGGACAGGTGGAATGTCGATTGGCGATGGCAGGTACTCGATGACCGCGTCCAACATGGCTTGCACGCCCTTGTTTTTAAAGGCGGTACCGCACAACATTGGAACGATTTCGCTGGCGATGGTACGCTGACGCAGGGCAGCCTTGATCTCTTCTTCCGAGAGGTCGCCTTCTTCCAGGTACTTGTTCATCAGGTCTTCCGACGCTTCAGCAGCGGCTTCAACCATGTTTTCGCGCCACTTGGCAGCATCAGCGGCCAGGTGTGCAGGAATGTCGCCGTATTCAAACTTCATGCCTTGCGAAGCGTCGTCCCAGATAACCGCTTTCATCTTGACCAGATCGATAACACCGGTGAAGACGTCTTCAGCGCCGATAGGCATCTGAATAGGTACTGGGTTGGCTTTCAGACGCGAACGCATCTGATCGTAGACCTTGAAGAAGTTGGCGCCGGTACGGTCCATCTTGTTCACGAAGGCCAGACGTGGCACTTTGTACTTGTTAGCCTGACGCCATACCGTTTCCGATTGTGGCTGCACGCCGCCGACTGCACAGTAAACCATGCAGGCGCCATCCAACACGCGCATCGAACGTTCCACTTCAATGGTGAAGTCAACGTGGCCTGGGGTGTCGATGATGTTGATGTGGTGAGCTGGGAAGTTGTTAGCCATGCCTTTCCAGAAGCACGTAACAGCAGCCGAGGTAATCGTGATACCGCGCTCTTGCTCCTGTGCCATCCAGTCGGTGGTGGCAGCGCCATCATGGACTTCGCCCAGCTTGTGGTTCACGCCTGTGTAGAACAGGACGCGCTCGGTCGTGGTCGTCTTACCTGCATCGATGTGAGCGGAGATACCGATATTACGATAGCGCTCAATGGGGGTCTTGCGGGCCATAATTAATCCTAAATGAATGGACAAAACCGAGCAGCATTTTTTTGCAAAAATGAGCCCGGCCTCGAACAACAGATGCTTGACAGCCGCCTTGCGGTAGCTGGCTTTATATTAGAAGCGGAAATGCGAGAACGCTTTGTTCGCTTCAGCCATACGATGGACTTCGTCGCGTTTTTTCATCGCGCCGCCGCGGCTTTCAGCCGCTTCCATCAGCTCACCGCCGAGGCGTTGTGGCATCGATTTTTCGCTGCGCTTGTTAGCAGCTTCACGCAACCAACGCATGGACAGAGCCATACGACGGACTGGGCGAACTTCAACCGGCACCTGGTAGTTTGCACCACCGACGCGACGGGATTTCACCTCAACCAACGGCTTGGCGTTGTTGATTGCGGTAGCAAAAACTTCGAGTGGATCTTTACCCGATTTTGCTGCGATGTGCTCGAAAGCACCGTAGATGATGTTTTCTGCAACCGATTTCTTACCGGACAGCATCAGCACGTTTACAAATTTAGCGACATCAGTGTTGCCGAATTTTGGATCTGGCAAAATTTCGCGCTTGGGTACTTCACGACGACGTGGCATATCAATTCCTTTCAATCTTCAGTTGAGCGCGCGTTCTTCGCACACTCGCGGACGACCATCATAGTCCTCCACTTACTCGACCAGATGCGGTCGACTACATTCACTTAGCTAGTTGCCACTGAGCGAAACTTGGGTTTGCTGCGTACAACTTATTACTTCTTGCCTGCTTTAGCGCGCTTGGTACCGTACTTCGAACGCGATTGCTTACGGTCTTTAACGCCTTGGGTATCCAGGGCACCGCGAACCATGTGGTAACGCACACCCGGCAAATCCTTAACGCGACCGCCGCGCAGCAGCACAACACTATGCTCTTGCAGGTTATGGCCTTCACCGCCAATGTACGAAATGACTTCGAAACCATTGGTCAGACGAACTTTAGCGACTTTACGCAGAGCCGAGTTTGGCTTCTTTGGAGTCGTGGTGTAAACACGTGTGCAGACGCCACGTTTTTGCGGGCTGTTTTCCAGCGCCGGCGATTTGCTCTTCACGGTCAAAGCGACGCGTGGATTGCGAATCAATTGATTGATGGTTGGCATCGTTATAAATCCAACAAAAAACTACGATTAATAACCCGGGCAAGATGCCCGGCGACTAAAACCTCGTCCCGCTTTCATCTACTGCGCACCGGAGGCGCCCGCAGCCACTCGATAAGGAGCGGCCATGAAATGCCAAGCAATACGTAAACGATGAGCAGAATAAAATCGAGAACTCGCTAGTTTAGACCTTGTGTTACAGGGGGTCAATCAGTTTACCGCTTTTTGCTATAAAAAAAGGCAAAAAAGAGGCGCTTTTGTGGCATTTTGACTAATCTTTGGCCGCAGCGCGCGGACGCCGGCGCTACGCGGCAATTGATGATTTGACATTCTTTCTCTGCGGCCAAGCACCGGACGCGCACATTCTTGTATGACCGCAAGATAACAAAAGGATTGATAATAGCGGACATTTTTCGCTGCCCTCCCTTATGCGCTCCTTGCTTCGCCCCGCCAATCTGTTCCTGCTCCTGACGTATGCCTTGCTGACGGCCGTGCCCTTCATTCCCGCGCTGCTGGGGCGCGCCCCCGAGCATCCCTGGCAGATACTCACCTTCGAGCTGCTGGCCTGGCTGGCCGTCTGGAGCGTGTTCAAGCGCCCCGCGTATTTCCACTGGCTGCTGGTGCCTGCCTTCCTGGCCCTGCCGACGGAAATCTACCTGTTCATCTTCTATGGCCAGGGCATTTCCACGCACCACCTGGGCATCATCTTTGAAACCAGCCCCAAGGAAGCGATGGAATTCCTCGGGCAAAAAGTGTGGCTGATGGGCGCCGTCATGCTGGGCGTGATCGCCTGGTGCCTGCTCGGCTGGTATGCGGCCACACGCACGCGCGACCTCGACTGGCGCGGCAAGACGCGCCCGGCCGCCTTCGTGCTGCTGATCCTGCTGGGCGGCTTCTGGTGGTATGGCTATGAATTCGGTTTCGAGGCCAAGGTCCTGCACAGCACCATCGCACCGGCCAAGGCCAGCGGGCCGGCGGTCAGCGGCAAGGCAGGCGCCTCCGGCTTCGGCGACGCCAGCTCGGCCGACGATGAAACGGCCGAGGAAGACGAGGAAAGCAGCAAGCCGGAAAACGCCAGCATCGCCGGCGCCGACGAGACGGGCCTGGGCTGGCCCAGCCTGCCCCACTGGGCGCGCCTGCCCTACGCCTTCGACACTGTCAGCAACTCCTGGCCTTTCGGCCTGGCCGCGCGCGGCTTCGATTTCTACAAGGAGCGTCGCTACCTGGCCGAGCTGGGACAGAAAAGCAGCAGCTTCCGTTTCGGCGCGCACCAGCAGCAACCCGATCCCCATCCGGAAGTGGTGGTCATGGTAATCGGTGAATCGTCGCGCTACGACCGCTGGAGCCTGAACGGCTATGAACGCGACACCAATCCCCTGCTGAAGCAGGAAGCCAACCTGGTGCCGCTGGCCGACGTCATCACGGCCGTTTCCGCCACGCGCCTGTCCGTACCCGTCATCATCTCGCGCAAGCCGGCCACGCAAAGCCTCAAGGATGGCTTCTCGGAGAAATCCTTCCTCACCGCCTACAAGGAAGCGGGCTTCAAGACCTACTGGCTGTCGAACCAGATTTCGTTCGGCCAGTTCGACACGCCCGTCTCCGTCTTTGCCAAGGAAGCGGACGTGGTGCAATTCCTGAACCTGGGCGGCTTTACCAACAATTCAAACTTCGACCAGATCCTGTTCGACCCGTTCAAGAACGCGCTGGCCGACCCGGCGCCGAAAAAACTCATCGTGCTGCACACCCTGGGCAGCCACTGGAACTACAGCCAGCGCTATCCGAAAGCGTTCGACAAGTGGCAACCGTCGCTGTTCGGCGTCGACAAGCCCGTCTACACGGACACGGCCATCAAGCCGCAGCTGAACAACAGCTACGACAGTTCCATCCTGTACACGGACTGGTTCCTGTCGAACGTGATCGGCATGCTGAAGGACGATGGCCAGCGCACCGCCCTGCGCAGCTCGCTCGTCTATGTGGCCGACCATGGCCAGACCCTGTACGACGGCACCTGCCGCCTGGCCTTCCACGGCCACAACACACAGTTCGAATTCCACGTGCCCGCCTTCGTCTGGTACTCACCGCAGTTCCAGCGGCACTATCCGGACAAGGTGACACAGCTGCAGCGCCATCAAAAGGCGCGCCTGTCGACGGAAAACATGTTCCATACGCTGCTCGACCTGGGCGACATCCGCTTCGCCGGCGAACAGCCCGAGTGGAGCATCGCCAGCCCCCGCTTCAAGCAGCACAAGCGCTACGTCGACAGCTACGGCTGGACCAACTACGACAACGCCATCATCCGCGGCGATTGCCGCGAAGTGATCGACAAGAGCACGCCGGAAAAGCAGGACAAATAAGCGCGGCCATCAGGCCCGTTCGAGCACGCCGCCGCAGTCGGCCGGCTGCGCCATGTGCGTGCTGAGCCAGTCGAAGACGCGCCCGGCCTTGTCTGCGATACCGGCGTCAAAGCCGCGCTGCGCCAGCAGGGCGATGCCATTCGTGGCCTGCAGCACGCCCGGCGCCAGCAGCAGCGCGCCGGCGTCATCGCGGCCCACGCACCACGGCGCCAGACAGTCTTCCAGCAGCGGCCCCAATACCAGATTGTGCGACGAGACGATCACCAGGTGGCGCGCGGCCAGGGAATGCAGCACGGCGGCGGCCGCCGCCACGGATTCGAGGTGGTTCGTGCCGCGGAAGATTTCATCGATCAGGAACAGCGCCGGCGCGCCCTTCTCGGCCAGCGCCAGCAATTCGCGTGCACGCCGCAATTCGGCGATATATAGACTTTCGCCGCCGTCGAGCGAATCGTCATTCTGCATGCTCGCATACACGGCCAGGCGCGGCACATCAGCACTGTCCGCATAACAGAAGCCAAAGGCCCGCGCACAGACCAGGTTCAAGCCTATGCAACGCAGCAAGGTACTCTTGCCGATGCCGTTCTGGCCGGAGATGAAGCCCCCCTTGCCCTGCACGCCGAACGACAACGGCGCAGCGTTCTCCAGCAAGGGATGCAGCATGCCCCGCAAGGCCAGCGCGCGCGGTGCCGCAATGCCCGCCCAGCAAAACACGGGGGCCGCATGCAATTGCCGCGCCAGCGCCAGGTCCGCTTCCAGCTGGGCCACCTGGGTAAAGCTATCGCGCAGGAAGGGCAACTGCTGCGCCACCAGTTGGCGCGTGCGGAAATAGCGCTTGACGTTTTTCAGCAGGAGCCAGTCGCCATATTCGACCAGCAGCGTATCGATGAAGGGCACGTAATGCAGCAGCGAGCGCTCGATGGCGCGCGTCAGCTTGGCCGCCTGCGCGCTGCCGGCAGCCAATGGCAAGGCTGCCGGTACATCGAGCCGCATCAGCGCGGCACGGGTTTTCAGCAGATGGCGCAAGGTATCGAGCGTACGTTCCCATAGCTTGGCGCTTTCGTAAAAACGCACCTGCACGGTCATCAGCGCAACACAGGCGGCCAGCACGCCAAACAGCGCCGGCCAACCTGCCAGCCAGCTGGCGGCGATGGTCAGCAGCAAGGCCAGCGGCACCAGCCATAGCCAGGCACTCCACCATGGCGCCGCTGCCAGCGCCGCACCGAACAGGGTCTCGCTCACTTCCGTATCGGCCTGGCGCAAGGGCAGGCAGGCGCGCTGCAGGCTCGCCGCCTGGGCCGGGTCGTCCAGCAATCGCTGGACGCGCGCAATGGAGCCAGGATCGGCCTGGCCGCCGCTCAGGCGTCGGTGCAGCTCCTGCTGGCCAAAGATGCTGGTCTCGCGCGCCAGTTGCGACGCGTACTGGTCGAGCAACAGTTCGTTCCAGGTCTGACCATCGAGCGATGGCGCCTCGCCCGTCAGCCGCTGCAGCATCGCCACGTCGCTGCGCGCAAAAGGATAATCGAGCGCTGGCGCAAAGGCACGGGCAGGGAAAATTTGCTGGAAAAACGGATGCATGGCGCCTTGGGGAGGAGTCAAAAAAGAGTCGCCACAGCAGATGCAGGCGATTGCCAATTTATCAAGTGGAACCTGCGCGGACGGACACGCTGGACGGCGCGGACACGGCGGACAGCCGGACGCCAGAATTTTTCCCGATTCAAATCAAGGACTTAACAACTGGCATGGATCGTGCATTAAAAACGATATCCTTCACGAGACCTGACCATGATCCGCGATACATCCTCCCAAGACGCCGTACTGTCCGCCCCGCCGGGCCAGCGCCACAAGAAACGCGCCCTGCTGCTGGCCGGCGCCGCCGTCGTCATCGGCGCCGCCATCGCTGCCGTAGCCGGCTGGCGCAACAGCGAGCATTCCGTCAATTCCGACCGCCTGCGCATCGCCGACGTCACGCGCGGCACCCTGATCCGCGACGCCGCCGTGAACGGACGCGTGGTGGCCGCCATCAGCCCCACGCTGTATTCGACCACCGTGGCCACCGTCACGCTGAAAGCGAAGGCCGGCGACACCGTCAAAAAGGGGGATATCCTCGCCGTGCTGGAATCGCCCGACCTGTCGGACGCGCTGAAACGCGAGCAGTCGAGCGTGCAGCAGCTGGAAGCGGAAGTGGCGCGCCAGCAGATCCTGGCCAAGAAACAGAAACTGCTGGCCCGGCGCGAAGCGGATACGGCGGAAATCGAGCGCCTGTCCGCCCAGCGCACGCTGGAGCGCTATGAAAGCGTGGCGCAGGTGGGCATCATTGCCAAGATCGATTACCAGAAGGCCAAGGATGCCTTGAATTCCGCCGAGATCCGCAGCAAGCACGCTTCGCAGGCGGCCGGCCTGGAAGGCGAAGACGTGACCCTGGCGCTGAAGACCCGGGTCAACGAACTGGAACGCCAGCGCCTGAGCCGCGACAACGCGCAGCGCAGGGTCGACGAGCTGACCGTGCGCGCGCCCGTCAATGGCTTCATCGGCACGCTGTCGGTGGCCAACCGTAGCGTGGTGCAGGCCAACACGGCCCTGATGACCCTGGTCGACCTGTCGCAGCTGGAAGTGGAGCTCGAGGTGCCGGAAACGTATGTGGCCGACATCGGCCTGGGCATGAGCGCCGAGATCGAGACGGGCGCCATCAAGGCGACCGGCAAGCTGTCGGCGCTGTCGCCCGAAGTGGTCAAGAACCAAGTGCTGGCGCGCGTGCGCTTCAACGGCGAACAGCCGGCCGGCCTGCGCCAGAACCAGCGCGTCTCGGCACGCCTGCTGATCGACGAGCGGCCCAATGTGCTGATGCTGGCGCGCGGTTCCTTCGTCGAAGCGGAAGGCGGACGCTTTGCCTACGTGGTGCGCGATGGCGTGGCCGTCCGCACGCCCATCAAGCTGGGCGCCACCAGCATCTCTGCCGTCGAGATTCTCGGCGGCCTGAAACTGGGCGACAAGGTGGTGGTCGCCGGCACGGAAAATTTCGCGAACGCGGCCCGCGTCGCACTCAATTAATTTCAGTCAACAAGGAGGCTTCCCATGCTGCGCATGCAAAACCTGAGCAAGATCTACCGCACCCACATGATCGAAACGCACGCGCTGCGCGGCTTCGAGATCCACGTCCGCCAGGGCGAATTCGTCACCGTCACGGGACCGTCCGGCTCCGGCAAGACAAGCTTCCTGAACATCGCCGGCCTGCTCGAGGAATTCACGGATGGCGAATACATCCTCGACGGCGTCAACGTCAGGGGCATGGACGACAATGCCCGCTCGCGCCTGCGCAATGAAAAACTCGGCTTCATCTTCCAGGGTTTTAATCTGATCCCCGACCTGTCGCTGTTCGACAATGTCGACGTGCCGCTGCGCTACCGGGGTTTCAACCGCGCCGAACGCAAGGAGCGCATCGAGGAGGCGCTGGCCAAGGTGGGCCTGGCGTCGCGCATGAAGCACTATCCGGCCGAATTGTCGGGCGGCCAGCAGCAGCGCGTGGCCATCGCGCGCGCACTGGCCGGCTCGCCGAAACTGCTGCTGGCCGATGAACCGACGGGCAACCTGGACACGCAGATGGCGCGCGGCGTGATGGAGCTGCTGGAAGAAATCAATGCGCAAGGCACCACCATCCTGATGGTCACGCACGATCCGGAACTGGCGCTGCGCAGCCAGCGCAATGTGCACATCATCGACGGCCAGGTGTCGGACCTGGTACAGCATGGCGCCACGCTGTCGCTCAAGCCGCAGCACGCGACCGCCTAGGAGCCGCCATGTTCCACTACTATTTCAAGCTGGGCCTGCGCAACCTGCGCCGCAATCCCGCCCTGACGGCGCTGATGGTGCTGACCCTGGCCGTCGGCGTGGCCGCCAGCGTGGCCACCGTCACCATCCTGCACGCGATGTCGGGCGATCCACTGCCGCACAAGAGCGACCGCCTGTTCGTGCCGATGATCGATGTAGTTCCCTTGAAAGGCTATACGCCGGGCACCAAACCCAGCTTTGGCCAGTCACAGCTCGCCTATACCGATGCGAAGAACTTCATGGCCAGCAAGATGGGCATCCGCCGCAGTGTCATGTACGGCGTGGCCGGCCCCGTGGAGCCGGCGCGCAGGGACCTCGGCGCCTTCCGGGCCCAGGGCCTGGCCCCCACGCGCGATTTCTTCGCCATGTTTGAAGTACCGTTCCTGTATGGCCAGCCATGGAGCGAGGCCGACGACGCCAGCGGCGCCGACGTCATCGTCCTGAGCCGCGCCCTGGCGGAAAAGCTGCTGGGCACAGTCAATCCCGTGGGCCAGCGCGTGACGGTGCTGGGACGCCCCTATCTGGTCAGCGGCGTGCTCGATCGCTGGGATCCCGTGCCGCGCGTGCACCGCATCATCGGCAGCAAGGGCGCCTTTGGCACGGAAGATGAATTCTTCATTCCGTTTGCCAGTGCCATCCGCCACGAAACGGGACATGACGGCGGCATGGCCTGCAGCGGCGTCGAGCGCAGCCCCGGTTACCAGGGTATCCTGGCATCGGACTGCACCTGGCTGCAATTCTGGTTTGAAATGGCCAGCGCCGGCGAACGCAGCGACTTGCAGGCTTATCTCGACAGCTATGCGGCCGAACAGCGCAAGCTGGGCCGCATGCCACGCCATGCGCCCAACATGCTGTACGACGTCAGGCAGTGGCTCGATTTCCTCAACGTGGTCGACAACGACAACAAGCTGGCTGCCTGGCTGGCCTTCGGCTTCCTGCTGCTCTGCCTGGTCAACACCATCGGCCTGCTGCTGGCCAAGTTCTCCGCGCGGGCGGCGGAAGTCGGCATCCGCCGCGCACTGGGCGCCACGCAGCGCGACATCTTCCGCCAGTTCCTGATCGAGACCGGCGTCATCGGCCTGGCCGGCGGCGTACTGGGCCTGTTGCTGGCCTATGCCGCCCTGGCCGTGGTGAGCGCGCAATCGAGGGAGCTGGGCACCGTGGCGCACCTGGATGTCCCGATGCTGCTGCTGACGTTTGCCGTTTCCGTACTGGCGGCCTTGCTCGCAGGGCTGTTGCCCACCTGGCGCGCCTGCCAGGTCACGCCGGCGATGCAGCTCAAATCCCAATGACACCCACCTTTTCACAATGAGGCCCCACATGGAAATCCGCCCCATCCTGTCGGCGCTGATGCGCAACAAGACCGGCGCCGTGCTCGTCGCCGTGCAAGTTGCCATCAGCCTGGCCATCCTGGCCAACGCCTTGTACATCGTCAACCTGCGCCAGGCCATCGCCGCCCGTCCCACCGGCGTGGCGGCCGAAAACGACATCTTCTATGTCAAAGTCCAGAGCATGGACAAAGGCAGCCCGCAGCGCCAGATAGCCGAACAGAAGCGCCAGGCCGCGATACTGCGCGCCCTGCCGGGCGTGGTCTCCGTGGCGCAAACCACGCAGGCCGTGCTGTCGCGTTCCGGCAGCAGCACCAACGTCGCGGCCAAACGCGGACAGGCCGAGGCCAGCGCCGGCACCTCGATGTACGTCACGCCCGATTCGCTGGTCAGGACATATGGCCTGAAGCTGGTGGAAGGGCGCGATTTCCATCCCGACGAGGTCCCGGAAATCAATGAAGACGTCGATGAAAGCTTCCCCAAGGTGGTGATCGTGACGCGCGCCGCGGCGCAAAAAATCTGGCCAGGCGAAACCAGCTTTGTCGGCAAACCCCTGTTCAATGGCACCGGCGACAACGATGACGAGATGCGCGTGATCGGCGTGGTGGAACGGCTGCAGACGCAGGTCGGCCAGGTCAGCGCCCAGGGCGAGTATTCGATCATCCTGCCGGCGCGCCTGACGGGCGGGCGCGATTCGCTGCTATTTGCCGTGCGGGCAGAACCAGGCCAGCGCAACCGCCTGATGAAGGAGGCGGAACAAGCCATCCGCACGTCCAGCACCGAGCGCCTGCTGGTGCGCACGGATACCCTGGAGCAGCACCGCAAGACACGTTATCTGGCCGACCAGGGCTTGTCCTGGATGCTCATCGCCGTCAGCACCCTGCTGCTGCTGGTGACGGCCAGCGGCATCGTCGGCATCGCCAGCCTGTGGGTCTCGCAGCGGCGCAAGCAGATCGGCGTGCGGCGCGCGCTCGGTGCCCGCCGCATCGACATCCTGCGCTACTTCCTGACGGAGAATTTCATGATCACCAGCGTCGGCGTGGCGGCTGGCGTGGTGCTGGCGCTGGGCCTGAATCAGCTGCTGGTCAGCCAGCTGGAAATGGCGCGCCTGCCGCCCGGCTACCTGCTGGCCGGCGCGCTGGTATTCTGGCTGCTGGGCGTGGGCGCCGTGTATGGGCCAGCCTGGCGCGCGGCCAGTATTTCGCCGGCCACTGCCACGCGCAGTACCTGAGCCGGCACCTGAGTGATATGCTGCGCGCATGCCTACCGTACTGATTATTGACGACAATGCCGCCGTGGCCATCGCGCTGGACGTGCTGTTCTCCCTGCACGAGATCGACGCCGTGCGCGCCGCCTCGCCCGAGGAAGGCCTGCAGCTGCTCGAGCGCCACGCCATCGACCTGGTGGTGCAGGACATGAACTTCACGGCCGACACCACTTCGGGAGAGGAAGGCAGCGCGCTGTTCCACGCAATCCGCGCGCGCTACCCGGATCTGCCCGTGATCCTGCTGACGGCATGGACACAGCTCGACGCGGCCGTCGACCTGATCAAGTCCGGCGCGGCCGACTACCTGGCCAAGCCATGGGATGACCGGCGCCTGATCGCTTCCGTGCAGAACCTGCTGGAACTGGGACAGGCCAGCCACGCGCTGCGCCAGCGCGTGGTGGCCGAGCAGCGCCAGCGCCACGCGCTGGAAAAAGACTTCGACTTGCGCGGCATGGTGTGGCAAGACCCGGCCACGGAAAGAGTCGTACACCTGGCGTGCCAGGTGGCGCGGGCCGACGTGCCCGTGCTCATTTCGGGGCCGAACGGCAGCGGCAAGGAACGCATCGCCGCCATCGTGCAAGCCAATTCCCAGGTCGCCAGCGGCCCCTTCGTCGTGCTCAATTGCGGCGCCGTGCCGGTCGAGCTGATCGAGGCGGAACTGTTCGGTGCCGAGGCGGGCGCCTACACGGGCATCACGCGCGCGCGCGACGGCAAGTTCGACGCGGCCGACGGCGGCACCTTGTTCCTCGACGAGATCGGCAACCTGCCGCTGGCCGGGCAAATGAAACTGCTGCGCGTACTGGAAACGGGACGCTTCGAGCGCCTCGGCTCGAACCGCGAGCGGCAAGTGAAAGTGCGCGTCATCAGCGCCAGCAACGCCGACCTGCCGGCGATGATCAAGGCAGGCACGTTTCGCGAAGACCTGTTCTACCGCTTGAACGTGATCGAACTGCGCCTGCCGCCGCTGGCCCAGCGCCCGCTCGACATCCTGGTGCTGGCACAGCATTTCCTGGGCAGCGAAAAAACCCTGGACGCGCAAGCGCAGGCCACCCTGCTGGCGCACGGCTGGCCCGGCAACGTGCGCGAACTGAAAAACGTCATGCAGCGCGCCAGCCTGCTGACGGCCGGTCCCGTGATCCGCGCACAGGAAACGGGCTTGCCGCTGGCGGGTGTGCCATCGCTGCGCGCGCCGCAGGATGGCGCCGCGACGGAGCCGGACCGCGACAGCGTCACCGCGGCGCTCGCGCGCGCACACGGCGTGGTAGCGCAGGCGGCACAGGAACTGGGGCTGTCGCGCCAGGCGCTGTACCGGCGCATGGAACGCCTGGGCATCGCGCGCGGCTGATGGCCTACCGTCCCATGCGCCTTTCCCTGCTCACGCGCTGGACAGCGCTGATCGTCACCCTGCTGGTGCTGGGCATCGTCATCGCCCTGCTGCTCGCGCATTTTTTACCCGGCCAGCCGCTGCTGGTGCTGGCGGGTACCCTGCTGTGCGTGCTGCCGGTGGCCGTGATTACCATCCGCGCGCAGCTGCAAGCGATGCTGTCGCTGTTTCGCGCCTTGAGCGGCACCGTCGCCAGCTACCAGGACGGCGACTTCGGCTTCAGCCTGCGCTGGCCGCAGAACGACGAACTTGCCGACCTGGTGGCGGCCCACAATGCGCTGGGCGACGTGCTGCGCAAGCAACGCCTGGACCTGGTGCAGCGCGAACTGCTGCTCGACACCATGGTGCAAAACACGCCGGTGGCCATGCTGCTGGTGGCCGAGGGCAGCGCTATCATCTACGCCAACCTGGCCGCGCGCCAGTTGCTGCACCACGGCCGCCGGCTCGAGGGGCATCACCTGGCCGACATCGTGCAACAGGCGGCGCCGGCCCTGGCCGAAGCGCTGGCGCGCCGCAACGACGGCTTGTTTACCAGCGGCGAGGGGGAGCAGGAAGAGGTATATCATCTGGCGCGGCGCAGCTTCAGCCTGAACGGGCGCAAGCACGAACTGCTGCTGTTGCGCCAGCTGACCCTGGAACTGCGGCGCCAGGAAGTGCAGACCTGGAAAAAAGTCATCCGCGTCATCAGCCATGAACTGAACAACTCGCTGGCGCCGCTGGCCTCGCTGGCCCATTCCGGCGCCGAGCTGGTGCGCCGCGGCCAGACGGAGCGCCTGCCGCAAATCCTTGCCACCATCGAGGAACGCACGCGCCACCTGGAAACCTTCATCCTCGGCTATGCGCGCTTTGCCAAGCTGCCCGCGCCACGCCTGGCGCCGTGCGAGTGGCAGCCTTTTCTCGACAGCCTGGCCTCGCAGGCGGCCTTCGCGCTCGACTGCGTACCGCCCGCACAGGCAGCCGTGTTCGATGCGGCGCAAATGCAGCAGGCACTGTTGAACCTGCTCAAGAACGCGCTGGAATCCGGTTCGCGGCAAGAGCATATCGGCCTGCACGTCAGCCAGGCGCAAGGGCAGCTGCGCATCGAAGTGCGCGACCGCGGCCCGGGCATGAGCGGCGCCGTGCTGGAAAACGCGCTGGTACCGTTTTATTCCACCAAGCGCAGCGGCACGGGACTTGGCCTGGCGCTGGCGCGCGAAATCGCCGAAGCCCATGGCGGGCGCATCACCCTGGCCAACCGCGAAGGTGGCGGCCTGGCGGTGACATTGATTCTGCCCTTGCTGGACAGAAATTAGTTACTGGCGTAACGATTTTTTCATCACACGCTACGCAATTATTTTTCGGTATAATATTGACAATTAGAGTTTTTAATATTGCAACTTCATGAGCGCCATGCCCGTGTGTTAGAAATAAGCTATTTAAGTTTGCATAATGATATAAAAATAGCTCATTGACAATGAAATGTCCTGACGATAATTTATCTGAGCGGCACGGTTTTTTTTGAAACATTAATCGTTTTTTCGCGGGGATAAATATGAAACTGAAATCACTCATCGCAGCGGCGGTACTCGGTGCTGCCTCCATCGGCAGCGCCAGCGCCGCCGCCTACACCGTCAACCTCGTCAATACCACGGGCAATCTATGGACCAGCGGCTTCGACGCCGTACCCAGCCCGCTCGGCGACTTCACGGATACCTTTACGTTCACACCAAATGCGACCTTCGGTTCCACCGCGCAAGCCTTCCTGGCCAACCTGTCCGTCACGGGCTCGGACAGTTCCTCCATCAGCTTCAGCAGCGCCAACCTGAACGGCATTTCGTTGAGCGGCTTTGGCGGGCCCACCGTCTTTGGCTATGCCCAGGGTGAAATCCTGGCGCCGACGAGCGTTCTGTTCAATGGCCCGCTGGTTCTCACCGTCATGGGCAACACCAAGGGCGGCAGCTATGGCGGCGTCTTCAACCTGAACCTGGCGCCCGTTCCTGAACCGGAAACGTATGGCATGCTGCTGGCCGGCCTGGGCATACTGGGCTTCCTGGCACGACGCCGCAAGCAATCTTGAGCGCACCACCCAAAAGACGCTACGGCGTCTTTTTTTCACCCGGCTGCTAAACTGGCGCCATGACGACCGACTTTACCTCCACCAGCCATACCGCTTTCAGCCACCCGGGCCACCCGCCTGCCACCACCACCGAACACCGCGGCATCCGCTACCTGCACCTGGGAACCAAGTGGGTGCAGGGCGCCATGCGCCTGGACAAGCCAGATGCCATCGAGCTCGAATACGTGCAGATGATGATGATGTGGATGCTGTTCAAGACGCAGCCCAAACGCATCGTGCAGCTGGGACTGGGCAGCGCCGCGCTGACCAAATTCAGCTACCGCCGCTTCCCCGAGGCCACGGTCACGGCCATCGAACTCAATCCGAACGTGATCGCCATCTGTGGCGCCCAGTTCGCGCTGCCGCCGAACGACGCGCGCCTCGATGTGCGTGAAATGAATGCGCTCGACTTTGTGCTCGATCCTGCCAACCACGGCACGGTCGACGCGCTGCAAGTGGACCTGTACGACGAAGACGCGCGCGGTCCTGTGCTCGACACGCCAGAGTTCTACCAGGCTTGCCACGACTGCCTGGCCGACGACGGCATCATGTGCACGAATGTCTTCGGCGACTTCCCCAACTACGACAAGAATCTACAGGCGATGGAACTGGTTTTCGACGCCGTCGTCTGGGTGCCGGAAATGGAAGATGAAAACATCGTCGTGCTGGCCTTCAAAAAATCGCCATCGCTCGACTTCAGCGATTTATACGAACGCGCCGCCGCCATCAAGAAGCAGTTCAACCTGCCCGCCAAGAACTGGGTCAATGGCTTGAAGCAGTGGATGCAGGACCAGCAGTAAGCCATGCGATCTCATTCCAGGACAGGCTGCCAGTTTCCTGCGGCGCGATAAAACCCCAGGCTCTTGCCGCCGTTGAAGCGCGCGGCTTTCATCAGGCCAGCGAGCTCGCTGGAGATCAACAGGTCACCCGATTGCGCATCCCTGGCGATCTGCCTGGGCGCCAGTTCCTCGTCGCGCAAAAACGTCCGCGTGAAGTAGATGACGTTGCCCTTGTCATCTTTTTCCGCGATTGAACGTTCGAGGTCCACCATCTGTACGTGTTGCGTCGCATTCACGATGTAAAACGGCTGCTCCACAGGTTCACCGCCCGCCATGATGCAGGCGGGAGCGAGCAATTCCACGTCCTGGCCGGCGGCACCGGCAAGGAACCCGGCCAGACGGGCCGAGACCAGCGGCACGTCCCCCAGCAGCCACAGACAGTCATGTTTCAGGAGCCTTTCCCGGGTGCAGACGAAATGCACGGGGGGCCTGTCCATACCGAACGGATACGGAGCCCCCTGCAGCAGCGCCAGATAGTCGAAGTTCGATCCAGCCGTCTCATAGGATCCACCTTCCTTGTCGTAGGAGCCGATCAGTTTGTCATGGTAATCAACCGGGGCTTTCCAGCTCAGTATCATGGGTAGTCCTCTTCCTCGTGCTGGCAAAGGCCTATTGTGACCGCTTCGCCTGCCCAGCCGCGCCAGCTTGCGCAAGCAGCGCGCCCAGGCGGCGTGCCAGGCCGTCCATGTTCTCGGCCGGCACCTGCGCATAACCGAGCAGGAAGCCGTTCCAGCCCATCCCTTCTCCCGTTCCATGCGCGGACAGGGCCAGCGCCACGATGCCGTCCTGCGCGGCGCTCCGGCTCAGCGCCAGGTCATCCCATTCCGCTTCATGAAAACGCAGCGCCAGGTGCATGCCGGCCGTGCCGCCATGGATGGCCGCGCCGCCACACGCATGGCGCTGCAAGGCCTCGCTCAAGGCGTCGCGGCGCTGGCGGTACAGGCGGCGCATGCGGCGCACGTGGCGCGCAAACAGGCCGCTGCGCAGGAAGTCGGCCAGCGCCAGCTGTTCGGCTACCCGTCCGCGCGCGGCGCCCTGCGCCTGCATCTGCGCGAAGGCGCCGGCCAGCGCGGACGGCACGACGATAAAGGCGATGCGCAAGGCGGGAAACATGGTCTTGCTGAAGGTGCCCAGGTACACGACGGGCGCGTCGGCCACCAGTCCCTGCATGGCGGCCAGGGGCGGGCCGCCATGGCGAAATTCGCTGTCGTAATCGTCTTCGATGATCAGGGCGCCGGCCACGCGCGCGCGTTCGAGCAGCGCCATGCGGCGCGCGGGACTGAGCACGCTGCCCGTCGGATACTGGTGCGACGGCGTGGTGTAGATCAGGCGCGGCGGCGTCTCGCGCCAGTCGTCATCCGTCGGCGCGATGCCATCCATGTCAACGGCGATGCCCGTCACCTGCAAGCCGGCGCCGCGGCCCGCAGCCAGCGCGCCGCCATAGCCGGGATGCTCAATCCACAAGGTATCGCCCTGGTCGGCAAAGGCGCGCAGGCAGACATCGAGGCTGCTCTGCGTGCCGTCCGTGATGAACACCTGGCCCGCATCGCAGACGACGCCGCGCGCGGCGCGCAAATGCTCGGCGATGGCCATGCGCAGCTGCGGCTCGCCGGCAGGGTCGCCGTAATTGAGCTGGCGCGGCGTCAGCGCGCGCCATGCGCGGTCCAGCATGCGCCGCCACTGCGCCAGCGGGAATTCATCGAGCGCCGGCACGCCAGGCGCGAACGCGCCCATGGCGTCGGCGGGAAACACCAGCGCCGCATTCACATCCTGTCCCGCCACGCCGCGCAAATGTCGGGCGCGGCGCGACAAGCCATCCTTGCTGCCGGCCGCCGGCACGGCTTCCGGCATGCCGACGCTGCCGGCGACGACGGTGCCGCGCCGGTCCGGCAAGACAAACCCTTCGCTGGCCAATTGCTCGTAGGCGTACAGCACGGTATTGCGCGCCAGTCCCAGTTCGGCGGCCAGCACGCGCGTGGCGGCCAGCCGCGTGCCGGGCGCCAGCTGCCCGTTGCGGATCGCCGCGCGCAGGCATTCATGCAGCAGGCGCTGGCGCGGCCAGCCCCGCTCGCGGTGCGTGCGCTCGAATGCATCAAGCAGCAAAGCAAAATCCATGCGCTTCCTTGGTGGCTCCAAATTATTTGTCGGTTCTGGATCTTTTTTCAGGGCCAGATGCCGATTATAGTGCGGCCTGCTTCTTCAACCAACCGGACTTCCGCCATGACCGCTACCGCCCTGCCTCCCAGCCCCCGTACCCGCGTGCGCCGCGTCGCCGAACTGGCCAGCTACGAGCAAGCCACCCTGTACGCCATCGTCGATGCCGCCTACCTGTGCCATATCGCCTTCCGCGACGACACGGGCAGCCATTGCATCCCGACCGCCTGCTGGCGCATCGGCGGGCACCTGTACATCCATGGCTCGAACGGCAGCCGCATGCTCAAGCAGCTCTTGCACGATACCGATGTGTGCGTAACGGTGAGCCATCTCGACGGCCTGGTGCTGGCGCGCTCCGCCTTCAATCACACGATGAACTACCGCTCGGCGATGGTGTACGGGCAGTTTGAAAAAGTAAGCGATATCGGCCAGCAGCATGCGGCCATGGATGCGCTGATGGAAAAACTGGCGCCGGGACGCCTGGCGCAGGTACGCGGCGGCAGCGCCAAGGAATACGCGGCCACCACCGTGCTGCGCATCGCGCTCGACGAATGCGCCGTCAAACAGCGCAAGGGCGGCCCGCTCGACGACGCGGGCGACATGGCGCATGCCGTCTGGACGGGCGAACTGCCGTTTACGCACGGGCGGGGCGCAGCCATCGCCGATGCGCTCAACACCAGCGAAATGCCCGCGTATGCAGCCGCATGGGGGACGGAATCCGCTTGACCGGCCAGCGTGCTTGCCCGATGATCGGCGTTGATGGCGATCGCCACCAATTGAGCAACCGATGCAATCACGCATGGAGCATATGATGATGAAGCGAGTAACCCTGACCGCGGCCTTGACGGTCATGCTGGCCTGTGGCGGCAGCGGTGCGGCACTGGCCGCCGATGCGGGCGACGCGGCCCTGAAGGCGGCCATCGCCGGCAGTGCGCGCACGCCGGCCAACGCGCTGCGCGACAGCGCCCGCCATCCGTATGAAACGCTGGCGTTCTTCGGCATCAAGCCGACCATGACGGTGGTGGAACTGGCGCCCGGCGGCGGCTGGTACACGGAGATCCTGGCGCCCTACCTGCGCGACAACGGCAAGCTGATCGCCGCCGGCAACGACCCGCAGTCAAGCAGCGAAGGCGCCCGCCGCGGCGCGGCGCGCTTCCAGCAAAAGCTCGACGCCAACCCGGCGGCTTTCGGCAAGGTGGAGATCGGCGCCTTCGCGCCCCCCACCACCTACCGCATCGCGCCCAAGGGCACGGCCGACATGGTGCTCACCTTCCGCAATATCCACAACTGGATACCCATCGGCGAAGCCGGCATGCAGACCTTGTTCAAGGAAGTGTACGACAGCCTGAAACCGGGCGGCGTGTTCGGCGTCGTCGAGCACCGCCTGCCGGCCAACAAGGCGCAGGATGCCACGGCGAGCAGCGGCTACATGCACGAAGCGTATGTGATCAAGCTGGCCGAAGGCGCAGGTTTCAAACTGGCGGCCAAGTCAGACATCAACGCCAATCCGAAGGACCATGCCGACCACCAGGGCGGCGTGTGGGCGCTGCCGCCGACCTATGCCAACAAGGATGTGGACCGGGACAAATACACGGCCATCGGCGAGAGCGACCGCATGACCCTGAAATTCGTCAAACCCTGAGTCACTGACAAGACGATGGCGGCGGGCCGAAACGGCGCGCCGCCATCGTCCTGTGCGCGCAGCGCGCCTTACAGGTAAATGCCGTACACGCCACACAGGCGCTTGACCAGGGAGCAGGAGCTGGCATCGCCATCCGTCACGCACGCGGTATAGGCTTCCTCGCAGGTTTCACGGGTTGGCAGGGCATATGCGGAAGAACTGATGGCGCCGGCAAAACCGACGGCGGCGCAAAAGACAAATACGGCTTTTTTCACATTGATCATTTTTATCCCGTTCCCAAAGAGTTGAGTTGTTATATAAAACCACTGGAAGACAAAGACGCCAGCCGCCGGAAACTGCCTGTCGAGGGACGAATTTCATGGCGCACGGAAATAGTAACACCTTGAAAAGTTAATAAATACGCAAACAAGAAAACAAGATAACGTTTCTTTTTCATCCCATTTCATGGAATAAAAACTGGCCCGCCGCCCTCCTGCCGTGCATTTGCATGGAAACAGGCGAAAAAAAACCGCAGCACAGGCTGCGGTTCTTGTATCGATACCTTATTTCTTTGCTTCCTTCGGCTTCACCGGCACCAAGCTCAGATCCTGGAAGTCGTAGCTGAAATCCGTCTCGGCCGACACCGGCGCCATCTTTACCCGGTCGATGCTGCCATCGGGATTGAGCGAGAACGTCACGTAGGCATCGGCGTTGAAATTGCGCTCCTTCCAGCGCACGATGAAGGTGTCGTGCTGCCAGTGTTCCAGCTCGCCCGTCAGGTCCGGCGTGCGCGTAAAGCTGAGGATGTGCTTCTTGCCTTCCGGACGGATAGTGACCTTGCCATACCAGGCATCCTCATACTCGCCGTCATACGCCGCCAGCGGCAGCGATGGCTGCGATCTGGCCGCGCGCGCGCTCGACGCCTTGCCCTGCTTTTTCACTTCCTCGGCATGCTGGTCCTGCTCCACCTTGGCCACCAGCGCCAGCCAGTCCGACGGCGCCGCCTGCAGGTAATGGTCGAGGATGCGCCATTGCAGCGCCGTCATGGAACCGCCATTTTCCGCATTGGTCAGAATGGCCACGCCCAGCTTTGCTTCCGGCACCATCACCACGCGCGAATAAAATCCTTGCAGCGCGCCGCCGTGCATGGCCACTTTCATGCCCTTGTAGTCGCGCAGCTGGAAGCCCAGTCCATACGCGCTGAAATTCGGTTTCGTTGCGGCCAGCGCCGGCTTCGGCTCGGAAATCTTGATCGGCGTTTGCGCCGTCCACATCTCGCGGCCCTGCTTTTCACTGAACAGGCGCGCTTCCTTGCCATCCTTGTCCTTCACGCCGGCGATCTTGCCGCCGTCGAGCAGCACCATCATCCACTTGGCGATATCTTCCGCATTCGTGTTGATGCCGACGGCACCCACGGCATTCGGCACGGGCATGGACTTCACGGCGGCGATCTTGCCGTCGATCTTGCTGTGCGCACTGGCGACGTCGGACTTGCCCGCGTTTTCAAGCAGGCTGGTGGTGGTGCCCGTCATGCCCAGCGGCGCCAGGATGCGTTCATGCATGGCCTCGCCCCAGCTTTTCCCCGCCTTGTCGGCGATGATCTTGCCGGCCACGATATACAGCAGGTTATCGTAGGCATAGCTGTTGCGAAAACTCGTGGCCGGACGGATGTAGCGCAGCTTCTCGATGATCTCGTCGGTGCTGAACGTGGTGGTCGGCCACCACAGCAAGTCGCCCGCGCCCAGGCCCAGGCCACTGCGGTGCGTGAGCAGGTCGCGGATGGTCATGGCACCCGTCACGTAGGAATCGTGCATCTGGAAACCGGGCAAGTGCTTGGTGACGGGATCGTCCCAGGC
This sequence comes from Janthinobacterium sp. MP5059B, assembly GCF_001758645.1. Taxonomy (NCBI): domain Bacteria; kingdom Pseudomonadati; phylum Pseudomonadota; class Betaproteobacteria; order Burkholderiales; family Oxalobacteraceae; genus Janthinobacterium; species Janthinobacterium sp. MP5059B. Next base: position 40,483 of record NZ_LRHX01000005.1, on the reverse strand, counting down.
CAGCTTGCCATCGTCGACCAGCATGGCCAGCGCGGCGGCCGTAAAGCCTTTCGAATTCGATGCCACTTCGAACAAGGTCTGCGCATCAACAGCGGCCGGTTCGCCCAGCTTGCGTACGCCAAAGCCCTTGGCGGTGACGACCTTGCCATCCTTGACGATGGCGATCGCCATGCCGGGCACATCGAACACTTTCAGGGCGGTGGCAACGTCGCGGTCAAGATCGAAGGCGGGCGCGGGCGCCGGCGCAGCGGCAACAACGGGTGCGGCGTCCAAAGCCAGCGCCGGCACGGTGATGCTGGAAAACGCCAGCACGATGGCGGCGGCAAGACGGTTCATGGTATGCATGGTCAGGATGTCCAAAGAAGGTTCAATGCGCTTGCGCGGCCATCAATTTATCGACGCTCTCCTGCGTCACCGGGTGGTAGCGTTCACGCGCCTTCGCATACACGTCCTTGGCCCAGGCATGGCCTTGCGGCGTCTTCATCAAGGCGCTGTACAGGGGCACGACGAACTTCTGGCGGCCCACGCTCATCAGGAATGCCTGCAAGGGCTGGCGCACATCGTAGCCGGCGTTCACGGAGGCCAGATAAAAGCGGTAAGCGACTTCATTGTTGCCGCTCTTACCCACGCCGTAGGCCTGGTCCAGCTCACGCAATTGCGCTGCGCTGGCCTTGTTGTTGATATCGTTCAGGAAGTGCATCGATTCGATGGCGATCCACTTGTCCATGCCCAGGTCCTTGGTCGCCAGCTCGCCTTTCAGCCAGGCGTCGCGGTGCTGGTCGAGCAGTGCCAGGCGCGGCGAGACGACGCGCTGCGCGCTGGCCGGCACGCCCGTGCCATACAGCCATTCATCGAGTTCCGCTTCCGGCATCACGTCCGGATGCTGCGCCAGCAGGTTCTTGCGCAGGTAGGCGATGAACTGCTCCGTCGTCACGCTCTGGAACGCGTGCTGGTCGAACCAGCCGCGCAGGAAGGGGTCGAATACGGCGCGGCCGGCACGGCGCTCCATGGTGGCCAGGAACCAGGCGCCTTTCGGGTAGATGATGCCATCGTCCGTGTATGTTTCAGCGGGATTGGCATCCGCATCGCGCGTGATCAATGCCGTTTTTGCTGCCGGCAATTCGCGGATCGCAGCGGCCAGTTCTTCCTGGTCGACCTGCACGCCCATCTGCGCCACTTCGCTGCCATACAGCTGCTCGACGATGCGCGTGGTGACGTAGGTGGTAAAACCTTCGTTGAGCCACATGTGCTTCCACGAGGCATTGGTAACCAGGTTGCCCGACCACGAGTGGGCCAGTTCATGCGCGATCAGGTCGACCAGGCTGCGGTCGCCCGCGATCATGGTCGGCGTGAGGAAGGTCAGGCGCGGGTTTTCCATGCCGCCGTAGGGGAACGATGGCGGCAGCACGATCATGTCGTAGCGCCCCCAGCCATACGGACCGTACAGTGCTTCGGCTGCCTGGATCATCTTTTCCGTGTCGGCCAGCTCGTATTCGGCCGCCTTGATGCGCGGCGGCTCGGCATACACGGCGGAGCGGGGACCGAGCTTGCGCACTTCCAGTTCGCCGATGGCGATGGCCAGCAGGTACGAGGGAATCGGCTGCGGCATCCTGAATTTCCAGCCGCCCTTGCCCGTCGCTTTTTCGTCATTCTCGGCGCTCATCACGACGCGCATGCCCGCTGGCGCCTCGATGCGCGCGCTGTACGTAAAGCGCACGGCCGGCGTATCCTGCGACGGCACCCACGAGCGGGCGTTGATGCTTTGCGACTGGCTGAACATGAAAGGCAGCTTGCCCGACATGGTCTGCTGCGGCGTGAGCCACTGCAGCGCGATGGCGTTCGGCGCCGTGTGATAGTAGACGCGCACCTTGCCCGGCTGGCCCGTGGTGGTGATGCGCAGCGCCTGGCCTTTTTCCGGATCGGCCTTGTCCAGCTGGTACGGCGCCATCTGCCATGCGCCGCGCTTGTCCTGTACCTGCACTTTCGCGATCGACAAATCGCGCGTATCGAGTACCAGGGTACGCGCCGCCGGATCGATCCAGTTCAAGGACAGCTCCGCATAGCCGGACAGGGTCTTTTGCTTGAAGTCCGCTTTCAGGTCCAGCTGCAGGTCGCGCGTGCGCACCTGGTCGTAGCGCGCGTAGCTGAGGGGGTCGGCGTGCGCGGCCAGGGTTACCTGGCAAAGTAGCGCACAGCCCAGCGCGCGCAGGAAGGTCAAAGTTTGCATGGTCGTCTTTTGAATGATTTGCGAAAGCCCCGGTCCGTGTGCGCCGGGGCGTCGCGCAGAATAGCACTTCCGGCGCAGGCCGGCAGAAAAAAGCGCCGGACTGGCCGGCGCCGTTTCCCTATTTCGTCTCGGCCTTGGCTTCCGGCTTGGCCTCGGATGCCTTCAGCGGCGCATTAAAATCCTTCATCAGGTTGTTCTTGTCGCGGTCCTGCTTGAACAGTTCGAGGCGCGATGGCGTGATTTTTCTCGGCCACGCATTGTTGCTGGTGTCGATATCGGCCGTCTCCCAGTACGGGTCCTGCACCAGTCCCACCATCGGCTCGTCCGTAACGATGACCTTGCTGATCTTGTGCGGCGCATAGCGCCACACTTCGGCAGGCACGCGCTCGATGATCTTCTTGCCGCTTTTCAGTTCAATCTCCAGTATCAGCGGCATCACCAGGCCGCCGAGATTCGAAAAGTCGACCAGGTACAGATGCTTGCCCATGTTGCGCTGTTCCAGCAGCTGTCTCTCCCACGGCTCCAGCGCTTCCTGCTCTTCCGCATAGCTGTTGCGGTCCTTGTTAGTGACCGTGAATTCATCGTGCCGGTTATAGAAATCCTTCAGCGCGGGATCGACATCGACCTTCTTCGGCAGCGCCTTGTTGCGCTGGTCCGAGATCGAGATGGGCTGCGCGGCCTTCTGCGCCTTCTTCCACGCTTTCTCGACTTCCGGATTCTTCGTGCTCACGCCATATTCGCTGATGCCGTCGATGCTGATGTCGACCGCGTCCGTGGTATAGAACCAGCCGCGCCAGAACCAGTCCAGGTCCGTGCCGGAAGCGTCTTCCATGGTGCGGAAAAAGTCGGCGGGCGTGGGGCGCTTGAACTTCCAGCGCAAGGCATACTGCTTGAAGGCGAAGTCGAACAGTTCGCGCCCCAGGATGGTCTCGCGCAGGATGTTGAGTGCCGTGGCCGGCTTGTCATAGGCATTCGCCGTGAACTGCAACAAGGACTCGGAATTGGTCATGATGGGCACCTGGTTCTGGCTGCGCATGTAGTCGACGATCTTGCGCGGCTCGCCATTCCAGGAGGGGAAATGCTCTTCCCACGCCTGCTCGGCCAGGTACTGCAGGAAGGAATTGAGGCCCTCGTCCATCCACGTCCACTGGCGCTCGTCCGAGTTGACGATCATGGGAAAATAATTGTGGCCCACTTCATGGATGATCACGCCGATCAGGTCATATTTGGCCGTCTTCGAATACGTGAGTTCTCCCGTCTTCTTGTCCTTCACGGGGCGTCCGCCATTGAACGCAATCATCGGGTACTCCATGCCGCCGACGGCGCCATTGACGGAGATCGCGTTCGGATACGGATAGTCGAAGCTGTACTTGTTGTACTGCTCGATCGCGTGCACGACGGCGCGCGTGCTGTACTGCTGCCACAGCGGATTGCCCTCGTTAGGATAGTAGGACATGGCCATCACGCGCTTGCCGCCGCTGTCCAGTCCCTGCGCATCCCAGATGAACTTGCGGCTCGAGGCCCACGCCACGTCGCGCACATTGGCCGCCTTGAAGTGCCAGGTTTTCATCCCCACCGCTTTACTCTTTTCCGCCGCCAGCGCCTCGGCGGGCGTGATCACCAGCAGCGGCGTATTGCTGTTCTTTGCCCGCGCCAGGCGTTCGCGCTGCGCCGCGCTCAACACGCTAGCAGGGTTTTGCAGCTCGCCCGTGGCGGCCACCACATGGTCGCCCGGCACCGTCAGGTACAACTCGTAATCACCAAACTCCAAGGTGAATTCGCCGGAGCCGAGGAACTGCTTGTGCTGCCAGCCGACGGCGTCGTAATACGCGGCCATACGGGGGAACCATTGCGCGATCTGGAAAATCGCGTTCTTGTCGTCTTCAAAGTACTCATAGCCGGAGCGCTCGACCAGCACCTTCTGGTCATTGATCTGATACGACCAGTCGATGTTGAAGGTGACGCTCTGGCCAGGCGCCAGCGCCACCGGCAGATCGATGCGCAGCATGGTCTGATTGACCACATGCGACAGCGGCTTGCCGTTGGCCGCTTTCACGGCGCTGAGCTTGAAACCGCCGTCGAATTCGCGGCCCGCATGGATGGCGCGCAAGTCCTCGAATTTCAGCGCTTCGTCCTCGCTGCCGCTCAACCAGGCCTGGCGCGAGGGCGCGCTCAGTACGCGGCGCTGGTCGGCATCCTGGCGCAAGCCATTCTGGTCCAGCTGCAGCCACAAGTATGCAAGGCTGTCGGGCGAGCGGTTGTGGTAGGTGATCTGTTCGCTGGCCGTGATGGCGCGCCGTGCCTCATCGAGCGTGGCGCGGATCACGTAATCAGCGCGCTGCTGCCAGTAGGCGTGACCCGGCGCACCGGACGCCGTGCGGTAGGCATTCGGCGTAGGCAGCAGTTCTTCCAGCTGGCGGAACTTGTCGTCGAAGGGCGCGGCGGCGCACAGGCCGGACAAGGGAGCAAACAAGGTCAAACATAAGGCAAGCAAGCGGACAAGGACCGGCATGGCGCATTCCATCTGGGAGTCGTGGGCACACTGCATTCTAAGTCGAGTCTGTTTGCAAATCGATCATTGTTGTCGAAGTCCCACACACCAGGCCGTGCCGTGCCCCGCCGGTACTGGCGCCGGCGCGGGCATTGGCGTATGATGCGCCTCGAACATTGGGGAGTAGTCGTCCCGCGGTCCTGCCGCGGGAACCTGTATCAACATGATTGGCCCGCAGGCCATGGTGCAGGTGGTTGCAGAACTTGACGAGACCATTGATCCAGGGCGGCCGCATGGGCCGGAGTCGCCCGTGGATCATTGGTTAATTCGTCCGGCCCGCGTACTCTTGCAATCTCATGGAAGCATTCCTCATCTCCACCGGCATCGTCGGTCTCGCTGAAATCGGCGACAAAACCCAACTCCTGGCCTTTTTGCTGGCCGCCAAATTCCGCAAGCCCCTGCCCATCGTGCTGGCGATCTTCGTCGCCACCATCGCCAATCACGCGTTTGCCGCCGCCGTCGGTACCTGGATCACCAGCATGCTGGGGCCCGATGTGCTGCGCTGGGTACTGGGCGTATCATTCCTCGCCATGGCCGCCTGGACCCTGATCCCCGACAAGCTCGATGAAGGCGAAACGAAGCTGGCCAGGTATGGCGTCTTCCTGACCACTCTGATCGCCTTCTTCATGGCGGAAATGGGAGACAAGACGCAGGTGGCGACCGTAGCGCTGGCGGCGCGCTATCACGACATTGTCTCTGTTGTGCTGGGCACCACCTTCGGCATGATGCTGGCCAACGTGCCGGCCGTCTACCTGGGCGACAGGATCGCCAACCGCGTCCCGCTGCGCCTCGTGCACGGCATCGCGGCGCTGGTCTTTGCCGTGCTGGGCGTGGCCACCCTGCTGGGCGCGGGCGCGGCACTAGGGTTCTGAGGCAGCCTGATATAATTTCTCATTTACAATATTCATGCTCATAATTACAATGTCGGCGACATGAGTACCGGCGCGCCCATCCCGAGCGGGCAGCGCGCCTTCTTGAGGAATGTATGCAGTTAAACAGAAAAGTGGCGGCGCTGTGCCTGGCCGCTTGCGCCAGCCAGCCTATCGCCGCCCTGGCGATACCCTTGAACTACCACCGCCAGACAGCAGCGCAGTCCGCACCCGAAGTACGCACGCGCGACCTGCTGCTGTTCGGCGCCGGCTTGATCCTGCTGGCTGGCCGGCGCCGGCCAGAACACGACACCTGGACAATACTAGAGCAGCAGTAGCACCGCATACTCGCGGCCCTCGTCGCGCAAGGCAATGCTGTTGCCGCCCTGTGCGACGCCATCGAGCGACAATCCCGCAGGCCGCCCCTGTGCCTGCTCCACCGTGATGGCATAACTGCTGGCACCGAAGCGGTAATGCAGCTTGAAGCTGTCCCATTCGGCCGGCATGGTGGGCGTCATGCGCAGCACGTTCGCTTCACGCGTCAAGCCCAGCAGGGATTCGACGATCAGCCGGTACAGCCAGCCCGACGATCCCGTGTACCAGCTCCAGCCGCCGCGTCCCACGTGCGGCGCGACGGCATACACATCGGCCGTCACCACATACGGTTCCACCTTGTAGCGCGCCACCGCATGTGCGTCCATGCCATGGCGCACGGGATTGATCATGCGCAGCAATTCCCACGCCTTTTCGCCGTCACCCAGGCGCGCAAACGCCATCGCCGTCCAGATGGCCGCATGCGTGTACTGGCCGCCGTTCTCGCGCACGCCAGGCACATAGCCGCGGATATAGCCAGGATTGAGGTCGGCTTTGTCGAACGGCGGATCGAGCAGCTGGATCACGCCGGAATCACGGCGCACCAGGCGCGCATCGACCTGGCGCATGGCGCCGGCAACCCGCTCCTTGTTGGCCGCGCCCGACAGCACGCCCCAGCTTTGCGAAATCGAATCGATCTGGCACTCCTCGTTCGTGTGCGAACCCAATGGCGTGCCGTCGTCGAAATACGCGCGCCGGTACCACTCGCCATCCCACGCATGTTCCTCGACGCTGGCCGCCAGTTTCACGGCTTCGTCGCGGCAGAACTGGGCAAACGCAGCATCACCGCGCAGCACGGCCACCTCGGCAAAGCGCTGCAGCACTTCGTACAGGAAGAAGGCCAGCCACACGCTCTCGCCCTTGCCATGTTCGCCCACCTTGTCCATGCCGTCGTTCCAGTCGCAGGAACCGATCAACGGCAAGCCGTGCACGCCCAGGCGCAAGCCATGGCGGATGGCGCGCACGCAGTGCTCGTACAGGTCGGCCGACTCGCCCGAACGCACGGGCAGGTCGTAATACGAATCCTCTTCCGGCTTGACGGCGCGGCCCTCGATGAAGGGCGCCACTTCCGACAGCACGTTGACATCGCCCGTGGCGATCACATAGCGGCAGGCGGCCAGCGGCAGCCACAGGTAATCGTCGGAGCAATGCGTGCGCACGCCACGGTCCGATGGCGGATGCCACCAGTGCTGCACGTCGCCTTCGACAAACTGGTGCGCCGCACACAGCAGCAAGTGATTGCGCAGCAGCTGCGGCGCCGTGTGGATCATGGCCATCGCATCTTGCAGCTGGTCGCGGAAACCGTAGGCGCCGCCCGACTGGTAGTAGCCGCTGCGCGCCCACAGGCGGCAGGCGATGGTCTGGTACATCAGCCAGCCATTGGCGATCACGTCCAGCGATGGATCGGGCGTTTCGATGCGCACGGCGCCCAGAGTGCCTTCCCAGTGCGCGCGCACCGCGTCGAGCGCACTGCGGGCCGCATCCTTGCCCGCATGGCGCTGCACCATCGTGCTGGCGTCCGCATTGCGGCGCCCGCCCACGCCGAGCAGGAAGACGATTTCACGTTCCTGCCCCGGCTGCAATTCAAACGGGACCTGGATGGCCGCGCACGGATCCAGCCCCGTGCCCGCCTTGCCGGACAGGCGCACGCGGCGCAAGGCGGCCGGCTGCGCCAGGCTGCCATTGCGGCCGATGAATTCATTGCGGTCGCAAGTGATGGAGCGGATGCTGGCATCCGTATTGAAGAAGCCGACCCGGCCCGAAAACTCCGTGTTGTAGTTATTGCGCGCAAACAGGGCGCCGCTGATCGTGTCGACCTCCGTGGCCACATGCATGCCGGACTTGGCGCGCAGGTCGGCCATCACCCATTCCACATAGCCCGTGACGGACAGGCGGCGCGGCACGCCGCTGTCGTTGCGCACCTTGATGACGGAGTATTTGACGGCCGCATCGAGCGCCACATAGGTGCACAGTTCCGTGGCGATACCGCCCTCGCTGTGTTCAAACACGCTGTAGCCGAAGCCGTGGCGCGTGACGTAGTCGCCGCTGCCGCGCGCGGGGAGGGACGAGGGTGACCAGAACTGGCCCGTTTGCTCATCGCGCACATAGAACGCTTCGCCGGACAGGTCGGACACGGGGTCGTTCTGCCATGGCGTGAGGCGGAATTCATGCGCATTCTCGCTCCACGTATACGCCTGGCCGGCTTCGGACACCACCGTGCCGAATTGCGCATTGGCCAGCACGTTCGACCACGGCGCCGGCGTCTGCTTGCCCTCTCCCGTGGTAATCACGTATTCGCGGCCATCGGGCGTGAAGCCGCCGAGGCCATTTTCCAGGATCAGCTCGCGCGCCTGCGCCCGGTGCGGCACGCCGCCATGTTCGCGGGCCGGGTCCTGCAGCAGCGGCGGCATGCGCAGCACGGGGCTCGGCGGACGCTTGACCTGCTCGGCCAGCGTGCCGCGCAGGTCGCTGATGATGGCGCGTGCCACCGATTGCAGCAAGATGCGGTCCTCGTTGGCGATCTGCTCGGCCAGGCGCACGAAGATGCCGCCCGGGCGGTCGATCGCCTGCGCGTCGATGCCCGAGGCGATCAAGCCCATGATCTGGTCGTGCAGCAGCTGGCGGTAGCCCGACTGCTCTTCATACCAGATCACCAGGTCGACGATCAGGCCTTTCAGGCGCCAGTAGGCATGCGCCTGCACCATCTGGCGCGCCAGTTCGATATTGGCCGCGTCGCGTATCTGCAGCAGCACGATGGGCAAGTCGCCGGATATGGCATACGCCCACAGGCCGGACTGGCCACGCTGGTTCTTGATCAGGATGCTGGCCTCGGCGCGCAGGGCCGCATTCGGATAGATCACGGCATTGGCCAGGCGCGCATACAGCTGCGCGTCCGCTTCGCTGGCATTCAACTGGCGCAGCACCACCTGGCTGTGCGTCCAGGCCAGTTCGAACACGCGGTCGGCCAGGTGGCGGTCCTGGTATTTGTCGATCAGGTGCAGTGCCGCGTCGCGTTGCTCCACCATGCCGGTGACGCTGTCGACGGTGACGGCCTGGTCGGGTTCGAGCGTGATGACATAGCGGATGGCCACGATGGGATCGAGCACGGAGCCGTGGCCGCCACCGAGCGGACCACTTTCCTGCAGCGCCTGCGGCAGTTGCACCGTATTGCCGCGGCCGATGAAGCGCGCGCGGTCCGTCTCGAACGATACTTCGTAGCGCTCGATATCGTGCACCGTCATCACATGCAGCAGCCACGGCATCTGCTCTTCCTTGGAGCGGGGCCGGCGCGTACATAAAATCGCTTTTTCATGCGCGAGGATTTCCGTCTGTACGAACAGCTTGCTGAACGCGGGATGGGCCGCATCGGCCGCCGCCGGCGCCATCACCACTTCGGCAAAACTGGTGATCTCGATGCGCCGCTGGCGGTTCGAATTATTGCTGATGCGCGTGCGGCGGATTTCGATGTCGTCCTCGGGCGAGACAACGATTTCCGTGTACAGGTCGAGGCCATGGTCGGCACGGCGGAACTCCGCCCGCCCCTCGGAAAAGATCACTTCATATTTCTTCGGTTCGGCCAAGGTGGGCTGGTACATGGTGGACCAGACGGCACCGTCGTCGAGGTCGCGCAGGTAGCAGAAATTGCCCCAGTTATCGCGCGTGCTGTCTTCGCGCCAGCGCGTCACGGACAGGTCTTTCCAGCGGCTGTAGCTGCCGCCCGCATTGCTCACCATGACGTGGTAGCGGCCATTCGACAGCAGCTGCGTTTCCGGCACGGCGCTGTTGGCTTGCGTGAGGATGCGCATCGGCATGGCTTGCTCGGGCGCGCCGCTGCGCAGCACCGCCAGTTCGGCCGTGTTCGAGTAGAACGCGCCGGCCTGCGGCGTGCGTTCCTGCAGCACCAGCAAGGCCGATTGCAGCAGCGGATCGGACTCGAAACGGCGCTGCATCGGACGATCGTGCAGCAGGTAGCTGAGGGCCAGGAAGCCCATGCCCTGGTGGTGCACCATGAAGGAGCGGATGATGGCGCTGCCCTGCCCGCGCGGCAGGCGCGCCGTCGTGAAATCGATGGCTTCAAAGAAGCCGTAACGCCCCATGTAGCCGGCCGCCTGCATGCGCTGCAGGTTCTGGCAAGACGCTTCCGGCTGGACCATCAGGCCCATCATGCTGGCATATGGCGCCACCACCAGATCGTCAGCCAGGCCCCGTTTCAAACCCAGCCCCGGCACGCCAAAGGCGCGGTATTGATAGTTCAAACTGGCGTCGACCGTGTTGTAGCCGGATTCGGAAATCCCCCATGGCACGTCGCGCTGGCGGCCATAGTCGATCTGCGCCTCGATGACGGAGTGGTAGGTCTGGTCAAGCAGGGTATTCGGGTAGTTCGGCATCACCAGCAGCGGCATCAGGTACTCGAACATCGAGCCGCTCCACGACAGCAGCACGGGCTGGCCGGCCACCATGCACAGCTGGCGGCCCAGGGCGAACCAGTGCTCCTGCGGCAGCTGGCCCTGGGCGATGGCGATGAAGCTGGCCAGGCGCACTTCGGAAGCCAATAAATCGTAGTAGCTGGGGTCCAGGCGCCGCTCGCTGACGTTGTAGCCGATGGCCAGCAGTTTTGTCGATGGGTTGTACAGGAACGCGTACTCGATCTGCGCGAAATCGCGCGCCTGGCCCGCCGCGTGGGCGATATCGCGCATGTGGCGGCCCGCCTGTTCGCGGCCCTGCGCCAGCAAGGCGGCCAGCTCCGAAGGCGTGCCTTCCGGCGTTTCCAGGTTGGCCAGTTCGCGCAGGGTCGGCACGCGCAGCCACGCAGGATCGACGCCCGCCTGCGCCGCCCATGGCGCCAGCTGCAGCAACTCGGCCAGCGCCGCGCGGCACTGGCGCGCCAGCGCACCGCTCCACATGGACAGCTCGCCATCCTCGCTTTGCAAGGTCAGCGACAGCAGCGCCTCGGCAGCGCCATTCGCGGCGGCGAGATAGGCATGCCATTCGGCCAGGCTGGCGGGCGCGGCCTGCGCCTGCAGCAGGCTCATGCTCTCGCGCATGGCCTTGCTCTCGCCTTCGGCGGCGATGAATTCCTGCAGCACTTGTGCCGTCGTGCGGATGCCCTGCACCACCTGCGCGCCGATGATCGGGGCGTCATACAGTTCCACCAGTCCCGGCTGCAAGGTCAGCAGATGGCCGGCCAGGTTGCCGCTGTCGACCGTCGAGATGTACATCGGCTGCAGCGCCTTCAGGGTCTGCGTGTCGTACCAGTTATAGAAGTGGCCCTGGAAACGTTCCAGCTCACCCATGCTGTGCAGGGTGGCGCGGCTGCGCTCGATCAACTGGCCAAGGGTGAGGTAGCCGAAATCGTAGGCCGTCAAATTGGCCAGCAGCGCCAGGCCGATATTCGTCGGCGAGGTGCGGTGCGCCACCACCAGGTTCGGATGCTCCTGCATGTTATCGGGCGGCAGCCAGTGGTCATCGGGACCGACGAAGGTATCGAAATAGGCCCAGGTCTTGCGCGCCACGCCGTGCAGGAAACGACCCTGCTCGGCCGACAGGCGCGCCACGGCACGCTCGATGGGGCGGCTGATCCACCAGGCGATGGCGGGTGCGGCCAGCCACAGCAGCAGCACCACGGCTGCGGCGGGCAAGGCCTCGGGGCGCCAGTAGAGCAAGGCGCCGAAGGCGGCCAGCGCCAGCGCGGGCGAGCACCACATGGCGCGCCAGCTGTCGGCCTGCGAACCCGACGATACATGCAGGTTCGACGCGCGCCAGTCGAGCAAGTGCTTGTGCGACACGCCCAGGCGCCACAGGGTGCGCACGATGGCGTCCAGGCTGATCCACGCCTCATACGGCAGGAAGACGAGGGTCAGCATGGCGTGCGAAAACTGCACGCCGCAGCGCCGCTCGAAGGCGGCCAGGTGCTGGCGCCACAGGGTGTCGCGCGGTTTGCGCAGCAAATCGTACAGGGCTGAAAAGACGGGCGGCAGGAAGATGATGGCCAGCACGGCCGCGCTCCAGAATGCCACCTGCGGCAGGAAGCCCCACGCCAGCAGCAGCGACAAGGTGGTGGCCGGCGCCACGACGCTGCGGCGCAGGTTGTCGAACAGCTTCCAGCGCGACAGCATCGACAAAGGATTGCGTTCGCGCTTGCCGGCGCGGCCCGGCACCCGGCCCAGCAGCCAGCCGATCAGCTGCCAGTCGCCGCGTATCCAGCGCTGGCGGCGGCTCACGTCGGCGTCGTAGCGGGCCGGGTATTCCTCGTACAGCTGCGAGTCGCTCAGCAAGCCGGCGCGCAGGTAGCAGCCTTCCAGCAAATCGTGGCTGAGAATTTTATTGTCGGGCAGGCGCTGGCCCAGCACGCGCTCGAACATGTCGAGGTCATAGATGCCCTTGCCGATGAAGGAGCCTTCATAGAACACGTCCTGGTACAGGTCGGAGACGGTGCGCGTGTAGGGGTCGATGCCCGGCTCGCCGCCGCACAGCAGCTCGTAGCGCGAGGCGTTGGCGCTGGGCAGCGCCACGGCCACGCGCGGCTGCAAGATGCCGTATCCGGCCACCACGCGCGTGCCGGCCGCGTCCAGTACGGGACGGTTCAGCGGGTGCATCATGGTGGCGATGAATTCGCGCGCCGCGTCGCGCGGCAGCTGCGTATCCGTGTCGAGCGTGATCACGTATTTGATCGTGCGCAGGCCGCGCAACTCGCCTTCCACCAGCGAGAATTTGTCGCGCGCGCCGCCCCGCAAAAATGCGTGCAGGTCGGACAATTTACCGCGCTTGCGCTCCTGCCCCATCCACGCATTCTGCTGCGAATTCCACAGGCGCGGACGGTGCAGCAGCAGGAACGGCCCCACCTGGCCCAGCTGTTCCGGGTCGGCCGGGTCGCCGTTTTCCTTGGCCGCCACGCCCTCCACGCGGTATTTCTCGTTCAAGCCACGGATGGTCTCCTGCGCCTGGCGCAGCAAGGCTTCGTCGCCCGGCATCGTTTGCGCTTCCGCGTCGACGAAGTCGGTCAGCAGGCAAAAGCGCAAATTCGGATCGCGGTTGGCGAGATAACGCACTTCCAGCGCCTCGCACAGGGCCGCCACGTTGTCCTCGCTGTAGATCAGGGTCGGCACGACGACCATGCCGCGCGCATCCGATGGAATGCCGGCCTGGTAATCCATGCGCGGCAGCGGGTGCGGCGACGTCATCAGGGTCGCCAGCCAGTTCACCACGGCCACGGCCAGCTGGCTGCTGCCCAGCAGCGCCAGCGCACCCAGCGCCGCCAGGGGCCAGCCCTGCACGCCATGGCGCACGGCGCGCTCGAGCAGCAAGGCGCTCGTCGCCAGGGTCAGGAACGAGATCGCGCCCAGGTAGACGGCCAGCGGCGCGGCGCGCGCCGTATGCTGCAGCGCCTCGATGAAAGGCAGCCTGGCGCCGGCCTGCTTTTCCAGCACCAGCACGCCGCGCCCCACCAGGTAAAAGCCGATGTGGCCGCGGCGCGCGTCATTGCCGTTGCCGTGCGTGTGCGCCAGTTGCACCACCATCTCGGCCACCTCCACTTCGCTGCGCGCGCTGCGCTTGGCGATGCGCTCGATGGCGTGGCGGTAGCTGTCGCGCGTGGCGAAATCCATCAAGCCATACGTGCCGGCCGGGTCCAGGCGCAGGGTCTGCTCGACCACGCTCATGGTTTCGACGAATTCCTGCCAATCCATGGTGCCGAGAAAACGCAGACTGCCGATGCTGTTGGCAATCGACACCTGGTCGGCCGCCTGCTGCCCGATCTCGGACTGGATCTGCTGCTCGATGGTGAGGCCCGACTCGGCCAGCTTGTGCGTCAGCCACGACAGCGCCAGGGTCAGCGAGGAGCTCTGCCCCTGCAGGCGGCGCGACAATTCGGCCACGAAGGCGCTGGTCATCGGCGGATTCGAACGTGCCATGTCTGCCACCAGCAGTATCAAGCCGCTGGGATTGCGCTCGGCGATCTCCGTCATCTGGTCGGCCCAGGTATTGGCCAGGTCGCGCTGCATGCGGTCATCGGCCACGCGTACGGCGACGCGGCGCAGGTTTTCGATCAGGGCCAGGCGCAGCATGATGGGCACGGCCCACAGCTCGCCCAGGGTCAAGGTGGCCACGTCCTGGTAAGCCTCGACGAAGTGGCACAGGTTTTCCAGGTCGACGCGGCCATCGCCATGCGAGATGATTTCCAGCGCGATCTTGTACACGCGCGGACAGCCCGCGTCCACGCCAGAGGTCAGCCGTGGCAGCTCCTTGCTGTAGTTCTTCGGCAAATGCCGCCGCGTGGTGCGGATCTGCTCTTCGATCAGGTAAAAATTATCGAGCAGCCATTCCGAGGCGGGCGTGACCTGGCGCCCGCTTTTCACCGTGGCCGTCAGCTCGTTGACGGTAGCCGTGATCAGGGCCGCATTGTCGGCCAGGCGCGCCAGCAGGCGGTCGCGGCCATGATGCCGACCTACCGCATGGCCGGCGGCCACATGCTTGCCGTGGGCGGCCATCTGGATGGCGCTGAATAATTCGGAACGCAGGGGCAAGGCGTCGTCGCGCGCGGCGTCGAAGGTGTCCGGTGCGAGGGAATGGTCGCGGAAGATTTCCCTGACTTTGGAAACCTGTTCCTTGATCTGCTGCGTGACAACTGCTGTGTACTCTTTCAACTTGGCCTCGCTAGGTGCGCGCAGGCAGCCAGCGGCCGCCGTCACGCTGGCCCAGTCTGAAGAACACGATCGGACACTGGCGAAGACGGAAAGCGAAGCGCCGGAGCGTTGCGACGAATCTCAGGGTATAGGGAGATTTTCTGAACTTCATCGTAGGGGCGCCCTGTGCGCAAGACCGTGCGCTAGCGTACATACCCGGCGCTTTAGGGGCGTGCCGGCAAAGAAATCAGCGAGTAAAACGGGAGAAAAATTCCTGGAGGAAATGAACAGAGGGAAATGAGTAGCAGCACCGTGCCAATGATGGCACGGCGCAATATTTCACGGAAGAAAGTTCAAGCCGCTCAGGCAGCGATGGCCAGCGGGTGGCGTGTCGCCTCCGCCATCGCCATGCCGCCGTTGAGTTGCCATGCCGCGCCGTGACCGAGGCGGCGCAGACAGGCGGCGGCGCGCGCGCTGCGGTTGCCGCTGCGGCAGAAAAAGACCAGCGGGCGCTGCGGCTGCTGCAGCCACGCGGCTACCTGGCCCGCCAGGCGGCTCAACGGCACACTGCGCACGGCGCAGCCCTCGAATACCGTGCCGGCGCAAGCCGCGTGTTCATACGCTTCGCGCACATCGACAAGGATGGCGTCGGGATGCTGGCGCAGGAAGGCGGGCAAGGCGGCTGCATCGAGCTGCAGTTCGGCGGCAGGCACGATGCCTTCCTGCACGCTGCGTACGGTGCCGCAAATGCTGCCGTCGTCGCCTGACGCGCACAGCACGGTGCCTTGCGTCAGCAACGCCGCATCCAGCAGGGGCGCCAGCGCCTCGGGCGCCAGGTTGCCGATGAAGGCGAAGCGCTGATCGAGCAGGTACACATGGTTTTCACCACACTCGACGCGGCGCAGGCGCTGCTGGCCCAGTGCCAGCTCACCGTCGATATCGATGCGGCCCACCTGCTCGATGGCGAGTTCCTGCAGCAATGCCAGGCGCGCCACGCCATGGTCGGCTGGCGGCGCCGTGTGCACGATGGCGCGCAAGGCCAGCTGCTGGCAGCGGATGAAGGCGGCCAGGCGCGGCACGAGCGCGGCGACCGGATCGATGACGACACAACTGGCGCTGGCAGCGTCGCTGATCAGCCAGGTGCACTGGCCATCCACGCCCAGCTGGATTATGCCGTCCTGCGCGCCGTCCTGCGGCGATGGCGCCAGCGCCGACGGCAGCAGACAGCTGCTGCGCAGGGCCTCGCCACAGCGCTCGATGCGCGCGCAGGCAGCGGCAATCGTCGCCGCGTCGATCAGGGGGCCGAACGACAGACGGATGGCCGAGCTGGCGCGCCATTGCGGCACATGCATCGCTTCGAGGACATAGCTGGGGAGCGCCTTGGCGGCGGAACAGGCGCTGCCCGAACTGACGCGCACGCGCGCCGCGTCGAACAGGTCCAGCAGCTCTTTTGAGGACAGGCCCGGCACGGAAAAATTGAGCGTCGTCGACAAGGACAAGTCGAACGGCATATTGAAAACGATGCCGGGAAAAGCCCGTTCCAGGCTGGCCACCAGCTGCTCGCGGAAAGCGGCCAGGTCGGCGTGGCTGCGGAAGGTCTTGCCATCGTCGAGCGCGGCCAGCACGGCGCCCAGCGCGGCGATGCCGGCCATGTTTTCCGTGCCCGAGCGCAGGCCACCTTCCTGGCCGCCACCCATCATCAGGGGCGTAAACGGCGCGCCGGCGCGCACGTACAGCATGCCGATGCCCTTGGGCGCATACAGCTTGTGGCCGGAAAACGGCGCGTAATCGATGCGCGTGGCGGCCAGGTTCAATTTCAGCTTGCCCAGCGCCTGCACGCAATCGACCATCCAGTAGGCGTCGGCGCCCCGTTCCTGCAGCAACTGGGCGATGGCGGACAAATCGCTGACAACGCCCGTTTCATTATTCGCCGCCATCGTGCACAGCATGGCCGCGTCGCCGATCAGCGCGCCCAGGGCCTGCAGATCGTGGCGCCCTTGCGCATCGACAGGCAGCTTGCGCACTTCCAGGTTCAGGCCCAATAAGCGGTTCCAGTGCGCCAGGCTTTCCGGCACGGCCTTGTGCTCGGTCGCGCCATACAGCAGCAGGCTGCCGATGCGCTTGCCCGCATCGCGCCGTTCGCGCAGCGCGCACAGGGCGGACAGCACGGCCGTCTGGATACCTTCGGTGGCGCCGCTATTGAACATCAACCGGCCGTCGCCCACGCCCAGCAAGCCGCTGGCGCGCCGGCGCACGCCATCCATCATGGCCTTGGCCTGCAATCCCGTGGCATGGGTGCTGCTGGGATTGCCATAGCCCTGCTCCATCGCTTGCCGGGCGGCGGCAACGGCGGCGGGCAGCACGCAGGTGGTGGCATTGCTGTCGAGGTAGATTTCTTTCATGATGGCAGTCTGAGTATTCTATAAAAGGGCGCAGCTAAAAAGGGGCAGAGCAAGCGGCTGAAACATATGGATAGTCTACCGGCCTGCACCCGTGAAGATATGCCAAAAGACACTGCAACTACGGTACTATGCAGCATGTTCATGCCATAAAAACCGGAATAACAAAATGAATTCACCAAACACCTCGCTCGACAAATTCGACTGCGCCATCCTCGCCGCCCTGCAGCAGGACGGCACCCTGTCGATCGCCGCCCTCAGCGAAAAGATCGGCCTGTCCAGCACGCCATGCTGGAAACGGGTCAAGCGCCTGGAGGAAGAGGGTTATATCGAGAGCCGCGTGGCCATCGTCAACCGGCAAAAAGTGGGCTTGCCCGTGACCGTCTTCGTCAGCGTGCGCACGGGCCAGCACGATGAGAAATGGCTGCGCCGCTTTGCCGCCGCCGTCATCGTCTTGCCGGAAGTACAGGAATTCCACCGCATGAGCGGCGACATCGACTACCTGCTGAAAGTCGTCACCACCGACATCAAGGGCTACGATACCTTCTATAAAAAGCTCATCAAGGCCGTACAGCTGACGGGCGTGTCCTCCGCCTTTTCCATGGAACAGATCAAATGCAGCACGGAATTGCCGCTGGAATTGATCGCCCACGGCTTGCCTGCCTGAAGCGTTTTCCATCCACGCCGGCCGGACGTGGAAAATCACGTTGCTGCAATGCAACATAAATGAACGAAAAGCAGCAATGGTGCGGCGGGACGCGCAGCGCGGCCGGTATACTGTCCGCTTGTCTGCCCGCTTTTCTGCACCTTGTGCAGGCCACCATCCAAGGTCTTCCATGTCTCTGCTCCGCCGCCTCTCCATCCAGAAAAAACTCCTGTTCAGCATGGGCTTGTGCCTGCTGCTCTTCATGGCGATCTCGTCCTTCCTCAGCGTGCGCATGAGCAGCGACTACGTGCGCGAGCGCGTCGTCAGCCAGGAATTGCCGGCGCAAGTGGGCGAGATCCGCAACGACGTGCTGCGCCAGATCAGCCAGCCGCTGTCCGTGGTGCAGACCATGGCCAACGATGTCTATCTGCAAGACTGGGAAGACGCTGGCTTGCCCGACAGCGGCATCGCCACCTTCCAGCGCTACGCCAGCGTGGTCAAGGAAAAGAACAAGGCGGCCTCGATCAACTGGGCTTCCGCCAGCACGGGCAAATACTTCACCACGGACGGCTTGCTGCGCACCCTGGACAAGAACCAGGCGGCCGACCAGTGGTTTTATGGCTTGCTGGCCGGCGACAAGGCCTATACGCTCGACATCGACAAGGCGGAAAACTCCAGCGACCTGATGTTGTACCTGAATGCGCGTGGCCAGACGGCGGGCGGCAAGCAGATCGCGGCCGGACTGGGCCTGTCCATCAATGCGCTGGTCGACACCATCCGCAGCTACAAGATCGGCCAGACGGGCCATGTCTACCTGGCGCGCGCCAACGGCGTGCTGCTGGTGCACCGCGACACGGCCTTGGCCGACGGCAAGCATCTACTCAAGGATTTGCCGGGCTTTAGCGATACCCTGAGCCAGAGCCTGTTGACGGGCAAAAAATACGCGTACGCCATCTATGACGCGCCTGCGGGACGCCAGTTCGTCGCCGCTTCCTTCGTGCCGGAATTGAATCTGTATGTGATGGCTGAAGTACCGGAAGCGGAAGTACTGGGCAATGTGACGCGATCGGCCCTGATCGCCGCCCTGATCGCCGGCCTGGCCGGTGGCGGCATCGCCCTGCTCATCATTTATGTCATCAGCCGCGCCATCGCCGCCCCCGTCGCGCGGGCGGCCGACATGCTCAGCGAGATCGCCAGCGGGAATGGCGACCTGAGCCGCCGCATGCCTGTCGAATCGGAAGACGAGGTCGGTGCGCTGGCCGCCGCCTTCAACCGCTTCGTCGCATCGCTGAACGTGACGATACGCGAAGTTCGCGACAGTACCGGGGCCATTGCCAGCGCATCGAGCCAGATTGCGTCTGGCAACCTGGACCTGTCAGCGCGCACGGAAGCCCAGGCGTCGAGCCTGGAAGAAACAGCGGCAGCCATGGAAGAACTGACGTCGACGGTGAAACAGAACGCTGACAATGCGCGCCAGGCCAATCAGCTGGTGGTGTCGGCGTCGAGCCACGCCGTCAAGGGCGGCGAAGTGGTCGGACAAGTCGTGCAGACGATGGGCGCGATTACGGAAAGTTCGCGCAAGATCGCCGACATTATCGGCGTGATCGACGGCATTGCCTTTCAAACCAATATCCTGGCGCTGAATGCGGCGGTCGAGGCGGCCCGCGCGGGTGAACAGGGCCGCGGCTTTGCCGTGGTGGCGACCGAGGTGCGCAACCTGGCGCAGAGGTCAAGCCAGGCGGCCAAGGAAATCAAGGACTTGATCGTCGACTCGGGCAGCAAGGTGGAAGCGGGCAGCAAGCTGGTCGACTCGGCCGGCGCCACCATGCAGGACATCGTCGTCTCCGTCCAGAGAGTCGCCGACCTGATGGGCGAAATCGCCTCGGCCAGCCAGGAGCAAAGCCAGGGCATCGCGCAAGTCAATGCCACTGTCACGCAGATGGATGACGCCACCCAGCAAAACGCGGCCCTGGTGGAAGAAGCGGCGGCAGCGGCCCAATCCCTGCAGGATCAGGCGGGCAGGCTGGCGCAGGTGGTCAGCGTCTTCAAGCTGGAAGAAAGCGGGCATGCCGCGCAGCAGCCGGCCGGCAAGCCGGCGCTGCCCAAGCCGGTCCGTCCGGCACTGGCCAAGGCAGCGGCACCCGCAGCGCGCCCGACAGCGCCGGCCAGCGATGCGTGGGAAGAGTTTTAAGGAAATTACAGGGCAGGTGACTTCACGCTCGCCGCTTGCTTGAAGAAATCATAAATGCCGCTTTCGCTCATGCGGCGGGCATTTGCCAGTTCGCCGCCCTTGGTGGCGTACAGCACCTGGTTGTTGTCGCTCGATACGAGCACGGCAGCGGGGATGCCTTTCTTGAGCGGATTGCCATAGGCTTGCGCCACATCGAGGTTATGGTCGAAGTTACCCACGTCGACCTTGACGACCTTGAACTGCTGTTGCATCAACTCGGCGTTCTTGCCTTCCTTCAAGGCCCTGTCGAGCGCGCGGCAATCCTCGCACCAGTTCGCGCCAAAGATCAGCAAAACCGGTACGTGCGCCGTCTTGGCCTCGGCCAGCGCGCGCGCCACGTCGGCCTTGGCGTCGGCCGCAGCGTTGTACGGCAAATGCGGCGTGGCGACAGGGTTGCCCGGTGTGGGGGCGGCGGCAACGGCAGTGCCGGCAAGCAGCAGGCTGGCAAGGAAAAGGGAAACGAAACGGGAAACGCGCATGCGGGGCTCCTGAGAGAAATCGTGAAGCCAGCTGAACAGCTGCCAGCGGGCGTGATTGTCTAGAATATGCCTGCTTGTAGGAAATATCCACCATTTAATTGCACTGTGCTTATGCGGAAAACATATAAGCACCGCCAAGGAGAAGCCGCTTGAGCACGCCAGATACCCTGCCCCCGACTTTGTCCCGCGCCGCGCGCATGCTGCGCAGCGCCTATCCCGGCGGCATGCCAGACACGGCGTATTTCGCCGTGCTGGCCCTGCTGTATGACCACTTTTCCGACCGTAACCTGGCCGAGCTGATGGCCGCCGTCACGCACAAGGATGCTGAGACGGTCCTCAATGACATCTATGCCTGCGCCAGCAGCCAGCCGGAGCCTTCCAGCGTCGAGGCCGCCAAGAACTTGCTGGCGCAGCATGGCTTGCAGGCCGTCTGCGCCGAGGATTAATGCCCGCAGGCAGCGAAATGGAACGCATGGGATAATATGGGGCTCACACTGAGCAACGCGGCCCGAACGCGCCCTCCCCCATGACGACTTCTTTCCTGGCACGCTGGCTGCCGCAACCGAACAACGGCAGCCGCCGCGAACAATTACGAGCCTGCGCAGGCGCCATCTGCGGCTTGCTGCTGACGGGCCTGATCTGCCATTTCCTGCTGGCCCCCGACAGCGCCAGCGTCTACCTGATCGCACCCATGGGCGCCTCGGCCGTCCTGCTGTTCTGCCTGCCGGCCAGCCCACTGGCGCAACCGTGGTCCGTGGTGGGTGGCAATGTCGTCTCCGGCCTGGTCGGCATGGCCTGCGTGAAATGGCTGGGCCCCAGCGTGGGTGTGGCGGCGCTGGCCGCCTGCCTGGCCATCGGCGCCATGTTTGCCCTGCGCTGTTTGCATCCGCCGGGCGGCGCGGTCGCTCTGACCACGGTAGTTGGCGGCGCCAGCGTGCATGCAGCCGGCTTTGAATTCGTCTTCATCACCGTGCTGTTCAATTCCGCCGTGCTGGTCGCTTGCGCCGTGCTGTACAACAACCTGACGGGGCGCCGCTACCCGCACATCCAGCAACTGGTGGCGCCGCATCCGCACGACACCAAGGATGAGGTGCCCAGCAACCGCCTGGGCTTTTCGCCGGACGACCTCGATGCCGTGCTGCGCCAGCACAGCGAAGTGCTCGACATCAGCCGCGACGACTTGCAAGCCATCTTCCTGCAAACGGAAATGCGCGCCTACCAGCGCCGCTTCGGCGTCGTCACCTGCGCCGACATCATGTCGAAAGACGTGCTCAGCGTGGAATTCGGCACGCCGCTCGATGTTGCCTGGCGCACCATGCGCGAGCATCAGGTGGGCGCCCTGCCCGTGCTGAACCGGGCGCGCCGCGTCATCGGCATCATCACGCAGACGGATTTCCTGCGCCACGGCGGCCTCGACGATTATCAGGGCATGCGCCAGCGCCTGCGCGGCCTGCTGCAGCGCAGCGGCTTGTCCCACAGCGACAAACCGGAAGTGGTGGGCCAGCTGATGACGCCGTCGCCGCACACGGCCCGCCTGGGCACGCCCATCATCGACCTCGTGCCCCTGATGGCCGATGCCGGCTACCATCACATTCCCATCCTCGACGATGAAGAGCGCCTGGCCGGCATCATCAGCCAGTCCGACCTGATGGCGGCCCTGTACGAAAGCCGCTTTGCCGAGGCGGTGGCATGACGCCATTCCAGGCACTGCTGGCTGGCCCCGATGGCGGCTCCGCCGGCACGGCCGTCAGCGCGCACTTCTTCGGCAGCCAGCTGGCCATCGATGCACCCGGCTCCACTGTCGATGTGACGCAGCTGGTCGTCAGCGTGGGCGGTGTCGACGGACCGGAACTGTTCCTGAACTGGCTCGACGGACAAGGCCGGCAAGCCTCGCTCAAGCCGCTGACAGCGGACGACATCGCCATCGTGCTAAAAGAAGCGCCGGCCGCGCTGCAGCCGCAACTGCAGCGCCTGTGGGGCGAGCGCCAGCGCAACCGGCGGCAAGTATCGGGCTGGCTGGCCGGCTTGACGGGCGCGGCCGTCGCCGCCGCCGCCCTGCTGTGGTGGCAAGGCGGCCATGCCGTCGGCGCGCTGGCGGGATGGATCCCCTTGTCGACGGAAAAGCAGCTGGGCGAACTGGCCCTGTCGCAAGTGCGCGCGCAGGGCGGCATCAGCGAAAGCGGCGTGGCGCAGCAGACGGTGCAGGAGATCGGCCGCAAGCTGACGGCCGGTTCGCGCTACCAGTACCGCTGGCTGGTCAAGCAGGACGACACGGTCAACGCGTTTGCCATGCCGGGCGGCATCATCGTCGTGCATACGGGCTTGCTGCGCCAGGCAGCCGACCCGGGCGAACTGGCCGGCGTGCTGGCGCATGAAGTGCAGCATGTGGAGCAACGCCATTCGCTGCGGCAAATGATCAGCAGCCTGGGCTGGGGCGCCCTGGTGGGCGTGACCATCGGTGACATCAGCGCCGTGGCCGCCATGCTGGCGCACCAGGCCGGCACCCTGTATTTCAGCCGCGACATGGAAGAAGAGGCGGACCGCCTGGGTTTGCTTGCCTTGCAGCGCGCACAGATCCGTCCCGACGGCATGCTGCGCTTTTTCCAGAAGCTCGACGACAAGGACAAGGCCAGCGTGCCGGGATGGATTTCCTCTCACCCGCAGACGGCGGCGCGCGCGCAGCAGATCCGCAGCCTGATCGCCGCCACGCCCTGCCCCGCCTGCGTCCCCTTGAACAGCCAGCACTGGCAGGCGATGAAAGCCGTGGTCGCGCCAGCGGACAAATAGCAACATTCCTCCCCAATAATTTGTCCAAACGCACTGGGCAATCGCGTATGCTTACGCCCCGGCTGTTCCATCGCGACCGGCCACCCCGACCTCGCTACGCCTCCGTTCATTCTCCTTCCTTACAAAGGACATCGCGCATGAAGCATCGTATTGCCGCCGGCACCCTCGGCACCCTGGCCATCTCCCTGTTGCTCGCCCATGCGCCCATGGCGCAAGCGGCCCAGCCCGCTACCAAAACCGTCGCCGTCAGCGCGCCGCAAGCCAAGCAGCGATTGCAGGTCGTGGCCGATCAGTACTACGATGCGCTGGCCCGTTTCGAGCCGATCAATGCCACCGAGAGCGGCGACAACCGTTTTGACGACCAGCTCGGTTCAGCCATCGTGCCCGCCGCGCGCGCAAAACAGTTCGCGCTGTACCGCCAGTACCAGAAAACCCTGCGCAGCATTGCCCGCGCACAGCTGTCGCACCAGGACCAGATCAACTACGATATTCTCGACTATGAACTGGCCACGGCACTGAGCTTCGAGCGCTTCCCCGAATACCTGCTGCCCTTGAACCAGATGGACAGCATGCCCGTCACCCTGGCCAACTATGCGGGCGGCGAGGCATCGCAGCCTTTGACCACGGTCAAGGAGTATGACGCTTACCTGAGCCGTATTGGCCAGTTGCCGGGCTGGATAGACCAAGCCATCGCCAACATGAAAGTCGGCATGCAAAAGGGCATCGTGCTGCCGAAGGCGTTGACGGAATCGGCCCTGCCGCAATTTAAAAAGCTCGTCAGCGCCACGCCGCAGGACAGCGTCTATTACACGCCGATCAAGAACTTGCCGGCCAGCTTTTCCGACGCGGACAAGGCGCGCCTGACGCAAACCTACACCGTCATCATCGGGGCCAAATTGATGCCCGCGCTGCAGCGCCTGGCCACCTTCATGGAACGCGATTACCTGCCGGCCGGCCGCGCGAGCAGCGGCTGGAGCGCCCTGCCCGATGGCGCTGCCTGGTACCAGGCGCGCTTGGCCAGCAGCACCACCACGGATTTGAAGCCGGAGCAGATCCACGCCATCGGCTTGAAGGAAGTGGCGCGCATCCAGGAACAATATGCGATCGTGGGCCCGAAGATGGGCTACAACGGACCGGCTGCCGGCTTGCCCGTGTGGGTCTCGGAACAGGCAAAATACCGCCCGTTCAAGACGGAACAGGAAGTGCTCGACGTCTACCGCAAGCTGAACGTGCTGCTCGACAGCAAATTGCCCGCCCTGTTCACCCTGGTGCCGAAGGCGCCGCTGGACTTGCGCCTGGAACCCGAACTGAGCCGCGACACGGCCGCCGACCACTACACGGCGCCGGCCGCCGACGGTTCGCGCCCCGGCGTGTTCTGGTCCGTCGTCACCGATCCGAAACTGTATGGCGACACGGGCATGACCACCTTGTTCCTGCACGAAGGCAAGCCTGGCCACCATTTCCACCTGGCGCTGGTACAAGAGATGGACTTGCCGAACTTCCGCCGTTTTGGCGGCAACAATGCCTTCACGGAAGGCTGGGCCCTTTATGCGGAAACCCTGGGCAAGGAAATGGGCCTGTTCGAGGATCCGGCCCAGTATTTCGGCCATTTGAACGACGAGATGCTGCGCGCCGTGCGCCTGGTGGTGGACACGGGCTTGCACACCAAGGGCTGGACGCGCGAACAGACGATCAAGTACATGCGCGACACCCTCGGCTATGACGCCGTGGCGAAAAGCGAGACGGAGCGCTACATGGCGTGGCCAGGCCAAGCCCTGGGCTACAAGATCGGTTCGCTGAAGATCGTCGAACTGCGCCAGCGCGCGCAGCAAGCGCTGGGAGACAAATTCAGCCTGCCGAAGTTCCACGAAGTGGTGCTCGGCGACGGCACCCTGCCCCTGAAACTGCTGGAGGCCAAGGTCGACCGGTGGATCGCGCAACAGAAGTAAGACGCGGCGCCTGAAGGCACAACGGCAGCACCTCGATGGCGCTGCCGTTTTTTTTCGCCTGGGCGTTTGAGACTACACCAGCAACGCTGCACTCATCGAGCGCACTTCCTCGGCCGATTCGGCCAGGATGCTTTGCAGGGTCTCGTTGTCGATAATGAAATCGATGACGGAATCGGATGGGGTGAGCATTTCCACGTACGTCACCTGCAAGGGCGACGGCACGGGCGACAGTTGCTTGGCCAACAACAAGGTATCGAGCAGGGAATCGGGCGGGATCGATAGCAAGCCATCGCGCAAGCCTTCGATGGCCTCGCTCACGGCCGCCGGGATCAGCAGCTTCTTCATGACTTCGCGGGAAATGATCTCTTCGGCGGACTCCATCCAGTGATCCGCATCATCATCGAGCAGCCCGGGGAATTCATCGGCACGCGACAGCAGGTAAAAACCGCCCACCTCATGCACGATGCCGGCGAACAGCGCCGTGTCGGCATCGACGTGCGTCACGCGGCGGGCCAGCACGTGCGCCAGCGCCGCCACGTGGGCCGTGTGCTCCCACAGCTGTGTCGCCTTTTGGCGCAGGATGGGGTCAATGATCTTGCTGCCGAACTGGCGCACCACCATGGCCGCCACCAGCGCGTACAGATTGCGGTAGCCCATGCGCATGACGGCGGCGCGCACGCTGGTCACGGGCGCCGCATCGCCGCGGCTGTACACGGCCGAGTTGGCCAGCGCGACCGTGCGCGCCGCCAGCAAGGGCTCGGCCAGTACCAGTTTGATGGCATGGTCGATATGGCAATCCGGTTCAGCCAGGGCCAATTGCAATTGCAGTGCGGAATTAACACTTGTGGGAAATGTTAATTCACCGCGCACCGCCTGGGAAACAATTAAACCGAAAGCCTGTAGTTTATTCATCATACGATCAATCCGCCTCAGATATTTTCCTGGCCAACAATGTCATGCATTAAAAATTGAATGCCAGGCCCGGTCTTTAAAATACAGATGGCATGTCATTCGTCTGCATTGAGGAATCTGGCAAAGCCAGCGCTTGCAATAGCGATTCATCGCCGATGACAAACAACTTCGGCTGCTGTAATACCTGCAGCAGAAATGGCTGGCCTTCACGCAGGCGTCGGCGATAATCGGCCAGCGTATATAAGTTGGGATTGATTTTACGCCTTAAGGTTCGCTCGGCCGGGGCCAATCCCGTCAACAGATCGCCATAATTGGCTTCTTCGCCCACCAGCAGAAAATCGATGGCGCTGCCAGGCATGTCCTGTCCCTTCGCCGTGGCGCCAGACACGAAGGCCAGGTGCAACTGGGCACGCAAGGGCGCCAGCGTCATACTGAGCACGCCGACGATGCCGAAGGTTTTCTGCACCAGTCCGCTCAACTCCGGATACACGAGGCTTTCCTTGTTGGGCCAGAAGCGCCGCACGTTACCGATCCGCTCCGACGTGATCAGCCCGGACTCATGCAGCCGGCGCAGTTCCCGCTGCGCCGACGCACTGCCCAATCCCGTCAAGCGCATGATCTCGTTCAAGTGAAATCCTTCATTCACGCGGACAAAGAGCAGTCCCAGCAATTTCTGCTGGGCGGGAGTAAACAGGGCTTGGGCAATCATGTGCCAAATCTTAGCATGAATAAACTGGAAACTGGCGCGGCAGGGCTAATCGCAGGCGGTGGCGCAACAGTGCGCCGCCACGCCGTCTCCGGCCGGCCGCGCCGGCACGCGCCGCGCCACGGCGCCAGCTTGCGACGGCCCCGCCTCGGCAGAAAAGCGGGCGGCACCAGGCAAGCTTATGAGCGCTCACTACTATGACGGCTTCCAACCGCAACTTTCCGCGCCTCGCCTCGCCACGCAGCGGCAACCGCGGCAAATCGATAAAACGCCGGGCAATGCCACCCGATAAACCGTCAGGATCAATGCCTGTATTTGCCATGTCCGTCAACAGATTATTGAATGCTCCGTTCTTCAATAATGCCATTCAATAGCCCGCCTTAATAAAACAGGAAACCCGTTCCATTCAATTGATTAACACTTGCATGATTCAAATTGGCCAGCTTTTCATTGAATGCCCGATACCGGACAAATCGGCGCATGAAGGAAATACGGGCAAAAAAAAAACGGCACCAGGAATTTCTCCCAGGTACCGTGATTATTAATTGCCGAGGTAGCCGATTCCCCTTTAGCAGCGTGGCAACTGACGCTCTTCACTTTCCCACGCTGCTAGCTCTTTGCGTATTCGGTGCAATTTACCGGTGCAAATTACGGCAGCGCGCATAAAAAAACGGCACCCGAAGGTGCCGTTCTTGTCAGCTAGCCGCGTAGATTACGCTTCGTCGCCGTGGTGTTGCTGGGTTTCGATGTCCTGCAGCGCTTCGGCAGCTTCGCCAGCCATCGAGGCTTTCTCGGCCAGCAGCAGTGCTTGACGCTCTTCCACTTCCCACGCTTCTTTCTCTTTGCGTGCGCGGTGGAAGGCCAGGCCCGTACCGCCAGGAATCAGGCGGCCGACGATGACGTTCTCTTTCAGGCCGCGCAGACCATCGCGCTTGCCCATGATCGCCGCTTCGGTCAGCACGCGGGTGGTTTCCTGGAACGATGCGGCCGAGATGAACGAATCGGTCGACAGCGATGCCTTGGTAATACCCAACAAGACGTTTTCGTAGGTCGCTGGAATCTTGTTCTCAACGGCCATGCGATCGTTCTCGTCCAGCAGTTCCGAACGCTCAACCTGCTCGCCAACGATGTAGTTGGTGTCGCCGGCATTGACGATCTGAACACGGCGCAGCATCTGACGCACGATCACTTCGATGTGCTTGTCATTGATCTTCACGCCTTGCAGACGGTACACGTCTTGCACTTCGTCAACGATGTAACGTGCCAGCGCTTCGATACCCAGCAGGCGCAGGATGTCTTGCGGATCGGCCGGGCCGTCCACGATCATCTCGCCCTTGTTCACGACTTGGCCGTCATGCACCAGCACTTGTTTGTCCTTGGTGATCAAGAACTCATGCTTGTTGCCGTCCATGTCCGTGATTTCCAGACGCTGCTTGCCCTTGGTTTCTTTACCGAACGCAACCGTACCCGTGACTTCCGCCAGCATACCGGCATCTTTCGGCGAGCGCGCCTCGAACAGTTCCGCAACGCGTGGCAGACCACCGGTAATATCGCGCGTTTTTTGCGATTCGGTAGGAATACGTGCCAGCACTTCACCAACCGATACCTGTTGACCGTCCTTGACCATGATCAGCGCGCCGACCTGGAAGCCGATCGCCACCGAGTGTTCGGTGCCCGCGATCTTGACTTCTTCGTTCGCGTCGTTGATCAGCTTGACTTGCGGACGCAACGTTTTCGTCAACGAACCGCGACGTTTCGCATCGATCGCCACCAGGGTGGACAGACCGGTCACTTCGTCGACCTGACGGGCTACGGTGACGCCTTCTTCGACGTTCTCGAAACGCACTTGACCGGCGTATTCGGTAATGATCGGACGGGTCAGCGGATCCCACGTTGCCAGGGCCGTACCGGCCTTGATGACCATGCCGTCCTTGACGATCAGGGTCGCACCGTACGGTACTTTATGACGCTCACGCTCACGGCCATGGTCGTCGGTAATCAGCACTTCGCCGGAACGGGAAATGACGATTTGCGCGCCCTTGCCGTTCGTCACGTAACGCATGGTTGCCGTGAAGCGGATGGTACCGTTCGACTTGGCTTCCACCGACGATGCCACTGCTGCACGCGATGCCGCACCACCAATGTGGAACGTACGCATGGTCAGCTGGGTACCAGGCTCACCAATCGACTGCGCTGCCACCACACCGACGGCTTCGCCGGCGTTGACCAGCATGCCGCGGCCCAGGTCGCGGCCATAGCACTTGGCGCACAGGCCGAAGCGCGTGTCGCAAGTCAGTGGCGTGCGGACCTTGACTTCATCGATGGACAGACGTTCGATCTCTTCGACCATGTCTTCGTCCATCAGCGTGCCGGCTTCGTACAGCGTTTCCTGGGTTTCAGGATTGACGACGTCATGCACCACCACGCGGCCGAGGATACGGTCACGCAACGGTTCGATGACTTCACCACCTTCGACCAGTGCCTTCATGACAGCGCCGTTCATGGTGCCGCAATCGTCCTCGATCACCACCAAGTCTTGCGTCACGTCAACCAGACGACGCGTCAGGTAACCGGAGTTAGCCGTTTTCAGCGCCGTATCGGCCAGACCTTTACGAGCGCCGTGGGTCGAAATGAAGTACTGCAAAACGTTCAGACCTTCGCGGAAGTTCGCGGTAATCGGCGTTTCGATAATCGAGCCATCCGGTTTGGCCATCAGACCACGCATACCGGCCAACTGGCGAATCTGGGCTGCGGAACCGCGCGCGCCGGAGTCGGCCATCATGTAAATGGCGTTGAACGATTCTTGCGTCGACTTGGTGCCGTCGCGGCGGATCACGTCTTCGACTTTGAGCTGGTCCATCATGGCCTTGCCGACTTCATCGGAGGTTTTGCCCCAGATATCGACTACCTTGTTGTAACGCTCGCCGGCGGTCACGAGACCCGAGGCGTATTGCTGTTCGATCTGCTTGACTTCCGACTCGGCCGTCGCGATCAGCGTGACTTTTTGAGGCGGTACCAGCATGTCGTCGACGCAGATCGAGATACCGGCGCGTGTCGCCAGGCGGAAACCCGATTGCATCAGTTTGTCTGCGAACACCACGGTGGCGCGCAGGCCGCACTTGCGGAACGACGTGTTGATCAGCTTGGAAATTTCTTTCTTTTTCAGCGCGCGGTTCAGGACGGAGAACGGCAAGCCTTTAGGCAGAATTTCCGACAGGATCGCACGGCCGATCGTCGTTTCGTAGCGGGTAACCGTTTTCTCGAATTCGCCCGTTTCGGCGTTTTTCGGGTATTCGGTAATACGCACGGTCACGCGGGTCGTCAGTTCGACTTCCTTGTTGTCGTAGGCGCGGATCACTTCCGACACGTCAGGGAACATCATCCCTTCGTTCTTCGCATTGATCGCTTCGCGGGTCGCGTAGTACAGACCCAGCACGATATCCTGGGAAGGAACGATCGACGGTTCGCCGTTCGATGGGAACAGGATGTTGTTCGATGCCAGCATCAAAGTGCGTGCTTCCATCTGCGCTTCGATCGACAGAGGAACGTGGACCGCCATTTGGTCACCGTCAAAGTCGGCGTTGAATGCGGCGCAGACGAGCGGGTGCAACTGGATGGCCTTGCCTTCAATCAGGACTGGCTCGAATGCCTGGATACCCAGACGGTGCAGCGTAGGTGCGCGGTTCAACATGATCGGATGTTCACGGATCACGTCTTCCAGGATGTCCCACACGACCGGCTCTTGGATCTCGACCAGCTTTTTCGCGGCCTTGATCGTGGTCGCCAGACCCATCAGTTCCAGTTTATTGAAAATGAATGGCTTGAACAGTTCCAGCGCCATCAGTTTCGGCAAGCCGCACTGATGCAGTTTCAATTGCGGGCCCACGACGATGACCGAACGACCGGAGTAATCGACGCGTTTGCCCAGCAAGTTTTGACGGAAACGGCCGCCCTTGCCCTTGATCATCTCTGCCAGCGATTTCAGCGGACGCTTGTTGGCGCCGGTCATCGCTTTGCCGCGACGGCCGTTGTCCAGCAGCGAATCGACCGCTTCTTGCAGCATGCGCTTTTCGTTGCGCGTGATGATCTCTGGAGCGCGCAGCTCCATCAGGCGTTTCAGACGGTTGTTACGGTTGATGACGCGGCGATACAGATCGTTCAGATCCGAGGTCGCGAAACGGCCACCATCCAGCGGTACCAGCGGACGCAGTTCCGGCGGCAGCACTGGCAGCACTTCCATGATCATCCAGTCAGGCTTGATGCCCGAACGTTGGAACGCTTCCAGCACTTTCAGGCGCTTCGCGTATTTCTTGATCTTGGCTTCGGATTTCGATTCCTTCAGTTCCACGCGCAGGGTTTCGGCATCGCGGTGGATGTCGATCGAGCGCAGCAGTTCACGGATACCTTCGGCGCCCATGAAGGCGGTGAAGTCGTCGCCGTACTCTTCGTACTTGGCGGCGTAGTCGTCTTCCGACATGATCTGGCACTTTTTCAGCGGAGTCATGCCTGGATCGGTCACGACGTATGCTTCAAAGTACAGCACGCGTTCAATGTCCCGCAGGGTCATGTCCAGGACCATGCCCAGACGCGACGGCAGCGACTTCAGGAACCAGATGTGGGCGGTCGGCGAGGCCAGCTCGATGTGGCCCATGCGCTCGCGGCGCACCTTGGCCAGCGTGACTTCGACGCCGCACTTTTCGCAGATCACGCCGCGGTGTTTCAGGCGCTTGTACTTGCCGCACAGGCATTCGTAATCCTTGATCGGGCCAAAGATCTTGGCGCAGAACAGGCCGTCGCGCTCAGGCTTGAAGGTACGGTAGTTGATGGTTTCCGGCTTCTTGACTTCGCCGTAGGACCACGAACGGATTTTCTCAGGCGAAGCGAGACCGATCTTGATTGCATCGAAGGTCTCGTTGGTCTGTACTTGCTTGAATAGATCGAGCAGTGCTTTCATGTATCACTCCAGAGGTGATTAAATTTCTATATTCCTGAGACTACATTGCCCGGCGTGGTTTCCCAGCCGGGCTTTGTGTTTCCCAAACCAAATGACGCTTATTGGGTCAATAAGCCTGTCGTTTAGTTGCGTTCGAGGTCGATATCGATACCCAGCGAACGGATTTCCTTGACCAGCACATTGAACGATTCCGGCATGCCGGCGTCGATCACGTGGTCGCCCTTGACGAGGTTCTCGTACACTTTGGTACGGCCATTCACGTCATCGGACTTGACGGTCAACATCTCTTGCAAGACATACGACGCGCCATACGCTTCCAGTGCCCAGACTTCCATCTCACCGAAACGCTGACCACCGAACTGGGCTTTACCGCCCAGTGGCTGTTGCGTCACCAGCGAGTAAGGACCGGTCGAACGCGCATGCATCTTGTCATCCACCAAGTGATGCAGTTTCAGCATGTGCATGACGCCGACAGTGACCTTGCGCTCGAACGCTTCACCGGTGCGACCGTCATACATGGTCACTTGGTTTTTCGAAGCGGTCATGCCCAGGTTCTTGGCGATGTCGTCCGGATACGCCAGGTCCAGCATGCGGCGGATCTCTTCTTCATTGGCGCCGTCGAACACTGGCGTGGCGAATGGAACACCTTTTTTCAGGTTTTCCGCCAGCTTCATGATCTCTTCGTCGTCGAAGTCGTTCAGCTCTTCGGCACGGCCGTTGTCGTTGTAGATCGTCGTCAGGTACTTGCGCACTTGCTCGACCTTGGTTTGCGCCTTCAGCATTTCGCCGATGCGGATACCCAGACCCTTGGCAGCCCAGCCCAAGTGAGTCTCGAGAATCTGACCAACGTTCATCCGCGAAGGAACGCCCAGCGGGTTCAGCACAACGTCGGCTGGCGTGCCGTCGGCCATGTATGGCATGTCTTCCACAGGAACAATACGGGAAACCACACCCTTGTTACCGTGGCGACCTGCCATCTTGTCGCCCGACTGCAGGCGGCGTTTCACGGCCAGGTACACCTTGACCATTTTTTGCACGCCTGGTTGCAGCTCATCGCCTTGCGTCAGTTTCTTGCGCTTCTCTTCGAAGGCCAGATCGAACTGGTGACGCTTCTCGTTGATCGATTCCTTGATCGCTTCCAGCGCTACCGCTGCATCGTCGTCCGCAGGGCGGATGTCGAACCAGTGGTATTTGTCCAGATCGGCCAGGTAATCCTTGGTGATCTTGGCGCCTTTGGCCAGCTTTTTAGGGCCGCCGTTGACAACTTTGCCGATCAGCATTTTTTCCAGACGCTGGAAGGCATCGCCTTCAACGATACGCATCTGGTCGTTCAAATCCAGACGGAAGCGTTTCAGTTCGTCATCGATAATTTGCTGGGCACGCTTGTCGCGCACGATGCCTTCACGGGTGAAGACTTGCACGTCGATCACGGTACCGATCATGCCCGAAGGCACGCGCAGCGACGTATCTTTCACGTCCGATGCTTTTTCGCCGAAAATCGCGCGCAGCAGCTTTTCTTCCGGGGTCAGCTGGGTTTCGCCTTTTGGCGTCACTTTACCAACCAGGGTATCGCCGGCTTGTACTTCAGCGCCGATGTAGACGATACCGGACTCATCCAAACGTGCCAGCTGATTTTCAGCCAGGTTCGAGATGTCGCGCGTAATTTCTTCCGCGCCCAGTTTCGTGTCACGGGCAACAACCGACAACTCTTCGATGTGAATCGAGGTGTAGCGGTCATCCTTGACGACGTTTTCCGAGATCAGGATCGAATCTTCGAAGTTCAGACCATTCCATGGCATGAAGGCCACGGTCATGTTCTGGCCCAGAGCCAATTCACCCAGGTCGGTCGATGCGCCGTCGGCGATCACGTCGCGCTTGGCAACACGGTCACCCACTTGCACGATAGGACGCTGGTTGATGTTGGTGTTCTGGTTCGAACGGGTGTACTTGATCAGGTTGTAGATGTCGACGCCCACTTCACCAGCGGTAGCTTCGTCATCGTTGACGCGAATCACGACACGGCCCGCATCGATGTAATCGACGATACCGCCACGCAGCGCTTGCACGGTGGTGCCCGAGTCGACCGCAACAGTGCGTTCGATACCGGTACCGACCAGCGCTTTTTCCGGACGCAAGCAAGGCACAGCCTGGCGTTGCATGTTGGCGCCCATCAATGCACGGTTTGCATCATCGTGTTCGAGGAACGGAATCAGCGAGGCAGCGACGGAAACGATCTGGCCTGGCGCCACGTCCATGTACTGGATGCGTTCCGGGGAGACCAGGATGGTTTCGCCGGCTTCACGGGCCGAGACCAGTTCATCGGACAGCATGCCTTCGTCGTTGATGGTCGCATTCGCCTGAGCGATGATGTAGCGGCCTTCTTCGATGGCGGACAGGTAGTCGATCTGATCGGTAATCTTGGAGCCTTCGACCTTGCGGTACGGGGTTTCCAGGAAGCCGTATTCATTCAGGCGGGCATACAGAGCCAGCGAGTTGATCAGACCAATGTTCGGACCTTCCGGTGTCTCGATTGGGCAGACGCGGCCGTAGTGGGTCGGATGCACGTCGCGCACTTCAAAGCCGGCGCGTTCGCGTGTCAGACCGCCGGGTCCCAGAGCCGATACGCGGCGCTTGTGGGTAATTTCCGACAGAGGATTGGTTTGGTCCATGAACTGCGACAGCTGGGACGAACCGAAGAACTCGCGAATCGCGGCCGAAATCGGCTTCGAGTTGATCAGGTCGTGCGGCATCAGGTTGTCCGCTTCGGCTTGGCCGAGGCGTTCCTTGACGGCGCGCTCAACACGCACCAGGCCGGCGCGGAATTGATTCTCGGCCAGTTCGCCCACGCAACGTACGCGACGGTTACCCAGGTGATCGATATCGTCGACTTCGCCGCGGCCATTGCGCAGTTCCACCAGGATCTTGATCACGGCCAGCACGTCTTCGTTCGACAGCGTCATGGCGCCGGTCAGTTCATCGCGGCCAATGCGGCGGTTGAACTTCATGCGGCCCACGGCCGACAGGTCGTAGCGGTCCGAGTTGTAGAACAGGCCATTGAACAGCGCTTCAACGGAATCTTCCGTTGGCGGTTCGCCTGGACGCATCATGCGGTAGATCGCCACTTTCGCAGCCATCTGATCGGCGGTGTCGTCGATACGCAGGGTTTGCGAGATGTAGGCGCCCTGATCCAGGTCGTTCGTGTACAAGGTCTGGATTTCGGAAATGTTGGCATCGCGCAGGCGGCCCAACAGATCTTCGGTCAGCTCATCGTTCGCGGAAGCGACGACTTCACCGGTATCGCCATCGACGATGTTCTTCGCCAATACGCGGCCCAGCAGGTAGTCTTCCGGTACGGAAATGTGCTTGATGCCGGCAGCTTCGATATCACGCACGTGTTTCGCGTTGATACGCTTGTCTTTCAGCACCAGGGTCTTGCCCGACTTGTCGACGATGTCGAAACGCGCCACTTCGCCGCGCAGACGCTCGGAGACGAATTCCATTTCCGCGCCTTCGGAGCGCAGGTTGAAATTGTCGAAGACGAAGAAGTTCGCCAGGATTTGCTCATGCGACATGCCGATGGCTTTGAGCAGGATCGTCACTGGCATCTTGCGGCGGCGGTCGACGCGGAAGAACAGGATGTCTTTCGGGTCGAACTCGAAGTCCAGCCACGAACCGCGGTAAGGAATGATACGCGCGGAGAACAGCAGTTTGCCGGACGAGTGGGTCTTGCCGCGGTCGTGCTCGAAGAACACGCCAGGCGAACGGTGCAACTGGGAAACGATAACCCGCTCCGTGCCGTTGATCACGAACGAACCGGTGGTCGTCATGAGCGGCAATTCGCCCATGTAGACTTCCTGTTCCTTCATCTCTTTGACGACGGGCTTGGTTGGCGATTCCTTGTCCAGGATCACCAGGCGCACTTTCGCGCGCAGCGGCGACGCGAACGTCAGGCCACGTTGTTGACATTCTTTGACGTCGAAGGCAGGATCGCCCAGAACGTACGACAAGAATTCGAGGCGCGCAAAACCATTGTGCGACACGATAGGGAAAATCGAAGTGAAAGCCGACTGCAGGCCATCATTCTTGCGGCCGGACGGTGCTATGTCCTCTTGCAAGAAGCTATGATAAGACTCGAGCTGGGTCGCCAGCAGGAACGGAACGTGGTGAACGTTGGCGCGCTTCGCGAATGATTTGCGAATGCGTTTCTTCTCAGTAAATGAGTAGTGCATGGACACTCCGTGAGTGACAGAAAGGATAGAAAATTCAGGTTTTGCAAGTGTTCGTTTGCACCGCTGCGTGTGACACAGACGAAACCTCAAGGCTCTGCTTTCCGGCTTGAATCGAATAAAAACTGCTGCTACAACTACATGACAAATACGATGCAGACGACAAAGGAGCCAAAGTCGGATTCCCCCCCTTGCGAGGGGAAACCTCAGACTTTGACTCGGGCGCTAACTGCCGCCGGTACAGATATTACTTGATCGAAGCGGTTGCGCCGGCTTCTACCAGTTTCTTCTGTGCAGCTTCAGCGTCAGCTTTCGACACTGCTTCTTTCACAGTTTTTGGTGCGCCATCGACCAGGTCTTTAGCTTCTTTCAAGCCCAGGCCGGTGATTTCGCGAACTGCTTTAATAACGCCAACTTTGTTTGCGCCGAAGGTGTCAAGGATGACGTTGAATTCGGTTTGCTCTTCAGCAGCTGCTGCTGGGCCTGCTGCAGGACCGGCCGAAGCCATTGCTGCTGCGGACACGCCGAATTTTTCTTCGAATGCTTTAACCAGGTCGTTCAGGTCCATTACGGACATGGCGCTAACTGCTTCCAGGATATCGTCTTTGCTAATTGCCATTTTGAAACTCCTAAATTTATTACGTTAGTTACATCAGATTGGTACTGAGAGAAAAAAGCGCGCGCAATTAAGCGGCTGCTGGGGCTTCTTCTGCTGCTGCTTCTGCAGGAGCTTCGGCGCCTTCGCCTTTTTTCGCTGCCAGGGCAGCCAGACCACGTGCAAAGCCCGAAACCGGAGCCAGCATAACGCCCAACAACTGCGAAATGAGGACTTCACGGCTAGGAATGCTCGCCAACGCGGTGACAGCAGCTGTATCCAGCGGCTTGCCTGCGTAGTTACCTGCTTTGATGACCAGTTTGTCGTTGGTTTTAGCGAAGTCAGCGATGACTTTAGCTGCTGCAACGGCATCGGCCGAGATCGAGTAGATCAACGGGCCGGTCATGGCATCTGCCAGGCTGGCGAATGCGGTACCTTCAACGGAGCGACGAGCCAGAGTGTTTTTCAACACACGCAGGTACACGCCTTGGGCACGCGCTTTAGCACGCAGTTGCGTCAAGTGACCAACCTGGATGCCACGATATTCGGCCACGACGATCGTTTGCGCATTTGCTACTTGTGCGGAAACTTCGGCGACGACGGCCTTTTTGTCATTCAGATTGAGACTCACGGTCAACCTCCTTAAATGATGTTCGGCAATCACAACCGAGTGGTTGAGCGCCTTGCATCGGTTCGAACACGGCGTCCGAAGTCAAGAAGTACTAAACTGAGCGGATGGATTCACGCAGCATGAGGACTACAAAACTTGTTCGGGTACACCATCTGCGTTGGGCACCTGCCGTTGCCGGCAAGCCTATTAACCTTCTGCATGTGCGATCGCAGTCGGCCCAACGGTCTTTGATTGTCTGCCGGCCTGGTGCGAACACCGGGCCGACAGCCCAAAGATGCGCCCACAGCGCCCGAAGGCGCGTGGGACTTGATTCTGTTACTTAAGCTGCCAGGCTAGCCTGGTCAACACGGACGCCAGCGCCCATGGTCGACGACAGCGAAACTTTGCGCAGGTACACGCCTTTGCTCGATGCTGGCTTGGCTTTGTTCAGTGCGTCGATCAGTGCGACCAGATTCGACTTCAGATCTGCGTCAGCGAACGATTTACGGCCGATGGTAGCGTGGATGATACCGGATTTGTCGGTACGGTACTGAACTTGACCGGCTTTCGCGTTTTTCACGGCGGTAGCGACGTCAGGAGTAACAGTGCCAACTTTCGGGTTAGGCATCATGCCGCGTGGGCCCAGGATCTGACCCAGGGTACCAACGATACGCATGGTATCTGGCGAAGCGATCACGATGTCGAAAGGCATGTCACCGGCTTTGATCTGCTCAGCCAGGTCTTCCATACCAACGATGTCGGCGCCAGCTGCTTTGGCAGCTTCCGCTTTTTCGCCCGACGCGAATACAGCCACGCGTACGGTTTTGCCGGTACCAGCTGGCAGCACGACGGAGCCGCGCACCACTTGGTCGGATTTCTTAGGATCAACACCCAGTTGTACCGATACGTCGATCGATTCATTGAACTTGGCCGTTGCGCACTCTTTGATCAGAGCGACAGCGTTGTCGAAAGCGTACACTTTGGTACGGTCGACTTTGGCTTTCAAAGCCTTGATACGTTTGGATAACTTAGCCATTATACAACACCTTCCACCGTGATACCAATCGAACGAGCGGAACCAGCGATGGTGCGTACAGCAGCATCCATGTCGGCAGCGGTCAGATCAGGGGTTTTCAATTTAGCGATTTCTTCAGCTTGTGCGCGGGTCAGCGTACCGACTTTGTCGGTATGTGGCTTCGGCGAACCTTTGGTGATCGCAGCAGCTTTTTTGATCAGGTAGGTTGCTGGAGGCGTCTTCATCACGAACGTGAAGGACTTGTCCGCAAACGCGGTGATCACGACTGGGATCGGCATGCCTGGTTCCATACCTTGGGTCTGCGCGTTGAACGCTTTGCAGAATTCCATGATGTTCAGACCACGTTGACCCAGAGCTGGACCGATTGGTGGGGATGGGTTTGCTTTACCAGCTGGCACTTGCAGCTTGATAAAACCAATGATTTTCTTTGCCATGATGGCTCCTATCTTGGATTGAGTAGTAGCGCCCCGCCGATCCTACCCTGGCGGGGCTCCTCTGACCGGATTTTGCTGAGACTGCCGCAACGCTCCTGGTGGCGCTTGCTAATGCTTAAACTTT
This sequence comes from Janthinobacterium sp. MP5059B, assembly GCF_001758645.1. NCBI lineage: Bacteria > Pseudomonadati > Pseudomonadota > Betaproteobacteria > Burkholderiales > Oxalobacteraceae > Janthinobacterium > Janthinobacterium sp. MP5059B. The sequence goes on along the minus strand of NZ_LRHX01000005.1, from coordinate 1,756 downwards.
TTCGACTTGGCCGAATTCGAGCTCTACCGGGGTAGCGCGGCCGAAAATGGTGACCGAGACGCGCACTTTGGATTTCTCGTAATTGACTTCTTCGACATTGCCGTTGAAATCGGTGAACGGACCATCCTTGATGCGGACTTGCTCGCCCACTTCGTACAAGGTTTTTGGACGGGGCTTTTCAACACCTTCCTGCATCTGCTTCATGATGCCGTCGATTTCGCGCGCGGAGATCGGCGTCGGCTTGTTCGACTTGCCACCAATGAAACCGGTAACCTTGCTGGTGTTCTTGACCAAGTGCCAGCTCTCGTCCGTCATTTCCATTTCAACCAGCACATAGCCAGGATAGAAACGACGTTCGGTGACGGACTTCACACCATTCTTGACTTCAACGACTTCTTCGATCGGCACCAGGATCTGGCCGAACTGGTCTTGCATGCCCGCGCGCTCGATGCGCTCGGTCAGTGCGCGCATGACGCTTTTTTCCATGCCGGAATAAGCATGCACGACATACCAGCGCTTGCTGCTTACTGGCACGCTCAGCGCTGCACCAGTGTCCGCTACCGGAGCGTCGCCCGGAACGGACTCGTCCGCCGCTTCATCATGCACATTTTCGCTCATTATTTTTTCCAACCCAGAATTACGTCATACAACAAAAACTCGAGCAATTTATCCGTGCCCCACAGGAAAATCGCCATGACCAGCACAAAGGCAAACACGATCGCAGTAATCTGCGTGGCTTCTTTGCGGGTAGGCCAAACGACTTTCTTGGTTTCGCGCACAGCTTCTTTGGCGAAATTGAGAAATTCACGGCCGGTCGTCGAGACATACAAGAGCGCAACAGCAATAACCAAACCAGCCACAAGCGCGCTTGCACGCACCAGAGCTGGTTGGCCTGCCAGGTAATAAAACCCGACTACTCCTGCAATCGCAGCCACTATTGCCAGCGCGACTTTTATCTTGTCACTCGACGTGCTAACGGTTTGCACGGATTGATTTGACATTTTTCTACTTTCGGTGCCCTGCACCTTGACGGTGGCAGGGACGGAGGGCATCGAACCCCCAACCTTCGGTTTTGGAGACCGACGCTCTGCCAATTGAGCTACGTCCCTACGTAAAACTTTCGAGGAGTGCTATTCTACCACCCAGGACGCCCCGGGTGGAAGCATAACATTTCCTTATGCGAGGATTTTTGCAACCACGCCGGCGCCGACGGTACGGCCGCCTTCACGGATAGCGAAGCGCAGACCTTCTTCCATCGCGATCGGGTTGATCAGCTTGACGGTGATCGACACGTTATCGCCTGGCATGACCATTTCTTTGTCTGCTGGCAACTCGATCGAACCGGTTACGTCCGTCGTACGGAAGTAGAACTGTGGACGATAGTTGTTGAAGAATGGCGTATGACGGCCGCCTTCGTCTTTCGACAGAACATAGATCTCGCCGGTGAAGTGCGCATGCGGCTTGATCGAGCCTGGTTTTGCCAGAACTTGACCACGTTGCACGTCTTCACGCTTGGTGCCGCGCAGCAGCAGACCAACGTTGTCGCCAGCTTGACCTTGGTCCAGCAGTTTGCGGAACATTTCCACGCCGGTGCAAGTCGTTTTGACGGTATCGGTGATACCGACGATTTCGATCTCTTCGCCGACTTTAACAATGCCGCGCTCGATACGACCGGTCACAACGGTACCGCGACCCGAGATCGAGAACACGTCTTCTACTGGCATCAGGAAAGCACCATCAACAGCGCGCTCTGGCG
>NZ_LRHX01000004.1:0-296139 GCF_001758645.1 Janthinobacterium sp. MP5059B | reverse complement strand
TGGCGTCCCCAAGGGGATTCGAACCCCTGTACTCACCGTGAAAGGGTGATGTCCTAGGCCTCTAGACGATGGGGACCTGTGCTGGCTTTACTCTCAGCGGACTCTTCGTTGAAGGCTTTGCTTAGCCCCTCAAAAAAGCGTGCGCGAAGTTTAACACGAAGCGATTCACGAAATCAACTGCTGGCCTTCTTATTTTCCACCTTTTTGCATCCCCCTTCCCTATGGAAACAAGATGATGGCAGGAAGATATGCAAAGCAACAGCGCGCCAGGCATGCAGGAAAAACCGCGCCAACCTCCCGGCGCGGCAAAAGCACTCCTTAGCGCAAGATATCGTCCGTACTGGTGATACGCACATCATGCATCTGGTTCAGATACGCCTCCAGATAGCCCTTGTGGGATGCGCCGACGATGACCAGCACGCGCATGCCCGGGCGCGCCGCCATGATTTCGCGGATATTCGACGCCATGCGCAAGTTGCGCACCTCCCAGGAGGCGACGTAGTTGCGGCCATAACGCTGCGGCGAAGGCTCTTCGAGCGCCGCGCCAAAATCGCCGCGGAAGGCCAGATCCGCCTCGGCGCGTCCGTTATAGGCACGATAGATCGCCAGCACACCGGCAGGCGTCGTCAATTGTTCCTCAAACCCGGCATGGATGCGCTTGCGCTCGGCCGAAAAGGAGTTATTCCAGGCCGCCCTGATCGCCTTGGCATACGCCTTTTCATCGTCAACAGGCATATCGGACGTATGGTCATCCATGCCATGCACCCGCTCGTGCCCGCTCTTCGCTGCCAGCACGGCAGCGATCTGATAGCTCTCGTTGCGCTGCATCAGCAGGGAATTGAGGTTTGCGGCCAAGGGCTCGCTCACGCCGTCACCGGCGCGCCGCTCCTCGACAGGCAGACGCAGCCACTGCACCAGCGCCGATGCGCGCTCGCCACCGGCCAGGAACAGGGAGGCCAATGTACGCCGCTGCGCGGCAGACGGCGCCGCCGGCCAGGCGGCCAGCAAACCCTCCGCCTGCGCCGTGGCCGCGACCACATCGAGCCCCGTGGCGGCCCGCGCGACGGAAGTGTCATAGCAATACACCTTCACCGTATCGCCATAGCGCTGCGGATAGGCGCGCAGGTAAGCACACTGCAAACCGGAAAGCGCCTCGATCGCGATCGCATCCGGCCGCCAGTCCGCCAGACGCTCGTTGAGCAAGCTCAATTGAGACGGATCAAACGATTTTGGCAATTGCGCCAAATGGGGCGAGCCGAGCACCAGCACGTCATTGAACGGGCCCTTTTGCAACTTCAGCGCACCGGGATCAAATTTCGCCGCAGGCGGCGCCTCCGTATGCGCGGGAACGTGCATAACGGCGGCAAGAAAAAAACTGGCAAATACGCGGTGCATCCTGTCTCCTCAATGTGATGGTCCATTTTTTATCAGTAGGCTTGATGCAATCAAGCCGCCTGCCAAATGTAACCACTCCGCAAATCACTGTCAGTTATATCCATGCAACCAATAGGCACAAAAAAAGCCGCCGAGGCGACTTTGAATATCTTGTGACTTATATGCTATTGAAGGAGGTTGACGGAAAATGTTTCGGAAATAAAAAAAGCCGCTCGAGGCGACTTTGATTTATTCACTACCTTACCTACCAGTTTCTGCGCTGTTGGTGGAGGTAAGCGGGATCGAACCGCTGACCTCTTGCATGCCATGCAAGCGCTCTCCCAGCTGAGCTATACCCCCGTTGGTGCAGAAACAAGAGTATAGCAAAGAAGTTTCACTCTGCAAATACCCTTTTTCGTCTATGAGCAACTTTTCATAGGGGCGGTTTCCGCACTCTCTTTTACGACGATTTAATCGCGATGCTTACAACCACTTTGCCAGGCGCGCCAGCACGGTGTCGCGGCCGAACATCACCACTACCTGGTCGATGGCCGGGGTCTGCAACTGGCCCGTCAGGATCAGACGCAAAGGCATGGCCAGCAGCGGCATCTTGATGGTGTTGGCGGCCAGCACTTCCTTGATCATGGCGGCGACGGCTTCCTTGCTCCACTCCACCGTGGCGATACGCTCGGCAAACTGCGCCAGCACGGGTTTGATGGCATCCGTGATGTGCTGCGCGACCAGTTCCGCTTCCGGCTGTGGCTCGCGGAAGAACAGCATCGAGGCGGCAGCCAGTTCATTGACCGTGTTGGCGCGCTCCTTCATCATGCCCAGCACTTGCGCCAGGTCCGGCGCGCCTTCGAAGACGGCGCCGGCGGCGGCCATTTGCGGGCGCGCCAGGTCGGCCAGACGCGTGTTGTCGGCCTGCTTGATATAGTGGTTGTTCAGCCAGGCCAGTTTTTCATTGTTGAACTGGGCCGCCGATTTCGACAGATGGTTCAGGTTGAACCACTCGCAGAACTGCTCGGTCGAGAACACTTCATCGTCGCCATGGCTCCAGCCCAGGCGCGCCAGGTAGTTCAGCATCGCTTCCGGCAGGAAGCCTTGCGCCGGATAATCCATCACGCTGACGGCGCCATGGCGCTTCGACAGCTTTTCGCCGTCCGCACCGAGGATCATCGGCAGGTGGCCGTACAGGGGCAGCGGTGCGCCGATGGCGCGCAGGATGTTGATCTGGCGCGGGGTGTTGTTGACATGGTCGTCGCCGCGGATCACGTGCGTGATCTGCATGTCCCAATCGTCGACGGCCACGCAGAAGTTGTACGTCGGCGTGCCGTCCGGGCGGGCGATCACCAGGTCGTCCAGTTCGCGGTTCGAAATCGTGATCGTGCCCTTGACCACGTCATCCCACGTCACGTCGCCATCGAGCGGATTCTTGAAGCGCACGACGGGCTTGCGGTCGGCAGGGATGGCCGGCAGGGTCTTGCCCGGTTCCGGGCGCCAGGTGCCGTCGTAGCGCGGCTTTTCGCCAGCGGCGCGCATGCGCTCGCGCATCGCTTCGACTTCTTCCGGCGACGAGTAGCAGTGATATGCAGTGCCTTCGGCCAGCATCTGTGCCACTACCTCGCGGTAGCGGTCCATGCGCTGCATCTGGTAGAACGGGCCCTCGTCGTGGTCCAGGCCCAGCCACTTCATGCCTTCGATGATGGCTTGCACGGCTTCCGGCGTGGAACGCTCCACGTCCGTGTCTTCAATGCGCAGCACGAAGGTGCCGCCGAAGTGGCGGGCATACGCCCAGCTGTACAAAGCGGTGCGGGCGCCGCCCAGGTGCAGATAGCCGGTCGGGCTGGGAGCGAAACGGGTACGGACGGGAGTAGCGGTTGTGGTCATCGAAGTAATCAGGCTTGAATAAGTAAAACGCCATTTTACTCTGTTGACCGCCGCCGCTCCACAAGCGCCGTCACAGCTGCAGCAGCCGCCTTTTCACTTCACCCGCCTGCGCATGCAGCGCCTGCTCGAACAGGGCGACAAGTTGCGACAGGGGCCGGTGCAAAGGCTTCACGAGATTCACCGTGAACGGCAGGGACACGGCGAAGCGGCGGATCTGCAAGCCCTGCCCCGCATAGTCGAGGGCCGTGAGCGGATTGACGATGGCCAGGCCCACGCCTTCGCGCACCATCGCGCACACGGAGGCGGCGCTGTGCGTGTCGAGCGCCATGCGCCGCTCCACGCCCGCCTGCGCGAAGATGGCGTCGATCTGCTGGCGGTAGGGGTCGACGGCGGCCAGGCTGATGAAAGGCTGGCCCGCAAAATCGGCCGGCTGCAGCACGGTCTTGCTGGCGAGCGCATGGCCGTCCGGCAGCACGCACACTTCATCGACGGACATCAGGGTGTCGAGCGCCGTGCCCGGCGGCGCATTGCCCACTTCCGTCAGGCCGATATCGTGCCGCTGCGCCGACAACCACTCTTCCAGCAGCGGCGACTCCTGCGGCGTGATGCTGATGCTCACCTTGGGAAAATCGGCGACGAAGCGCTTGCACGCCTGCGGCAGCAGCGACTGGGAAAACACGGGCAGGCAGGCGATCGACAACTGCCCCTGGTCGAACTGGCGCAGGGCCGCCGCCGTGCTGACGATGCGCTCGAGGCCGAAATATGCGCGCTGCACTTCCTCGAACAGCTGCAGCGCCTGGGCCGTGGGACGCAGCCGCCCCCGCTCGCGCTCGAACAGGATCAAGCCCGTCAAATGCTCGAGGCGCGCCAGTTCGCGGCTGACGGTGGGCTGCGACGTATGCAGCATGGCGGCGGCGGCCGTCACGCTGCCCGTCGTCATGACGGCGCGGAAGACTTCGATATGGCGCAGGGAGATAGTCATGGCCATATCATAAATGAATAAGGTAGGCCTAAATAGATATTTTATGTTTACAAAGAAAACCCGCATCATGGCCAGCATCGTAGGTCGGATTAGCGGGCAAAGCCCGCGTAATCCGACGCCACCCATCATATGACAAAGACCACACCATGAAACCAGTGCCAGACGCCACCCTCGCCCAACTCGCCCAGGAACACGGCACCCCCCTGTGGGTGTATGACGCGGCCACCATCCACGCGCGCGTGGCGCAGCTGGCGCAGTTCGACACCGTGCGCTTCGCGCAAAAGGCCAACTCGAACATCCATCTGCTGACCTTGATGCGCGAAGCGGGCGTGCACGTGGACGCCGTGTCGCTGGGCGAGATCGAGCGCGCGCTGCAGGCAGGCTTTACGCCGGCGCAAACGAACGGCGCCGCCGGCGTGGTCTTCACCTGCGACCTGTTCGACCGCGCCACACTGGCGCGCGTGGCGGCGGCGAAGATCGAAGTCAATTGCGGCTCCGTCGACATGCTGCGCCAGCTGGGTCCCGTGTCGCCCGGCCACCGCGTCTGGCTGCGCATCAATCCAGGCTATGGTCATGGCCACAGCAACAAGACCAATACGGGCGGCGAAAACAGCAAGCACGGCATCTGGCATGAAGAGCTGCCGGAGGCGCTGGCCGTCATCCGCGCACATGGCCTGCACCTGGTGGGCCTGCACATGCACATCGGCTCGGGCGTCGACTACAGCCACCTGGAAACCGTCTGCGGCACCATGGTCGACCTGGTCAAAAACATGGGCCACGATATCGAAGCCATTTCCACGGGCGGCGGCCTGTCCGTGCCCTACCGCGAAGGCGAGCAGCCCGTCGACACGGACCACTACTTCCAGCTGTGGGATGCGGCGCGCAAGCAGATCGAGGCGCACCTGGGCCATCGCGTGCACCTGGAAATCGAACCGGGCCGCTTCCTCGTGGCCGACGCGGGCTTGCTGGTGGCCGAAGTACGCGCCACCAAGCAAATGGGCGGCAACCACTTCACCTTGCTCGATACGGGCTTCAATGAACTGATGCGCCCGGCCATGTACGGCAGCTACCATGAAATGTCGGTGATCGCGCATGACGGCCGCGCGCTGGACACGCAACACGCCACCGTCGTCGGCGGCCCCCTGTGCGAATCGGGCGACGTGTTTACCCAGCGCGATGGCGGCGTGGTGGAAACCCGGCAGCTGCCGGCAGCACAGGTAGGCGACTACGTCGTGTTCGAGGGCGCGGGCGCGTATGGCGCGTCGATGTCGTCGAACTACAACAGCCGCCCCCATGCGGCGGAATACCTGGTCGACGGAGAACAATCCCGCTTGATCCGCCGCCGCCAGACGGTGGCCGAACTGATCGCGCTGGAACAACTCTAAAACCGCGCCGCGTGCGGGCATGCGCATCTGCTAACATCGGGGCAACTCGATGAAAGCCCGCCATGCCCGCCCAAGCACTCCCCTTCCGCAGCGCCACCCGGCTGCTGCTGCCCCTGCTGCTGTCCGCCGTCCTCGCCGGCTGCGCTTCACTGCCTTCGCTGGAGAGCCGCACTCCCTCCAGCGTCATCACCGATACGGCACATACCCAGCTGGCCACGGCCATTGCGCCCATGGCGGCGCAGCATCCGGGCGTGTCCGGCATTTATCCGCTGGTCGATGGGCGCGACGCCTTTGCCGCGCGCGCCCTGCTGGCCGCCGCCGCCCAGCGCAGCCTGGACGTGCAGTACTACATCTGGCACAAGGACATCACGGGCACACTGCTGTTCGACGCCCTGCGCCAGGCAGCGGAGCGGGGCGTGCGCGTGCGCCTGCTGCTCGACGATAACAACACGGCGGGCCTGGACCAGACCTTGAGCATGCTGGGCAAGCAGCAGAATCTGGAGATCCGCCTGTTCAACCCATTCATTCCCCGCGCGCCGCGCGCACTGGCCTTTGCCGCGGATTTTTCCCGCCTCAACCGGCGCATGCACAACAAATCGTTCACGGCCGATAACCAGGCCACCATCGTCGGCGGACGCAATGTGGGCGATGAATATTTTGGCGCGGCCGGCGATGTGCTGTTTGCCGACCTTGACGTGCTGGCCATCGGCCCCGTCGTCGACGACGTGTCGCAGGATTTCGACCGCTACTGGAACAGCGCCTCTGCCTACCCGGCCAGACTGCTGCTGACCAGCCCTGTCGAGGGCGACGCGGCCACCATCGCCGCCGAAGCGGACCGCATCGACGATACCAAGGCGGCCGAGGAATACGTGCAGGCGCTACGCACCTCGCCCTTCGTCAAGCAGATGATGGAACGCACCCTGCCCTTCGAATGGGCCAAGACGCGCATGGTCAGCGACGACCCGGCCAAGGTGCTGGACAAGGCCCGGCCAGGCACGGGCGTGGCGGACAACCTGCAAAACCTGCTGGGTGTGCCGGAAAAGGAAGTGGACCTGGTGTCGCCGTATTTCGTGCCCGGCAAATCGGGCACGCAAGCCTTTGCCGACCTGGCAAGAAAAGGCGTGGGCGTGCGCATCCTGACGAATGCGCTGGAAGCGACCGACGTGGCGGCCGTGCATGCCGGCTATGCGAAGTGGAGAAAGCCGCTGCTGGAAGCGGGCGTGCTGCTGTACGAGTCGCGCCGTTCGTGGGAACGGGGCGATGCGCGCGAACAGCCGGGCCGCTTCGGCAGCTCCGCATCGAGCCTGCATGCAAAGACCTTTGCCGTCGACGACCGGCGCATCTTTGTCGGCTCGTTCAACTTCGATCCGCGCTCGATCGAATTGAACACGGAAATGGGCCTCGTCATCGACAGCCCCGCGCTGGCCAGCCAGCTGGGGCAAGCCATGCGCACCACGATCCCGCAGCGCGCCTACCAGGTGCTGCTTGGCGACGATGGCGCGCTGTACTGGCTCGCGCGCGACGCCAGCGGCGCCACCACGCGCTACGACACGGAACCGGGCACCAGCGTGTGGAAGCGCATGGGGGTGGCGATTCTGTCGGTGCTGCCGATCGACTGGCTGCTGTAAGCGGCTTGACCAACGATGTTGTCGGATTACGCGGCTTCGCCGCTAATCCGACCTACCGCACCGCTTCCGTCAACACCCGCCCTTCCGACGCCGATGGCTGGCGTATGCGCAGCAGATGGGCCAGGGTTGGCGCGATGTCGACCACTTCCGCGTACTCGCCATACGCGCCCGGTTTGATCCAGCGCGGGCCGAAGACCATCAGCGGCACATTGGTGTCATAGGTATACGGCGTGCCATGCGAGGTGCCGCCGCTGCCCTTGCCGAAGTACCAGGCAGGCTTTGTGACGACCATCAGGTCTCCCGACAACTGGCGGTTCCAGGCGCGGCGCATCAGGGTGTCCATGCGCGTGGCGACGGCTCCCGCTTCCATCTGCGTGCGCGTGTAGACTTGCGCCAGGCCGTCCTGCTGCAGCAGGAAGCGGGCCGCCGCGTCTTCCAGGGCGGCGCGATTGACGCCGCTCTTTTCCGCCAGCGCGTAATCGAGGTAGATATTCGGCAACGACGACGCCGTCACCAGCTTATCGATGCCCAGGTTTGTCGCCAGGTGCAGGTTCAAGCCATCGACAAGTTTGGCGCCATCGATGCGCTTGGCCGAGAAGCCGCGCGTTTCGGCAAATTCCGGCACGTTGGCAAAGCCATGGTCGGCCGTCAGCACCACCAGCACATTATCCATGCCGACTTTTTTATCGAGGTCGGCAAAGAAGCCGGCCAGCATGCGGTCCAGGCGCTGCAGGTGGTCGTGCGACATCTTGCTTTCCGGGCCGTAGGCGTGATTCACATAATCGTGCGCGGACAGGCTCACGCCCAGGATATCGGGCACGCCGGCCGGATTGCGGCCCAGGTTCTCGCCATCGATGGCGGCACGCGCGAATTCCAGGGTCAGTTCATCGAGGAAGGGGCCGGACTTCAAGCGGCTGTAGTACTCGCCATCGAGCTTGCCGCTGTCGCTGTAATAGGCGAACGGGAAGGTGTTGCGCGTGCCCGGCTTGGCCGCCACAAGGTCATCACGGGCGTCCCGCGCATAGGCCGAATCGGCCAGCAGCGGCGTCCAGCTCTTGCCATAGTAGCGGTCCTGCGGTTTGGCAGCCTGGTAGCGCTGCACCCATTGCGGATGCTGCTGCATGTAATAGGTGCTGCTGGCGAAATTGCCCGTCTTTTCCATGTACATATAGGCCGTGCCCGTTTTCCCGGCCAGCAGGATGGCGCCCCGGTCCTTGCCGGACACGGTGACGACCTTGGCCTGGTCGCCCGTGGAATAGCGCAGCTCATCGCCCAGGGTGCTCACGCGCAGTTTCGTCGGCGCCGTGCCGTCGTCGGGCTGCGTGTCTTCGCCGATGTAATGGAAATTGCCATCTTCGGTGCAATACACGGATTTTTTCGTGACGGGATCGATCCAGTTATTGCCGATCACGCCATGCTGGTACGGATAGGCACCCGACAGCACGGCCGAGTGGCCGATGGCGGTGACCGTGATGCCATGCGCCTGGTGCGCATCGCTGAACCACGCGCCCTGCTCCAGCAGACGGCGGAAACCGCCCTGGCCGAACTGGTCGCGGTAGCGCGTCACCTGCTCTTGCGGCAAGCCGTCCACCACCAGCACCACCACCAGCTTCGGCTGCGCCGCGGTATTGGGAACCGCCTTGGCCGCATGCGCCTGGCACGCCGCCACGCCAGCCACCAGCAGCAGCGCCTGCGCCAGTTGCCGGGAAAGGGAGAAATGTTTCGTCATATCCGCTCATCAAAAGTTAGGCCACCGGGCAGCATACGCCGACTATATGACGCAATGATGACAAAAAGCAATACCATAAAAAAGGCCGGGCGCCATCGCTGGAACCCGGCCTTTGCCGAAACAGATGAAAATGCCGGACTTACTTGACCGTCACCTTGATGCTTTTGCTCAATTCCGGCCCATACGACTGGTGCGCGCCGTTGGCGAACTGCATGGTCAGGGTGTACTGGCCCGGCGGCAAGGTGACGTCCGTTTCCGTCTGTCCTTTGCCGAAATGCAAATGCTTGTCATCCATGGGTATCATTTCGCCCGCCTTCATCGGCCCCATATTGATGAGCAAATGATGGTGGCCCGTCTTTGCCGTCATGTCGCCGGCCGGCTTGACGTCCATGCCGCTGACGGCGAACTTGACCTTGAACGGGCTCGTCACTGTCGCGCCATCGACGGGCTCGACGAACGAGACGGATTGCGCAAACGCGCTGGCGGCCAGCAGGCTGCCGGCGATTACGGCTGCGGCTTGGCGCAGGAATACGGTGGTCAATTGCATGATGTCTCCTCTTGTTTAATAACAACACGGACTGCATGAAACCATATTCCTGCTGACACTGGCGCATGGGAGCGCCACATCCGACGTTTAATCGTTCTTGATGACGATGCTAGGGAACTTGCTCGTCATATCCTTTGCCTTTTCCGCCACCTTGATCGCGATGGTGCGGGCGATCTGCTTGTAGATCACGGCGACGGGGCCTTCCGGCTCGGCCACGACGGTGGGCGTGCCCGAATCCGTCTGCTGGCGAATCGCCATGGTCAGCGGCAAAGCGCCGAGGAATTCCACGCCGAAGTCCGCGCACATCTTCGCGCCGCCGCCGGCGCCGAAAATTTCTTCCGCATGGCCGCAGTTCGAGCAGATGTGCGTGCTCATGTTTTCCACCACGCCGAGGATAGGAATGCCGACCTTCTCGAACATTTTCAAGCCCTTGCGCGCGTCCAGCAGCGCGATGTCCTGCGGCGTCGTGACGATGACGGCGCCCGTGACGGGCACTTTCTGCGACAGCGTCAACTGAATGTCGCCCGTGCCTGGCGGCATATCGACGATCAGGTAATCGAGGTCGCGCCAGTTGGTCTGGTCCAGCAATTGCTGCAAGGCTTGCGTGACCATCGGGCCGCGCCACACCATCGGTTCGTCCGGATCGATCATGAAGCCGATCGACGACACTTGCAGACCGTGGTTTTCCATCGGCTCCATGCTCTTGCCATCCAGGGTCTTCGGCTGGCCGCTGATGCCCAGCATCATCGGTTGCGACGGGCCATAGATATCGGCGTCCAGCATGCCGACGGTGGCGCCTTCGGCTGCCAGGGCCAGGGCCAGGTTGACGGCCGTGGTCGATTTGCCAACACCACCCTTGCCGGAAGCGACGGCAATGATATTTTTCACGTTGCTCATCGGCTTCAAGCCGCGCTGCACCGTGTGCGAAATGATTTTTGACGACACGCCCACACTGACATTACCCACGCCCGGCAGCACGCGCAGGGCGGCCAGCACGGACTTGCGGATCAGGTCGATCTGGCTTTTCGCCGGATAGCCCAGCTCGATGTCGAGGGAAATGTCATCGCCATCGACTTTCAGATTCTTGACTGTTTTACTGGAAACGAAATCTTTATGTGTATTTGGATCAATAACCTGGGCCAGCGCGGCCTTGACGTCTTCTACTGTGATGCTCATGTAAATCTCCGTGTGTACTACATATGTGCAATACGCGCAGTCTAGCGCAAATTTGCAGGGCGCGATGGCGGCAAAAGCAGCACTTGCCGGCGCTGCATCTGCTCATATTGCCTTTCCGCTGTTAAAATGTCCTATTATCCATCCCAAAAGTGCATCAATCATGACTCGCAAGCTGTTCGTCACCACTGCCCTGCCTTACGCAAACGCCGCTTTTCACATTGGCCACATCATGGAATACATCCAGGCTGATATCTGGGTCCGGTTCCAGCGAATGCAACGCGATGGCGCAGCTGGCCGTGAAGTGCACTTTGTGGGCGCCGACGATACGCATGGCACGCCCATCATGATCGCCGCCGAAAAGGAAGGCATCACGCCGCAGCAATTCGTCGCCAATATCGCCGCCGGCCGCGCCCAGTACCTCGATGGTTTCCATATCGCCTTCGATAACTGGTACTCGACCGATTCGCCGGAAAACGTCGACCTGTCGCAATCGATCTACCGCAAGCTGCGCGATACGGGCCTGATCGTCACGAAAACCGTTGACCGCTTCTTCGATCCGGTCAAGGGCATGTTCCTGGCGGACCGCAACATCAAGGGCGAATGCCCGAAATGCGGCGCCAAGAACCAGTACGGCGACAATTGCGAAGTGTGCGGCGCGGCCTACCAGCCGACCGACCTGGTCAATCCGTTCTCCGTGTTTACCAATGCGACGCCCGTGATGAAGCCGTCGGAACAGTATTTCTTCAAGCTGTCCGACCCGCGCTGCTTCGAATTCCTCAAGGATTGGCTCAACACGCCAGGCCGCTTGCAGCCTGAAATGGTCAACAAGGTCAGCGAATGGCTGGGCGAAGCGGGCGAAAAGCTGGCCGACTGGGATATCTCGCGCGATGCGCCTTACTTCGGCATCCCGATTCCCGATGCGCCGGGCAAGTTCTTCTATGTGTGGATGGACGCGCCCGTCGGCTACCTGGCCAGCCTGAAAAACTATTGCGACAAGAAAGGCCTCGATTTTGACGCCCTCTTGAACGACCCGGCCACGGAACAGATCCACTTCATCGGCAAGGACATCGTTTCCTTCCATTTGCTGTTCTGGCCCGCCATGCTGAAATTTGCCGGCCACCCGGTGATCGACAAACTGAAAGTCAATGTGCATGGCTTCCTGACGGTCAACAACGAAAAGATGTCGAAGTCGCGCGGCACGGGTATCTCGCCGCTGCGCTACCTGGACCTGGGCATGAACCCGGAATGGCTGCGCTACTACATCGCCTTCAAGCTGAACTCGAAAGTGGAAGACCTGGACTTCAACGGCGACGACTTCGTGGCCCGCGTGAACAGCGACCTGATCGGCAAATACGTGAACATCGCCAGCCGCTGCGCCGGCTTCATCGCCAAGCGTTTCGACGGCAAGCTGGCATCCACGCTGTCGGAAGGCGCGCAAAGCTGGATCAACCGCGCGCTGACGGTGGACGTCAACGGCGTCATCGTCGAGCGCCAGGCCAGCATCGCCGCGCACTTCGAGAACCGCGAATTCGGCAAGGCCTTGCGCGAGATCATGGAAATCGCCGACATCACCAACCAGTATGTCGATGAAAACAAACCGTGGATCCTGGCCAAGGACGCGGACAAGACGGCCGAACTGCACGACGTGTGCACCACGGCCCTGATCCTGTTCCGCCAGCTGACGATCCTGCTGTCGCCGGTCCTGCCGGGCGTGGCCAAGAACGTGGCCTCGTTCCTCAACGACGCCGAGTTTACCTGGGCCGACACGCAAGTGTTCGGCGACGCCGTCTCGAATAGCATGCTGGGCCGTACCATCGGCGCCTACAGCCACTTGATGACGCGCATGGATGCGAAGATGATCGAAGCGCTGTTTGACGCGCCGCAAGCGGCCGCTGCCATCGCCGCACCGGCTGGCGACGCCGCGAACGACGCCGCAGCGGTCGCTGAAACACCGGCCTCCGCCATCGAGGATCTTGCGCCCGAAATCAAGATCGACGACTTCCTCAAGGTCGACTTGCGCATCGCCAAGATCGTCAACTGCGAGCTGGTGCATGGCTCCGACAAGCTGCTGCGCCTGACCCTGGATGCGGGCGAAGGCCGCTTGCGCAATGTCTTCTCCGGCATCCGTTCGGCTTACCAGCCGGAAGAGCTGGTCGGCAAGCTGACGGTGCTGGTGGCCAATCTGGCGCCGCGCAAGATGAAGTTCGGCATTTCGGAAGGCATGGTCATGGCCGCCTCCGCCGCCGACGAAAAGGCGAATCCGGGCATCTACATCCTGAACCCGTGGCCAGGCGCCGAACCTGGCATGCGCATCCGCTAAGCCCCCCACAAGGACCGATGATGAATATCGTGGTGCGCGAAGCAACGAATGCCGATGCACAGCTGATGGCCGAGCTGACCCGCGCCGCGTGGGCCGGCAAGGTGGCAGCCTCGTCCAGTGGACACCACGAGACGGCCCAGCAGGTGGAAGAGCAATTGCGCCACGGCGGCGGCTTTCTGTTGCTGATCGACGACATTCCCGCCGGTTCGCTGCGCTGGATGCCGCTCGACAGCGACCCCGCCATCTGGAAGATTTCGCGCATGGGCGTGCTGCCCGCCTACCGGGGCAGCCACGTTTCGCAGCACTTGCTGGAAGCCATCATTCATCACGGACTGTCGTGCCAGGCCGAGGAATTGCGCCTGGCCGTGCGGCGCGACCAGCGCAAGCTGATCGATTTTTATGCGGCCTTCGAATTCGACCTGGCCGAAGAACTGGAATATTCGCACGCCAACCCCGCCGAACCGGCACCGATGGTGATGCGGCGTTTGTTGCGTTATTGATTTTTAGCAATTTCGCCCCTGGACTTGCCGATACAACAACCCGCCAAGCGGCACGGCGCGGTAAAATACGGCCGGCTGACCTTACCGATAAGACACTCAGAAGAGAATATGAAACTGCCTGCAAAACACAACAACTACGTATCCGACCACACCTTGTTCATCGCTGAGCTGAAGGCCAAGAATCCTGGCATGGAAGCGGGCCAGCAAGCGGGCCGCGCCCTGCTGTGGGACAAGCCGGCCGTCAGCATCGATGAGCAGGAACGCCAGCTGGCGTCGGCCGTCAAGCAACAGGCTTACGTTTACCAGAACAAGAACTAAGATCTGGAACCGGCACGATGTTGCCTGAAGAGTCTGCAGTCACGCCGGAAGCCGATGCTCCCGGCGCCGGCGCAGTCATCGAGTCGCCCGAACCTGTCGCTGAAGGCGACGGCAGCGGCGACCCTGCAACAAAGGTAACGGACGCGGCGCCCGCCGCCGACCCGCTGGGCATCGCCCGCCTGTATGGCGAGCCGATGATGCGCATGCCGACGGATTTGTACATTCCGCCGGACGCGCTGGAAATCTTCCTCGAAGCCTTCGAAGGCCCGCTCGACTTGCTGCTCTACCTGATCCGCAAGCAAAACTTCAACATTCTCGATATTCCGATGGCGCAGGTAACCCTGCAATATCTGAAATATGTCGACCAGATCCGCGTGCGCAACCTGGAACTGGCCGCAGAATACCTGTTGATGGCCGCCATGCTGATCGAAATCAAGTCGCGCATGCTCTTGCCTTCGCGCAAGAGCGACGTTGAGGAAGATGGCGGCGACCCCCGTGCCGAACTGGTGCGCCGCCTGCTCGAGTACGAGCAGATCAAGCTGGCCGCCTACGACCTGAATGCCATCCCGCAGTTCGAGCGCGATTTCGTGCGCACGCAGATCTTCATCGAGCAAAGCCTGACGCCCACCTGGCCCGACGTGGAACCGGTGGATTTGCAGCAGGCGTGGCTCGACGTGCTGAAACGCGCCAAGCTGACCCAGCATCACCGCATCAGCCGCCAGGAACTGTCCGTGCGCGAGCACATGTCGAGCATCCTGCGCCACTTGCAATCGTCGCGCTTCGTCGAATTCAGCGAGCTGTTCGACATTGCCGGCGGCGTGCCCGTAGTGGT
Organism: Janthinobacterium sp. MP5059B; assembly: GCF_001758645.1. Taxonomy (NCBI): domain Bacteria; kingdom Pseudomonadati; phylum Pseudomonadota; class Betaproteobacteria; order Burkholderiales; family Oxalobacteraceae; genus Janthinobacterium; species Janthinobacterium sp. MP5059B. The sequence continues at coordinate 281,458 of NZ_LRHX01000004.1, read as the reverse complement.
GGTCAACTTCGTGGCCCTGCTGGAACTGGCCAAGGAAACCCTGATCGAAATCACGCAGGCAGAACCGTTTGCCCCCATCTACGTCCGGCTGGCGTATTCGCCCGCCTGATATCCTTCCCTTTGTCACTGACCACCGTACAACGGGGTTTTAGCGAAAGCAATCCATGAAAATTATTTCCGACATCGAAGAATTGCGCGACCAGCTCAGCGGACAGCTGCGCACGGCGTTCGTCCCCACCATGGGCAACCTGCACGAAGGCCATCTGTCGCTGATGCGTCTGGCGCGCAAGCATGGCGACCCCGTCGTCGCCTCGATCTTCGTGAACCGCCTGCAATTCGGCCCGAACGAAGACTTCGAGAAATATCCGCGCACCATGGCGGCCGACATCGCCAAGCTGGAAAAGGAAGGCGTGTACGTGCTGTTCGCGCCCACGGAAAAGGAACTGTACCCGGAGCCGCAGGAATACCGCGTGCGTCCGCCCGATGACCTCGGCAATACCCTGGAAGGGGAATTTCGCCCCGGCTTCTTCGAAGGCGTATGCACGGTCGTCACCAAGCTGTTCTCGTGCGTGGGTCCGCGCGTGGCCGTGTTCGGCAAGAAGGATTACCAGCAACTGATGATCATCCGCAACATGGCGCGCCAGTTCGCGCTGCCGACGGAAATCATCGCCGCCGAAACCTACCGCGCAGACGATGGCCTGGCCTTATCGTCGCGCAATATGTATCTGTCTGAAAGTGAACGGGCGGAAGCGCCGGAACTGTTCAAGGGCCTTAATTTCGTCGCCGAGGAAGTGCGCAAGGGTAACCTGGCCGTCGCTGAACTGGAACAGGCCAGCATGCAGCTATTGAACAGCCGCGGCTGGAAATCGGACTACATCGCCGTGCGCAAGCGCGCCAACCTGCAGGCGCCAAACGCCGCCGAACTGGCCGCCGGCGAACCGCTGGTGGTGCTGGCTGCCGCCAAGCTGGGCCAGACCAGACTCATCGACAACCTGGAAATTTAAGCGCCATCTCCAAGCGTCACCTCGACGGGGCCATTCGGCCCCGTTGCTTTTTCTTACTTCTCCATCCCCACCAGCTTGAGTTCCGCAAACAGCGGCTTGTTGCTGCCGCGTGCCGCTTGCAACATGTCATAGCTGGCCGCATCGAGCACGATTTCCTCTCCCGCCCACAGCTTGCGCTGGTGCGCAGGCAGCCTCAGGCTGCGCAGGATGGCCCGGACCTGGGCCGGATCGGCCGCCAGCAGGCGGATGGCGCGCGCATGGCGCTGCGTGCCCGTGAGTATCGGCAAGCCGCCCTCCGGGCCATTCTGGCTCAGGCTGACATAATCATGGCCGCCCACGCGGTGCAGATATGCATGCCGGCCATCAGCTTCGACAGGCAACGGCGCGGCCGGTTCCTGCATTTCGACAGACGCGACAGGCGCAACGGCGGTTTGTTCAAGGCTCACGCCACAGGCCGCCAACAGGGCCGTGCTCAGGGCAAAAAATAATACGGGTGCTCGGCGCATCGTGCGCTCCTTCTTGTCGGGGTCGGGGACAGAGGTGGAATACTGCAGCGATCATGGGCCAAATTATTTGACGTGTAAAGTTAACTTTAGGAAATATTTCATTCCTTTGCGCAATGACTTATGCTCGGCGGGATCTTGCCTGTCCATATCAACCTGGCCGAGAACAATTGTTAATGAAATTTGCACACTGAAACCATCATCACCATCTTTATCCATGAACCAATAAAGATCACAATGGCTGCACTGGCTCGCAGCGATAGCATGCGGGCTTCCCACCACGACAGGAGAGCAGCCATGAACACCACATCCCCCCCCGCCAAGGTCGCCATCGTCACAGGTGCTTCGCGCGGCATCGGCGCGGCCATCGCCCGCCGCCTGGCACGCGACGGCATGCAGGTCGTCATCAATTACGCCAGCGGCAAGGATGCGGCGGATGAGCTGGTGGCGGCCATCGTGGCCGGCGGCGACGCCGCCATCGCCGTCCAGGCCAACGTGGCTGATGCGGGCGAGGTGCAAGCGCTGTTCGATGCAGCAGAAGCAGCTTTTGGCGGCGTCGACGTATTGGTCAACAACGCCGGCATCATGCCGCCCATGCTGCCGGCCCTGGCCGACACGGACGACGCCACCTTCGACAGCCTGTTCGCCATCAACGTCAAGGGCAGCTTCAACACCATGCGCCAGGCGGCGACGCGCTTGCGCCACGGCGGCAGCGTGGTCAACTTCTCCACCAGCGTGATTGGCCTGGCCCTGCCCGGCTATGCCGTCTACGGCGCCACCAAGGCGGCCATCGAGACGATGACGAATATCTTTGCCAAGGAATTACGCGGCAAGAACATCACCGTCAATGCCATCGCCCCCGGCCCCACGGCCACCGCCCTGTTCTTGAACGGCAAGACGGAAGACACGATACAGCGCATGGGCAAGATGGCGCCCCTGGAACGGCTGGGCACGCCGGACGACATCGCCGCCGCCGTGGCTTTCCTGGCAGGACCGGATGGCCGCTGGGTGAATGGACAAACGTTACGCGCGAATGGCGGTCTGGTCTGAGTTTTTTGCGGACAAAAAAAACGCTGCCAATTCGCACTGGCAGCGTTTTTTTTGATAACGGTCAAACCTGGATTAAGCGCCGGCTTTTTCCAGCTTCTCGAAAATCTTGTTCAGCTTTTCATCGAGGGTCGCGGCCGTGAACGGCTTGACGACATAACCGCTGGCGCCAGCTTGCGCGGCGGCGATGATGTTTTCTTTTTTCGCTTCGGCGGTCACCATCAGCACGGGCAGCTTGGCCAGTGCCGGATCGGCGCGGATATGCTGCAGCATCGTCAGGCCATCCATGTTTGGCATGTTCCAGTCCGAAACGACGAAATCGTACGATTCCGCGCGCAGCTTGGCCAGGCCCATCACGCCGTCTTCCGCCTCATCGACGTTGGCATAACCCAGTTCCTTCAACAGATTCCGGACAATGCGGCGCATCGTCGAAAAATCGTCAACGACTAAAAATTTCATCTTTGGATCAGCCATGAATAACTCCGTTGTTTCTGTAGCGGTTTGTTAATAATATCGACATGAATGCCGACATTATGGTCGACACTACGGCAGCAAGTTGTAGGATAGCATTTTCGTTGCTTTTAGGCGAACAAACTTGCCTCAGATCATATAAAACGTGGCTTACACGCGCAAAGCACGCATGCCATGCGCAGCCAGGTGTCCCAGCACCATGCCAGGCAGCGCCGTCAAAGCGCCGACCTCATGCGTAGCACCGACAGCGATCGCCTCGCGCGGCATGCCGAACACCACGCAACTGGCTTCATCCTGCGCAAAATTATACGCTCCTGCGGCCTTCATCTCCAACATGCCTTGCGCGCCATCCTTGCCCATGCCGGTGAGGATCACGCCGACGGCATTTTTACCGGCCGATTGCGCGGCCGAACGGAACAGCACATCAACCGACGGGCGGTGGCGGTTCACCGGCTCGCCCTGGTCGATCTTGGTCATGTAATTGGCGCCGCTGCGCGTCAGGGTCAGGTGCGAATGGCCGGGCGCGATATAGGCGTGGCCCGGCAGTACCCGTTCGCCGCCTGCCGCTTCCTGCACCGAGATCTTGCACAGCGAATCGAGGCGGCGCGCAAACGAGCGTGTAAAGCCTTCCGGCATGTGCTGCGTGATCAGGATGCCGGGGCAATCGGAAGGCATCTGCATGAGAAATTCGCGGATCGCTTCCGTGCCGCCTGTGGACGCGCCCACGATGATCAGCTTTTCGCTCGACGTCAATGGGCTGCGCAGCGCAGGCAGCGGTGCAGCCACCTTGTCGCTGGCCGACGGCAGGGTGCGCGCGCGGATGCGCGCCTTCGAGGCGGCGCGGATCTTGTCGGCGATCATGTCCGTGTACTCGCGCATGCCGCTCTGGATGGAGATCTTCGGCTTGGTGACGAAATCGACGGCGCCCAGTTCCAGCGCGCGCATGGTGATTTCCGAACCGCGTTCGGTCAGCGACGACACCATCAATACCGGCATCGGACGCAAGCGCATCAGCTTTTCCAGGAAATCGAGGCCATCCATCTTCGGCATCTCGACGTCGAGGGTCAGCACGTCGGGGTTGGTCTGCTTGATCATCTCGCGTGCCACCAGCGGATCGGGCGCCGCGCCCACCACTTCCATGTCGGGCTGGCTGTTCACGATTTCCGTCATCACGCTGCGGATCAGCGCCGAATCATCCACGATCAATACTTTGATCTTCATAGTTATCCTTCCAGGCCTTGCGGCCCTTCTTCTTTATTAAATTAGTACACCGGACAAAACCATCGCAGGCCGCAAAGAACGGCGCGCAGCAGGCTTGCTCTGGCGTTATCAGAACAGTTCGACCTCGCCGCCCACCGGCGCAACTTTCAAACGGCTGGCGTAATCGAGTTCGCGGCGTACCAGCGTATCGTTATGCGTCTGCATCAGCTTTTTCACCAGCACCTTGCCGCTGCGGGGGAAAAAATACACCTTGCGCGGGTGGATGTCGTTCAGGTCTTCCGCCACCACGCGCATCTTTTCCGCCTTCAGGTAATTGATGACGAAGGCCGCATTGCGTTCGCCCACGTTGATCGCCGTGAAGCCGCGCAGCACGGCGCCGCCGCCGAACACTTTCGCTTCCATGTTCTCGCGCCGCGCACCGGCCTTCAGCAAATCGTTGATCAGGATTTCCATGGCGTAGGTGCCATAGCGCATCGACGCGGAAATCGGGCTATTCGGATCGCTGCCGCCATCGGGCAGCATGAAATGGTTCATGCCGCCCAGGCCCGTGACGCGGTCGCGGATGCAGGCCGAGACGCAGGAGCCGAGCACGGTGACGATCAGCATGTCCTTGTTGGTAAAGTAATACTCACCAGGCAAGATCTTGGCGGCGTCACAATTGAACGTCCTGTCGTAATAGACGTTAGTGGCAAATTGCTCTTTGGATTCCAGGCTCATATTTCACTCTCATGTACGATGCGACGATGCCTTGGGCGCGGCGCCCCGAGGCTGATCGAGCTCATAGACTGTTTTACCGCGCAGCTTCAATGAATCCGACACGTACAGGAAATTCTCCGAATGGCCCGCGAACAGCAGGGCATCCGACTTCATCAATGGCACAAAGCGCGACAGGATCTTGCGCTGCGTCGCCTTGTCAAAATAAATCATCACGTTGCGGCAGAAGATGACGTCGAACTGGCCCGTCAATGGCCAGCTGTCGGCCAGCAGGTTGAGCGGCTTGAAAGTGATCATCTGGCGCAGTTCCGGGCGCACCCGCACCTGTCCCTCGCGATCGCCCTTGCCGCGCAAGAAAAAGCGCCGCGCACGGTCGGCCGGCATCTTGTCGAGCCGGTCCAGGTTGTAGACGCCATTGGCGGCCGTGGCCAGCACGTTCGTGTCGATGTCCGTGGCGATGATGGTGACCGGCGGCGTGAGCGTATTGAACGCCTCGCACACCGTCATGGCGATCGAATACGGCTCCTCGCCGGTGGAACTGGCCGAACACCAGATGGTGATCGGCCCGCTCAGTTTTTTCACATGCTCGGCCAGCAGCGGGAAGTGATGCGCCTCGCGGAAGAACGACGTCAGGTTGGTCGTCAGCGCATTCGTGAACGCTTCCCACTCGTCGCCCATGCGGCCAGCTTCCAGGTCGTCCAGGTAACGGACGAACGAGGAAATGCCGGTCGCGCGCAGGCGCCGCGCCAGGCGGCTGTAGACCATCTCCTGCTTGCTGTCGGCCAGCGCGATGCCGGCCCGCTTGTAAATCATGGCGCGGACCCGTTCGAAGTCCTTGCCAGTGAAATCAAATTCCTTGACCGAATCCGTTTTAGTTTGCGGCATTTTGTTTTTACCTCTCTATGACTACTCTGACCAATGCCTTTGCAAGTATAACTAGCGGGACCGGGTTGGCGTCAGAACTCTTCCCAATCGTCGCCGCCGGCCGCCGCCAGCTTTTTCGCGGGCGGTGGCGTGCCGGCTTGCGCCGTCGTTGCCAACCGCCGTGTCGTTGCCGCCACGCTCGGCGCCGGCCGCGCCGCCGCCTTGACTACTGGCGCGGGCACGGGCATGGCCGCCTGCGCCGCGCTCTCGCCATCGAGCTTGAAGATGCTGACGGCGTCGGCCAGTTTCTGCGCCTGGTCCTGCATGCTTTCAGCCGCCGCCGCCGCCTCCTCGACCAGCGCCGCGTTTTGCTGCGTCATCTGGTCCATCTGCGCGATGGCCTGGTTGACCTCTTCGATGCCGTGGCTCTGTTCCTGCGTTGCCGCCGTGATCTCGCCCATGATGTCGGCTACCTGCCTGATCGACGTGACGATCAGGCCCATGGTCTGCCCCGCCTCGTCCACCAGGCGGCTGCCGGCATCGACCTTGTCGACCGAGTCGCCGATCAGGCCCTTGATCTCTTTCGCCGCGCCAGCCGAGCGTTGCGCCAGATTGCGCACTTCCGACGCCACCACCGCAAAGCCCCGTCCCTGCTCGCCTGCGCGCGCCGCTTCGACGGCCGCATTCAAGGCCAGGATGTTCGTCTGGAACGCGATGCCGTCGATGACGCCGATAATGTCGACGATCTTGCGCGAACTATCCTTGATGGAACCCATGGTATCGACCACTTGCGCCACCACCTTGCCGCCCTGCTCCGCCACCGACGATGCCGACACGGCCAGCTGGTTGGCCTGGCGCGCATTGTCCGCGTTCTGCTTCACGGTCGACGTCAGCTCTTCCATCGACGATGCCGTCTCTTCGAGCGAACTGGCCTGCGTTTCCGTGCGCGCCGACAGGTCCGCATTGCCGCTGGCGATCTCGCGCGACGCCACGGTGATGGTGTCCGTCCCATTGCGCACGTCGCTGACCGTCTGCACCAGGCTTTCGTTCATGTCCTTGAGCGCCTGCTGCAGCGCGCTCGTTTCATCCTTGCCTTCGACCACCACGCGCGACGTCAGCTCGCCGGCAGCGACCTTCTGCGCCACGGCCAGTGCGCCAGACAGCGGCACCGTGATCGAGCGCGTGATGAAGATGGCGCACCAGGCGCCGATCGCCACCGCCGCGCCGCCCAGGATGAACAGTACCGTCATCAGGCGCGCATCGGCCGCCAGCGAGTCGTCCATGAAGCTTTGCTGCGCCACGTGCTGCAGGTCGAGCAGCTTGTTGATATCGGCCAGCGTCGTCTTGTTCAAGGGGTCGATGCGGGTGGCAATCACCTTCGCCGCGCCCTCGCTGTTAAACGCCAGCACCTGTCCCATCGCTTCCTTGAAGGCCGCATCGACGTCGCCGTCGACCTTGGCGATATTGGCCAGCAGCGCCTTCTCGCCCTCGGACAGGCCCAGGCTGGACAGCTTGCCGCGCGCGCCGTCGTACAGCTTGCGCTGCTCGCGCACCTTGCCCTCTTCCGCCTGCATCAGCCCCACATCGCCCTGCAGGCCGATATTGCGCATGGCGATACCGGTTTCCAGCATCGCGCTTTTCATCAGCGATGCCTGCGTATTCTTTTCGCTTGCCAGCTCCAGGCCCGTGAGCAACTGGGCCTTGTTACGGTAATTCAGTGCATTCGCCGAAACGATCACTACCACCAGGATGGCGAGGATGCTGCCAAAACCTATCCCCAGCCGGGTGCCTATCTTGAAATCGCGCAAACTCATTACAGTCTCCAATATTTATGTGAACGGCGCCCGTTCAACCGGACGGCGCCGTGTTGTGGCCTGGTCTCTGACGGACCTTGCAGCCTGCCGGCGCGCCTCTGCTCGCGCCGGTACATGCATATCTGTAGTGATTCTTTGCGTGCCAAAACGGCGGCGCACCGGGCGCCGCCTTGCTGCCATGCGGCCGTTTAAGCCGCCAGCTTGTCGATCAGGCCCATCTCGCTGCTCGACATCAGCTTGTCGATGTCGACCAGGATCAGCATGCGCTCGTCGATGGTGCCCAGGCCGATCATGTAGTCGGTCGAGAAGGCGGTGCCCATTTCCGGCGCCGGTTTCACCTGCTCCGGCGTCAGGGTGGTGACGTCGGAAACGCTGTCGACCACCATGCCGACGATGCGGCCGCCGATGTTCAGGATGATCACCACCGTGAACTGGTCGTACACGGGCGTGCCCAGGTTGAACTTGATGCGCATGTCGACCACGGGAATGATGATGCCGCGCAGGTTGATCACGCCCTTGATGAATTCAGGCGCGTTGGCGATGCGGGTGACCGCTTCGTAACCACGGATTTCCTGGACCTTCAGGATATCGATGCCGTACTCTTCGGAGCCCAGCGTAAAGGCCAGGAATTCACGGCCGGCGATGTCCTTGCCGTCGCCCGCATTGCTTCCGGATGTTTGTTGAGTATCTGACATGGTGCGTTTTCCTATCTTTATCTATCGGTATTACGAAAAAATGGACTCGTCGGCCAGCTGGCGAGAGGAACGGATCAGGGCGGCGACATCGAGAATCAGCGACACGCCGCCATCGCCCAGGATGGTGGCGCCGGAAATGCCCACCACCTTACGGTAATTCGATTCGAGGTTTTTCACCACGACTTGCTGCTGCCCCACCAGGTCGTCGACGAACAGGGCCGCCTTGCGCCCTTCCGTCTCGAGGATCACGCAGATGCCTTCCGAGGGACTGGTAAAGCGCGGCGCGATGTCGAACATCTGGTACAGCGGAATCAAAGGCAGGTATTCGCCGCGCACCTTCACCACCTGGCCTTTACCGCTGATGTCCTTGATATCCTCAACGGCCGGCTGCAGGGATTCGATGACAAAGCCCAGCGGCAAAATATACACTTCGTCGCCGACTCTGATCGACATGCCGTCCAGGATGGCCAGGGTCAGCGGCAGCGAGATGGAAATCGTCGTGCCGAAGCCCTTCGCCGAACGGATATCGACGACGCCGCCCATGGCGCTGATATTGCGCTTGACGACATCCATGCCCACGCCGCGGCCCGACACGTCGGTGACCGCTTCGGCGGTGGAAAAGCCGGGCGCGAAGATCAGCTGCCACACGTCGGCATCGCTCATCGTCTCGGATACGTCCAGGCCCTGCTGCGCGGCCTTGGCCAGGATGCGCTCGCGGTTCAATCCCGCGCCGTCATCGGACACTTCGATGATGATGTTGCCGCCCTGGTGGCTGGCCGAGAGGAACAAACGGCCCGCTTCGGTCTTGCCGGCGGCCACGCGGGCGGCCGGCATTTCCACGCCATGGTCGATACTGTTGCGCACCAGGTGCGTGAGCGGGTCGACGATGCGCTCGATGAGGCCCTTGTCCAGTTCCGTGGCGGCGCCATTCGTGATGAAATCGACCTTCTTGCCCAGTTTCGTCGCCAGGTCGCGCACCATGCGCGGGAAGCGCGAAAAGACGAAATCCATCGGCATCATGCGGATCGACATCACCGCTTCCTGCAAGTCGCGCGTATTGCGCGTCAGGTGGCTGACGCTGTCGAGCAGCTTTTCATGCAGCATCGGGTCGAGCGCGCTGGCGCGCTGCTCGATCATCGCCTGCGTGATCACCAGTTCGCCCACCAGGTTGATCAGCTGGTCGACTTTCTCGATCGAGACGCGGATCGACGACGATTCGGCGCCGGCCTTGTCGCCCTCTTTCTTGGCCGGTTTCTTTTCCTGCTCCGCTTCGGCCACGGCGCTGGCCACGACCGGCGCGGCGGCAGCGCTGGCGTTGCCCGCCTTGGCCGCGTCGGCGCGAATCTGCTCCAGGGGCTGGAAAAAACCATAGCCCTGTTCGGCGTCGCTCTGCACGCCGGCGGCGGCGCGGATATCCTCGAGCGGCTGGAAGAAGCCATAGCCAGGATCGGCTTGACCCTGCGCACCAGGCGCGCCTGGCAGCGGGTCGAAGAAGCCGTAGCCCTGGGCTTTTTCCTGCGCCGCGCGGGCCGCATCGGCTTCGCCTGGCGCCAGTGGCGGCGCCTGCGTGATCACCATGTCGTCCGGGTTGAGCACGAACGAGCAGATGGCCAGGATATCATCCAGGCTTTCATGCGTCGTCACTTCCAGCACCTTGCGCGCGTCGGGCAAGGTCGACACGGCAACGTCGCCCAGCAAGCCCAGTTCGGCCGCCAGCGCATCGACTTCGCGCGGCTCCATTGCCGGCAGTTCCAGGCGGATGCGATGGCCGCCGGCATGGCTGACGGCGGCCTTTTCCGCCGTATGGAAGGCTGGCGCGACGGGCGTGAGCGCGGCCACGGGCACATCCTGCGAAAACGACTGCAGCATCATGCGCACATTGGCCACGGCATCCTGGTCGACGGCGCTGCCCAGGCGATGGCCGTCGAGCTGCATCTTGAGGATATCCTTGGCCGCCAAAAAGGCGTCGACGTGTTCCGCCGTCAGAGCCATCTGGCCCTGGCGGATACGGTCGAGCAGCGACTCGAGGATGTGCGTCACCTCGCTCATGTCGGAGAGGCCGAACGTCGATGCGCCGCCCTTGATCGAATGGGCGGTGCGGAAAATGGCATTCAGGTCTTCGGCGTCGGGCGCCGCAATATCAACGGCCAGCAGCAGCCGTTCTTTTTCAGCCAGCAGTTCTTCGGCCTCATCGAAAAAGACCTGAAAAAACTGGCTAATATCGATGGTCATAGGGTGACTCCGTCAATTGCATCGTTGTGCTGCGCGGCTGGCATCAGCCGATCACCTTCTTGACCACTTCGATCAGGCGTTGCGGATCGAAAGGCTTGACCAGCCAGCCATTGGCGCCGGCGGCACGTCCCTTCGACTTCATCTCGTCCGACGACTCCGTCGTCAGCATCAGGATGGGTACCTTCTGGTAGGTCGGCAGTTCGCGCAGCAGCTTGATCAGCTCCAGGCCATCCATGCGCGGCATGTTCTGGTCCGTCAATACCAGGTCCACGGTTTGCAGCTTGGCTTTTTCCAGTCCATCCTGGCCGTCGACGGCCTCCACCACCTGGTAACCGGCGGCTTTCAGGCTGAACGCCACCATCTGGCGCAATGAGCTGGAATCGTCCACTGCAAGTATCGTTTTGGCCATCTTTGCTCCCACTTATTCCGGGCATCCTGCCCGAGTATTTGATTAATCAATCCATGCAATCACAAGCGTTCCGCACTGGCATGCTAGAACAGCTCGATGTCGCCACTTTCCAAATGCTGTTGACTGACAGCCTTGCGCAGCACGCTGCGCAACTCCAGGCTTTGAATCGCCAGCGCCATGCTGACCCGCCCCAGCAGGGCGACAATTTCTTCATTGTCGCTCTCCGGCAACATCTCCGCGCCATGCTCGCCCAGGGTTCCGAGGAACTCCCGCAAGCCCGTCACGCGCTTCAAGGTGCGCTCGATCAGCTGGCTGGTCATGTCCTGGAACTGCAGGCTGGTGATGGCGGCATTCACATAGCCCCCCACCTCATCCTGCAATGCCAGCAATTTTTCCCGCTGCTGCTCGGCTGGAATACCGCCGTCGAGCAACAGGGCGATGGTATCTTGCTGCGCAGCAACGGCTGCGTGTATCGCCATGAAATTGAAGGACAGCTTCTCGATCGCCTCTTCCAGCAAGATGCCGGTCTGCACCAGGTCGGTTTCCACCTCCGTCAAGTGCTTGCGGCCATGGTCCGACACGCCAGACAGCAGGCGCTTTACATGCGAGCCAAGTATTTTCTTTCTTGTCATAAAGGTCTCATTGTTTCAATACACCACGCGTCGACAGCCTTGCGTGTTATTTTTTCGCCGCTACCGGGCTGGGGGCTGGTGCCGCCGCGGGGGGCGCACCGGCCGCCAGCCCGGAGGCGACAGCGGCGGAAGCGGCATCGGTCACCGGCAGCTCGATCGCCGAGCCATCGCGCAGGACATTTTCCTCCGTGCGTTTGTTCATGACGATGATGCTGATGCGCCGGTTGATCGGATTGAAGGGGTCGAGCTTGTCCAGGTGGGCGGCCGAGCCCAGTCCCACCACGCGCAATACTTTCTCTTCCTTCATGCCGCCAATCACCAGTTCGCGCCGTGACGCATTCGCGCGGTCGGCCGACAATTCCCAGTTGCTGTAGCCGGCATCGCTCATGTAGGGCGTCGAATCCGTATGGCCGGACAGGCCGATGCGGTTCGGCACTTCATTGAGCACGAAGCCGATGGCGTGCAGGATTTCCTTGGTGTACGGTTGCAGATTCGCATTGGCGAGCGCAAACATCGGACGGTTCTGCTCGTCAACGATCTGGATGCGCAAGCCTTCGCTGGTGATATCGAGCAGCAGCTGGTTCTTGTATTTTTTCAGCAGGGGATTGGCGTCGATGGTCGCTTCGATGCGCGCCTTGAGCGCCTGCAGGCGCTTGCCCTCCTCGCGTTCGAGCGCGGCCTTGGCGGAATTGAGGTCGAACGATTTGCGCTGCTGCTCTTCCTGCGCCTTGCGCACTTGTCCATCCTGGCGCGACAGGTCCTGGCCGCCGCCCTGGATGACGGAATTGCTTTCGCCGCTGCCGGAACCGCCCGCCATCGCCACTTTCAAGGGCGTCTTGAAGAATTCGGAAATGCCGTTCAAGTCGCCCTTCGAGGTGGAGCCCAGCAGCCACATCAGCAGGAAGAAGGCCATCATGGCCGTGACAAAGTCGGCGTAGGCGATTTTCCACGCCCCGCCATGGTGTCCGCCAGCCGTCTTCTTGATACGCTTGACGATAATCGGGCGCATGCCTTCATCGGCCATGGCGTCCCCCTTCCGTGTGCTGCAAATGACTCATGGTGTCCAGGCGTATATTCACTGCTTACTTCGTTTTCGATTTCTTGATGTGGTCTTCCAGCTCATTGAACGTCGGGCGCTCGGTCGAGAACAGCACCTTGCGGCCGAACTCCACGGCCAGCGCCGGCGCATAGCCGTTCAGGCTGGCCAGCAGGGTCACTTTCACGCACTGGAACATCTTGCTCGACTCTTCCAGCTTCTGCTCCAGCAGGCTGGCCAGCGGGCCGACGAAGCCATAGGCCAGCAAGATGCCGAGGAAGGTGCCGACCAGCGCGTGCGCGATCAGCATGCCCAGCTCGGCTGGCGGGATGCCCACCGATTCCATCGTGTGCACCACGCCCATCACGGCGGCGACGATACCGAAAGCGGGCAAGCCGTCACCCACCTTGGCGATCACGTGGGCCGGCACGGCGCCTTCGTGATGGTGCGTCTCGATTTCGTTGTCCATCAGATTTTCGATCTGGAACGCATCCATATTGCCCGATACCATCAGGCGCAGGTAATCGGTCATGAATTCGATGATATGGTGGTCGGCCAGCACGGCCGGATACTTGGAAAACAGCGGGCTTTCTTCGGGCTTGTCGATATCGCCTTCGATCGACATCAAGCCTTCCTTGCGCACCTTGCTGAGCACTTCAAACAGCAGCGACATCAGTTCCATGTACAGCTCTTTGGTATAGCGCGAACCCTTGAACAGGCTGGGCAAGGCGGCGATCGTTGCCTTGATGGCCTTGTTATTGTTACCAACAAGGAAGGCGCCCAGGGCGGCGCCGCCGATCATCAGCAACTCCAGCGGCTGGAACAGCGCCGCCAGATGGCCGCCGGCCATTGCGAAGCCGCCAAAGACCGAGGCGCAGACGATGATGTATCCGATTATGACTAACAAGTGCCCTGACTCCCAATAATGGCCGGTGCTGTGTGCCCGGCATGTTCAAACCTGTTCCTGTCTTCTGGCGGCAGCGCCGCCGGCGGAGACAGCGGCAAAAAAAAGCAACCGGAAGTTAATTGAAATGCGCTGCTTTTCAATGCAATTCCGAGAAAATGCCGTGTGGAACTACAATAACGTGAGATTGCCCCACGGGCAAGCAAATAACGCAGACAATTGCTTAAAAGCACCATATGTAAAGTAAAGGGCCACCCTCTGTGGCGGCGATGGTCTTATCGGGTTCGCGTGCCGCAATCTGGAATTCGTAACTAAGAAGCATGCTACCGGGCAACATTTCCCTTTCCGCCTTGCTCCACAGGGCCCCCATCGCCGCCGGCGACAGGTAGGCAAACACGGCGTCGTAGCGGCCGAAATCGAGCGCCTCGTAGTCGCCGCGCAGGAAGCGCGCGCGGCTGCCCGCCAGCCATGCGCGCAAGCGGCTTGCCAGCCACGGCAGCGGCGCCAGCTCGATGCCGGAAAACTGCCCGTCGGGGCGGCGCCGCGCCAGATCGAGCACCAGGCCGCCCAGGCCGCTGCCGATATCGATCAGCCGCACGCCGGGACGGCCCGCGATCAGCTCCGCCACCGCCTGCCACACCTTCGACCCCGACGGGTAAAACGGCACTTGCGTGCGGAACGTGGACCAGTACAGGCTCAGCAGGAAAACAAAGGCGACCAGAAACACGGCCGGGGGCAAATCGAGCCAGCTGGCCGCCAGCAAGGCGGGCGCAAACAGCAGGCCGATGGCACACCACCAGCGCGCCAGTCCCGCGCGCCACGTGATGACAGCCGCCAGCACGCCCTGCACCAGCGCCACGGCCGGCAGCGACATGGCCATGCCCGCGCGTGCCAAACCATATACCAATAGCAACATCAAGGGAAAGGCCAGCACCTGGATCAGGATGGCCTTGAGCGCGGGCGCGCGCAGGATCTGTTGCAGCATGGAATAACCAAAGGAGGAAAACGCCAGTGTAAGCGAAAGCAGCATGAAAAAGCCGGAGTGCGGTCAGGCGACCGGCTCCGGCTTGCTCTCTGTCTTATCTATGTACGGCTCAGGCAACCACGCCCGGCACGGCAGCGGCCGCTTCATCGCGCGCTTTCTTGGTCTTGCCGGCACGCGAAGGCATGTGGCACAGGCCGCACACATAATCGGCGTTCAGGTCGAGGCAGTTGACGACAAACTTGCCGCCGCACTTGCCGCAGGGCGCCATGTCCAGCATCTTGCTGCTGAAAAAGCGCACCAGGGTCCAGGCCCGCGTCAGCGACAGCAGCGGCTCTTCGCCCGCTTCAGGTGGCATTTGCTCCAGATACAGTTTATAGGCTTTCATCACGGCTTCGATGCCCGTGGCGCCGGCGTGGTCGACGAGGAATTTATGGATATTGATGAACAACGAGGAATGGATATTCGGTTGCCAGGTAATGAACCAGTCGGTGGAAAACGGCAGCATGCCCTTGGGCGGCGAAACGCCCTTCAATTCCTTGTACAGATTCAGCAGGCGTTCGCGCGACAGCGAGACTTCCGTCTCCAGCAGTTGCAAACGGGCGCCCAGCTGTATCAATTCGATGGCCAGCTGGATTTCCTGCGCTTCCGATACGACACTTTTTTTGGCCATGCTGTGTACTCCACTACTGACTGATACTGACTGATACTGCCTAACAAGGTTGCCAGAAAAATGTTCAGGGCAAGGCGCGTTGCCGACGACAGTACGAATGTACGGCGAGGCAATGCAACACCGCCATGGACGTTTTGATGGGAACCTTAGGCGATTTCTTCGACGCCCTGGCCGGCCATCAGGATGGCAGCATGCGACTGGGCCAGCGAGCGGTCTTTATTGTAGTTCGTCAACATGCCCAGGATGGCGCTGTCGTCGAAGCGGAAGCGGGCCAGCATCATGTTGCCGCCAGCCAGTTTCAGGATCTGCGCATTGCTCATGCCTTCGATCAGTTCGGCGATTTCGGCGGCAATGCCCAAACGGAAGATGGCCGTTACTTTGTCCGCACGAATCATTTGCTGGGCCAGCATCAGGTAGCTCAGGTTAGCGTCGCGAATCTCAGCCATCATGTCGTTAGCAGTCATTTCCATCTCCTCAATCCGTTGAATTCAGCTGGCGTTGTGTGTTGCCAGTGAGATACATTCTGCAGGAGCAACATTAAACGCAACAGAGGCGTAGCGCTGTATTTTTGGTCGGGGAATAGCGGATGGGATCGTAGGTGTTTGTCTGACAAACACTGCTCGATCATGGTCGCACGCCAGCAACGGCGCGGATGTGGGAGGTTGGCCCTGTACCGGATTTGCCCGACTTTTGGCCTGTAAAAAATATCACTTTTTTACAACAACTTGATAAGAATCAAGCCTGTCTACTGAGATAACGGCCGCCCTGGCAGGAACTTTAGGGCTTTTTTAAAAAATATTTAAAATATTTCCAGCGCTGCCCTGACCGATTACCGGCGTTCATGTATGTGTTGTCGGCGGCGAATCGCAGAACTTTAGGGTTTTTTGAAAATATTTTTAAAAATCGTGATTTCTTTCGTTGACGCCCCACAAGCGGGCATTTTTCGCCGTCTTTCCATGCCCGGAACCGCGCTTCGCGGCAAGGATTTGCTACACTGCCACTTCCGCGTGATACTTTAAGCCTCAAGCAATATCATGCCATCCAGACAAGTATCAATATGAAAGCCACCATGATTTCTCGACAAGACTGCAGCGCGCGCGATCTCGATGATCCTCTCGCGCCCCTGCGCCAGCAATTCGATTTGCCGCAGGGCGTGATTTACCTCGACGGCAATTCCCTGGGTGCGCGGCCGAAGGCGGCGCTGGCCCGCGCCCAGCACGTCATCACGGCAGAATGGGGCACGGACCTGATCCGCAGCTGGAATACGGCCGGCTGGTTCGACCTGCCCAAGCGCCTGGGCGATCGCCTGGCTCCGCTGCTGGGCGCCGCCACGGGCGAAGTGGTGATCACCGACACCACCTCCGTCAACCTGTTCAAGGCCCTGGCCGCCGCCCTGCAGATGCAAGCCGGCGATCCTGCGCAGGCCGCGCGCAGAATCATCGTCAGCGAACGCAGCAATTTCCCCACCGACCTGTACATGGCGCAAGGCCTGGCCGCCTGGCTCGACCGCGGCTACCAGCTGCGCCTGGTCGACAGCCCCGACGAACTGGCGCAAGCCATCGATGCCGATTGCGCCGTCGCCATGCTCACGCACGTCAATTACCGTACGGGCTACCAGCACGACATGGCCGCCATCAGCAGCCATTGCCACGCGCAGGGCGCGCTGGCGCTGTGGGACCTGGCCCATTCGGCCGGCGCCGTGCCGCTGGACCTGAACGGCGCCGGCGCCGACCTGGCCGTCGGCTGCACCTATAAATACCTGAATGGCGGTCCCGGCTCGCCCGCCTTCATCTGGGTGCCGGAAAAACACCAGGCGCGCTTCCGCCAGCCTTTGTCCGGCTGGTGGGGCCACGCCACGCCGTTCGCCATGGAGCCGGGCTTCGCGCCCGCCGACGGCATCGCCCGCGCCCTGTGCGGCACGCAGCCGATACTCTCGCTGGCCCTCGTCGAATGCGGCCTCGATATCTTTGCGCAAACGAGCATGGAAGCCATCCGCCGCAAGTCGCTGGCCCTGACTGACCTGTTCATCGCGCTGGTGGAACAGCGCTGCGCCAGCCATCCGCTGGGCCTCGTCACCCCGCGCGAGCATGCGCGGCGCGGCAGCCAGGTCAGCTTCACGCACCCGCACGGCTATGCCGTGATGCAGGCGCTGATCGCGCGCGGCGTGATCGGCGACTACCGCGAACCGGCCATCATGCGCTTTGGCTTCACGCCCCTGTACACGAGCTTTGCCGACGTGTGGGATGCCGTGGAAATCCTGCGCGACATCCTCGACACACTAGCCTACGACATCGCCGCCAAGCGCGATGCGGTCACCTGAGCCATCCCATGAGCGACGACAAGAATATGAACAAGGAAAACACCAGCGGCTGCCCCATGCATGCCGGCGGCCAGGATGCGCAGTGGCACGGCGCGCAGATGGATTTCAGCGAATCTATGAGCTACGGCAACTACCTGGCGCTGGACCGCATCCTCACGGCCCAGCATCCGCTGTCGCCGAACCACAACGAGATGCTGTTCATCGTGCAGCACCAGACGAGCGAATTGTGGATGAAGCTGATGCTGCACGAGATGCACGCCGTGCGCGCCAACCTGCAAAGCGGCGACCTGGCGCCCGCCTTCAAAATGCTGGCCCGCGTGGCGCGCATCATGGACCAGCTGGTGCATGCCTGGGACGTGCTGGCCACCATGACGCCGCCCGAATACACGGCCATCCGCCCCTACCTGGGCGCCTCGTCCGGCTTCCAGTCCTTCCAGTACCGCGAAATCGAATTCATCCTGGGGAACAAGAACGCCGCCCTGCTCAACGTGCATACGACGGCGCCGGAAAACTACAAAGTGCTCGACGCCGCCCTGCGCGCGCCATCCGTCTACGATGAGTCGATCAAGCTGCTGGCGCGCAGCGGCTTGCCCATCTCCGCCGAGCGGCTGAACGCCGACTGGACCCTGCCGACAACCTCCGACGCGTCGGTAAAGGCGGCGTGGCTGGAAGTCTACCGCGACCCGTCGAAACACTGGGCCCTGTACGAACTGGCCGAAAAGCTGGTCGACCTGGAAACGGCCTTCCGCTTCTGGCGCTTCCGCCATGTGACGACGGTCGAGCGCATCATCGGCTTCAAGACGGGCACGGGCGGCACGGCGGGCGTGAGCTATTTGCGCAAGATGCTCGACGTGGTATTGTTCCCGGAGTTGTTCGCCTTGCGTACCGAACTTTAAGGAGCATCGATGTCGCCTCTCGTCCTGACCCTGGCCGGCCTGTGGAATTCCGGGCCGCAGCACTGGCAAACCCATTGGGAAGCGCGCCACCCGCAATGGTCGCGCGTGCCGCACCGGGAATGGCAGACGCCGGACAAGGACGAATGGGTGGCGGAACTCGATCGCGCCATCGCCGCCTGCGAGCGCCCACCCGTGCTGGCCGCCCACAGCCTGGCTTGCACGCTGGTGGCCCATTGGGCGGCCAGCGGCTCGCCGCACAAGATCGCCGGCGCCTTCCTCGTCGCTCCCAGCGATGTGGAAGCGCCCTCCTACCCATCCGGCACGACGGGCTTTGCGCCGATGCCGCTGCAAGCCTTGCCGTTTCCCAGCCTGGTGGTGGCCAGCGGCGATGATCCCTACGTCAGCTTCGCGCGGGCACGCGCGTTTGCCGCCGCCTGGGGCAGCGATTTCACCATGATCGGCGACGCCGGCCATATCAACGGCGACGCCGGCTACGGCCCCTGGCCGGACGGCGAACAGCTGCTGCTGGATTTTTGCGCCGCGCACCAGCCTTGAACCAGGGCGCGCACGATAGGGGCGTATTTGCCCACAAGTAAGAACGCAGGCAGAATCGTGGCCTTTCCATTGCGGCGCCCCGGCGCCAGCCCCACGATGAAACGTCTGCTTCTGCCCTTGCTGCTCTGCTCCGCCCTCGCCCACGGCGCGCCCTTTTATGAAGGCAAGAACCTCGCCCATCCTGCCATCAGCGCCTCGCAGGACAGCGGCCTCGATATCGCCTTCCTCAAGGAAAAAGAAGGCGTCAACGGCTATTACTGCGAGTGCAAGAGCGGCAGCGCGAAACCCATTTTGCTCGACCAGTTCGGCAACGCCGTCATCCGCTCCGTCTTCTACGCGTCACTGGACCAGGAGACGGACGACAGCGTGCAAACCATGCTGGTGCTGCTGCGCCAGGGCGACAAGAACGGCTTGCGCGCCTACCGCTACCATCGCAGCTCCGGCAAATACCGGCGCCTCGATGGCTTGCAGCCAGCCTTGAACCGCATCGTGGCGCAAAGCAGTGCTCCCAACGCGGGCCAGGTCAAGGCCGCGCTGGCCAAGCTGGCGCCGATGGACTACAGCGTCCCGCGCGGCAAGAGCGGCAATGCGGACTTCGACGCCATCGACCATACGCAAGGCACCATCGTCGGCTACTACAGCGATGACGGCAAGCCCGTGGCCAGTGCCGGCAAGGACGCCATCACCTACAAGAAAACCTTCCAGAAGAAAGGCGAGCGTTTTCTCACCGCCAGCTACACCCTGTACAGCGATGCGGGCGCGGGCATCCTGCCCAACTACCGCCTGTGGCAAGTGACGTGGGAAACGGCGCCAAAGCAATTCACCGGCAGCGCAGATGGCCCGTCCGTCATCTACAGCCTGGCCTGGGACGACGGCTCGGTGGTCGAGCGGGGCGAGTACGTGAAAGGCAAGCGCCAGGGACTGTGGGTACGCGAAGGCATGCACGAAGGCAGCGAAAAGGGCCATTACGTCAACGGCCTGCAGGAAGGCATGTGGTACTTCAATTATCCCAGGCAGAGCGAGAGCGGCATATACCGGGCCGGCAAGCGCGAAGGCCGCTGGACCGTCGTCAACTATGCCGATGCAGAGGAAGTGACGGGCTTCGACACCTATGCGGGCGGCCAGCTGAACGGCCCGCACGAACGCAGCATGGGCGGCAAGCTGCAAACGCGCGGCAACTACGTAAACGGCACGCGCCATGGCGCGTGGATCACGGAAGACGGCGACGGCAGCTTTATCGACGGCTTGCGCGACGGGCCGTGGAAGCTCAAGCTCAAGGACAAGGTCACGCAAAGCGTCACTTTCGTGCAAGGCAAAAAACAGGGCGAGGCCCTCGACAAGGATGCGCAAGGCGCGCTGCGCGTGCGCGACCATTACCAGGCGGGCGTGCTCGATGGCAGCCGCACCCGCTATCTGGGCCCGGCCGGCAAGGAATACGTGGTCTACACGGCTACCTACCACAACGGCCAGCTCGATGGGCGCGAACAGGCGTTCGACGACAGCGGCAAGATCCTGCGCCTCGATACCCTATGGGACAACGGCAAGAAGCAGGGCCTGGACGCGCGCTACTACCCGAACGGCAAGCCGGAACGCCTGGCTGTCATCGACCAGGGCCGCCTGCTCACGCACCTGCGCGAGTACTATGAGGACGGCCAGCTGCTCAACGACATCCACCGCTGCACCTTCAAGGAGTACGGCAGCACGCGCGACGACGTATGCGAGTACCACCACATGTACTACCCGGACGGCAAGCCGCAGTATTACTATGCATTCCAGTACGGCCAGCGCCAGGAAGGCTATTCGAACTACCCGAACGGCAAGCGCAAGGACGAACTGCTGGTCGACCGCGCCGCCGACACCTCCGTCGTCAACGCCTATTACGAAAGCGGCCAGCTCAAATGCACGGAGCCGCGCAGCGGCCACAGCACGCGCACGGTGAATGGCCAGACCATGATCAGCTATGGCTCGGCCGACCGCGACGGCGACAATATCTGCTACCACCCGAACGGCAAGGTGGCCAGCATCTACACCTTCCGCAAGCGCGTGCTCGTGGAGTGCGGCAAGCGCTACGACGACACGGGCAAGCAGACGTTCCCCGGGCCGGAAGGCTGCCCGCCCCCCAGGAAGGTGGACTACCCGATAGGACTATGACAATGACGCAAACAAGACAGCCGCAGCGCATCCAGAATCCTGAGCGCATCGACGCCGCGGCGATCCGCGCCGCCATCGCCAGCGGCCAGCAGGTGCTGGTGCAGTTCGATACCCTGGCCGAGCCGGGGCCGCTGCTGGCCGACCTCGACGCCCTGGCCGTCACCTGCGGCACGGCGCTGACCATCCGCATCTACGGCTATGACCCGAGGGTGTTCGATGCCCGCATCCTGCGCGCGCTGCCGCATGTGGCCAGCCTGTCCATCGATTGCCACCGGCAAGCCATCCATCTGGAAGTGCTGGGCGAGCTGCGGCATCTGAAGCGCCTGAGCCTGGGCGTCTACCAGCTGGCGGAGGGCGACATCCTGCAGCTGGATAATTTGCGCGGCCTCGAATACCTGAACCTGGGCGAATCGGCCAAGAACAATATCGACCTGGCGCCCCTGCGCCACTACGCGCAGCTGGCCAGCCTGGTCCTCGAAGGCCACAGCAAGCATATCGACACCCTGGCCGGCCTGCCGGCGCTGCACGAGCTGTCGCTGTACCGCATCAAGAACAAGGTGCCGCTGGATTTCATCTCGGCGATGGACCGCCTGGACAGGCTGCTGCTGCAATTGGGCGGCCGCGAATCGCTCGCCCACATCGAGGCGCCGCTGTTGAAGAAACTGGAAGTGATACGCGTGCGCGGCCTGGAAACGCTGGGCGACATCGGCCGCTTCCCGCTGCTGCAGGCGCTATGGGTGGAGGACCAGATCAAGCTGCGGCAGATCGTGCTGGGGGCCAATCCCGTGCTCGAACGCCTGGACCTGCACACCTGCAAGACACTCGACAGCCTGCCCGGCCTCGCCGCCCTGCCCGCACTGCGCCAGCTGTCGGCATCCGAGACCATGCTCGACGTCGACGCACTGCTGCAGGATATGCCCGCGTCGCTCACGCACGTGCGCCTGCGCACGGGCAAAAAAACACGCGACGACGCCATCGCGGCGCAGCTGGCGCAACTGGGCTACGACAGCGCGCGCGCAGTATTGACCTAGCGGACCTGGCGGCTGGCTACCAGCTTGCGCTGCCACAGCGCCACGTCGATCATCACGCCATCTGCGCCCGTGTTGCGGATGTAGACCCTGTAGCTGCCCTGCCCCATGTCACCATCGAGGTAGGCCGTGCGTTCGTTTCGCTGCAGCCTGGCGCCCTTGGCCAGCTGGCGGTAGCGCTCGACCACCGTGTCGAAGCTGGCATAGCTGCGCAGCGCCACTTCCAGGTCGCGCGGAGGGCGGCCTTCGGCATGGTCCAGCACATTGTTCTGTTTCTTGCCCTTCAGCGTGAGCGGATAGGCAAACACGCCGGCGCCGGCCGACGTCAGCACCGTGGATTTATCGAGCAGCAGCGGCAGCAGCGCCGGCGGATACGCGGGCGGCAGCTGGGCGCGGTTCCAGCCCGGCAAGGCCGGCTGCGCCAGCACATATTCGACGCTGGCGATCTTCTGCCCGTCGGCGCCCGCTTCCTTGTCGCCCGCGATCAGCGCCAGCATGGGCGGCAATTGCCGGGCCCAGGCCAGCAAGGGCGCCGCATCCCCGACCAGCATGCCCTTGCGGTGGAACACCGTCAGCACCGCATTCGGATCGGGATTGCAGACTTTCGCCAACGGCTGCCCCTCCAGGCGGCAATGCCCGTTGACCAGGCCAAAGGCGATGATGGCGCCGCGCTTGTCGAGCAGCATGGCGCCGCGTTCGCGGCCCTGCTTGCGGTCATTCATCGAGGCCAGCAACTGGCGGCTATCGGCCAGCACGCTGCGCGTGGCGTCGCGCTTTTCGCTGATCGCTTCAAGCGCCTGCGCCAGCAGCAGTTCATCGTCTTCCGTGTAGCTGCCGCGCGCGTAACCGAAGAAATCGAACAGGGCGGCGCGCACTTGCGGGTCTTCGCTCAGGCGCGGCAAGGGGCCGCCTGTCAACAGGGAGGACAGGCTTTTCCCGGCCGGCGCCGAGGGTGCAGCCGTGGCGCGGGCAGGCTGGGAAAGGACGCAAGCCGCTGCCAGCAAGGCGCCGCCCAAGGTGCGGTAATTCGAAAAAATGATATGCATGATTCTGTCTGTCGGTGATTTGACCGCGATTCCGGCCACGCATGGCGCGCCGGCGATTCTAGCATGGCGCCAGTCCCCATGCGGTGCGGCTGGCGGACGGCGCGTGTGCCGGCGCGGCTGTTATGATGGCCGCAATGACGATACCAACCCACGCCTCGCCCCTGCTTGTCCTCCTGCCCGGCATGGATGGCACGGCACGGCTATTCCACCGTTTTGACGCCGCCTTGCGCGCCCAGGCCGCCATCGACACCCAAGCCATCGCCTATCCGGCCGCGCCACTCGATTACGCGGCGCTGGAAGCATTCGTGCGCGAGCGCTTGCCGCGGGACCGCCCCTTCGTCGTGCTGGCCGAATCGTTTTCGGGCCCGCTGGGCGCCGCCCTGCGCGCCGAGCCGCCGCCTGGCATGCGCGCCCTGGTCCTGTGCAGTTCATTTGTGCGCAATCCGCGCCCGATGCTGGCGCCGCTGCGCCACCTGCTCGGCCTTGGTCGTCCTTTGGCCTTGGCCACTGCCCGGCTTCGCCCTGCGCCAGGCGCTACTGGCGCCCTGCTCCACGCCGCAGTTGCAGGATGAACTGGCAGCGGCGCTGGCGCAAGTGCCGCCCAGCGTGCTGCGCCAGCGCCTGCGCGCCGTGCTGGAAACAGACGCCTCGCGCAGCTTCGCGCGCGGCACCTTGCCCGTGCTGTATCTGCGCGCCCGCCACGACCGCCTGGTGCCGCCCGCGAACGCCGTGCAGATACTGCGCCTGGCACCCGACGCGCAACTGGCCGACATCGCCGCGCCGCACATGCTGCTACAGGCGGCGCCGGAAGCGGCGGCCGTCGCCGTCACCGCCTTTCTCGCGGGCCTGTCAGCCGCGCAGGTATCCGCTTAAACGCGCGCTGGCCAGCACGGCCAGCCAGCTCACGCCGCCCGACAACACGCTGAAGTAGATGGCCCGCAGCGGATGCTGGGGCAGCAGATACGCGAGCACGGCTGCACTCAGCAGACCGCACAGCGCAGGCTTCCACCAGCCGGGCGGCAGCAGCGCCAGCAGCAGATTCGTGCCCGCATACACGTAAAACACCAGCAGCAGGGCCAGGCCACCGGCCACGCCGGGCGAGCCCAGGCTGCCAAACAGCTGCGTGTACAAATAAAACCCTAGCCAGCTCAATGCGATAAACAGCAGGCAGCCCAGCGCATGCGCGCCCAGGCCGGCCATCAGGCGAATCACGGTTGCTTGAGTACAGGAATGAAGCGGTGGCCGCAGGCATGGCACATGAAGGTACGCGCATACTTGTCCTGCAAGGCGGCGGCCTCCTTGTCCCAATTGGCGACGAAGGTCGTTTGCGACAAGGCGATGGAGGCGATGCCCCCTGCCACGAAGATCCAGAACAGGCCATTCGCGCCGGCCTGGTAAAAGACGACGGCGGCGATGACAAAAATGATCACCCCCAACACGATCAGCCCTGCCTTCTGGTGGGTCTGCATCGTCGGCCCTGCGGCCTGGCGCGACAGCAAGGTCTGGCTGCGCGTACGCGCATGGCCGTGGATGAAATCGCCATCGATCCTGCCCGACATATGGGTAGAGGTGCCGGAGATGCCGGAGGCATGCACCATGGAGAGGCGTTGAACGTTGGAACTGTCACATGCCGGGCAATGCGCCATTGCTTTTTCCATAAAATAAAATAATCGCGCACTGTAGCATAAAAAAAAGCCGGCCCTTTCACGCAGAAAGGGCCGGCTTGCTTACGTCGACAGCCAGGCGTTTACTTCGCCGAATTGAGCAGCAATTCGTTGAGGCGTTTCACGAAGCTGGCCGGGTCGGCCAGCGAACCGCCTTCGGCCAGCATGGCCTGGTCGAACAGGATGTTGGCCCAGTCGCCGAACTTGCCGCCTTCGGCATCTTCGTATTTCAGGCGCGTCACCAGCGGGTGGTTCGGGTTGATTTCCAAAATCGGCTTCGATTCCGGCGCGCTCTGGCCAGCGGCTTTGAGCATGCGCAGCAGGTTGCCCGACAATTCGTTTTCATCGGCCACCAGGCAGGCTGGCGAATCGGTCAGGCGGAACGTCACGCGCACGTCCTTGGCCTTGTCGGCCAGCACGGTCTTCATCTTGCCCACCAGGTCGGCGTACGAGGTTTCCGTTTCTTCGTGCTCTTTCTTTTCCGCTTCGTCTTCCAGCGCGCCCAGGTCCAGGCCGCCTTTTGCGACGGAGACCAGTTCCTTGCCTTCGAAGTCCTGGATAAACGACAGCATCCATTCATCGACGCGGTCGGTCAGCAGCAGCACTTCGACGCCCTTCTTGCGGAAGATTTCCAGGTGCGGGCTGTTCTTGGCGGCGGCGTAGTTGTCGGCCGTGACGTAGTAAATCTTGTCCTGGCCTTCCTTCATGCGCGCCACGTAGTCGGCGAACGAAGTGATTTGCTCGTCGCTGTCGTTGGCCGTCGACGCAAAGCGCAGCAGCTTGGCCAGGCGTTCCTTGTTGGCCGCGTCTTCGCCGATGCCTTCCTTCAGCACCTGGCCGAATTCCTTCCAGAAGACGGCGTACTTGTCCTTCTTGTCCTGCTCGTCGGCGTTCGCCAGTTCTTCCAGCATGCCCAGCACGCGCTTGGTCGAGCCTTCGCGGATCACCTTGACGTCGCGCGACTCCTGCAGGATTTCACGCGACACGTTCAGCGGCAGGTCGGCCGAGTCGATCACCCCGCGCACGAAGCGCAGGTAGGTCGGCATCAGCTGCTCGGCATCGTCCATGATGAAGACGCGCTTGACGTACAGCTTGATGCCGCCGCGCTTGTTGCGGTCCCACATGTCGAACGGCGCCTTGGCCGGGATGTACAGCAGCTGCGTGTACTCGCTGCGGCCTTCCACGCGGTTGTGCGTGTGCGTCAGCGGCGACTGGAAGTCGTGCGACACGTGCTTGTAGAATTCGTCGTACTGTTCCGGCGTGATGTCGGCCTTGTTGCGGGCCCACAGGGCGCTGGCCTGGTTGACGGTTTCGAATTCGTCCTTCAGGACGGTTTCTTTTTTCTCGTCGTCCCACTCTTCCTTCTGCATCACGATCGGCAGCGAGATATGGTCCGAGTATTTGCGGATGATGGACTTGATCTTCCAGCTCGACAGCAATTCGTCCTCGCCTTCGCGCAGGTGCAGGATGATGTCCGTGCCGCGCGACGGCTTGTCGATCGATTCGATGCTGTAATCGCCTTCGCCGGCCGATTCCCAGCGCACGCCTTCGGAAGCGTCCACGCCGGCGCGGCGCGTTTCGACGGTGATCTTGTCGGCGACGATGAAGCCCGAATAGAAGCCCACGCCGAACTGGCCGATCAGGGCCGCATCCTGCTGCTGGTCGCCCGACAGCTTGCCGAAGAATTCCTTGGTGCCCGACTTGGCGATGGTGCCCAGGTGCGAGATCGCCTCGTCACGGGTCATGCCGATGCCGTTGTCGGAAATGGTGATGGTGCGCGCATCCTTGTCGAAGCTGACCTTGATCTTCAATTCGTGATCGTTGCCGTACAGGGCGTCGTTATCGATCGCTTCAAAGCGCAATTTGTCGGCCGCGTCGGACGCGTTCGAGATCAATTCGCGCAGGAAGATCTCCTTGTTCGAGTACAGGGAATGGATCATCAGGTGCAGCATTTGCTTCACTTCGGTCTGAAAACCCAGGGTTTGCTTTTCGGAGACAGCCATTTTTACCTCATAGTCTTGTGGATGGGACGGATTCTACGGAGTTGGGGATGGTACAAGCGATTTCAAGAGCCCCCGGCAAATGTGCTGTTTTAACCCAGTGCGCGGGCGAAAAACGCCCAGATGCGCTCGTCCTGCACCGTGGCCAGGTTCAGGCGCATGCGGGTCGATGGCAGCTGGCGCGGCGAAAACAGGCTGCCCGGCGCCAGCACCAGCCCCTCGGCCAGCGCCTTCTCGGCCAGGACATTCGTGTCGCAGCCCGCATCGGCCCACACGAACATGCCGGCCGGTGCGGGATCGAAACGCAAGCCCGCCTGTTCGACCTTGCGGTACGTACACTCGCGCACCTTGTCGAGCCGCGCGCGCAGGCGCTCCGCATGCTTGCGGTACAGCCCCTGCGAGAGGATCTTATACACGACGCGTTCGCCGATGTCGCTGGTGGTCAAGGTGGCCAGCATCTTGCGGTCGGCCAGGCGCTGCGCCCGCTCCGGCGACGTGGCGATGAAGCCCACGCGCAGGTTCGCCGCCAGGCTCTTGGAAAAGCCGCCCAGGTAAATCACGCGGCGCAACTGGTCCAGCGCGGCCAGGCGCGTGGCCGGCTGCACCAGACCGGCTGCGCCCGGGTGCATGTCGCAATAGATGTCATCCTCGACGATGAGGAAATCGTGCTGTTCGGCCAGGCGCAGCACCTGGAACGCCTTGGCTGCCGACAGCGAGGTCGAACTGGGGTTGTGCAGCACCGAGTTGATCACGTACAGCTTGGGACGGTGCAGCGCCGCCAGCTCGGCCAGCACGGCGATATCGGGGCCGTCACCCAGGCGCGGGATGCCGATGACGTTCATGCCCATGGCGGCAAAGGCGCCGAACATCAGCCAGTACGCGGGATCGTCGACGAAAATGGTGTCGCCGGGGCGGGCGAACTCGCGCGCCACCAGGTCCAGCGCCTGCATCACGCCCACCGTGGTGACGATCTGCTCGGGCGGACAGGCGATTTCCAGTCCCGCCAGTTTCAGTTGCAACTGCTGGCGCAGGGGCAGGAAACCCTGCGGCGTGCCGTAGCCCAGCAGCAAACTGCCAGGCTGGCGGCTGACGTCGCGCAAGGCGCGCGCCACCAGGTCGCCATCGAGCCACTCGGCAGGCAGCATGCCGGTGCCGGGCGCGGGGATGGCCGGCGTCTGGCGGAACATGTTACGGATCAGCCACACCACGTCCATCGGCTGCGCCACCGCGTCCTGCGCGCCAGCGGGCGGCGCCGGCGTATTCAGGGGCGAGCGCTCGCGCACGAAAAAGCCGGCGCCGCGCCGCGATTCCAGGTAGCCGCGCGCCACCAGCTTGTCGTAGCTGGCCACCACCGTGGCGCACGACACGTCCAGGCTGGCGGCGCACTGGCGGATCGAGGGCATGCGCGCGCCGCCGCGCAGCAGCTTGTCGTCGATGCGCGCCGCCAGCGAGCGCGTGATCTGGTCGATCAGGGTTTCGCCCGAGGCGCGCGACAACAAGGGAAGTGTATTGCTCATATGACCATGACAGTATGTGGAATTATGCGTGAAAGTGTATTTGTACTGTATTGCTATTGAGCCCTAGGATAGCAGTACCGGGCGCATTCATCCACATCTGCCCGTCTTTATTCCACGCCACCCGCACCAGGACAGCCATGCCATCGCACGCCACCACCTCCCCCAGTTCCCTCCCGCGCCTCGGCGCCGACCGCACAGGCCTGTTGCTGGGCTTGATCGCCGTCGCCCTCTTCAGCCTGACCCTGCCCTTTACGCGGCTGGCCGTGGCCGAACTCGACCCCACTTTTGTCGCCCTGGGCCGCGCCCTGGTGGCCGCCGCCCTGGCCGGCCTGTGGCTATGGCAGCAGCGCGCGCCTATGCCTCGCCGCGAACAGTGGCTGCCGCTGGCGCTCGTGTCGCTGGGCTGCGTGCTGGGTTTTCCCTGGCTGACCTCAATCGCCATGCGCAGCCTGCCCGCCTCGCACGGCGCCGTGCTGGTGGGCATTCTGCCACTGGCCACCGCCGTGTTTGCAGTGCTGCGCGGCAAGGAGCGCCCATCGCCGGGTTTCTGGCTGATGGCCCTGCTCGGCACGGCGCTGGTGGTGGCCTTCGCGCTGCGCCAGGGCGGCGGCAGCTTCCACCTGGCCGACTGGCTGATCTTTGCCGCCGTCCTGCTGGCTGCACTCGGCTATGCCGAAGGGGGGCGCCTGGCGCAAGCGATGCCGGGCCAGCATGTAATTTCCTGGGCCCTGCTGCTGGCCGTGCCTTTTGTCTTGCCCGTGGTACTGTGGAACGCCTGGCCGCAGCGCGCGCTGATGGCGCAGGCCAGCGGCGCGGCCTGGCTGGGCTTTGCCTACATTTCCGTGTTTTCCATGTTTATCGGCTTCTTTTTCTGGTACCGGGGCATGGCACTGGGCGGCGTGGCGCGCGTGGGACAAACGCAGCTGCTGCAGCCCTTCCTCACCCTGGTGGGCGCGGCCGTGCTGCTGAACGAGCCGTTGACGGGCGAAAGCCTGCTGTTTGCCGGCGCCGTGATCGCCGTGGTAGGCATAGGACGCAAGCTGAAGTAAAGTGCCTTGACGCCCATTTGCAACGCCGTTGCGCGTGCGGATGGGCAGAGCAGCGTGCAAGCCGTACAATACCGCAGCACCATGGCGACGCCTATCCGGCGCCGCTTGCGCACGCACCGCCACAAGCGGGCCAACAAATCCAGCCGGCGCAGCTCGGCATCTTCTGTGAGACTCGTATGAAAATTGAAAATCCGAATCCGATCCAATGGCGCTTTGCCGAACGCGCGGAACAGCTGCAAAGCTCGTTCATCCGCGAAATCCTGAAGATCACGCAGCGTC
The DNA here is from genome assembly GCF_001758645.1 of Janthinobacterium sp. MP5059B. Lineage (NCBI taxonomy): Bacteria > Pseudomonadati > Pseudomonadota > Betaproteobacteria > Burkholderiales > Oxalobacteraceae > Janthinobacterium > Janthinobacterium sp. MP5059B. The sequence goes on along the minus strand of NZ_LRHX01000004.1, from coordinate 251,752 downwards.
CCGAGATCATCTCGTTTGCTGGCGGCCTGCCCTCGCCCGCCACCTTCCCCGTGGAAGAAATGAAGACCGCCTTCGACAAGGTCCTGTCGAACAATGGCAAAGTGGCCCTGCAATACGGCCCGACCGACGGCTACCTGCCGCTGCGCCAGTGGATCGCCGACTCGCTCTCCAGCAACGGCAGCACCATCATGCCGGAACAGGTGCTGATGACGTCCGGCTCGCAGCAGGCGCTGGACTTGCTGGGCAAGGTCCTGATCGACGAAGGCAGCAAGGTACTGGTGGAAACCCCCAGCTACCTGGGCGCCCTGCAGGCGTTTTCCGTCTACCGTCCCGAATTCGTTTCCGTCGACACCGATGACGAAGGCCTGGTGCCGTCGTCGGTCAACCCCGTCGCCGATGGCGCGCGCCTGCTGTACGCACTGCCGAACTTCCAGAACCCGACGGGACGCAGCCTGTCCGTGGCGCGCCGCGTGGAGCTGGTGGAAACCTGCGCCCGCCACGGCCTGCCGCTGATCGAGGATGATCCGTACGGCGCCCTGAGCTACAGCGGCGAGCCGTATCCAAAGATGATCAACATGAATCCGGACGGCGTGATCTACATGGGTTCGTTCTCGAAAGTGCTCACGCCGGGCATCCGCCTCGGCTACGTGGTGGCGCCGATGCCGCTGGTGCGCCGCCTGGAACTGGCCAAGCAGGCGGCCGACCTGCACACGTCGCAGCTGACGCAGATGGTCGTGCATGAAGTGATCAAGGATGGCTTCCTGGACCGCCATATCCCCAGCATCCGCAGCCTGTACGGCAACCAGTGCCAGGCCATGCTGTCGGCGCTGGAAGAGCACTTCCCGGCCGGCGTTACGTGGACCAGACCGGAAGGCGGCATGTTCATCTGGGTCACCCTGCCGAAGCACATCGACGCGATGACATTGCTCGATGAAGCCATCGCCAACAAGGTCGCCTTCGTGCCGGGCGCGCCGTTCTACGCGAACACGCCGGAAACGCACACCTTGCGCCTGTCATTCGTGACGGTGCCGCCGGAACGCATCCGCGAAGGCATCGCCATCCTGGGCAAACTGATCGCCGCAAAAATGTAACTCGCCTCTTCACGCCCCGCTGCCGCGGGGCGTGTCACTGCTGCCCCCAGCGCCAAGGGGTACGCATCTTTTCCGCTAAAAACCGCCTTCACGATGGCAACTTCGTGTATTTATTCATAAAAATATTAAAATAATAATATTTTACCGCCTCGTGCACCATCGATTTTTCCACCCAAAAAATTAGCAAAGCGGTATGATTTGACCGCTGTATCCGATTTGAACCCAGTCAGCATCACTTAAAGTGCAGCAAACGCTGGCATCGCAAAGTACATCGAGAAGGCCGGAAGCAATGAGTCCAGGCAGTGTGGAGCATTCCCAGAGGCGCAACGCCGCCATTTTGATTGTCGATGATGCGCCGGCCAACCTTGAGCTGCTGCGCAAGCTGATGAGCGAACAGGGTTATCAAACCTATGTCGCCACGTCCGGCGAGCGGGCGCTGGCGATCGCCCAGCGCGCCCACCCGGACCTGATCCTGCTCGACGTGCTGATGCCGGACATGGACGGCATCGAAACGTGCCGCCGCCTCAAGCAGCATCCGCTGACGCAGCGCATTCCCGTCATCTTCATGAGCGCCAAGACGGAAACGGAAGACGTGGTGGCCGGCTTCGACTGCGGCGCCGTCGACTACATCAGCAAGCCGCTGCGCATGGCCGAAGTGTGCGCGCGCGTACGCGCCCAGCTGCAGATCCGCAGCAACAATGAAAACCAGCAGGAACAGGCCGAGCGCCTGCGCACCATCGTCAACAACATGGCCGAGGGCTTGCTGATCATCGAAGCCGATGGCCGCATCCAGTACACCAACCCGGCTTGCGACCAGTACCTGGGCTACCGCGAAAACGAACTGGCCGGACGCTCCATCGGCGAACTGCTCAGCCCCCTGGTGACGCAGGAATACCTCGATTACTTCGCCATGTACGCGGCCAATCCCGAGAAGGCGCACAACCACGGCACGCGCGAAGTGGCGATCCGCCACCGTAACGGCGAGACACTGTGCATGGACCTGACCCTGACGCCCATGTATCTGCGCCAGCCCCTGTATATCGGCCTGCTGCACGACATCACGCACCACAAGCAGTCGGAAGATGCCTTGCAGCGCGCCGCCTACCTCGATCCGCTGACAAAAATCGCCAACCGCCGGCATTTCGACAGCTTCCTGGAAAAGGAATGGCAGCGCGCCGTGCGCGGCGGCGGCGCCCTGTCGCTGGTGGTGCTCGACGTCGACCACTTCAAGCTGTACAACGACAGCCTGGGCCACCCGGCCGGCGACAGTTGCCTGCAGCAGGTGGCGCAGGCCATCGCCTCGCACGCCGCCCGCCCGGGCGACCTGGCGGCCCGCTACGGCGGCGAGGAATTCGTCCTGCTGTTCGCCGACACGGATGCCGAAAGCGCCCTGCACCTGGCCGAAGCCATCCGCGTGCACATCGAGGCACTGCAATTGCCGCACCCCCGATCTGGCACCTCGCCATGGATCACCGTCAGCATCGGCGTGGCGACCATCCACCCGCACCAGCTGGACGACCGCAAGGTGCTGTTCGTCGCCGCCGACCGCGCCCTGTACGTGGCCAAGGAAGAGGGGCGCAACCAGGTGCGCGCCACGCAGTCGGGCAGCACGGCCTGGGAAACGGTCAAGGCGCTCGTTTTACGTTAGAACTTTCTCGACACGCTCAGTTTCGCATTGCGCCCCACGCCCGTCACGGCTTCACTCAGGTACGGCATGTAGTTGCGGTTGAAGACATTATCGACCGTCAAGCGTACTTCCGTGCCGCGCCACACTCCCTGCCTGCCATGCCACGAAGCGAACAGGGTGTGCAGCGCATAGCCTTTCGATGGCGGCAGGCGGTAGACATTCCCCACCGGCAGGACGCGGTCCTGTTTCGCCACGAAGCGGCCCTGCCAGCCGATGCTGGCCCCGAGGTCGGGCATGCGCCAGCCCAGGCCCGCCATCAATTTATCCGGCGCGATGGTCGACACGGGTTCGTCCTGGCCCCACGGGTCGCGCTGGGAACCGGTGCGCGTGCCGCGCTGCTTCGACAACGAAGCGCTGGCAAACAGGCGCGGCGAGTTGTAGTAGGACTCGACTTCCACGCCCTGCGTGTGGAAACCGGCCAGATTGCGGTAGGACGACAGGGCTGGCGGCACCTTGCCCGATCCCGGCACATAGCCTTCGATCAGGATGCCCAGGCGCGGGCCGATATTGTCGCTGACCTTGTTGCGGTACGCCGTCAGGCGCAGCTGCACGTCGTCGCGCTCCATGAATACGTTCTGCCGGTGCAGCATGACGCCCGTGCGCACGGCCGTCACCCGCTCGACGGCCAGGTCGCGGCTGGTGCCCGGCGTCGATGAACCGAGCCTGGACGACACATAGTATTCGTTCGAATACATCTCGTCGATCGTCGGCGCGCGCCAGGTGCGGCTCAAGTCGCCGAACAGCGCCACGCTGCCCGACGCCTTCCAGAACAGGCCCAGGCGGGGAGACCAGTCCTCGTGCGTCTTTTCGCTGAAGTCGTGGCCAGCCGCCGCCAGCGGGCTGTTGTAGCGCGACGCCTTGTTCGGCACGCCCTCGGAAACGACCCGGTCGTGGCGCAGCGCCGCCGTCACCGTCAGGTCACCATACGTCATCGCATCCTGCAGATACAGGCCCGTGGTTTCCTGGCGCCCGGCCGGCATGTAGTAGGGCTGGAAGTAGCCGTAGTTGTAGCTGGGATCCTTCAGCGCCGTCGACGACGGGTAGTACATCAGGGTGTCGCGCACGTTCTTGTGCCATTGCAGGCCCGTTAGCAGCACGTGCGAAATGGCGCCCGTCGTAAACACGCTTTCGTTGCGCACCTCCGCAATGCGGTCCACGTACGAGGCCCAGCTCTCGTTGCCCAGGGATCCCAGGTAGGAGCCCAGCGAAGCGGACGGCAGGCGCTTGTCATGCTGGTCCGTGTGCGAATAGCCGGCGCTGGCCGTCAGCTTGATCCATGGATTATCCTGCGGCGCGTACTGCCACTTCACGGAATACGTATCGTCGTCCTGGTCGCGGTATACGGCCTTGCGCTGCCACGCCTCTTCCAGTCCGTACTTCCGGATCTCCGCCTCGGTCGGCGTGGGCACGTCCTCGCCCATGGCGGCAAACGGGCCCCAGCCCGTGCTGCCGCTCTTCATCGCCGTCAGGGTCAGGAGCTGTTCCGGCGTCAAACGGATATTCAGCTTGGCCAGGCTCGATGGCGCGTCGATGGCGGAAAAGCGGAATGGCTTGCCATCAGGTTTGCGCAAATCGTCGGACTTGCGCTGCGTGGTGAAGGCCATCGCATCGAAGCGGCCATCTTCCGTGCGGCCGTAGACGGCCACGGTGGCGTCGTTTTCCGCATTGTTCGAATGGCGCGAGTACTTGAGCATGGCGCCCACTTTCTCGCCGCCTTCCAGCAAGTCTTGCGCATCCTTGGTCTCGACCGTGATGACGCCGCCGAAGCCGCCATTGCCGTACAAGCTCGTATGCGCGCCCTTGTTCACCTCGATCTGCTTGATCAATTCCGGCTCGATGAAGATGGAACCCTGGCGGTATTTTTCAAAGCCCTTGGGCACGCCGTCGAGGATGACTTTCACGTCCTGGACTTTATTGAAGCCCCAGATATTGAGACTCTGGCCGCTGGGACGTGCCGTGCCGGCCAGGTCCACGCCAGGCAAGGTGTCGAGCAAGGACGCGACATTGTCGGCCTGCTGGCGTTCGATATCGGCGCTGTTGATGTACGAACGGCCGGCCGTGCCGGCGCTGATGGCGTCGCCAAACACGCTGATGGCGGGCATCTGCACGGCGTCGGCCTTGTCGGCCATCGCCGCCGCCCACGCATGGCCGTGCGCGCCGCCCAATGCCAGCGCCAGCGCGGCGGCCAGCGGGGTCAATCCATTTTTGCTGCTCTTCATCGCTATCCTTGCCTGGGTTTGCTTACTGCTTGATGCTTCTGGAATGAAAAAATGCTGGGGCAGAGGAAGGCGGTGCACGATCAAGCGGCGGCGTTGAAGGAAGCGTTGCGGCGAACTCTGCCCGCGCGGACACGCCGCCGGCGCATGGCCGGCGGCGCACTGCAGTCACCGGGATAAGTTGCCTTAGTGAAATGCGGAACACATCATATATCAAAATGCGAATGATTCGCAATACGATTTAATGCGTAGTTATTCCGGATAGCCTGTGATGTCGGCGATCTCGCGGTACAGGGGCTGCAGCCGCGCATACATCTTGCGGTACACGCGCCGGTACAGCTGTTCGTAGATCTTGCGGTGCTCGGGATGCGGCTGGAATACCTTGCCCTTGCGCGTCATCGCCTGCACGGCGGCGGGAAAGTCCGCATGCCAGCCCAGGCCCACGGCGGCGGCGATGGCCGCGCCCAGGCCCGAACTTTCATACACGTGGGCGCGCGCGGCCGGCAAGCCGAAGATGTCGGCCGTCAGCTGCATGGCAGAGTCGCTTTGCGAACCGCCGCCCGCGATGCGCAGCTCCGTGATGGCGATGCCGCTGCGCTGCTCGATGCGCTCCTTGCCTTCGCGCAGCGCATACGCGAGGCCTTCGAGGATGGCGCGGTAGATGTGCGCGCGCGTGTGCACGTCGCCAAAGCCGATCATGGCACCCTTCGCTTCCGGGCCCGGCACCTTGATGCCGGGACTCCAGTACGGCTGCAGCATCAGGCCCATCGACCCGGGCGGCACGGCGTCGACCAGGCGGTCGAACAGCGCTTCGGCGGACAGGCCCGTGCCGTCTTCGGCGGCCGCCGCCCGCTCGCGGTCGCCGAACTGCTCCTTGAACCAGTTGACCATCCAGTAGCCGCGGAAGATCTGCACTTCCGTGCTGTAGGCGCCCGGCATGGCGGCCGGGTACGGCGGAATGAAGCGCGTCACTTCCACGTACTTGCGGTTGGTGGTGTTGATGGTGGCCGTGGTGCCGTAGCTCAGGCACGCCACGTGGGGTTCGACGCAGCCGGCGCCCAGCACTTCGCACGCCTTGTCGGCGGCCGCCGCCAGCAGGGGCGTGCCTTCCGGAATGCCCGTCGCCGCGGCGGCGGATGCCGTGATGGCGCCCATGCGCGTGCCCGGCGTCACCAGCTCGGGCAGCATGGAGCGCTTGATCGCCAGCGCCTGCCACTTCCAGTCGAAGCGCCCGGCCCACGCATGGCGCTTGTAGTCGAACGGGATGTACGCCACTTGCGAGCCGGTCGAATCGACATAGCGCCCGCAGAGGCGATGGTTCAAGAAGCCCGACAACAGCAGGAATTTGTGCGTGCGGCGCCAGATGTCGGGCTGGTGCGCGCTGATCCAGTTGATCTCGGCCTCGCGGCGGAAGTAAGCAATCGTGCCATCAAGGCGCGTGGCGCGGAAGGCGGCGCGCCACCATGGCGCCAGTTGCGGGATGTCGCGCGTGCTGCGCTGGTCCAGCCAGGTGATGGCGGGCCGCAAGGGCTGCCCCTCCTCATCCACATTGACGACCGTGCCGCGCTGCGTGGTCACGGCCACGCCGGCCACCGAGGATCGATTGATGTCCGTGCCGCGCCACAGCTGCTGGCATGCTTCGCACACGGCTTGCCAATAGCCGTCGGCGTCATGCTCGGCCCAGCCGGGGTGGTCGGAATAGTACGCTTCCAGGAACACTTGCGCCTTGGCCGCCAGCTTGCCGTCCCGGTCGAACAGCAGCGCGCGCACGCTTTGCGTGCCATTGTCGATGGAGAGGATATACGGACCATCGTCCGCCAGGGAAGCCATGGCTTATGCCACGCTGGCCAGCGCGGCGCGCAACGCTTGCAGCAGCGCCTGCGGATCCTTGTCAGGCTGCGCGCTGAACACGGGCGCTTCCCAGTCCTGTCCCCGCACGGCCACCACGCGCAAGCGTCCCTGTTCGCTCCATGCCGGATACCAGCCCACATCGACGATGTCGCCATTCGCGCACGTGATTTGCAGCAGGTCTTCGCCCAGGTCGTCGGCGAGGGCATCCACGGGCAGGCGCAAGTCCAGCGGAGACAGGCTGTCGTAGGTGATGCGGGCGTCGCCCAGTGCCAGGGGCTGGCCAAACAGGGTGGTCTCGATGATGTTCTCCTCTTTTATAGTTTTTATCGTTGCTTCATGCGCCTTGCGGCACGCTGTAATGGCGGCGCCACAGGGCAAGGTAACGCTGCAGCTCTTCCTCCCAGCGCGCGTCATCCCAGCCCAGTTCATGCTGGCAGATGGCGCGCAGGCGGGGCATGATAGCAAGCGCACCGCCTGCCAGCTGCAAACCGAGGCGCGTGCGTCGCAGCAGCAGGTCGTCCAGGTGCTGCACGTCTTCCATGCGCGCGCCCCAGCGCAGCTGCGCCCACAGGGTCTGCGTGCCGGGAATCGGCGCCAGTTCGCCGTCCTGCGCCGCATCGCCCAGCGCCTGCGCGGCCGCGCCATGACGGCCCAGCAGGCGCTCGCGCTGCTCGCCGTCGAGCGCCAGGGCCTTGCCCGACAAGGGCGGCGTGGCGTCAAAAATCGGCAAGGGGCGCAAATCCGCCTGCCAGCCCGGCAGCAGCGGGGCCGCGCGGCGCAAGGCGTCGAGGGCGATCACGCGGAACGTTGTCAGCTTGCCGCCCGCTACCGTCAGCAAGCCGTTTTCCAGCCATAGCGCATGTTCGCGCGCTTCCTTCGACGGGTCAAGCTGGCCGCTGCCGATCACGGGACGCACGCCGGCAAACGTGGCCAGCACGTCGCCTTCGCCCAGCGCCAGCTGCGGGAACTGCCACTGCAATGCGTCCAGCAGATATGCGAGTTCGCCGCGCGTGATGGCCGGCTCCAGGTCCAGGCCGGCGCCATGGTCGACATCGGTGGTGCCCACCAGGGTCACGCCCTCCCACGGATACGCAAACACGGGACGGCCATCGTGCGGATGCATCAGGCTGATGGCTTGCGCCAGCGGCAAACGCCACGCGGGCAGCAGCAGATGGCTGCCGCGCAGGGGCCGCAGTTTCGGCTTTTCTCCCACCTGGCCGCGCAAGGCGTCGGCCCAGGCGCCCGTGGCGCTGATCACCAGGCGCGCACGCACGGTGGATACCGTGCCATCAAGCGCATCGTTCAACGTGGCGCCGGCGACCTTGCCGTCGTCATGCAGCAGCGATGCCACGCCCAGGTAATTGACGGCCACGCCGCCATGGCGGCGCGCCTCCTGCAGCACGCGCAGCACCAGGCGCGCATCGTCCGTCTTGGCGTCCTGGTACAGCATGCCGCCCTGCAGGCCGTCGCGCCGGATATGCGGCGCCAGCATGGCAAAGTCGGACGCATCGACATAGCGGCGCGCGCGCCGCCCCGCCATCACGTCATAGATGGCCAGACCCAGCATGAACTGGCGCCGCCCCGGCTTCCTGCCCGTGTAGTCGCCAAAGGCAAAACCCTGCGGTTCGACCAGCCCCGCCGCATCCGTCAGCAAGGCTTGCCGCTCATGCACCGACTCGCGCGTCATCGCGAACTGGCCCTGCTTCAGGTAGCGCAAGCCGCCGTGCACCAGCTTCGACGAGCGGCTCGACGTGCCCCAGGCGAAATCGCGCTGTTCCACCAGCAGCGCCGTCAAGCCGCGCCGCGCCGCTTCCAGCAGGATGCCGGCGCCCGTGATGCCTCCGCCGACGATCAAGATATCCCACTCGCGCGCCAGGATCCCAGGCAAATCCCCCCTGTTCACGATGGGCCTCCGGCGTCAGGCAGCAGTTTGCCGGGGTTCATCATGCCTTGCGGGTCGAACTGGCGCAGCAGCGCGCGCATGGCGGCGATGCCCAGTTCTCCCTTTTCCGCCGCCAGCCAGGGCGCGTGGTCCGTGCCCACGCCATGCTGGTGGCTGATGGTGCCGCCGTTGGCGACGATGGCCGCGCTGGCCGCGTCTTTCAAGGTACGCCAGCGCGCCATGTTGTCTTCAAAGGTCGGCGCCAGCCGGTACACATACGTGGTGTAGACGCTGGCCCCCTGCGCATACACGTGCGACAAATGCGTGTAGGCGTGCACCTGCTCGCCATGCTGCGCCAGCGCATTGGCGCCCGCCTGCTCCAGCGCCGCCATCATCGCCGTGACGCGCGGCCAGTCGACGGCCGTTTCCACCGTATCGATGACATAGCCGTGTTCCCAGGCGCCGTTGCGCAGGTAGACGTTGCGAAAACGCCCCTGCTTCCACTTGTCGCCCATGTGGCGTCCCACGTGCACGCCCTTGTGCCGCCGCGCCAGCGCCAAGGCGCCGCGCAGGGCCGCGCGCGCCGTTTTTTCTTCTCCGCTGACGCCCACCATCAGCATGCATTTGCCTTCGCCGCAGCCGCGCAGGGACAAATAGCGCTCCAATAGTCCCACCAGTTTCTTGTGCCCGGCCAGGGTCAGCATGGTTTGCGTTTCCAGCGCATTCGACAGGCGCAGCAGGCACAGAGGAAGGCGCGACTGGGCCAGCGCCCGCACGGCCTCCTGCGCCTGGCCCCATTCGGTGAAAAACACGGCATGGAATGCTTCATAAGGGGGCAGCGGCGAGACGCGCACCGTCGCCTGCGTCACGATGCCCAGCCGGCCCTCCGAGCCGAGCACCATTTCGCGCAGGTCGATGCCGGCTGCCGAAGCGGGAAACGTGGGGATGCTCAGGGTGCCGGTCGGCGTTTCCACTTCGCCGCCCGCGAACAGCTGCTCGATGCGGCCATAGCGCAAGGATTGCTGGCCCGACGAGCGCGTGGCGATCCAGCCGCCCAGGGTCGAGTACTCGAACGACTGCGGGTAGTGGCCCAGGGTGTAGCCGTGCGCGCGCAGCTGCGCTTCCAGGTCGGGGCCGTACACGCCCGCGCCGAACGTGGCCAGCTGCGCTTCGCGGTCCAGGTGGCCCAGCGCGCACAGGCGCGCGAGGCTGAGCGCCAGCACGGGGCGCGGCCCCGCCGCCACCGTCAAATGCCCGGCCACGCTGGTGCCGCCACCGTGGGGAATCACGGCCACGCACGCCTGGCGCGCATACGCGAGCAGCTGGCGCACCTGCAGCGCGCTGTCGGGAAAGGCCACGCCATCGGGCACGGCGCCGATGCGGCCATGGCGTAATTTAAACCAGTCGGGCAGGCTTTGACCGAGCGCATGGCGCACGCGCGTGGCAGGCTGGGTGTCGATCAGCGGATGCGGCGCCAGGCGCGAAGCGGGCACTTGCGCACAGGCATCGTCGAAGGTGGCGTCGACAACGGCACTGCCCGGCCCCAGGCGCGCGCGCAAGAAAGCCAGCGCATCCTCGCTCAGCGCATACGTGATGCTCTCGTCCCCCCAGCCATTCCAGCGTTGCATCGACATCCCCTGTGTTCGGCCAGTTGCGCGCCACGGCGGCTTGCTATACTGTTCTTGCCTGATTTTCTTGCTAGATCAATAGCATATGCCGCCACAGACGAAGGGTATTGGTTTTTCATGACAATCGCATTGTTCCATCATGACAAGTACTGACGGCCGGGTCGCCGGCGCCTATCTGCAGCCGCTGCTCGAAGCGGCCGGCGCGCACGGCATCGCGCCTGCCAGCCTGGCGCAGGCGGCCGGCGTGGCGCCGCACAGCCTGGAAGCGTCCGCGCCCAGCCTCGCCGCGCGCGACTACGTGCGCCTGCTCGACGCGGGCGCGCAGCTGGCGGGCGATGCGCATTTCGGCCTGCACGTGGGACAGCGCGTACGCATGGGCACCTACAGCGCGTATGGCTTGATTTTGCTCAGTTGCAGCAACGTGGGCCAGGCGCTGGAACAGACGGCCCGCTATGAACGGCTGGCGCACGACCTGGGCCGCTCGACCCTGCAGCGCGATGGCGCCGTCGCCCATTACCGCTGGACCAGCAACTACCCGGGCGCCAGCCGGCACCTGGTCGACAGCGTCTTTGCCGGCATCCGCGTCTGCGGCGACTGGCTGGCGGGCATGCCGCTGCCGCCGGCCCAACTGGCGTTCAGCCACGATGGCGGCGGCGACCTGCTGCGCCACGCGGCGCACCGCGACGAATACCTACGCGTGCTGGGCAGCCTGCCCGCCTTCAACGCCCCCGCCAACACGGCCACCTTCGATGCGCAATTGCTGGACTGGCCCGTGCCGAACGCCGACGTCAGCCTGTACCCCGTGCTGTGTCAGCATGCGGAACAATTGCTGGCGCTGCGCGAAGCTGAAACAGACACTGGCGGCGCCATCGACGCGCAAGTGCACGCGGCCATCGTGGCGGGTTTGCGCCAGGGTTCGGCGCGGCTGGCCACTGTTGCCGCCGCCCTGGCTGTCACGCCGCGCACCTTGCAGCGCAAGCTGGCCGACGCGGGCACCAGCTTCCAGGCCCTGCTGGACCAGGCCAGGTACGGCCTGGCGCGCGACTATCTGCGCGAGCCGGATTTGTCGCTGGTCGACATCGCCTTCCTGCTCGGCTACCAGGAACAAAGCGCGTTCAATCACGCGTTTCGCACCTGGGCGGGCACCAATCCCGGCGCCTGGCGGCTACAGGAAATGCTTGACAAGCGGCTTGACAAGCAGCAAGCCTCTTAGGCGTGCGCGGGGCATGCGCGGCCCGTTTTCTCGCTATACTGGCGCAGTCAGGTTTTCCACGATCACTCCAACCCGCAATGCAAAGGATTAATATGCAACTCAAAGACAAAGTCGCACTGATTACCGGCGCCGCCAGTGGTATCGGCAAGGAAATGGCCATCGAATACGCGAAACAAGGCGCCAAGGTCGTCATCGCCGACCTGGCCCTGGAAGCGGCCAGCAAGACGGCCGAGGAAATCAAGCAGTCGGGCGGCCAGGCGTTTGCCGTCGCCATGGATGTCTCCAGCGAAGAACAAGTCGACAAGGGTGTGGCGGATGCGGCGGCCCACTTCGGCGGCATCGATATCCTGATCAGCAATGCGGGCATCCAGATCATCAGCCCCGTCGTCGACTACCCGTTCGATCAATGGAAAAAGATGCTGGCCATTCACATGGACGGCGCCTTCCTCACCACGCGCGCCTGCATGCGCGAAATGATCAAGGCCGGCCGCGGCGGCGCCATCATCTACATGGGTTCCGTGCACTCGCACGAAGGCTCGCCATTCAAGAGCGCCTACGTGGCCGCCAAGCACGGCTTGCTGGGCCTGGCCAAGGTGGTGGCCAAGGAAGGTGCGAAAGACGGCATCCGCGCCAACGTCATCTGCCCCGGCTTCGTGCGCACGCCGCTGGTCGACAAGCAAATCCCCGAACAGGCGGCCCAGCTGAACATCAGCGAAGAAGACGTGATCAAGAAAGTGATGCTGAAAGACACCATCGACGGCGAATTCACCACGACGCAGGACGTGGCGCAAACGGCCGTGTTCCTGGCGGCGTTCCCGTCGAACGCCCTGAGCGGCCAGTCAATAGTAGTGAGTCACGGCTGGCACATGCAATAGTGGTGACACCCGCCCACATCGGCTGCGCGGCGCGCTATGCGGCCTGTGATGCTCGCTGTGCTCCAGCACAGCTGCGCGTCTCGGCCACATATCGCTGCCGCTCGCGATGATGTGGGCGGGCGTTGCCGCGTAAGCGTATTAACCTTTCCGTATTCCACCCGAAAGCTTTTCCTTGCAAGACAACACTTACCGCCACCCGCGCGCGGGCTGGCCGGGGCGCCTGTTTGCCGCGCTCGCCAATTCCACTCGTTTCGCCAACCTGCGCCAGGCCGTCATGTCGCGCCTGCCCTTCCTGACCCTGAACAGCGACGTGCGCGACGTCGTCTACGTAAGCTGGCTGGTCGACGCCGCTGCCGCGCAGCAACTGCTGCCCGCCGGCGCGACCTTGTGGCAGCGCGACGGCAAGACGCCATTTACCGTGCTGACCTACCGTCACGGGCATTTCGGTCCTGCCCTGCCGGGTCCTCTGCGCAAGCTGCTGCCATCGCCCCTGCAAAGCAACTGGCGCCTGTACCTGGACCACACGCCGCCGGGCGCGCCGGCCGTACCCTGCGTGTACTTTTTGAAAAACATCATGGACAGCTTGCCGCATGCGCTGGGCACGCGGCTGTTCAGCGACATCCTGCCGACCCACCTGGCCGACGGCATGACGCTGGAAGTTACGCCCACGCAAGTCCGCTGCAGCATTGCAGGCGGCGCCGGCAGCGCGCCATCGCTGGACGTGCAGGCGGACATCGTGGCCGACCATACCCTCGATGCCGACTGGCAAGCGCTGTTCGGCAACTGGCGCGACGCCGTCGCCTTCCTCGCTTGCCAGGATGCGGCCATTGCCCACGTGCCGCGCAACGGCAAGCTGGTCTTCGGCGAAATCGACTTGCCCGTTGATGTGGATCAAGTGCAAGCGCTGACGGCCTTGCGCGCCGACTGCGGCTTGCTGGGGCAGTTACCGTCCGTCTCGAAGCCGTTCGCCTTTCTCGTCCCCAGGGTTCCCTTCAAGGCGCTGTCAGAGCGGCTGCTGTAGCGCGGTGGCGGCGCGGCGCTCCGGCGCCCGCACGGGCGTAGCCGGGCCGCCGCGCCGCCGTTCCAGCTTGAACAGGGCCATCGCCTGCTCCAGCTGCAAGGTCTGGTCCTGCAGCGAGGCGGAAGCGGCCGCCGATTCCTCGACCAGCGCCGCGTTCTGCTGCGTCACTTCATCCATTTGCGTGACGGCCATGTTGACCTGGCCGATGCCGTGGCTTTGCTCGCGCGAAGCCGAGGCGATCTCTTCCATGATGCCATGCACGCCCTGCACGGCGCCCAGCATTTCGGCGCTGCTGGCACCCGCCTGCTGCGCCAGCTTCGCGCCCGCCTGCACCTGCGCCAGCGACGCCGTGATCAATTGCTTGATTTCCGTGGCCGCCGCCGCGCTGCGGTGGGCCAGGCTGCGCACTTCGCCCGCCACCACGGCAAAGCCGCGCCCCTGGTCGCCCGCGCGCGCCGCTTCCACGGCCGCGTTCAGGGCCAGGATATTCGTCTGGAAGGCGATGCCTTCGATGATGCCCGTGATGTCGCCGATCTTCTTCGATGAAGCGTCGATGTCCGCCATCATGTTGACCATCTGGCCGACGATCTCGCCGCCGCGCCCTGCCAGGCCGTGGACCTTGCCCGCCATGTCGCTGGCCTGCACGGCGTTGCCGCTGTTTTGCTGCACCGTGGCCGCCAGCTGCTCCATGCTCGACGCCGTCTGCTGCAGGGCCGACGCCTGCGCTTCCGTGCGGCCCGACAAGTCCATATTGCCGGCGGCGATTTCCTGGCTGGCCATGCTGATGCGCAAGAAATTGCCGCGCACGTCGCCGACGATGGAATGCAGGTTCACGCGCAACTGGCGCAGCGAGCGCAGCAACTGCCCCATCTCGTCGCGCCGCGTGGTATCGAGCTCGCCCGTCAGGTCGCCGCCCGCCATCACGTCGCAGGCCTGGCGCGCCCGCTGCAAGGGTTGCAGCACGGCACGGTGCAAACTGTGCCAGAAATACAAGGTCGCGCACAGGGCCACCACGGACAGGCCCGTCAGCCAGCCGCCCGCGCCGGCCGGCAACGCCCCCGCATTCCACGCCAGCTGCAGCAGCAATACCAGACTCAGCAAGCCCAAATTCCAGCCGATGCGCTTACCCAGCGGCAGGTCGCGCAGGCTCGCCAGCCTGGCCAGCCAGCCAGTCCGCACGGCAGCGCCCTGGCTGATGACGATGCCATCGGCCTGCCCCGCCTTGATGCGCGCGTACAGGGCGGATGCCTGCGCCACCTGCTGGCGCGTGGGCTTGGTGCGCACGGACATGTAGCCGACGGCCACGCCGTCTTCCACCACCGGCGTCACGTTCGCCAGCACCCAGTAGTAATCGCCATTCTTGCAACGATTTTTCACCATGCCGCTCCACGAGCGGCCCGAGCGGATGGTGGCCCAGAAATCGGCGAACGCTTCGACCGGCATGTCCGGATGGCGCAGGATGTTTTGCGGCGCGCCGATCAATTCTTCCGCACTGTAGCCGCTGACGGCGATGAAATACGGGTTCGCATACGTGATATTGCCTTGCAAGTCGGTAGTCGAGACGATGGTCTCGGTATCGCTCAGGTTGATCTCGGTAGCAGTGACGGGAAGATTGAGTCGCATGGTCGTATCCTTGGCTGTAGCCCGTGCGGGAGCGGGAAAGAAGCAAAACGCCGGACAACGCCGCGCCGGCGGCAGTCCGCATCGATACATTAATTTTAATATTTAATTATTAATTTAAATGGGCAATTTTTACTGGCGAAATTGCCTTGCGAATCTGCAAAGATTGCAGGTGGCGGCGTAGCCGCAGGGGAATGGGGAGAGATACCGGAACAAGGCGATTGTCCCGGCGGCGTAGCGTTTAGCGTGGCACGTAACGCCAGTTGCCGTTTTCCAGCATGAACGTCAGTTCCGTCTTGATGCCTTCCGGACGGCTCGGCACGCTCAATTCCGTATCGCATACGAGATAGCCCGTCTTGCGCTTGACGTCGCACTCATTGACGGCCTTGACCTGCATGGTCGTCTGCGCTTCCTGCATCTGCACATCCTTGGCCGCTTCCGGATTGCGCGCCACTTCGTCCTTGGCCCAGCTTCGGATCATGGCTTGCGCCTCGGCCGGCGACGGTCCCGCGAACTTGGCGTCCTTGCGCTCGACGCCCACCCAGGTACCGTTCTCGTTACGCAGCGGCAGCACCATGAAAGCATCGCGCATGCCGGCGCTCATGGCGACCAGGCACACCACTTCGCCCGGCACTTCCTGCGAATCCTGGCAGCCGGTCAAGCTGGTGACCTTGACGGCGATCGGTACCGGCACAGTCGATTGCATTTTGGCCCGGGTCTTGGCTACGCCCGCCTGCACGGCGGCGTGGATTTGTTCGAGCGTCGGCATGGTGGCCGCCTGGGCCGGCAAGGCGGCAAACAGGGCGGCGGCGGTCAGGGCGAAGGAAGTCAGGCGCATGGGTGTCGAGAGTAGTGATCAAAGGCCGGCAGTCTAGCACTTTGCATCAAATCAGCTGTTTCTATAGGGAATTATCCACGGCATCGGGTGCGAGAAAGGCCCCGCCCGCGTCCGCCTGTCCGCGCAGCCGCAAGCCAATGGTTCGCAGCATCTCGACCAGCTCGCGCAAGCGCAGACCCTCGTCCGTCAGTTGGTACTCGACCTTCACGGGCACTTCCGCGTAGATCGTGCGCGTCAGCAAGCCCGCCTCTTCCAGCGCGCGCAAGTCCAGGGTCAGCATGCGCTGCGAGATATTCGGCACGGCGCGGCGGATTTCGCTGAAGCGCTTCGGCCCCGCCATCAGATAGCTGAGCAATACCACTCGCCAGCGCCCGCCCAGCAGTCGCATGGCTTCTTCCACGGCGCAGCCGGAGACATTGTCTTTCATGGTTCGCTTCCCATCTGGTATAAAAAATGTACCTATACCACATTATTCTGCCTTCTTCCAAATAGTAACCATCACGATTAGACTCCCCTTCTTTCCTCTCAACGGAGCTCCAGCATGGAAACCACCCTGATCTACAGCGTGCCGTTCGGCTGCTCGTTTGCCGCCATCGCCGCCCTCGAATGGAGCGGCTTGCCCTATCGCCTGGCCCGCGTGGAAGCGCGCGACCCGGCCAGCAAGCAGCATCCCGCCTTTCTCGCCATCAATCCGCTGGGCCAGACGCCGGCCCTGCTCACGCACGCGGGCGCGCCGCTGCTGGAAAGCATGGCGATTCTGCTGCACCTTGCCGCCCGCGCACCCGCCAGCGGTCTGGGCTTTGCGCAAGGCACGCCGCAATACGATCGCCTGAACAGCGTGCTGTCCTTTTTGCACACGACCTTCCACGCCGCCTTCATGCCGGCCTTCCAGGCATCGCGCGCGGCACCGGACGATGCGCGCGCGGCCGTGTGGCGCGAGATGGCCGTCGAGAAGGTCAACAAAAGCCTGGCGCACCTGGAGCGCCTGCTCGCTGGCCGCGCCTGGCTGGCCTCGGACACGGCACCGACCATCGCCGACGCCTACCTGGCCGCCACGGCGCGCTGGGCCGAACCGCTGCAGCTGGCCAGCCTGGCCGATTATCCGCACGTGGCGCGCCTGCTGGCCGCGCTGGAACAGGACCCCGGCATACGCTTTGCCCACGCCATCGAGGCGGGCTTGCCGGCCGCCAGCCAGGGCGGCTTCCTGGGCCACGTGGCGCTCGACCAACTGGCACTGCCGGCCGGCTAACCGGCGGTCAACTCCCGCAGCAAGCGCGTCTTTATTGCTATGATGTCGGGCTGCCGGCGGTACAGCCGGCCACGTCAATACCATATCGATAACGTCGTCATAAGAATCGGGAGTTTGAATGAGTTTACGTCTGCTGCTCTTGGGAGCATTCAGTGCCGCCATGGCCACCACCGCCGCCATCCCTGCGCTGGCCGCGCCGCGCGGTTTCACCGTGGAAGACATGGTGGCCATGGAGCGCGTGGGCAGCCCCGTGCTGTCGCCGGACGCCACGCGCGTCGTCTATACGGTGCGCACCACCAACCTGGACAAGAACCGCGGCAACACGCAGCTGTGGATGATCGACCTGCGCGCGCCGAACGCCGCGCCGCGCCAGCTCACGCGCGGCGATGCCAGCGCCAGCGACCCGCAATGGTCGCCGAACGGCGACGCCATCTACTTCCTCTCTGGCCGCTCCGGCTCCTCGCAAGTGTGGCAACTGCCCCTGAACGGCGGCGAAGCGGCCAAGGTCACCGACCTGGCGCTGGACGTGGACACCTACCGCTTGTCGCCGCAGGGCGACCGCCTGGCCTTCAGCATGGGCGTCTTCCTCGATTGCGCGGACATCGCCTGCACGAAGAAGCGCCTCGATGAAAAAGCGAAAAACAAGGCGACCGGCATGGTCTACGACCAGATGTTCGTACGCCACTGGGATACCTGGGCCGATGGCCGCCGCAATGCGCTGTACTCGGCGCCGATCGACGCCACCGGCAAGGTCAGCGCCGCGCCGGTGAGCCTGAGCGGCACCCTGGACGGCGACGCCCCATCGAAACCGTTCGGCGACAATGGCGAATACCATTTCAGCCCGGACGGCAAGACGGTGGCCTTCTCCGTGCGCGTGGCCGGCCGCACGGAATCGTGGTCGACCAACTTCGACGTCTACACGATTCCTGCCGCTGGCGGCCAGGCGCCACGCAATCTCACCGCCGACAATCCGGCCTGGGATGCCAAAGCCACCTGGTCGCCCGATGGCCGCACCCTGGCCTATGTCGCCATGACCAAGCCTGGCTTCGAAGCGGACCGTTTCCACCTGGTGCTGATGGATGTCGCCACCGGCAAGAAGCGCACCGTGGCCGATGACTGGGACCGTTCCGTGGCCGACTTCCGCTGGACGCCTGACAGCAAGGCTTTCCTCGTCGCCGCCGATGACGTGGGCCAGCACCGCCTGTTCCACATCGACGCGGCCAGCGGCAAGGTCGCTGCGCTGACGGGCAAGGGCGCCGTGGGCGACTTCGACGTGCGCGGCAATACCATCGTGCTGGCGCAAGCCAACCTGGCCTCGGGCGCGCAGCTGTACACGCGCAAGCTCGACGCGAAGTCGGAAAACGCGCCGATGGTCCAGCTGACGAAGCAGAATGCGGCAGCCCTGGCCGACGTGCGCTTCGGCGAATATGAGCAGTTCTCGTTCGCGGGCGCGAATGGCGAAACCGTCTACGGCCACGTGATGAAGCCATGGAATGCCAAGGCCGGTGAAAAGTATCCGGTCGCTTTCCTCGTCCACGGCGGCCCGCAAGGCAGCTTTGGCAACAGCTGGAGCTACCGCTGGAATCCGCAAGTGTATGCGGGCGCCGGCTACGCCACCGTCTTCATCGACTTCCACGGTTCGACCGGCTATGGCCAGAAGTTCACGGATTCAATCAGCGGCGACTGGGGCGGCAAGCCGCTGGTCGACTTGCAGAAGGGCCTGGAAGCGGCCACCAAGAAATTCCCATGGCTGGACCGCGAGCGCAGCTGCGCGCTGGGCGCGTCGTACGGCGGCTACATGATGAACTGGATCGCCGGTAACTGGCCGGACGGCTTCAAATGCCTGGTCAACCACGACGGCGTGTTCGACAACCGCGGCATGGCTTACGCAACGGAAGAACTGTGGTTCACGGAATGGGAAAACGGCGGCCCCTACTACGATGCGCCAGCCAAGCACGAGCAGTTCAATCCCGTCAACTTCGTGAAGAACTGGAAGACGCCGATGCTGGTGGTCCAGGGCGACCTGGACTTCCGCATCCCCACCGCGCAAGGCCTGGGCACCTTCACCGCACTGCAGCGCCAGGGCATCCCGAGCAAGCTGCTGGTCTTCCCGGACGAGAACCACTGGGTGCTGAAACCGGCGAACTCGCTGCTGTGGCATCACACGGTGCTGGACTGGCTCAATACCTACACCAAGAAGTAATCGGATGAATGTCGGATTACGGCCTTTGGCCTCGGCGGCCCCGCCTAATCCGACCTACGTTCGCTCTTCATAACAAAAAAGCCGCACGGTGCTTCCCGGCACCGCGCGGCTTTTTCCATGCGTAGGTCGGATTAGCGGCGCGCGCGCCGCGTAATCCG
Source organism: Janthinobacterium sp. MP5059B (assembly GCF_001758645.1). Lineage (NCBI taxonomy): Bacteria > Pseudomonadati > Pseudomonadota > Betaproteobacteria > Burkholderiales > Oxalobacteraceae > Janthinobacterium > Janthinobacterium sp. MP5059B. Next base: position 232,220 of record NZ_LRHX01000004.1, on the reverse strand, counting down.
ACACATCCACCATCGTTCAATACGCGGTGAGCGCCTTGGCAAACTTCACGATCCACAAGCGGCTTGGGCGTTCGCGGTCGTCGCCGCGCGCCACGCGGATGGTGTTGGCGGCATTGCAGCCGGCGGCGCTGCTGGTGACGATAGTACCGCTGGCATCGACCGTGCACTTGGTCACGTCGGCATCCGCCACTTCCACGCCATTCGCGTCAAAGATCTTCGTCTTCAGGCCGAAGTCATTGTCGTTGGCCAGCGCGATGGTGGAGTCGTCGATCAGGGTCAGGCCTTCCGCCTTTTCCGCCGCCCAGCCGATGGCATTCAAGTCCAGCAGCAGGGTTTTCTTCAGCGGCGTGACGGCGGCCCAGTCGGCGCCGTTGACGGCCGCGCCGCCCATGCTGCTTTTTTCCAGGTCCGAGGTCGTCGCGTTGAAGGCAGCGGCCGAGATATCGGTGGCGCCCTTCAATTCGACCAGCATCAATTTATTGAACACCTTGCCCGACGGCGCAGCGCCCTGCTCGATGACGAGGAACTTGCCGCCGCCCAGCGCCACCATGTCGCCCAGCTTGGCGTTGCCCGTGCGGCCGTCCTGGTAGTCGGCCGCATTCAGCGGATAGGCGAACATCTTGCCGCTGGTGCCCGTCGTCGGGTCGAATTCGATCCAGCGCGTGAAGCGGGCGAAGCGCTCGACCTGCTCATTCTTCTTCGTCACCGTATATGGCGCCGTGCCGTCGGACAGGGGGCTTTGCAGGAAGGCATACAGCTTGTCGTTGCTCGTATCTAAGGTCATGCCTTCCATGCCGCGGTTCGCGCGGCGCTTGGCGAACAGGGTTGGCAAGCCCTTGCCCGGTTCGTATTTGGCCTGGATGATGCCGGTGGCCGCATCGATCTTGATGATGAAGGGGCCGTATTCGTCCGAGACCCACAGCGCATTGCGCTTCGCATCGACGACGATGGCTTCCGAATCGAGGCCGCCCGCATTGAAGACAGCCTTGCCCGCCGCATCGAACTTCATCGCATCCATGACTGGAATCTCGGCCGAATTGCCGACCGCGCCCACGGGCACGGGCAAGCCCGAGCTGTTGACGGTGGCCGACACCTTGATCGGCGTGCTCGACGCCAGCACGGCGCCGTTCTTGCCCACCGTGAGTACCCCGAACGAAGGCGTGAAGCTGGGCGACGGGAAGATTTTGCTGCCGATGGTGCCCTTGCCAGATGGATCGGGCACCAGCGGGCCGTCGCCGTTCGGGCCGCGGTCCGTCAAGCCATAGAATTCCAGGTCGCCGGCCGCATTCTTGCCCTTGTAAGCCAGGCCAGAGCCGTACGACGGCAGGAAGCCGTTCGGGAATTCGCCCTTGATCTTGGCGTTGGCGCCTTCGTACGGCACGTAGAATTTATCGGCCGCCTGTATCTGGTAGCGCGTCACGGTGACTTTCACTTCGCCGACCGGATTGGCTTGCGTCAGCGCCTCGTTGACGGGCGCGCCCGCTTTCGAGGCCAGGGTGTCTTCGAAATGCTCGCGCACGAGGGCGCGGCGCTCCGCATCGACCGTGCGGCCGGCGAATTTCCCGCCCACCGCTGCCAGATGCGCGGCCAGGGCCGTGTTGAAAACGGCCGGGGCGGCGGCAAAGTCCAGCGTCTTGCCGGCCAGCGCCGCCTTCACTTCGGCCGTCAGCTTGATGCCGTTCGACGGATCGCTGTCGTCATCGAGCAATTGCAGCGCCAGCAGGCGGTTGACGACCTTGTCGTCCGCCACGTTCGTGCTGGCGGCCAGCGCCAGCGGCGTGACGACGGCGCCGCATGGCGCCGAGCCCAGGGCCAGGCCGCCCACGCTGAAGGCGACAGTATCGCCCGGGTTGCACATGAATTCTCCCTTGGCATTGGTGCTGGCCTTGGCCGCGCTGCCCGCCACGTAATCGAGTCCTTCCACCGCGCCATCGAGGAACACGCCCGTCTGCGCCACGGGCTTGGAAGGCTCCGCCGGCGGATTGTCGCTGCCGCCGCACGCGGCCAGGGTCAGGCCGGCGGCGATGGCCAACAGGGTCAGTTTCGGGATCGACGTTACAGCAGTGTTCATGCATTCCTCGGCTAAGGTGGGTGGGATAGCCGTGGAGCATAACCAGTCAAAGTGACAAGCCCGTGACAGTCGTCAGGCCTGTGGCATATCCGCCACGGGCCCGCCGATGCCGCCAAAACGGCCATCTGCCTGGCGCCGGAATTCCTTGGGCGTGACGCCTTTCACCTGCAAGAAGCGGCGGTTGAAATTGGCCACGTTCTGGAAACCCACGTCGTAACAGACGTTCGACACATAGTGATCCGTATCCATCAGCAACTGGCACGCCTTGTTGATGCGCAGGCGGCTGATGAAATCCGTGAAGCTGTTACCCGTCGCCTTGCGGAAGAAGCGCGAGAATTTACTCAGCGACATGCCCACCTGATCGGCCAGCATTTCCGCCGAAATCGGCTCGCGGTAATTGTCCGTGATGTAGTTGAGGACGGAGTTGACCTTGGCCAGGGTGGCGTCATCGTCGTACGAGCGCAGGGAGGCGGTCGACAGCAAACGGTAATTGGCCGTGCGCGCCAGCTTGCTCATCAGCTGGACGAATTCGGCGAAGCGTTCGGCGCCATGCGTGGCGCGGATGCGCGCCAGGTGCTGCTCGGCCTCGTGGCCCATGTCGAAAAACTCCACGCCATAGCTGGAGCGCTCGAGCAGCGGCAGCAGTTCGCGCAGTTCGGGGATGACGCGCGCGGCACCGGCCAGCGGCGCATGGGCAAATTGCACGATCATGTCGCGCAAGGCCACGCCGCCTTCGGGCATCACGTTGGAAATCCAGTTGTGCGGCAATCGCGGGCCCGTCAGCACCAGGTGGCCAGGCGAGAATTCGCCGATATAGTCGCCCACGAACAATCGTCCGCTGGTGGCGACGATCAGGTGCAGCTCATATTCCTCGTGACAGTGCCAGCGCACGCGCGAGCTGGGATAGCCGTGTTCCAGGTAATTGATGATGCCATCGTAGCTTTCCCGTTCCAGCTCGGGCGCCTTGCGCTCGCTGTCCTTCTGCCATAGGTGTTCCATGCTTGTCTCTCTCAGGCTGTCCCCGCCTGTGCCATCCAATGTACCTCAAAAAGCCTCAGGCGCCAAAACGGCCCAGCGCCTGCTGGCGAAACTCCTTCGGCGTCATGCCCTTCAATTCCAGGAAGCGCCGGTTGAAATTGGCCACGTTATTGAATCCCGCCTCGTAGCAGATGTTGCTGACATAGCGCTCCGTCTCCATCAGCAGCTGGCACGCCTTGTTGATGCGCAGGCGGTTGACGAAGTCCGTGAAACTGTTGCCCGTGGCGCTGCGAAAAAAACGCGAAAACGTCCGCTCGGGCATGTCCACCTGCTCGGCCAGCTGTTTCAGCGAAAACTGGCTGCTGTAATTGTGCACGATGAAGTTGATGGCCGAACTGATGCGCGCCAGGGCCACGTCGTCGTCGCTCGACTGCATCGGCACCGTCGACAGCAGCTGGTAATCGCTGGTCTGCGCCAGTTCGCCCAGCAGTGTCAAAAATTCGATGAAGCGCGGCAGGCCATTGCTGTCGCGGATGCGCTGGAAACGCCGCAGCGACTGTTCGCTGACGCCAAAAAATTCCACGCCGTGCAAGGCGCGCTGCAGCAGCGGAAAAATATCCTTCAATTCGGGAATGGCGGTGGCCATCGACGCCAGCGGCGCATGCGAAAACTGGACCACCATGTCGCGCAAGGCCACGCCTTCCGGCGGGGTGTCGAGCGAGACCCAGTTGTGCGGCACGCGCGGTCCCGTCAGCACCAGGTGGCCGGGGGTGAACTGGCCGATGTAGTCGCCGACAAAGACCTTGCCGCTGCTTTCGACGATCAGGTGCAGCTCGTACTCGTCGTGGTAATGCCAGCGCACCAGCGAATTCGGAAAGCCGTGCTCCAGGTAGCGGATGAAGCCAAAACTGCCTTTCGGCTCGAAGCCTGGCGTGGCGTCGCGCTGCTGTTCCAGCTCCATCTGCGGCAGTGAGGCATCGGCTTTGCGTGGCATGGCGCGCCCTCCCCCGTCAGGCGACGATCTGTTCCAGCGCCGCGCGCGCACCCATCCCATACAGGCTGGCCAGCGACTGCCCCACCGCCTGCGTAAAGGCTGGTGTGTCGCTCAACTCGCCGAACAGCTCGCGCAGCGACAGCAAGGCCGTCGCGTCCGTCCCGCCCTGCAGCGCCAGTGCGCGCAGGCGCGCCGCATACGGGTCGTTCAAGGGCAGCTCGCGCCCCTGCTCGTCATGGCCTTCCAGGTAGCGGAACCAGCACGCCACGGTAAACGCCAGCAGCTTGATGGCGCCGTCACGGGCCAGTGCTTCGCGCACGGATGGCAGCACGAATTTCGGGATGCGCGCCGAACCTTCCGTGCCGATGCGCGCCAGCTGGTCGCGCACGGCCGGATTCGAAAAGCGCTCGATCAGGGTAGCCTTGTACCGCTCCAGGTCGATGCCTTCCACTTCATCCAGCAAGGGCGTCACTTCCTCATCCATCATCTGGCGCACGAGCAGGCGGATGCCAGGATCGTTCATCGCTTCGTGCGCAAACGTGTAACCGAGCTGCATGCCGATGTAGCACAGGGCCTGGTGGCTGGCATTCAAGAGGCGCAGCTTCATCTTTTCATATGGCAGCACGTCGTGCGTCATCTGCGCGCCCACCAGCTCCCAGGCCGGCCGGCCCTGCGGGAAGTCGTCTTCGATGACCCACTGGCGGAACGGCTCGCACACGACCGGCCAGGCGTCGATGATGCCAAAGCTGTCGCGCACCAGCGCCCGGTGTTCATCGGTGGTGGCCGGGGTGATGCGGTCGACCATGCTGTTGGGGAAGCTGCCATGCGTGGCCAGCCAGCGCGCCAGCTCCCCGTCGCGCAGGGAGACAAAGGCCAGCAGCATCTTGCGCGTCACGTCGCCATTGTTTTGCAGGTTATCGCAGGACATGATGGTAAACGGCGCCAGGCCCCGCTGGTGGCGTACGGCCAGCGCCGCCGCCAGATAGCCGAACGAGCAGCGCGGCGCCTGCGGGTGCGCCAGTTCATACACGATATCGGCATGACCGGCGTCGAATTCGCCCGTGCCCTGGTTCACATAGTAACCACCCTCGGTGATGGTCAGCGCGACGATGCGCGTACCAGGGTCGGCCAGCTTTTCCAGTACGGCTTGCGGCTCGTCGGGCGCATACAGGTATTCGCCAATGCAGCCGATGATGCGCGCGCTGTCGCCGGCCGCGCTGCGCTCGACCACCGTGTACAAGCCATCCTGCGCCCGCATGGCGTCGCGCATGGCCGCGTCATGCGCCAGCAAGCCCACGCCGCAATAGCCCCACTGCGCGTGCTGCTGGCCATGGCCCTGCAGTCCGAGTAAATCATCGAGGTACACGGCCTGATGGGCACGGAAAAAGCCGCCCACACCGATATGCACGATGCTGGGCACGAGCGCGCCGCGCGCATACGCGGGCACGGCTGCGTCCACCGGCAGCTTGGCCAGGTTCGCCTGGTTCAATGCGATCGCGTCCATTACAGCGCTCCTTTCGCCGCCGCGTAGGTCTTGCCGGCGCGGTCAAAATAATGGACGAAGCCCGGCTCGAACGTCAAATGCGTTTGCTGGCCCGGCTGCAGGCTGCTGCGCTCCGCCCCGCGCGACACTACCTGCACATTGTTCGGCAAGCGCACATAGGTCAGGGTTTCCACGCCCAAGGACTCCACCAGGTCGACCGTGACGGGCACGCTGCCCGGCTGCGCCGCGCCCAGGTGCACGTGTTCGGGGCGGATGCCGACGAAGCCGTCCGCCTGCGCCGCGCTGCCCGCCTGCGCCAGCAGCTGCGGCGCCGCATCGGCTGGCACCACGTTCATGCTGGGCGTGCCGATGAATTGCGCGACAAAGCGGTTGGCGGGACGGTCATACAGTTCCAATGGCGAGCCATGCTGCTCGATCTGGCCGTCGCGCAGCACCACCACGCGGTCCGCCAGGGTCATCGCCTCCACCTGGTCATGGGTCACATAAATCGTGGTGGCGCCCAGTTCGCGGTGCAGCTTGGCGATCTCGATGCGCGTCTGCACGCGCAGGGCCGCATCGAGGTTCGACAGCGGTTCGTCGAACAGGAACACTTTCGGGTCGCGCACGATGGCGCGGCCGATGGCCACCCTCTGGCGCTGCCCGCCAGACAATTCTTTGGGCGTGCGTTCCAGGTAACGCCCAAGGTCGAGGATGGCGGCCGCCTTGTCGACTTTTTCGCGGATGATGGCCGGATCGACGCCGGCCAGTTTCAGCGCGAACGACATGTTCTGGAACACCGTCATGTGCGGATACAGCGCATACGACTGGAACACCATCGCCAGGTCGCGCTTGGACGATGGCAGGGCCGTGATGTCGCGCCCGTCGAGCGACAGCTTGCCGCCGTCGATCGGTTCCAGGCCCGCGATCAGGCGCAGCAAGGTGGATTTTCCGCAACCCGACGGACCCACGAAGACGACGAATTCGCCCTGCCGGATCTCCAGGTCGATGCCCTTGATGGCGCGATGCTCGCCAAAGAATTTTTCGATATTGCTCAGTTGAAGGTAAGCCATGATGTGTGTCTCTATTCTGTAGTTTATTTGACTGCGCCAAAGGTCATTCCCTGGACCAACTGCTTCTGGCAGAACCAGCCCAGCGCCATGATGGGCGCGATGGCCATCAGCGAAGCGGCCGACAATTTCGCCCAGAACAAGCCTTCCGGGCTGGAATACGAGGCGATGAGCCAGGCCAGCGTGCCCGCGTTGGAGGCGCCCAGGTTCAGCGACCAGAACGATTCATTCCACGACCACACCATGCACACGAGGGCCGTGGAAGCGATGCCGCCCACGGACAGGGGCAGCACGACGTGGCGGAATTCGTCCCACACGGTGGCGCCATCCATGCGCGACGCCTCCAGAATTTCGCGCGGCAGCTCCTTCATGCTCGTGTACAGCAGCCAGATCATGATGGGCAAATTCATCAGCATAAACATGATGGTCAGGCCGATGCGCGTGTCGAGCAGGCCGAAGTACTGGTAGCAGATATAGATCGGCATCAGGGCGCCCACGCCGGGCATGTAGCGCGAGCTGAGCATGAATTTCAGCAAGCCGATGGTGCCGCCCGTGGGAAAGAAGGCCATCGAATAGGCGGCCGGGATGGCGATCAACAGGCCGATGGCCGTCGAGAGCACGCTGGTAAACAGCGAGTTCCACGCGTAGCCGAAGTAATTGTCGCGTGCCAGCACTTCGCGGAAGCTGTCGAGCGTGGGCGTGAAAAACAGCAGCGGCGGCGTGGAAATGGCTTGTCCTTCCGTCTTGAAGGCCATCAGGCCCAGCCAGAAGATGGGAAAGAACAGCAGCAGCGCGAACAGCCAGGCGGCGGCCGTGCGGCCATACAGATTGAGTTTGCTATGCATCAAGGTCTCCTTATTTCGACAGATTCTTGCCGATGACGCGCATCAGGAAGAAGGCGGCGATGTTGGCGATGAGCACGGCGAACAGGGCACCGGCCGAGGCCGCTCCCACGTCATAGGACAGCAGTGCCTGCTGGTAAATCATGAAGGTGATGGTGGTCGTGTCGAAGCCGGGACCGCCGCCCGTGGTGGTAAATATTTCCGCAAAGATCGACAGCAAAAAGATCATCTCGATCATCAGCACCACCGAGACGGCGCGGCCCAGGTGGGGAATGTAGAGGTAGCGCAGCTGCTGCAGATAGGTGGCGCCATCCATGCGCGCCGCTTCCAGCTGTTCCCGGTCCATCGACTGCAGGGCCGTCATGAAGATCAGGCAGGCGAACGGCAGCCATTGCCACGAGACCATCATGATGATGGAAAACAGGGGATGGGCCGACAGCCAGTCGACGGGCGTGGCGCCAAAGAAAATGCTGATTTGCGCGAACAGGCCGTAGATCGGATTGAGCAGCATGTTCTTCCACATCAGGGCATTCACGGCCGGCATGATGAGAAACGGCGAAATCAGGAGCACGCGCACGATGGCGCGTCCCGGGAACGCTTCATTGATCAGCAAGCCCAGCGCCGTGCCCAGCACCACCGTGACCAGCATGACGGAAAACAGCAGGGTAAACGTGTTCTGCAATGCTGGCAGGAACGAGGCATCCGTAAAGAAAAAGTGGAAATTGGCCAAGCCATGGAAAGGATGGCCGCTCGGATCGAGCATGGAATAGCGCACGAACGAGTAATACAGGGTGATCAGCAGCGGGATCACGGAAATGACGGAGACGGCGACCACGGCCGGCGTCAGCAAAGTCCGAGGGATAATGCGTTTCATAGGATTTCTCTTGGGACGTGAGGTGAGTGATCTAGCGCAATAGCAAGGCCAGTCACATCACCTGTGTTACAAACCAAACAGCACAGCAAAGATGCCTGACAAAACCGTAGCGAGCGGCAGTGATTTGTGGCCGAGAAGCGCAGCCGTACTTTAGTACGGTGAGCATCGCCGGCCGCAAAGCGCGACGCGCAGTAGGTTTGGTCAGGCTATCCTCTTACTTGTAATAGCCGCCTTTACGCATTTCTCTTTCCGCCGTCTGCTGCGACAATTCCAGCGCCTGGTCCACCGTCACCTTGCCCAGCAGCGCTGCCGCCATCTGCTGGCCGGCTGCCACGCCGATCACCTGGAATTCGGGAATCGAAGCAAATTGCACGCCCACGTAAGGCGACGGCGGCAAGGTGCTTTGCACGGCGCGCGTGGTGGCCAGGGCCTTGCCTTCGGCGGCGGCAAATTTCGCCACTTTCTGGAACTCGGGGCTAGCATAGGTCGACTTGCGCGTGCCGGTCGGCACGTTGGCCCAGCTCGTTTCCTTGGCTACCAGTTTCACGTAGTCGGGCGACGTGGCCCAGTTGATGAAGCGCTGTGCTTCATTCGGGTGCTTGGAACTCGCGGGGATGGCGAGCGACCAGATCCACAGCCAGTTCGCGCCCCGCTCCGTCACGCCGATAGGCGACTGGGCAAACGCCACCTTGTCGGCCACCTTGCTTTGCTTGGGGTCCGTGATGAAGGAGGCGGCAATCGTCGCATCGATCCAGATGCCGCACTTGCCCTGGTTAAACAGCGCCAGGTTTTCATTGAAGCTGTTGGCGGCCGCGCCCGGCGGGCCGTATTTCTTCATCAGGTCGACATACATGGTGACCGCGTCCTTCCATGGCTTGCTGGTAAATTGCGGCTTCCATTTCATGTCGAACAGCTGGCCGCCATAGGAATTGGCCATGGTGGTGATGAGTGCCATGTTGTCGCCCCAGCCCGGCTTGCCGCGCAGGCAGATGCCGTACACGCCGTTGGCCGGATCGTGCAGCTTGGCCGCCACGTCGCGCAGCTGGTTCCAGGACGGACGATCCTCGATCGTCACGCCCGCCTTTTTGACCAGGTCGCTGCGGTACATGATCATCGAGCTTTCGCCGTAGAACGGCGACGCATACAGCTTGCCGTCGCCGGAGAGCCCTTCGCGGATGGCCGGCAGCAAGTCGTCGATATCGTACTTGGCGTCCGGCTTGATGGGGATCAGCCAGTTTTTCTTGCCCCAGATGGGCGTTTCATACAGGCCGATGGTCATCACGTCGAACTGGCCGCCCTTGGTGGCGATATCGGTGGTCATGCGCTGGCGCAAGACGCCCTCTTCCAGGGTCACCCATTTGAGCTTGATGTCAGGATTGGCTTGCTCGAAGAACTTGCTGAGCTTTTGCATTTCGATCATGTGGCCGTTGTTGACAGTCGCGATGACCAGGTCGGTGGCGGCAAAAGCGGACGAGCTGAGGCAGCCGGCGAACAGCGCGGCGATGGCGTAACGTTTCATTGTATGTCTCCAGTGTTTTTGTCGTTGGCAATGCTCAGGTACTTGGCACCACGACCACAATGTAGCACCGGACTTTGATACTTTCTGATACTCCAAAACCGCAATTCGATACTCTTTTGCAAGCCCGCTATGCGCAAGAGTATCGATATGTAGCAAAAACAACACTCTGAAAGAAAGTATCAGCACTTGCACGTTTTGTATCAGGGTGGTTAAAAAAGCGCTGCTAGACTTGGTTTTCGGCATTAGACCGCGTGCGGTGGTCGCCTTCAGGGGCGCCACCGCTACCACTTACATTCTTCTGGAGACCGCATGAACCGTACTGCATTGAAAACTTTACCTGCCCTGATCCTGGCCATCGCCAGCGCTTCCGCCATGGCCGACCCCATGTACCCAAGCGACGCCGAAGGCTTCCACGGCTACCTGCGCGCTGGCGCCGGCAGCAATACGTCGGGCGACGGCGGTTCGCAAGGCTGCTTCGGCCTGGGTGGCAATACCATGAAATATCGTCTGGGCAATGAGTGCGACGCCTACACGGAATTCGGCTACACCAAGTCTGTTGCCAAGTCCGGCGGCGTGAACTACCTGGCCACCATCTGGGTCAACGCCTACGCGCCAAACTCGGATTTCGGCGACAACAAACTGGGCATCGTCAAGGCCTATGTCGAAGCGCAGGGACTCGATTTCCTGAACGGCGGCACGGCCTGGATCGGTAAACGCTTCTACTACCGTCCTGACATCCACATGCTGGATCTGCAATACATCAACATGAACGGCACGGGTGCCGGTCTGGACCGCATTCCTGCGGGCCCGGGCAAGTTCTCGTATGCCTTCTTCAAGGACAACGACATCAACACCGTGTCGCCGACCGGCGTCGTCAGCACCAAGTCTGCCGTGCGCCAGAACTTCATCTACGGCGAAATTCCCGTCAATGAAAACGGCACCCTGGACCTGGCCGCGACCTACATCATCGGCGAAGGCAAGGACAACGATGCGAATGGCCAGAAGCACAATGGCTGGCAGCTGTCGGCATTCCACCGTCAAGGCAAAGTCTTTGGCGGCGGCAATACCTTCGGCGTGCAGTACGGCGTCGGTCCCGGCACAGGCAAGGGCGCGCAGTTCGGCGCTTCGGGCGACACCGGTTTCGGTTCGGACGTGAAACGCACGCGCGTGTTCAATGACATGGCGATCCAGCCGTTGCCGAACTTTGGCATGGAATTCGTCGCCCTGTGGCAAAAAGACGAGTCGAAAGCCACCGGTTCCTCGACCTGGACCTCGGTTGGCGTGCGCCCTGTGTACGCGTTCACCGACAACTTCAAGCTGGTGGGCGAACTGGGCACGGACCGCGTGACGCAGTCGGGCGGCCAGCCAGCCAAGCGCCTGACCAAGCTGACCATCGCGCCGACGATCTCGGCCGGTCCTGGCCTGTGGTCGCGTCCTGAACTGCGCGCTTTCGTGACGTACGGCAAATGGAACGATGCGGCCACCGCCTCGGTCAATGCGTCGAACAACGGCGGCCCGATCTACAACAACAATACCAGCGGCACGTCCTACGGTTTCCAGGTAGAAACCTGGTTTTAAGCCAGCTTAGCTAACGCCAGAAACTAAAAAGGGCGGAACCGCGGTTCCGCCCTTCTCTGTTTACATTACCGGATTCAACTTATGGCAAGGCTACCGGCAATTCCGGATACTCCTGCGTCAGCGCATACTTGGTGCCGCCCACGGTGACCGTGTAGTTGGCCGGTCCCGAGATCGGCAAACGGTAATTCAAGGTCAGCGCCACGGAGCCGCCCGGCGCCAGCGATTGCCAGGCGGGAATCGCGAAGCGGGCGCGGTTGTAGTTCTTCGTGAAGCCGCCGATATTGTTCGGCCCCGTATAGCCGGCATTGATCACCGTCAAACCGAAGCCTGACTGGTCGCTCATGTCCGATGGTGCCGAGACGGGATAGTCGAACTCCACCACGGTGCCGCCCGGCAAGGTCGACGCCGTATTGTTCTTCACCGTCATCACCGGGTTGATGGGGAAGTTGTTGTCGCCCAGCTTCCAGCCGCCCAAAGTGATGCTGACGTTGGCCGCCGTGCCCGGCATGGCGATTTCGGCGCGCTTGTTGCCATACACGCCAGCCGTGCGGAAGGCCTGGTACAGCACGTCCGTCAGGGTGGTGCCCATGAAATACTCGCCCTTGCCGCCGTTGCGCGTGGCATCCCAGGCATAGTCGCCCGCCATTTCCCAGATCATCACGCCGCCGATATTGTTGTTGACGATGTACTGGGCCTTGGCCGCGATCGACTGCGTGGTTTCCGTGGAAATGAACACTTTCTTGGTCGCATTCCACAGCCACGGCGCCACCATGGTGCTGCTGTAATGCGGCACATAGGTGCCCACCAGGGCCTTGTCCGTGACTTTATAGGCGTCCAGGTAGCTCGGCACGATACCGTTCTGCAAGTTCAACGCATGCCAGATCGGATTGCCGCCGCCTGGCGTGGGTTTACCCTGCGAGTCCAGGTCGTACCAGACGTTGTCGATGCCGGTGGCGCCCGTGCCGCACGTCTTGGTGCCGGCGCAGGTGACCGTGGAACTGATCAGTGGCGTCGTGCCCCACAAGCCATTCGTGCCACCCGTCACATCCTTCCAGCCCCGCGTGTAGAACGGCACGCCGATATTGATGCGCCCCGCCTGCATGGCACCGCGGTAGTAGCGGTAGGCCCAGTCCGTGTTCAGGTAGCCGATGTTCTGGAACTGGTAAGCGTTACCGGCACGCAATTCACCATCGTTGCCGTCGTCAAACAGCGCCGCGTTCGGCCCCACATACTGGTTCCACGCGCCGTGCAAGTCGTAGCTCATCAGGCTGGCGTAATCGAGATATTTCAATCCCGACATGTTTTCCTCCCCGCGCAAGACCCAGCCCGAGGCGGAGCCGGCGATGGTGAGCAGATAGTATTTATTGTCCTGCACGGCCGCCTCGTCGAGCTTCTGGCGCAGCACTTTCAGCAGCAGGTTGTAGCTCGTCATCAGGCCGGCCAGGCGCGGCTTCGAGACGGCGAAGTCGTTCGGATTGCCCGCTTCATTATTGGTGGTCGGATGTTCGTAATCGACATCGACGCCATCGAAGAAGTTGTACTGGCGCACGAAGGCCACCATGGAATCGGCCAGGGTGTTGATGCCGGCCGTGTTGATGCTGCCGTCCGCATTCGTCGTGGCCGTGTAGAAGCCGCCGCTGCCGGCCCAGCCACCCACGGAAATCATCAGTTTCACGCCCGGATACTTCTTCTTGTATTGCGACAGCAAGTTGAAGTGCCCCTTGTACGGCAAGGATGGGTCCATGGCGGCGGCTGGCACGTTCGGCCACGTGAGGCCCGTGTCCGGATTGGCCGCGCCGCTGCCGATGGCGATTTTCGAGGTTGCCGGATCGACGGAAGCGAACGCATAGTTCAGGTGGGTGATCTTGTCCCAAGGCAGATTGTTTACCAGATAGGTGGGGCTACCATCGACACCGGTGCGCCAACTGGCGAAGTAGCCGACGATGCGCCGGTTCAAGCCATTGCTCAGCACTTCGCGGCCATTCGCGTCATACACCTTGCAATACGGCACATTCGGCACAGCCGAGATCAAGCCGTCCGGGCGGCAAGGCGTGGGCGTTGGGGTCGGGGTCGGGGTCGGCGTCGGCGTTGGGTTGGTGTCGGGTTGGTGTCGGGGTTGGTGTCGGGGTTGGTGTCGGGGTTGGTGTCGGGGTTGGTGTCGGGGTTGGTGTCGGGGTTGGTGTCGGGGTCGGCGTCGGTGTTGGCGTTGGCGTTGGCGTCGGTGTCGGGGTTGGTGTCGGCGTATCCGTCACGGCCCATGGGCCCCACTGGTCGGCGGCGCTGGGGACATTGCCCTGCGTCCACCACTTGGCCTTGTAGGTGACGCCCTGGTAAATCACGCACTGGCCGCCCGTGTAGACGGTGGCGGCGTCCCAGACGGCGCACGCTTCGACGGCGGCGAGCAAGGTGTTCGGGGTGGCGGTCGTACCGTCTTGGCCACCGCCGCCGCAAGCGACGAGTACGCCGCTGAGCAGGGCCATCAATAATGCATTCGATTTCATGTTGTATTGGTCTCCGTTATGGTTGTACAGGTTGTACGTTGTGAGCTGTTGCAGGCCCCTGAAGGGGCTCTTGTCAACTGTTATCCCTGGCCGGCTATTCCTGCATTTACTGCTACTGCAACTTCACATTCCAGTTGGCTTCCACGCATTTCACGTAGTTCCCGGCCAGCAAGGCGCTGTACGGGGTTTGATAGCTGACCAACTGGCATTGGTTGTCGCCACCGGCGCTCCAGTTCTTTTCCCAATAGATGTTGTAGGAAGCGGAACTGGCCGGGGTGAAGCGTTGCATGTTGGCGCAAGACAATTGTTCGCCGGAATAATCCCAGCCCATGTCGGCGGCAAATTGCTTGTAGTAATCGATGCGGTTTTGCGCGGCCTGCTTTTCCGTGCCCTGCCCGCATTCGGCGTTGATGATCATGATGGTGGTGGCGAAGTTATTGCCCGCGCCAGCCGTCGTATCGGCCGCGTTCGGCACCCACGTGCCGTCGAGCACATGCAGCATCGACGGCTTCGGCGGTTGCGGATAGACAAAGAAGAACGTGGCCGAGGCCAGGTTCAGCCAGGTTGAGGCCACCAGGTCCGGGTTCTTCAGCAGCACGGACTGGTCGCCGTCATGCATGGCTTGCGAGAATGGGCCGTAATTGTAGTTGTACGACAGCTGCTTGGCGCCGCGGCCGAAATACTTCTTGAAGCTGCCATCGGCGTTCTTGCCGCAGGTCCAGACCTTGTTGAAGACGGGATCGGCGCACTCGACGTTGTAGCCGCAGCCGGCGCCCGTCTCGTCGCAGCCCAGCTCGCGCAAATACTTCAAGCCCTGGCGCCATTGCGGCAGCGGGCTGCTGGCGTTATGGTCGCCCGTTTCCTGTACGAAATGCGCGAACATGGTGGCCAGGCTGTGGCGGCAGATGGCGTCCGCATTGCGCCCGTCGCTGTAGTCGTCGCACACGGCGGGGAACTTGGCTACGGCTTGCAGGAAACGCTGATAGGTATAACTGGTGTCGCGCGCGGCAAAATAGTAATCCCACTTCGCCGCCGGCAGCAGGCGCTCGACCCGCTTGACGTTGAGCGGATTGCTGGCCAGGCCAGGCTGCACGGCCTCGACGGCCGTGTTGCCCAGGGTGCGGATCGACGCCTTGACCTTGCGGAAGAAATCGTTGTTCGTCAGCGCCGCCTCGTTGGCCTCGGCCTGGGCCTTGGTGGGGATGCCGGGCGTTGGCGTTGGCGTCGGTGTCGGTGTCGGTGTCGGCGTCGGGGTGGGTGTCGGGGTCGGGGTGGGCGTCGGGGTTGGAGTGCTGCTGTCGAGACTCCACGGTCCCCACTGGTCGTTGTTCGGCGCCGTGCCCTGCACCCACCATTTGGCGCGGTAGACCTTGCCGTCATACACGGCGCACTGGCCCGCCGTGTAGACGGCAGCGGCGCTCCAGGCCGCGCACTGATCGCTGGCGGCCGTGGCGGCCAGCAGGGTCGATGGGGGTTCGGTGGTGGAATTGCCGCCGCAAGCGAGCAGCGCGCTGCCCAGCAGGCCAGCCATCAAAGGCGAGGCCAGCCGGCTAATTTGCCGTGTCTTCACAATGTCTCCTGAACGTTATACGAAAACTATCGAAGTAGCTTTTTATGTTGTACGTAAAGAAAGCACAGCGAAGCGTCGGCTTTCTGCAGAGAGAATGCGACGCTCTAAATTGGTAGTCAAGTGGTTTTATATAACGGTGTTTTTTACAATACCAGTGCTGGCGATCGCTGCGGTGGCAAGCGATGTGGTGGCGAATGGGACAAGTAAAAAAAGGCCCGCTGCATGATGGCAGCGGGCAATACCGCGCTGGATGGGTGGCGGCAAGTGGTATTAAGGGTTGCGGCGCGTCCGGGACGAACTTATCTGTTCAGCACGTACTTCGCCAGGCTTGCCGCATCCGCTTCGCTCAGCTGGCTGAATGGCGGCATGGGTACGGGGCCCCATTTGCCCGCGCCGCCACTGCGGATGTTGGCCGCCACGGCAGCGACACCGTCCTTGCCCTTGTATCTGGCTGCCACGTCGGTAAAACCCGGGCCGACCACCTTCTGGTCGAGCGCGTGGCAAGCCATGCAGCCGTTTGCCGCCAGCAGGGTTTTGACATCCTTGCCGCTGGCGGCCGGGACAGCGGCTGCCACGGGTTTGGCGACGGCCGCGCCCGTTGCTGCCGCGCCCCGCTCCACGCCATAGGTTTTCACCAGGTAATCGACCATGGCCGGCATGTCCGCGTCGTCGAACTGCGCGCCAAACGGCTTCTTCATCTTCTTGACGGTGGCTTCCCAGTAGGCGCGCGGAGAGGCCGGCGGCTGGCTCGACGCATACTGGGCCGCGTGGCACGTCATGCAGTTGCGCTGCACCAGCTGGTAGCCGGGCAATTCGCTGGGTTTGTACGTCGCCGTTTCCGGCGGCAAGTGGATTTCCAGCGCGCACGCACCACCCGCCGCCGCCAGTGCCAGCGCGGCAATCAATATTTTCATTCGCATGTGAATCTCCTCAGACTGCCTGGATGCGCGTGGTTTCCACCACGTTGCGCATATAACCCATGGGATTCCACAGGGCTTTCATGGGCTGGCTCTGGCCGATGCGGTTGACGGCGCGCACCATCAGCACGTGCTTGCCCTTGCGCGGCGCCTTCATGAGCATGGTCCATACACGGAACGAGTAGCGTCCCAGGTCCTTGCCCAGCTTCGCTTCCTGCCACGTCTGGCCGCCGTCAAGCGACACGGTCACCTCGCTGATGCCCTGGCCGCCATCAAAAGCGATGCCGCGCAGGGCCAAGTCGCGCCCCGCCTTCACTTGCGCTCCATCCTGCACGCTGGTGATGAAAGAGCGCACGTTGAGGCGGCTGATCGGCGTCGTCTTGCCCACGGGTGCGCCCGGCTCGATGAAGCCGGAGCCGTTGTCGGGGATACGGTAGCCCGTGCTCATCCAGAAGCCATCGAATGGCTTGTCCAACACGGTGATGTCGCTCAAGTGCTTGACCCAGTAAGTGCCGTAATAGCCTGGCACGATCAGGCGCAGCGGATAGCCGTTGAGGAAAGGAATGTCTTCGCCATTCATGGCCCAGGCCAGCATGACGTCGCCCGCCATGATGTGCTCGACGGACAAGGCTTTTTGGAAGTCGGGACCATCGCCCACTGGCGGCGCTTCCAGGCCATTGAAGGCTACTTGCACGGCGCTGGCCGCGATACCGGCCTTTTCCAGCACGGTCTTCAGGGGGATGCCCGTCCAGCGGGCATTGCCCATGGCGCCATTGCCCAGCTGCCCGCCATTCGCGCGCGGGGCAAAGAAGCCGCGGCTGTTACCCGAGCATTGCGTCACGGCCACCACGTCGACCGGCTCGGCCAGCTGTTTCAGTTCCGCCAGCGACAGTTCCAAGGGAGTCTTCACCAGGCCGGCGATGCGCAGGCGGTAGCTGTCGCCATCGATGCTGGTAGGCAAGCCACTCCAGTGGTAGCGCACGAAAAACGCATCGTTGGGCGTGATCGCGCCTTCATTGAACACGCTGAACGGCGTTTCCAGCTGGGGAGGACGGCTGGTCAGCAGGATCAGCGGGCGCTTTTGCGGAAAGGCCACCAGTTCGCGCTCGCCATTTTCAAACGGCAAGGTGACGGACGCGCCGAGCGCCGGCCCCGCCACTGCGGCGGCGCCCAGGGTGGCCGTCGTACGCAGGAAGCGGCGCCGGCCTGCGGGCAACAAGGTCGTGTCAGACATGTTTGAGCTCCACTTTGGCTTCGTTGTCGCCGTTGCGGTCGTCGTTGACGAGCTTCTTGATGTAGTACATGACGCTCATGATGACCACGCTCAACAGGCCGAACCAGAACGACACGCGCTGCTCCGTATCGGACGACACGCTCATGGCACCGAGGATCACCAGCATGGCGATAATGGTGAAATACGTCAGGTAAGGGAACAGCCACATGCGCACCTTGATGCGTTCCGGACATTCGCGCTCCAGACGGCGGCGCAAACGCAATTGAGATATCGCAATGAGCAGGTACACGAACAGGATCAGGATGCCGTAGGAATTGACGATAAAGGGGAACACCAGGTCGGCCGATACATACGATACGGCAATGGCGAAATAGGCGAACAGGGTGCTGAACAAAATGGCGCGGATGGGCACGCCGTTCTTGCTCAGCTTGACCAGGCCCGTGGGCGCATCGCCGCGGCGCGTCAGTGCAAAGATCATGCGCGACGAAGCGTACAGGCTGGAATTCAAGGCCGACAGCACGGCCGTCAAAATGATGGCGTTCATGATGTGGGCCGCGTACGGGATGTTCATGACGGTCAGGGCGCTGACGAATGGCGTGGCGATGGCCGGCGAATCCCAGGGCACGATGCAGACGACGACAAACATGGACCCCACATAGAACATCAGCACGCGCGTGATGACGGAATTGGTGGCGCGGGCGATGGCCTTGGCCGGATCCGACGTTTCGGCGGCGGCGATGGTGACGATTTCGGCGCCCGAATAGAAGGCCGTGGCGGCGACGGCGCCACTGAGCACTGGTCCCCAGCCGTGGGGCATGAAGCCGCCGTTGCTGGTCAAGAAACCCAGGGTCGGGATGCTGTTGGGCAAGCTACCCGTGATGAACAGGGCGCCGACAAACAGGAAGACGATGATGGCGACGACCTTGATCGAGGCGAACCAGAATTCGAATTCGCCGAAGGCCTTGACCGAGAACAGGTTAAGGATGGTCATCGAGACGAGGAGCACCAGGCTGATAGCCCACGACGGTACGTCCGGCAGCCAGAAGTTGACCAGCTTGGCGCCGGCGATGGCTTCCAGGGCCACGACGACGACCCAGAAATACCAGTACATCCAGCCGCTCATGAAACCGAGGAATTTCGAGACCTTCGGCTTGTCGTCGAAGGCCAGGCGCGCATATTCGTAGAAGGAGCCGACCACGGGCAGGGACGAAGCCAGCTCGCCCAGCATGCGCATGATCAGGACGACGAGGCCGCCCGTGAGCAGGAAGGAAAGGATGGCGGCCGGGCCGGCGGCCTTGGCAATGACGCCGCTGCCGACAAAGAGGCCGGCGCCGATCACGCCGCCGATGGCGATCATGCTCATGTGGCGTTGCTTGAGCGAGTGCTGCAAGCCGGTACTGTTATGCGATTCGCTAATCATGTTTTGTCTCCTGAAAATCTCTGAAGCTCGGTGCGCCCTGCCTGCTGCGGCTTGTTCACGCCGCGCGGCTTTGTTTTATTTAGGCAACACCGTCAAGCAGCATCGATACATCGTGTGAATCAGTCTGGTTGGCCGCATTCCATAAGTCAATCTGGAAATGCAGCGGCCCGGCGCGGCGTCCAAGGGGCAAGCGCGCTGGAGAGTAAGTACGGGGTATTGCTGAGTTATTGCTGCTTAAAAAATGGGAGCGGCGGCAACACTTGTGGCGTGCGCGCCACTCCCAAGAACGTCTTACACCTTGCCCTTCCATGGCACGAGGGTACGTTCGAGGTAACGCATCATCAAATCAAACAGGAAAGCAAAGAAGCCGATCACGATAATGCCCATGATCACCACATCGCTGGCCAGGAACTCGGAGGCGCTCAGCACCATGTAGCCAAGACCGCGCGTGGCCGCCACCATCTCGCCAGCAACCAGGGTGGTCCAGCCCACGCCGATGCCGATCCGCATGCCGGTGAGGATTTCCGGAATCGCGGCCCGCAGGATCACGTGCACGATGACCTGGAAACGCGTGGCGCCCATCGAGTACGCCGCGTGGATTTGCTCCAGTGACACGGAGCTGACGCCGGCGCGGGCCGCGATCGCCATCGGCGCGAAGATGGCCAGGAAGATCAGGTAGACCTTCGAAAACTCGCCGATGCCGAACCAGATGATGACCAGTGGCAAGTAAGCGAGCGGCGGCAACGGACGGTAGAACTCGATCAAGGGATCGAAGATGCCGCGCGCCACGCGGTTCACGCCCATCATCACGCCGATGGGAATGGCGAACAGGCAAGCCAGGCCAAAGGCGCCAAACACGCGCACCAGACTGGCGACGGTGTGTTCCCACAGGGTGGCGCCGCCGAAACCCGTGGTGGCCGCCATGATGAATTTTTCATACACGGCTTGCGGCGACGGCAGGAACAGCGGCTTGACCATGCCGCTGGCCGTCACGCCAAACCACAGCAGCAGTACGGCGATGACGGTGACGGTGGCGATGCGGCTGGAATTGCCCTGCCCCGGCGCGCCGAACGCTTCGCCGGGCATGGCGCAGCGGGGAGCGAACAGGCGCGAGAAAAAGCCGGCGCGCTTGGCGGTGGTGGGAGGAAATCCCACGACGGATGGGCTATGCATGGGACACCTCCAGCTCTTTATTGACGGCGCGTTCGTCGCCATAAATGATGTTGAGCACCGTTTCGCGCATCTTGATGAAGTCCGGGCTCGATTTCACGGCGCGCGCATCGCGGCATTCGAGGAAGCGCTTGTTGAAATCGAGTTCATACGTGTGCGTGATGCGGCCCGGACGGGGCGACATGACGATCAGCCGGTTCGCCAGGAACAGCGCCTCGTCAACACTGTGGGTAATGAAGAAGAACATGGTGCTGGACTTGGCCCAGATATCGAGCAGCAATTCCTGGATGGTTTCACGCGTCAGCGCATCGAGCGCCGCCATCGGTTCATCCATCAGCAGCATGGCGGGATTGCTGGTCAGGGCGCGGGCGATGCCCACCCTTTGCTGCATGCCGCCCGACAACTGATAAATCATATTGTCATGAAAGTCCTTCAAGCCGACCAGCGCCAGGTTCTTGGCCGCCTGTTCGCGCCGCACGGCCTTAGCCACGCCTTGCAGCTTGAGGCCGAATTCCACGTTTTCCATCACGTTCAGCCATGGCAGCAAGGCATGTTTCTGGAACACGACGCCACGGTCGGCACCCGGCCCTTCCACTTTATTGTCGCCGAGCATGATCTCGCCCTTGGAGGGGGCGATGAAGCCTGCCATCAGGCTCAGCAAGGTAGTCTTGCCGCAGCCCGAGGCGCCCAGCGCGACGACGAAGTCGCCGCTATTGATGGTCAGGTTGATATTATTTAAGGCATGCACGCGTTCACCGGCCGTCTTGCCCGGATAAATCACGCTGACATCCTTGACGTAGAGATTTTCCATCGTGTGCCCCGCAAAGGTGTAGTCACTTCAGTTCAACGCATTCTGTTCAGTCAGCGCGCCCGCAGGCGCGCCATTGCACAACGTTTACTTCAGCAGGCCCGCGGCCTGTGCATACTTGGGTGTCACATATTTGGCGTAATCGCTTGCCAGGGTGTCGATCTTGCCTTCGCCCTTCAGGAATTGCGCCGTGGCCAGCAAGGCTTGCGCCACGCCGCCCTTCGCGCCGCCGCCGAGCCAGGCCGGCGAGGCCTGTTCCTGCAGCGATGGATAGGCGTACAGGGCCACGGAAGCGGCCACGTCCTTGGCGGCCGCGCCCGAATGCTTGACGTTGGCTTTCACTTGCGGGGAATCGATGGTCCACGCCTTGGGATTGGCGCGGTAGTCGGCATCGGCGGCGGCCATCACCTTGACGAACTTGGCCATGAAGTCCGCGTTCGCTTCGCCCCAGGCGCGCTCGACGGCCATGCCGTCAAACGTGGCCTTGCCCTTCTTGCTCAGTTCGCCAGAGGTGACGAGCACCTTGCCGTTTTGCTTGAGCTTGCTCAATGCCGGATCCCACACGAAGGCGGCATCGATATCGCCCCGTTCCCAGGCCGCGGCGATCTGGTTCGGCTGCATGTTCAGCAATTTCACTTCCGTGGGCTTGATGCCCCACGTTTCCAACGCGAACATGGTGTGGAAGTGTGTGGTGGAAACGAAAGGCACGGCGATCTTCTTGCCGCGCAAGTCGGTCGGCTTGGTGATGCCGGCGCCATTGCGGGCCACCATCGCTTCGGCTTCATTGATGTCGTCGATGATCCAGAACAGCTGCAGATCGACGCCGCGGCTGACGGCCGCCGTCAGGGGACTGGAACCGATGACGCCGATCTGCACGTCGCCGGAAGCCATGCCGGTGGCCACCTTGGCGCCCGAATCGAACTTGCGCCAGTTGATTTTATAGCCGGTGGTTTTCTCCACTTCGCCGCTGGCGATGGCCACCAGGAAGGGACCGTTGATTTCCTGGTAGGCAATCGTCACTTCCTTGCTTTGCGCGAAGACGGTGCCGCTGGAGGCAAGGGTAACGCCCAGTACCAGGGTGCCGAGGACGGCGCGGCGCATCGTTGAAAATACCGTGTTTTTGCTCGTATTTGTGTTCATGTCTCACTCCAAGTTATTGTTATGTGTGAACGTGCGGGCAATCTCATCCCTTGCGGGAGGCGCCGCTGGTCGATCTATGTCAACGCATGCGGCGGCTTAGTACGGCTACTGCTATTTAAAACACTTCATCCTTCAAGTGATACCAGCGGTACAGGAAGCGCTGGCCCAGGCGGCGGAACGGGGCGAACGCTTGCGACTCGACCAGTTCCATCATGTTGGGATACGGCAGTTTGGAATTGAAGATCGGCAAGCCCGTGTCGCTGGCCTTGCCGGCGATACGCTCGGCCATGCGCCGGCCCGCCTGCGCCGAGTACATGACGCCGTTGCCGCCGTAGCCGAGCGAATAGAAGATCGATTGCTTCGGGTCCGGTTGCACGATGCGCGGCATCATGTCGTGGCTGACGTCGACCCAGCCCCACCACGAATAATCGATGGCGATCCCGGTCAGCGCGGGGAACTTGCGGTGCAGATCGTTGATCAAAAACTGTTTGTACTTGTCGTCCGGCGCGTCGGCGCCCGTGATGGCGCTGCGGCTGCCGATCTGCACGCGGTTGTCCGGCATCAGGCGGTAGTAGTGGCGCAGGATGCGCGTATCCGTGATCACCTGGTGGGTGCGGAAGTTGCAGGCCTCGATTTCCGCCGGAGTCAGCGGACGCGTGACAAGCGAGTTCGACAAAATCGGCAGCAAGCGGTTCTTCACTTGCGGATGCAGATGCGGCGAGGTGTAGCCGCCCGTGGCCACGGCGACGGATCGGGCACGCACCACGCCGCCTGGCGTTTGCAGATAATGCACGCCGTTGCGCGTTTCCCAGCCCATCACGGGGCTGGACGGATGCACCTTGGCGCCCAGCGCGCGCGCCTTGCGCAGGTAGCCGAACGCCAGCTTGCCGGCATGGATGCCGATGCCTTCCGGCTCGTGCAGCGCGCCGGCCGCTTCCTTGTCATCGACGAATTCGCGCTTGACGGTGTCGGCGTCGAGGATGCGGGCGTCGTACTTGAAGATCTCGCGCATGACCTTGGCTTCTTTTTCCAGCGCGGGCATGGCTTTCGCTTTGTGGGCGATGTACAGGTGGCCGCCCGGCTGCGGGTCGCAATCGATGTCGGCCGTGATCTTCTTGAACGTTTCCATCGCATCGCACACTTCCGCGTGCAGTTTCAGGGCCGTGTCCAGCCCATAGCGATCTATCCACTGCGAGCGTTTCAGGCGGCCCGTCGTGCATTGCGCCTGGCCGCCGTTGCGCGTGCTGCAGCCCCAGCTGACCCGGTTCGCTTCCAGCACGGTGGCCTTGATGCCGTGTTCCTGGGCCAAAAAGATGGCGCAGGACAAGCCCGTGAAGCCGGAACCGATGATGGCCACGTCGACGTCGATGTCATGCGTGATGGGACCGTCGTCGGCGGGCGGCTCGCCGGCCGTGCCGATCCAGTAGGTGGGCGCGTAGGCATTGCCGTGGCCGGGGCGCTGGGCCACCAGCGGATCGAAGGCGGGATCGTAGGGCGTGCGGGCGGCGGTGCTGTTGTTGCCCATTACGCCAGGCGGGGTGTCGACAGGTTTGTTCATGGTCATTCCTGGTGAACGTGCTGGCTCAGACTGTGACGACGGGTGGGCGATCCTTGCGGAAAGCATTCTTGACGGCGATCTTGCCATCGCGGAAGGTGAAGATATCGACCATGCGCGCTTCGATGCGCGTGCCGTCCGCCTTGGTGCCGGCAAAGGTCGACTCCGTCACGCCCCGTTCGCCGCTGACGAAATGCACGGGGTTGAGCCAGGCGGCGTCGGGGAAGGTTTGCCAGGCCAGCTCGAAGCCGGCGCGCACGGCGTCGCGGCCGATGAAGCTCTTGCCCAGAAGCTCTGGACCGGCGACGGCGTGGAATTCGCAGTCGTCGGCCATGGCGGCCATCAGGGCCTCGATATCGTGGCGGTTCCAGGCATCGCCGAATGCTTGCAGGAAGTCCGTGGTGACGGCGTCAGTGTGCGGTACAGGGTGGTTCATGGTTGTCTCCGTAAATCGTTTTTGATACGATACGTTCCGTTTTTTGTCTTTTATTGAATTTAAGCCTTAAGCATGGCCTTGTCAAATCAAATAATTCAAAAAACGGGACGCCTTGTATTCTTTAATGAAATTATGATGCTTTCGTGACAATCTGTGAGAATTTGGTCACAGCGCTGTGTCGGATTACGCCGGGCTTGCGCCCGGCTAATCCGACCTACGCCAGCACCACGCGTCAATTGCGTAGGTTGCGTAGGTTGGATTAGCCCGCCAGGGCGTAATCCAACAACACCATCACATCAAACATAGTCTTTGTACTTGTCCAGGTGACGGATCGGTTTGCTCAGCGCATCGCGGCGGAATGGGTCGCCCAGCTCGCGCGTGCACATGATTTCGATGATGGTCGTCTTGCCTTCATTCATCTGCATGTCGATCGCCTTTTTCAAGGCCGGGCCCACGTCTTCCAGCTTGTCGACCGTGATGCCTTCGGCGCCCATGGCGCGCGCGATTTCCGCGAAGCTCTGGTTGTCGAGCTCGCCTGCGACGAAGCGGCGGTTGTAGAAATCGACCTGGTTTTTCTTTTCCGCGCCCCACTGGCGGTTGTGGAACACCACGGCCGTGACGGGAATGTTGTGGCGCACGCAAGTCATCGTTTCCATCAGGCTCATGCCCCAGGCGCCGTCGCCCGCATACGACACGGCCGGACGGTGCGGTGCGGCCACTTTCGCGCCGATGATGGTCGGGAAGGCATAGCCGCAGTTGCCAAAGCTCATCGCCGCAAAGAAGCTGCGCGGCTTTTCAAAGCGCAAGTAACTATTGGCCACCGAGTTGATGTTGCCGATGTCGGTCGACACCATCACGTCTTCCGGCATGGCCTTTTCCAGCTCGCGCAAGACCTGGCGCGGGTGCAGATAGTTGCCCGGCTCTTTCTTTTGCTCTTCGATCATGTCCAGGCTGTACGCATCCTTCTCGTGCGTCCAGTTGGTCAGCTCATCTTCCCACGCGGCCTTTTCCGCTTGCACGGTGGCGTAGCGCTCGTCGCGCGTCGCGTCGCAATCGAGGGTCTTGCCGTCCAGGCGCGCCAGGATGGCTTTCGCGGCCGCCTTGGCGTCGCCGCAGATGCCGACCGAAATCTTTTTCACCAGCCCCAGCATCTTGTTGTCCGCGTCGATCTGGATGATCTTGGCGTTTTTCGGCCAGTAATCCATGCCGTGCTGCGGCAAGGTGCCGAACGGGCCCAGGCGCGAACCGAGGGCCACGACGACGTCGGCCTTGGCGATCAGTTTCATGGCCGCCTTGGAACCCTGGTAGCCGAGCGGGCCGCACCACAGCGGATGGCTGGCAGGGAAGGAGTCGTTATGCAGGTAGCTGTTGACGACGGGTGCGCCCAGGCGTTCGGCCAGGGCCTTGCACTCTTCGATCGCTTCGCCCATGACGACGCCGCCGCCCGAGATGATCACAGGGAACTTGGCTTTGGCCAGCAATTCCGCCGCATCGTTCAGGCTTTGTTCGCCGCCGGCGCCGCGATCCAGGCGGTTCGGTTTCGGGATTTCCGCCTTGATTTCACCATAGAAATAGTCGCGCGGGATGTTCAATTGCGTCGGCCCCATTTCCGACATGGCGCGGTCAAAGCAGCGGCCCGTGAATTCCGCCATGCGGGCCGGATTGGTCACGTGGCCCTGGTATTTCGTGAATTCCTCGAACATCGGCAACTGGTTCGCTTCCTGGAAGCCGCCCAGGCCCATGCTCATGGTGCCCGTCTCCGGCGTGATGATCACGACCGGGGTATGCGCCCAGTAGGCGGCGGCGATGGCGGTCACGCAATTGCTGATGCCGGGGCCGTTCTGGCCGATGACGACGCCATGGCGGCCCGAGACGCGGGCGTAACCGTCGGCCATGTGGCCGGCGCCCTGCTCATGCACGACGGGAATCAAACGGATGCCGGCCGGGGCAAAGATATCCATCGGGTCCATGAAGGCCGAGCCCATGATGCCGAACATGTCGGTCACGCCATTGGCGGCCAGGGTTTCCACGAACGCTTCGGAAGGCGTCATCTTTTGCGGTCCGGTGGGGATGGCCGCTGCGGCGGCGGCTTTTTGCTCGGTCATGTCATTCATGGGTGTCTCCTGGTCTGTGGTGATTGAAGCTGTTGAAATTATCAACTCATTTATTAAAAATCGGTATATTTTGTTCCGAAATTTGATATACAATTCAATTTAAGCGTTCAGCAATCAAAAGTCAAACAGATTTTCAAGGAAACGGTACAATTTGAGTTCGAAAATGAAATAAGCTGAAGTAACACTCATAGCTACCCAACCGAGGCCACCATGGACATGATTTCATCCCCAAAACTTGAGCCGGAAAAACTGGAAGGCGACACGCCCACGATGCGTTTGTTTGCCTTGCTGGAAGTGATTGCCGAAAAAGACCAGTTGCTGTCGCTGCAAGCGCTGGTGGAAGAAACGGGGCTGCCCAAGCCCACCCTGCACCGCATGCTGCAACAGCTGGAAAGCGTGGGCGTGCTGCAGCGCGAAAGCGATGGCCGCCACTACAGCACGGGCGTGCGCCTGCGCCGCCTCGCATCGAACCTGCTGATTAACAACACTTTCCATGGCGCCCGCCGCATGGTCTTGCGCCAACTGGTCGAGGAAGTGGGCGAAAGCTGCAACCTGACGGCCTTCAGCGGCAGCGAAGTGGTGTACCTGGACCGCGTGGAAACGGCGGCCCCACTGCGCTTCTACCTGCATCCCGGTTCGCGCGTGCCGGCCCACTGCTCGTCCAGCGGCAAGCTGTTCCTGGCGCAAATGACGCCCGTGCAACGGCGCCGCCTGCTGGGCCACATGGAATTGACGCGCTTTACGGACAAGACGGAAACGGACCCCGTCAAGCTGGAACGCGAACTGGAATTGGTGCGCCGCAACGGCTATGCGCTGGACGACGAGGAATTCCTGCCCGGCCTGCTGTGCGTGGCCGTGCTGGTGCCGAACCCGAACGGCCGCTCGAACCTGGCCGTGGCCATCCAGGCGCCCATCATCCGTTTAACGCACGACAAGGCTTTACATTTCTTGCCAGCATTGCAACGCGCCGCGCAAGCCCTGGCCGCCATCGAATCGGAAACCATGCCGACGACGGGCGGGGACGACGACGCATTGCAAGCCGGTCACTCATAACCGCCGTAGCGCCCATGCTGCGGTTTCACAGGAGAACAAGGTGCCAGATTCACGCCAACATCCCCCCGCCGCAGCGGCGCAAACCTTGCAGTCCGTGCGCAGCCTGTTCAATATCGACAGCGACCTGCGCGTGCCCGTCTTCACGGAGCGCGACCCGCACGTGCCCGACATCGATCCCGCCTACCGCTTCAACCAGGACGTGACCCTGGCGATTCTGGCCGGCTTCAGCCACAACCGCCGCGTGATGGTGCAGGGCTTGCACGGCACGGGCAAGTCCACGCATATCGAGCAGGTGGCGGCGCGCCTGAACTGGCCTTGCGTGCGGGTCAACCTGGACGGCCACATCAGTCGCCTGGACCTGGTCGGCAAGGACGCTATCGTGCTGCGCGAGCAGCAGCAGGTGACCGAATTCCAGGAAGGCATCGTGCCCTGGTCGCTGCAGCGTCCCGTGGCCCTGATTTTCGACGAGTACGACGCGGGCCGCCCCGACGTGATGTTCGTCATCCAGCGCATTCTGGAGCGCGACGGCAAGTTCACCCTGCTCGACCAGAACCGGGTCATCACGCCGCATCCCCACTTCCGTTTGTTCGCCACGTCGAATACGGTGGGACTCGGCAACCTGAACGGCATGTACCACGGCACGCAGGTGCTCAATCACGCGCAGATCGACCGCTGGAATATCGTTGCTACCCTGAACTATTTGCCGCAGGCGGAAGAAACGGAGATCGTACTGGCCCGTGTTCCCGCCATGAACGACGAGGCGGGCCGCCAGCTGGCAGCCGCCATGGTGGCCGTGGCCAGCCTCACGCGCCACGGTTATGCGGCGGGCGACCTGGCCTGCCTGATGTCGCCGCGCACGGTGATTACCTGGGCCGAGAATTGCCAGATCTTCCGCGACCCGGCCCTGGCCTTCCGCCTGTCCTTCCTCAACAAATGCGACGAGGCCGAGCGGCCCTTGGTGGCCGAGTATTACCAGCGCTGTTTCAATGAGGAATTGCTGGCGAGCCAGGCATGAGTACGGAAGCGACCGCGCCTGCCGCCTACACGCGCGAACAGCAGGAAACGGACGAGTTGTGCGCGGGCGCCATCCGCGCGCTGAGCGGCGTTGCCTCCATCCGCTACCGTGGCCGGCGCCTGCACGATGGCCACCGCCCCGTGCCCATCCACGCAGCCCATCTGCAGCCCGATGCCGCGCTGCAGGATTTGCCCTCGCTGCGCGGCGCGGCAGACAGCGTCGCCCTGCGCCTGCTGCACACGGACGCCGCCTTGCACAAGTCGCTCTGCCCGGCCGAGCCCGTCGCGCGCCTCGTGTTCGAATTGCTGGAACAGTTAAGGGTGGAAACGCTTGCGCCCGAGCACCACGCTGGCGTCATCGGCAACCTGCGCCACCGTTTCACGGCATGGTCGCACGCATTCTACGATTCCGGCCTGGCCGAAGGCGCCTCGGGCTTGCTGCTGTACACGGTATTCCAGATGTGCTGGTCGCGCCTGACGGCGCGGCCCGTGCTGGAAAAGACGGAAGATTTCATCGAAGCGACGCGCTGGTCCATCTCTTCACAATTGAGCGGCGACCTGGCCGGATTGCGCCGCCACCGCATGGACCAGGCGGCCTTTGCGCGCCACTCTCTGGCCATCGCCCACGCCGTCGATGCCATGCTGCAAGACGCGCAAACGGCGCGCGACGGCAGCCAGGACGAGTCCGGCGACGCCAAGGCGCAGGCGGCCTTCAAGCTGCTGCTCGATTTTGACAGCGAGAATGACAAC
Source organism: Janthinobacterium sp. MP5059B (assembly GCF_001758645.1). NCBI lineage: Bacteria > Pseudomonadati > Pseudomonadota > Betaproteobacteria > Burkholderiales > Oxalobacteraceae > Janthinobacterium > Janthinobacterium sp. MP5059B. The sequence goes on along the minus strand of NZ_LRHX01000004.1, from coordinate 203,132 downwards.
GTTCCCGATAGCGCACCGCTGGGCGAGAGCCGCGCCTTCAGCGACGGCGATGGCGCCTACCGGATTTACAGCACGGCGTACGACCGCGAAGAAAAAGCGGGCGAGCTGGTGCGCCGCGCCCTGCTGCTCGAATACCGCGAACGCATGGATGCGCGCATCGCCAGCCTGGGCATCAACACGGCCCGCCTGGCGCGGCGTTTCACGCAACTGCTGGCCATACCCGAGCGCGATGGCTGGTCGTTCGGCGAGGAAGAGGGCACTATCGATGGCCGGCGCCTGGCGCAACTGATCAGTTCACCGTCGGAGCGCCGACTGTTCCGCAAGGAACAATTCCTGCCGCAGGCCGACTGCCTCGTCACCTTCCTCGTCGACTGCTCCGGCTCCATGAAGACGCATGCGGAATCCGTGGCCGTGCTGCTCGACATTCTGCTGCGCGCGCTGGACCAGGCCGGGATCAGCACGGAGTTGCTGGGCTTTACGACGGGCGCGTGGAACGGGGGACGAGTCAGGCGCGACTGGATGCGCGCCCGCTCGCCCGCCAACCCGGGCCGTCTGAATGAACTCGTGCACATGGTCTTCAAGGATGGCGATACGAGCTGGCGCCGCGCGCGGCCCGACATCGCGGCCCTGCTGAAAGCGGACCTGTACCGCGAAGGCGTCGATGGCGAAGCCGTGGACTGGGCGTGCAACCGCATGCTGGCGCGCCCGGAACGGCGGCGCATCCTGCTCGTCGTGTCCGACGGCTGCCCGATGGATACGGCCACGAATCTGGCCAACGACGAGTTTTACCTGGCGCAACACTTGAAGCAAGTGGTGGCGCGCCGCGAAGCGCAGGGCGCCGTGGAAATCTGCGGGCTGGGCCTGGGCCTGGACCTGGGCGCCTACTACAGCCGCAGCCTGGCCACCACCCTGCCCGCCTCGCTGAACAATGAACTGTTCAGCGAAATCGCCCAGTTGCTCGCCGGACGCGGGAAACGCTGATCACACCATGGACTTGCGGCGGCGCGTCATCACGCCGGCCAGCGCCAGGCCCGTCAGCAGCATCACATACGTTTCCGGTTCCGGCACGGCGCTGATGTATTCATACGTCACTGCCACGCGGCCGGAAGCGGCCGTCTGGAATTGGGTCAGCAAATTACCGGAACCGCTGCCCGTCGAGGAACCGATGGCGTTCAGTCCCAGCTGGATCAAGCCACCGCCGGCCGAGGAAAACAGGGCGAAGTCGCTGGCACTGCCGCTCGTGTAGGAGTTGGCGCCCGTGCTGGACCGGGGTCCTGTATTGGCGCCCGAGGTGCCTGCAAAGTCGATGCTGCCATCGAAGGCGCTCAGGGCGAACGTCTGCGTGAACAGTGGGTTGGCCACCAGCAAGGTGGAATTGTCGGGACGGTACAAGGTCAGCAGCGACGCCAGGCTCAGGGTCACGTCAGAGGCGCTGGCGTCAAGGCTTTCCGCCTTGCCACTGCCCTGTACGGCGCCTTCCAGGTGGAACTTGATCGAGGTCAAGGTACCGAGGTTGCTGTCGAACTTGCCCAATCCCAGGGTGTCTGACCAATTGGTGGCACCCAGGGCGCGGTCGGCGCTGAAGGTGATGGTCTCGGTAGCCGCCTGTGCGGAAGACATGGCGCCAAAGCCAACCATGGCGGCGGCGGCCAATGCGATGAGAGATTTGTGCATCGATGACTCCTGTTCATTCAATGAGGGGGACGTGGATCAGCCAGTGATTCACACGGGAAACGCGAGGGTAGCCCCTCGCGCCGCAGCCCGGCAATGCGGCTATCCAGGCAATTCATTGTAATAAATGAAAAAGTCGCAATATACTCACTTTGTTGCAATTTTAAAAATAAGTGTTGTTATTTTGATTTCCCCGGAAACGATCAAACAGCCGGCCGAATGAAGCGCCGCACCTTTGCTGGCGCCTCAAGCGACACAGTAACGCACGGCATGCGCTTCCATCGGCAAGGGGATTTCCCAGTTCCACAGCATCGACTGCAGCTTCTTGTTACTGAGCGATGTGTCGCGCTGGCCATTGCGCCGCAATAACTCCTTGCGTGGCTGCTCCAGGTACACGAGTTCCACCTGCGCGTGGTATTTATACAGCAGGTTGAGCGTCTTTTCGCGCATCAGTTTTGACAGATGCGTGGCATTCCACACGAACGGTTCGCCCTTGCGCAGCAGTTCGCGCGCCCGCTCTTCCGCATAGTCGCCCACCTGCCCTTCGTTCTTGCCGTGCTTCAAGCCCAAGGCCATCCGCGCATCGTCGAAGGAGACTACGGGCAGGCGCGGATGGTGCTTCTCCACCCACGTATTCTTGCCCGAAGCAGGCAAGCCCGACATCACGATCACGTGCGAACCCGGCTCCTGGAACAGGGAATAATCGGGATGCGCCTCGGCGCCGCGAAAATATTTGACGCGCGTGTGATCATCGACAAAGACCTTGCGCTGACCGTAGCAGCCCTCCTCGCACGCCAGTTCGCGGAACAGCTCGATGGCGTCAAGTATGCGCTGCGGATCGGGACAGATCCGTCCACGGATATCGGCTTCGGCCAGCATGGCCAGCAAGCGGATATCGACCTGCCACGACAGTTCGCGCACGATAAATTCCGGCGTGACGCCGCGCCGCGACGTTTCCAGCGCAAAGAAGGGCACTTGATGTACGTTAATCAGGCGGCAGATTTCCTCGCGCGCGGCAAACGGCACGTCGCAATCCCACAGGGCGATGCGCGCATCGAGGGCGCCCTTGCGCGAGTGGCCGGGCTGGCCGATGGCGCCCGTCACCGGGTCGATCACCGTGGTGCTGCACTTGGCCACGTCGTGCAGCAAGGCGGCGAGGAACACGATTTCCTGTTCCGCCCGCGTCGCTTGCTGGTAATCGGGCATGGCCAGCAGGGATTCCACCACCATCATCGTATGCGTCCACACATCGCCTTCCGCGTGATACACGGGGTTTTGCGGCGTCGTTTTCGCCAGTTCCAGCTGCGGGAAGGCGGCCAGGCAGGCATTGAAATCGGGCGACTGGCCCGCTGGCGGCACCAGTTGTTGTAACTGTTTCCAGTTCATCTTGTACTCCTTGGAAAGGTTGCCAGTTCATCCAGCGAATGGCAGGTGTGCAAGCCCAGGCTTTCCCACGTCACCAGCGGCTGCGGCGCGTACAGGTCCACGCCTTCGGCCAGCTGGTTCGGGATCAAGGGCCGCGTGCTGTGGTGCGAACCGCTGTCGAGGATGGTTTGCGTAAAGTCATGGCGCACCAGCTTGTAGCGGGCCAGTACTTGCTCGTCGTCTTCCACTTTCAGGTACAGGCCTTCCGCGTGGTCGGACTTGTCCGTCTGCTTCCAGCACAGGTCCAGCGGCAGGCGTTCGCGCGCCACCGCGGTTTCAAAAGCGTCGCGCCACAGGCGGGACTTGGCCAGCGAATGGCGCAGCAACTGCCACAACTGTTTGGGCGACGAGGGCATCTTGCCCGCATACAGCACGGGGACGGAGAGCACGGGCGAGCCGGCCAGCATGGCGTGGCGGCGCGCCGTCGACAAAAACATCTGGGTGCGGCGGCAATACACGTCGAACTCGTTGAAGTAATGGGGCAAGCGGTCGTAAAACACGGAATGCTTGCTGTACGACCATTCGCCAAACAGCACAAATTGGTCTTCCAGCAGATGCAGCAAGGCGTGTTCATGCGCGTGCGCCCACGGTTTCAACAGGTTGAACTGGCGTTCGCTGCCGCCGCCCGCCAGGTAATGGCCGCGCGACTGCAGCAGCACCTCGCCCGCATCGCTGAACGACACGGCAGAGTTGGCGCCATCGATTTTTTCCTCGATGACGACGTACTGGCCGGCCAGCTTTTTCAGGGGCATCTGGTCGGAACCGTCGTCGCCGTCCTGCAGGCGCGAGCCTTCCAGGTGCGGCGTGCGCGGGTATTTGAATAAGGGTAAAGATTGTAAAAACATAGCGTCCCACGCCGCGTTCACCGGGGCGTGTCCATACAGGGTCAGGGGTGCTGACGACGTGTTCGGGCGTGGACGATCGAGACTGGCGTCTCGCATACGTGTGCGGAGGGAGCAAAAACAGTGCCGCAGCAATCGGGGGCGTCAACGCGCCGAACGATGCTGCAGAGAGCATTTCGTCAGCGTTAGCAGGTGATGGCGAAGAAGCGAGGCACTTTTGGCTCCAATAAGGAAGAGGTTCGAGAAAGAACCGCGAATATAAAGGCTGTTTGATTATTTTGCAAGTGGCTCCGCGTATTGTGCGCGCTCTTGCGCGCACTGTCGGCACCGGCGGCTTTGCAATCCGCACAAAGTTTGCTAAGCTGGCGGCACTTCCTGTCGCTGCTGCGTGGAAAACAAACATGGCCCTTGCAAAAGGGCCGTGCATTCGTTATTTCCGGAGCAGAATCGTGTTTCCCCTATCCAGATTACAAAAAGCCCTGCGCCGCCAGGGCATCGCTGTCGCCTATGCCGACGGCATTTATACACTCAGCAATCCGCACGCGCAGGCGTCCGTGCTGCTGCCCCACAACTTTCCGCTCGAGGAAAAAGCCGTGCGCCAGCTGATGGAGTTTGCCGCCGTCAGCGTGCCCGGCCAGGATGGCCATGTGTGCAAGGCATGCGCCACGCCCGACTTCCACCCGGGCAGCATCGCCCCCGTGGGCAGCATCGTTGCCACCAGCCCCGACATGGTGATCCCCGCCATTCCCGGCACGGACATCGCCTGCGGCATGCGCCTGATCACGACGGGCCTGAGCCTGGCGCAGTTCGAGGTGCGCAAGCCGCAGCTGCTCGGCAAGCTCAAGCACGTGCTGCTGGAAGACGGCCGCAACGTGCCGCTGCGCTCGAAAGCGTTTGCCGCCCTGTTCGACGTAGGGCCGGAAGCGTTCATCGACAGCCTGCACAATGAGGGCTTGTGGCCCCGCGTCGACAAGCAACGCCTGCTGCGCGAGCTCGACGATTGCATCGCCCTGCGCGAACTGGGCGGCGGCTTGCGCCATGCGCCCGAAGCGCTGGTCGGCACGCGCGAAGTAATACGCGACCCCAGCCTGGGCACCACGGGATCGGGCAACCATTTCGTGGAAATCCAGCTGGTCGATGCCGTCATGGACCGCCATGCCGCGTACCGGCACGGGCTGGTGCCTGGCGAAGTGGTCGTCATGATCCACAGCGGCAGCCGCGACGTGGGCTTTTTCGTCGGCAGCCGCTGGATGGACCGAGCCAAAGAGGCCTGGCCGAAAGGCGTGCGCCACCCGCAGTCCGGCCTGTACGGCTTGACGGGCGAACTGGCCGGCGAATACATGGACGCCATGGGCGTGGCATCGCGCTATGCCTGGGTCAACCGCATGGTCCTGGCCGAGCTGGTGCGGGACAGCCTGTCGCAGGTGTATGCGCACGATACCTCTCGCCTGGTGGTGGACGTGCCCCACAACGTCATCCTGCGCGAGCACGGCATGAACATCCACCGCAAGGGTGCCACGCCGGCGCGCGAGGGCGACCTGGCGCTGATCCCCGGCTCCATGGGCGATTACTCCTATGTGGCAACGGGCACGGGCAATCCTGACTGGCTGTGGTCGTGCTCGCATGGCGCGGGGCGCAGCATCCGTCGCCAGGCCATGCGCGCCATGCGGCCCACGTTGGGCGGCGACGAGATGGCGTTCCAGTGCGTGACTTTGCGCGAAGAACGCCGCGTCGAGGAAGCGCCGATGGCGTATAAAAAGATCGGTCCCGTCATCGCCGCGCAGGAGGAAGCTGGCTTGCTGCAATCGGTGGCGCGCTTGAAGCCCCTGCTGACGTTCAAGGCCTGAGCAATTGCGGCACGGCGGCCGCCATCAATGAGATACCGATGGCGGTCAGCACGGCAAACGCGATCCGGCGCATGCCGCGCTGGGCGATCGGTGGCGGATAGCGCTTGCCGGCCATCGTGGCCAGCACGCCAACGGGCAAGGCCAGCGCGCACAGCAGCAAGACTTTCGCGTCGAGCTGGCCCTGGCTGCCCGCCATCAGCGAGCGTCCGCCCGCGCTGATGGCGAACAAAAAGATCAGGCTGTAGCGGATGGTTTTCAAACTCATTTCCTGGCGATAAAACTGGTACACGAGCGGCGGTCCCGCCAGCGAAAACAGGCCCGAGAACAGGCCGCCGCACACGCCGCTGATGAAGAAGCTGCGCTTGTCCGCCGCGCCCGGCCCCGGCGGCGCCTGCAGCAGGATGCTGACGCCGCCATACACGATGGCCGCGCCCAGCAACAGTTTCAGCAGGGGCGCATACGCCTGGTCCAGGTATCCCAGTAACAACACGCCAGCCGCCATGGCTGGCAGCAGGCCGATGCTGGCCGCGCGGATGGCGCGCCAGTCCAGGTGGTGCAAGGCGCCCGGCAAGGCCACCAGGCAATTCGCCAAGGACAACAAACTGACGAGGGCCGCCAGTGCGGGCACGGGCGCCAGGCCCATGCCGCTGGCCACGCCCATGACGATCATGCCCAGGCCAAAACCCGTGACGGTCTGAAAATACGTGCCCGCCGCCACCACGCCCAGCAGCGCCAGCACCGGCAAGCTGAACAGGAAGTCAGCGTCCACCCTGGGCCTGCACGGACGTGACGGCAATCACGTTGTACACGTCGTCGGCGCTGCAACCGCGCGACAGATCGTTGGCGGGCTTCTTCAAGCCTTGCAGCAGGGGGCCGATGGCGACGGCGCCGCCCATGCGTTCGGCCAGCTTGTAGCCGATATTGCCCGCGTCGAGGTTCGGGAACACCAGCACGTTCGCGCGGCCGTTGACGACGGAATCCTTGACTTTTCTCTGCGAAATCTCGGCCACGATGGCCGCGTCGAGCTGCACGTCGCCATCGATGGCCAGCAGCGGACGCTGGGCCTTGACCCGGTCTGTTGCCGCATGCACCTTGTCGACGGCCGCGTGGTGGGCGCTGCCGCTGGTGGAAAACGACAGCATGGCCACGCGCGGTTCTTCCATCAGCAAGGCTTGCGCGCTGTCGGCGGCCGCCATGGCGATGTCGGCCAGTTCCTCGGCCTTCGGGTCGACAACGAGGGCGCAGTCGGAAAAGATGAAACCGCCCTTGAGGCTGTGGAAAGGTTCGCACAGCATCATCAGGAAAAAGCTCGACACCAGCTTGAAGGCCGGATCGACGCCGATGATCTGGATGGCGCTGCGCACCACGTCGGCCGTCGTGTGCACGGCTCCCGCCACGCAGCCATCCGCGTCGCCCAGGCGCACCATCAGGTTGGCATAGCACAGCGGATCCTGCACGGCGATCCTCGCCTGCTCCACCGTCATGCCCTTGGCCTGGCGCAGCACAAACAATTGCTGGGCATAGTGTTCCGACTCGCTGGACTCTGCCGGGTCGACCAGGCGCACGCTATCGAGGTCCAGCGCATGTTCGCGCGCCAGGGCCAGGATGGCGGCCGGCTTGCCGACGATGGTGATGTGCGCCAGGCCTTCGCTTGCCGCCCGCGCGGCCGCCTGCAGCACGCGCGCGTCGTCGCCCTCGCACAACACGATGTTCTTCGGCACGGCGCGGGCTTGCTCGATGATGCGGTGCAGGGCTTTCATGGCGACTCCAATTCGGTAAAAAAAGTACCGGAACCATGGAAGCATGAAACATGGTTCCGGCACATAAAACCCGGCAAGCCGGGGTCATACAAGGATCGGTCAGGGTGGTGCCGGATTACGCCGGGCCGAGGCCCGGCTAATCCGACCTACACAGTCGCGTAGGTTGGGTAGGTTGGATTAGCCCGCCAGGGCGTAATCCAACAACACCATCACATCAAACATAGTCTTTGTACTTGTCCAGGTGGCGGATCGGTTTGCTCAGCGCATCGCGGCGGAACGGGTCGCCCAGCTCGCGCGTGCACATGATTTCGATGATGGTCGTCTTGCCTTCATTCATCTGCATGTCGATCGCCTTCTTCAAGGCCGGGCCCACGTCTTCCAGCTTGTCGACCGTGATGCCTTCGGCGCCCATGGCGCGCGCAATCTCGGCAAAGCTCTGGTTGTCGAGCTCGCCTGCCACGAAGCGGCGGTTGTAGAAATCCACCTGGTTTTTCTTTTCCGCGCCCCACTGGCGGTTGTGGAACACCACGGCCGTGACGGGAATGTTGTGGCGCACGCAGGTCATCGTTTCCATCAGGCTCATGCCCCAGGCGCCGTCGCCCGCATACGACACGGCCGGACGGTGCGGTGCGGCAACCTTGGCGCCGATGATGGTCGGGAAGGCATAGCCGCAATTGCCAAAGCTCATCGCCGCAAAGAAGCTGCGCGGCTTTTCAAAGCGCAGATAGCTGTTCGCCACCGAGTTGATGTTGCCGATGTCGGTCGACACCATCACATCTTCCGGCATGGCTTTTTCCAGCTCGCGCAAGACCTGGCGCGGGTGCAGATAGTTGCCCGGCTCTTTCTTCTGCTGTTCGATCATGTCCAGGCTGTACGCATCCTTCTCGTGCGTCCAGTTGGTCAACTCTTCTTCCCACGCGGCCTTTTCCGCTTGCACGGTGGCATAGCGCTCGTCGCGCGTGGCGTCGCAGTCAAGGCTCTTGCCATCCAGGCGGGCAATAATCGCCTTGGCAGCCGCCTTGGCGTCGCCGCAGATGCCCACCGAAATTTTCTTGACCAGCCCGAGCATCTTGTTGTCCGCGTCGATCTGGATGATCTTGGCGTTTTTCGGCCAGTAATCCATGCCGTGCTGCGGCAAGGTGCCGAACGGTCCCAGGCGCGAACCGAGGGCCACGACGACGTCAGCCTTGGCGATCAGTTTCATCGCCGCCTTGGAACCCTGGTAGCCGAGCGGGCCGCACCACAGCGGATGGCTGGCAGGGAACGAGTCGTTATGCAGATAGCTGTTGACGACGGGCGCACCGAGGCGTTCGGCCAGCGCCTTGCACTCTTCGATGGCTTCGCCCATGACGACGCCGCCGCCGGAGATGATCACGGGGAACTTGGCTTTGGCCAGCAATTCCGCCGCATCGTTGAGGCTTTGCTCGCCGCCGGCGCCGCGATCCAGGCGGTTCGGTTTCGGGATTTCCGCCTTGATTTCGCCATAAAAATAGTCGCGCGGGATGTTCAGTTGCGTCGGGCCCATTTCCGACATGGCGCGGTCAAAACAGCGGCCCGTGAATTCGGCCATGCGGGCCGGATTGGTGACGTGGCCCTGGTATTTGGTGAATTCCTCGAACATCGGCAACTGGTTCGCTTCCTGGAAACCGCCCAGGCCCATGCTCATCGTGCCCGTCTCAGGGGTAATGATCACGACCGGGGTATGCGCCCAGTAGGCGGCGGCGATGGCGGTCACGCAATTGCTGATGCCGGGGCCGTTCTGGCCGATGACCACGCCATGGCGGCCCGAGACGCGGGCATAGCCGTCGGCCATGTGGCCGGCGCCCTGCTCGTGCACGACGGGAATCAAACGGATGCCGGCCGGGGCAAAGATATCCATCGGGTCCATGAAGGCCGAGCCCATGATGCCGAACATGTCGGTCACGCCATTGGCGGCCAGGGTTTCCACGAACGCTTCGGAAGGCGTCATCTTTTGCGGGCCCACAGGTATCGCTGCGGCGGCGGCTTTTTGGTCGGACAAATCGGTCATGGCTCAGTCTCCTTACGGTTTTATAAAAAATCGGTATATTTTGTTCCGATATTTGAAATACGTGTTCAATTTAACGGTTGCGAAATGCGCTGTCAATGAAAATTCATGAAAAATCGGACTGTTTCATTCCTGAATCCGGAATCCGTGACTTAGGTCCACTCCTGAAACAACAATGGCGGCTTATCCGCAACAGACAAGCCGCCATCGTTCTCCTTTTGCGCCGCGCTTAGAACTTCAGGCGCATGCCGGCCGTGAAGGCGCTCGAGTTATGCCCAGGCAAGGGCACGCTGCCGCCGCTGGAGGCATCGCCAACGAAATTGGTGCCCGCGCCATCATTGTTGATGCGGCCGTACGAGGTGTACAGATTCGTGCGTTTGGACAAGGCATAGGTATAGCCGATGGCCAGCTGGCGCCCGCCGCGGCGCGCATTCGTGCGGTCATCCTTCTTGATGTAGGACGCCATCACGCTGCCCGCCGCGCCTACAGGGGCCGACGCACCCAGCATGTAGTTGCGGAAATCCGTGCCCGCATCATCCTTGTCCGTCTCATACGCGGCGTGCAGCTTGGCGGGACCGAAGTCATAGGTGCCGCCCAGCAAGGTCACTTTCGCCGTGTTCAGCGGCGTATCCTTGCGGTTGTCATGCGCCAGCGTCAGCACCAGCGGGCCATTGGCGTAGTCGATGGAAAAGTCGATGGTGCGGCCCAGGGTGTTGCTGTCCGGCTTTTCGCCCAAGCCATACATGATGGCGGCCGACAAGCCGTTCACCTTCGGCGTTTCATACATGATGGAGTTTTTCGTGCGCAGGCTGGCCACGCTCATCAGGTTGATCGAGGCGCCCGTCATGCCCGTCTCGAAGGGGTCGATATTGTCCAGCGCGGTAAACAGCGGGTTGTGCTGCAAGCCCAGGTTTACGGCACCAAAGCCGCCCGACAGACCCACGTAAGCCTTGCGGCCGAACAAGGCGCCCTGGCGGTTGGCGCCCGTATCCACGTCGAGGCCATTTTCCAGCAAGAAATTGGCCTTCAAATTATTGCCCAGGTCTTCCGTGCCCTTGAAGCCGATGCGGCTGCCCGACTGCACGCCGGTGGCCAGCTTGGTGACGGAACCGTCCGCGCCGCCATGTTCGGATGTCAGGCCCGCGTCGAGCAAGCCGTACACGGTGACGGACGATTGGGCGCTGGCGTTGCCAGCGAAGAAGGAGGCCAGGATGGCTGCCGCTACGAGTGTGTGTTTCATGTCATCTCCAGGTATTGTGGTTTTTATAAACGCTTGAAACGATAATCAACTACGGTGCTGCAAACTTGGCTCAGGCGATCAGCCCGGCCATTGGCGACGAGGGCGAGGCGCGCATGGCGCCAGGCTGCGTCATACTTTTCGGCATTGCGTTCCGGCCAGGTAAAGCCTCGCGTCGCGCCTGCACTGCACTGCCAGTTTCATGGCGCGCGCCATGCGTATCGGTTCGCGCGCCGCCGCGATGGCGGTATTCATCAAAATGCCGTCGCAGCCGAGCTCCATGGCGATGGCCGCGTCCGACGCCGTGCCCACGCCTGCATCGACCAGCACGGGCACGCGGGCTTGCTCGATGATCAGCGACAGATTCCACGGATTCAGAATGCCCATGCCCGAGCCGATCAGGGAAGCCAGCGGCATGACGGCGATGCAGCCGATGTCTTCCAGCATGCGCGCCTGGATGGGGTCGTCGCTGCAATACACCATCACCTGGAAGCCATCGCGCACCAGCTGCTCGGCCGCCTTCAAGGTCTCCGGCATGTTCGGGAACAAGGTCTTTTCATCACCGAGCACTTCCAGCTTGCACAGCGGGTGGCCGCCCAGCAGCTCGCGCGCCAGCTGCAAGGTGTAGACGGCGTCGCGCGCGTTGTAGCAGCCGCCCGTATTGGGCAGGATCGTGTATTTCGATGGCGGGATGAAGTCGAGCAGGTTCGGCTCGCCCTTCTCCTGGCCGATGTTCACGCGGCGTATCGTCACGGTGACGATCTCGGCGCCGCTCTCTTCGATGGCCAGGCGAGTTTCCTCGAAATCCTTGTATTTGCCCGTGCCCACCAGCAGGCGCGACTGGTAGGTGGTGCCGGCCAGGGTCAGGCCGCCGGGTGCTTGGCTGGGGGTGGCGTCGTCTCTCATCGTGGTGCTCTCCTAAGTTGAACCAAAGCGGTCTCTGGCCGGGGTGGCTCCCCGCAAAACGCAAAATCGACTTCCGGCCGGCGTCCCGACACGAGGTCCGAGATCGCCCTGCCCGCGCCGCAGCCCATGGTCCAGCCCAAGGTGCCGTGGCCCGTGTTGAGGAACAGCTGGCGGTAGCGCGTGGCGCCGATGTAGGGCACGTTTGACGGTGTCAGGGGGCGCAGGCCGGCCCAGTAGACGGGGTCGCCGTAATCGCAGGCGTGCGGGAACAGCGCCTGCACGCGGCGCGTGATGGCGGCGCAGCGCACGGGATTGAGTTCCCGCGTATAGCCGTTCAGCTCGCACGTGCCCGCCACGCGCAGGCGCTCGCCCAGGCGCGAAAACACAAGCTTGTGGCCATCGTCCGTCAGCGAGACGGTCGGTGCGGCGGATGGGTCAAGAATCGGATAGGTGGCGGAATAACCTTTGCCCGGATACAGCATCAAGCGCATGCCCAGCGGCTGCAGCAAGGGCGCGGAAAAACTGCCCATGGCCACCACCACGGCATCCGCATGCTCGATGCGGTGGCGCCCTTGCGCATCGATGCATTCCGCGCCGGTAACTCTTTCGCCGTCCTGCAGCAGCCGCGTCACCGTCATGCCAAAGCGAAAATCCACGCCGGCAGCGGCGGCGCGGGCCGCCAAGGCCGTGGTAAACAAATGCACGTCGCCCGACTCGTCGCTGGCCGTAAAGTCGCCGCCGACGATGTGCTGGCGGGCATGGGCCAGGGCCGGTTCCAGCCGTATCACTTCATCGGCGCTGACGGTGTTGCGCGGGCAGCCCAGTTCGCGCAAGAGGGCGGCGCCCGACTGCGATTTATCGAACTCCTGCTGGTCCGTATAGAAATGCAGAATGCCGCGCTCCAGGTGGTCATATTCGATACCCGTTTCGCGGCGCAGGGATTGCAAACTCTGCCGGCTGTACTCGGCCAGGGCAACGATCTGCCGCATATTGCGCGACACGCGCGACGGCAAACACTCGCGCAGGTAATGCAGCGCCCACTGCCATTGCAGCGTATCGAGGCGAGGACGGAACAGCAGCGGCGCATCGTCCTTGCCCAACCAGCACACGACCTTGCGCAGGGTGGCGGGATTGGCCCACGGTTCCGCGTGCGAGACGGATATCTGCCCGCCATTGCCGAAGCTGGTTTCTTGCGCGGCGCCCGGCTGGCGCTCGAACACGCGCACATCGTGGCCAGCCTGGCGCAAGTACCAGGCCGATGCCGTGCCGACCACGCCGGCGCCGAGGACTAGGATCTTCATGGCAGGCCCGGCTCGCTTAGCGCGTCAGCAGCACGGCGATGGCGACAAAGGCGGCGATCCATACGGTTTCCATCACCAGCATGATCACGGGACGCCAGCCCAGCGAGGCCAGCGACTGGAACGACGTTTTCACGCCCAGCGCGGCAATGGCGATGACGAGGCAGGCGCGCGAGGCATTGTTGATCCAGCCATTCACTTCCTGCGGAATCAGGCCCAGGCTATTCGTGATGACGAGCCACACAAAGCCGATCAGGAAGAATGGCACGAGCGGCGGCGCATCGACTTCGCTCTTGCCGTCCTTGCGCTTGAACATGATCGACAGGCCCAGCACGACAGGCACGAGGCAAGCGACGCGCGTCAGCTTGACGAAGGTGGCCACGTCGCCCGTGTGGTTGCTGACCAGGTAGCCGGCGCCCACCACTTGCGCCACGTCATGAATCGTGCCGCCGATGAACACGCCCGCTTCCGTCGGATCAAAGCCCAGCAGCTTGACCAGCAGCGGGTAGACGATCATGGCCAGGGTCGACAGGGTCGTCACGCCCACCACCGTCAGCAGCGTGAATTTTTCGTTTTCCTTGGTTTGCGGCAGCACGGCCGAGATGGCCAGCGCGGCCGAGGCGCCACAGATGGCCACGGAACCGCCCGACAGGATGCCTTCCGTGATGGGGCGTTTCAGCCACCTGGCCAGCAGGTAGCCGAAGCCCAAAGTTGCCACCAGGCCGCCGACGACGATCAATAACGGCGTCACGCCGACGGAAGCGATCTGGTTGAAGGTGATGCGCGCGCCCAGCAGGGCCACGCCCGTGCGCAGCAGCACCTTGCTGCAAAACTCGATGCCGGGCTTGCAGGTGGGGTCGGAGGCGAGGAAGTGGAAAGCCAGGCCGAAGAACAGCGCATACAGCAGCTGAGGACCGCCGTAATTGCTGGAAATAAAGGTGGCCGACAGGGCGATCACCAGCGCGATGGCCACGCCGGGCCAGCTGCGCAGCACGGCGCGGGGACGCCAGATGGCAACGGCGGAAGACAGGTAGGGAATGTTCTTGTCGACAACGCGTGTTATCGCTGAGGAGTTGGTTTTCATGCGGGTCCGCTCATAATGTTTTAAAAATTGGGACATTTCATCTCGTTTTTTAATAATACACGATGAGCTAGCGAAGTCCATGCTTTTCCATGAAAATCGAAACCGGATGTTCCGGAAACTGACGTTTTAAGGTTAATGCTGGTGTAAACGACAAGCGGCGCGGCCCTGTGCAGGGACGCGCCGCCGTGTCTGGCGTTTGAACGATTACTTTTTGTTCAGGCGGGTAATCAGGCTGGATGTATCAAAGCGGTTGCCGCCTGCCTGTTGCACTTCGCCATAGAACTGGTCCGTCAAGGTCGTCACGGGCAAGTCGCTGCCGTTGCGCTTGGCTTCGGCGAGGCAGATGCCGAGGTCCTTGCGCATCAGGTCGACGGCGAAACCGAAGTCGAACTTGCGCTCTATCATGGTCTTGCCCCGGTTTTCCAGCTGCCACGACTGCGCCGCGCCCTTGGAAATCACGTCGACGACGAGGGCCGCATCGAGGCCCGCGTTTTCCGCAAAGGCGATGCCTTCGCTCAAGGCTTGCACGAGGCCGGCGATGCAGATCTGGTTGACCATCTTCGTCAGCTGGCCGGAACCGGAAGCGCCCATGTAGGTGACGGCGCGCGAGAACAGGGCGATGACAGGCTCGGCCCGTGCATACGCCTCGGCATCGCCGCCCGCCATCACCGTCAGCTTGCCGTTTTCCGCGCCCGCCTGGCCGCCGGACACAGGCGCGTCGAGGAAGAACACGCCCTGCTCTTTCGCCGCCGCGTGGATGGTGCGCGCCGCTTCGGCCGAAGCCGTCGTGTGGTCAATCAGGATGCTGCCCGGCGCCATGGCGGACAGCAAGCCGCCCTCTTCCAGGATGACCTGGTACAGGTCGTTATCGTTGCCGATGCAGGTGAAGACGAACTCGGCGCCCGCCGCCGCAGCAGCCGGCGTGGCGGCGCTGCTGCCCTTGTGCTGTTCCAGCCAGGCGGCCGCGCGGGCCGGGTTGCGGTTGTACACGGTGACGTCGTGCCCGCCCGCCGCCAAGTGACCTGCCATGGGGAAACCCATGACGCCCAAACCGATGAATGCCACTTTTGCCATATTGTCCGTCCTGTCGATGAATGAATCCGATTATTGTTGCACAAATGGCCCGTGGCGGCAGCATGGCGCGGCCCTGCGCGACGTTTGGCGTACACGGAGTGGTGATTGGGAAACATCCGCTTTTCAGCTATACAAGACGAAAATTATCATAAAGAACTTTGTATTGCATTTTTTTCTAGTTAATATTATATTGAATTGGCATTATAAATAAGTAAACTTTTGCCGCATCCTTTTCCCAACCCTTGTGAAGGAGTCGATCTTGCAAACTGCATTCTCCCGCCTGAAAATCATGAGCGCCGCCGCCCTGCTGCTCGCCGCCAGCGCCGCACACGCAGACATCACGGTATTTACCAGCCAGTCCGCCTATCTGGCAGCGGTCGGCAATACCGGCGTCGACACCTTTGATGATTTACCCATCGATGCGCTCGACGGCCCGCTGAACCGCAACGCGGGCAGCTATGCCTACACGGTCAGCAGCGTTGGCGCCTCGCCCATCCTGTATGGCGCAGGCACGGGCAGCGACAACTGGCTGAGTACGAACGACCGCAACGACAGCGTGGTGTTCTCCAACTTTTCCAGTGCCGTACGCGGTGTGGGGGGATTCTTCTTCGGATCGAACTTTGCCGGCGAATATGCCAATGGCCAGAGCATCACGCTGACGGCGCGCAATGCGCTGGGCGAGCTGCTCAGCTATGATCTGGCCCTGCCGACGCAAGCTTCGTTTATCGGCTTCGTGTCGTCGGACGCGTTCTCCGACCTGTCCGTCAGCACAGCCGGACAGATCGGTATCTGGCCAACCATCAATAACCTGTCCGTGTCGGCCGTACCGGAGCCAGCCACTTACGGCATGCTGCTGGGCGGCCTGGGCTTGCTCGGCTTCATGGCGCGCCGCCGCCGAGTCAGCCAGCAGTAAGCAAACTGGCGCCTGGTACGGCTGCCGGTAGCCGTACCAGGCCTGCCATCACGACAATATCTCGCGCAACGCCGCCATCAAGGCCGCGCACTCGCCCACATTACCAATGCTGATGCGCAAATACTGGCTGATGCGCGGCGCATTGAAGTGGCGCACGATCACGGAGCGGGCACGCAAGCCGGCGGCAAGTTGCGCCGCGTCATGCTGCGGATGACACGCAAAGACAAAGTTGGCCACCGAGGGCAGTACCTCGAAGCCCAGCGCAGCCAAGTCCGCCGCCAGCTGTTCGCGGGTGGCAATAACGGCCTGGCGAGTCTGCTGGAAATACGCTTCGTCGTGCAGCGATGCGACGGCCCCGGCCAGCGCCAGCCGGTCCAGCGGATACGAGTTGAAACTGTTCTTGACTCTTTCCAGCGCCTCGATCAAGTCCGGATGCCCGAATGCACAGCCCACGCGCAAGCCGGCCAGCGAGCGCGATTTCGAGAATGTCTGCACCACCAGCAAGTTCGGATACCGCTCCACCAGGGCCACGGCGCTCTCGCCGCCGAAATCCACATACGCTTCATCGACCACCACCACGGCATCGGGATGGGCGCGCAGCAAGGTTTCCACGCCGGCCAGCGGCAAGTCCACGCCCGTGGGGGCGTTAGGATTGGGGAAGATGATGGCGCCGCACGGCCCCTGGTAGTCTTCCGGACGGATGCGCATGGCATCGTCGAGCGCCACCGTGCGGTAATCGATGCCGTACAGCTTGCAATACACGGGGTAGAAGCTGTAGCTGATGTCCGGGAACAGCAGCGGCGCATCGTGCTTGAGCAAGGCCATGAAAGCCAGCGCCAGCACTTCGTCGGAGCCATTGCCGACGAACACTTGATTGCTGTTCAAGCCGTGGTAGCCGGCCAGGGTTTGCTTCAGTTCGCTGGCGGACGGATCCGGGTAGAGGCGCAGGCTGTCGTTGGCTCCTTCGCGCAGTGCGGCGAGCACCTGCGGCGACGGGCCGTAGGGATTTTCGTTGGTGTTGAGTTTGACCAGGTTGGGCAGTTTGGGTTGCTCGCCCGGGATGTAGGGGGTCAGCTCGCTGACGATATTGCTCCAGAATCGGCTCATTGCTTGGGTATGGGGACAGGATGGGGACACGCTAGATTACCATAGGGTGAGCGGGGTCAAGGCGGACACCATCGGCGAGGAGTAGCGTGGGCGGCATCGGCCCCAACGTGAAGAGGACGCAGCATGAACAGCATGCACAAGCTGAGCGATACGCAAATGCGGCATGGCGCGCTGACGCAACAGTCACGCCAGCGCAAGATCGATGCGTGGCTACAGGTTGCAGCCAGTCTCAGCGGGCAGATCACCGTCGAATTGCAGACTGCCACGGAGCAGCTGCAGGGCGAAGGAATGGCCGACTTGCAGCGCGTGACGGCGCTGGCGCAACGCCTGGCAAGCAATAGCAAAGCCATGCGCGATACCCTCGGGACACTGTTTGACAGCGGTGAAAAAAGCGAGGAGCATGCAGTGACAAGCACGGAGGATTGCGCCATGGACGAGCAAGTCAACACGCTGGGAAAGGACATGGCCAGTGTGAAACTGGACGTAAAGGATGTAAAGGCCGATGTGACTGACATCAAAGTCGATGTTGCGGACTTGAAAACCGATGTTGCGGACATCAAGGTGGATGTTGCCGGCCTGAAAACGGATGTCGCTGCTCTCAAGACCGATGTCGGCGTTCTCAAGACGGATGTCAGTGGCTTGAAACTGGACCTCGCTGTGGTGCGCTCCAATTATGCGACCAAGTCCGATGTGGCTGAGGCGAAGTCGGCTGTCATCCTGTCGTGTGTGGGGACGATCATTGCCATGTCGGGCGTCGCGTTTGCGGTGGCGAGGCTAGTGCATTAGATTGCGTTTGTGGGAACGCTGGCTTTCAAAGCCTGAATGGAGGAAAAAACGCCTTGCGCTGCGCGCTTTGGGCGGTTTTTTCTACCTGGGTTTGATGTGCTGGTGGCTGGCATCTGTTCTGGGCATAAAAAAAGCTCCCTTGCGGGAGCTTCTCTTATGTATTCTGGCGGAGAGGGTGGGATTCGAACCCACGGTACGATTTAACGTACGCTTGATTTCGAGTCAAGTACATTCGACCACTCTGCCACCTCTCCGTTTACTGCGGTCTATTCGTTCAAACTGGCGTGCCTGTTTGAACGAGGCGCTATTTTAGCATGGGGATTGTTGGGTTGGGTAGGGGTTTTATTGGCGATTTGCAACTGAGGGCTGGTAGCCAAACCAAAAAACCAATTGGTCGATTCGGGGAGCCTCGTACAAGGCGCGGCTCGCCTTTGTAGACGCCACCTTGGCGCACGCGTAAAACCAAATTGACGATTCGGGGAGTCTCGCGCGAGTACGCGCTCGTCTTCGAATCCCACGCGCAAGGCGCGCAGGCGCCTTGCTCCTTTCCGCCGCCACAAATAAAAAAAGCTCCCTTGCGGGAGCTTTCTCTATTTGTTCTGGCGGAGAGGGTGGGATTCGAACCCACGGTACGATTTAACGTACGCTTGATTTCGAGTCAAGTACATTCGACCACTCTGCCACCTCTCCATTTGCTGCGGTCTTTCCCGCATTGCTGCGAGAAGGCAAGATTAT
This sequence comes from Janthinobacterium sp. MP5059B, assembly GCF_001758645.1. Taxonomy (NCBI): domain Bacteria; kingdom Pseudomonadati; phylum Pseudomonadota; class Betaproteobacteria; order Burkholderiales; family Oxalobacteraceae; genus Janthinobacterium; species Janthinobacterium sp. MP5059B. The sequence continues at coordinate 184,421 of NZ_LRHX01000004.1, read as the reverse complement.
AGCAGCCCGCGGCGAAAAGGAAAGGACTATTTTAGGCCTTCAGATGCGTCAGGCCACCCATGTATGGGCGCAGCACGGCCGGGATCTCGACGCTGCCGTCTGCCTGCTGGTAGTTTTCCAGCACGGCCACCAAGGTGCGGCCCACTGCCAGGCCGGAGCCGTTCAGAGTGTGGACCAGTTCCGGCTTGCCGGCGGCGTTACGGAAACGCGCCTGCATGCGGCGGGCCTGGAAGGCTTCGCAGTTCGACAGGGACGAGATTTCACGGTAGGTGTTTTGCGCCGGCAGCCATACTTCCAGGTCGAAGGTCTTGGTGGCGCCGAAACCCATGTCGCCCGTGCACAGCGACATCACGCGGTATGGCAGGCCCAGGCGTTGCAAAATCGTTTCCGCATGGCCGACCATTTCATCGAGCACCTGGTACGACGTGTCCGGATGCACCACTTGCACCATTTCCACCTTGTCGAACTGGTGCTGGCGGATCATGCCGCGCGTGTCGCGACCGTAGCTGCCCGCTTCCGAACGGAAGCATGGCGTATGGGCCGTCATTTTCAGAGGCAGTTGATCCAGCGCGAGGATTTCATCGCGCGCGATATTGGTCAGCGAAACTTCCGACGTCGGGATCAGGTAGAAGGTCTCGCCCTCGCCTTCCGCGCCGCCTTTTTTCACCGAGAACAGGTCGGCTTCGAATTTCGGCAGTTGGCCCGTGCCGCGCAGCGAGTCGGCATTGACCATGTACGGGGTATAGCATTCCGTGTAGCCATGTTCGTCCACGTGCGTGTTGAGCATGAATTGCGCCAGCGCGCGGTGCAGGCGGGCGATGCCGCCCTTCATGACGGAGAAGCGCGAACCGGTCAGCTTGGTGGCCACTTCGAAATCGAGGCCCAGCGGGCCGCCCACATCGACGTGATCCTTGACTTCAAAGTCAAAAGTGCGTGGCGTGCCGACCTTGCGCACTTCCACGTTACCCGACTCGTCCGTACCCAGAGGCGACGACTCGTGCGGCAAATTCGGCACGGCCATGATGAAGTCGCTCAGCTTGGCTTGCACTACGCTCAGGGCCGCTTCATCGGCTTTCAATTCATCGCCCAGGCCAGCCACTTGCGCCATCACGGCCGAGGTGTCTTCCCCCTTGCCTTTCAACATGCCGATTTGCTTGGACAGCGCATTGCGCTTGCCTTGCAGCTCTTCGGTGCGCGTCTGGATCGCCTTGCGTTCGGCTTCGAGGGCATTGAAACCTGCCACGTCGAGCTGGAATTTGCGCGTCGCCAGGCGTTCTGCGACGGTGGCGATGTCTTTACGGAGAAGTTGGATATCTATCATGGGTGGATGGCGGTGCCGATGTATCGAAAGCACTCATTGTACCAAGACCCGTTCAGTTCTTTATGAGTTTTGCACATGGCCAACCATCGTCATGGCGGCATGGCCGGGCACTCGCACCCGCTTTACATTGTCTGCTTAGCTTATTGCTTAAATGAACGCGGCTTTTTCGGCAGCGGTCAGGCGGCGGGCGCTGACGGTAACGACAGGCATCGTACTGTCGGCAGCCTGAGCGATCACGGTGCTGCTGGCGCTCACTTCCACCGTATTCGCGCCGGCGGTGGCGAAGCTGGCGCCGATGGCGATGATGGCGGCGGCGACAAAGGTGATTTCCATGTTTTTCAGTGCGTTCATGATGTTACTCCTGGTTAGTTTGTTTCGTTGACTGCTGCTGGTATGGTGGTACTTTAGCCAACGGCCGCGAACAACGCCACCGGCTTGCGACCAGCGGCGAAAAACAGGGAGCGAACGGTGAAAAACGGGGACTGAAGCGCAGAGAATAGTTACAAGGCATCCTTGACCAGACGCCCCAGGCGGCCGATGGCCTGCTCGATGCGCGGCGTCCACGCATTGCCGCAATTGAGACGCAGATAATTGCCGAACTTGCCCGAGGCCGAGAACAGCTGGCCCGGCATATACGCCACGCCTTCCGCGATGGCCTGGCCGTGCAGTGCCAGCGCATCGATTTGCGGCGGCATCTGCACCCACAGCACGAAACCGCCCTGCGGCTCGGACAGCATGCAGTCCGCCGGAAAGCTGGCCGCCACGGCGTCGGACATGCGGGCGATGCGCTGCACCAGGGTGCGCCGCATCTTGCGCAGCTGCTGGTCATAACTGCTGCCTTCCAAAAAGTCGGCCAGCACGGCTTGGAAGAAATGGCTGGTGGCACCGCTCGACACGGTTTTGAGCAAAGCCACTTCCTGCGCGAAACGCCCGGCCAGCACGTAGCCGACGCGCGACGCGGGCGTGATGGCCTTGGAAAACGAGGAGCACAGCAGCACATTGCCGCTCGTATCGTAGGCTTTCACGGGCCACGGCCGCTGCGGTGCAAAGCACAGGTCGCCATACACGTCGTCCTCCACCAACGGAATATTGAATTCCGACAGCAGGCCCGCCAGCCGTTTCTTGTTTGCTTCCGGCATGACGCAGCCGAGCGGGTTGTTCGCGTTCGGCACGAACAGGCACGCTTGGACGAGTCCGGCACGCAGGGCCAGCTCGAGCGCGTCGAGCGACGGCCCCGTCTTCGGGTCGGTAGGAATTTCCAGCGCCTTCATGCCCAGGCTTTCGATCATCTGCAGCAGCACGAAATACGTGGCCGACTCGATGGCGATGGTGTCGCCCGGCTTGGCGACGGCGCGCAGGCACAGGCTGATCGCTTCCGTGCAGGAATTCGTCACGACGATCTCTTGCGGGTCCAGCTTGCCCCAGTCCAGCGCCCGGCGCGCCACCTGGCGCAGGAAATTGCCTTCGCTGACGTCGTAGCAGCTGACCTTGCTCAATAAAGCGGGTTCGCGCCGCGCCACGGCGCTGATGGTGCGCTGCATGCGCTTGATGGGCAGTATCTCGTCGGGCGGCCAGGCCGTGCCCAGCTGCACGATATCGGACGTTTCGTTGTCCTTCAGCACGCGCATCAACAGATTGTTGATGCCGACAAAGGCCGGCTCCTTCAAATGCTGGGCGTCGGCACTGCACGGGCGGCGCGGCGCCCGGTGGCGCACGAAATAGCCGGACTGGGGCCGCGCATCGACTTGCCCCCGGTCTTCCATCAAGCGCAAGGCTTGCATCACGGTACTGATGGAGATGCGCTTTTGCTGCGCCAGGTGGCGGATCGACGGCAGGCGGTCGCCGGGCGCGAACACGCGCGAGTCGATCAAGGCGCCCAGCTCATTGGCCAGGTGCTCGTACAGATTCAAATGCGCGCTCATGTTCATCCTTTCAGTATGCGGCTGCCGCGCGTCGCCGGCACAGATACAGTTGCCGAGTTTTTTGATAAGCACAGTCTACGACAAGCGACACTGTATGCATCACAATTTCGTTTTCCTGCATCTGTCATGGCTCACTGCAAGGGCCTAAGCTGTTCCTGTCAGCACAACAGGAGCGATGCCATGCATACCGACCACGAATTACGCAGCGAACGGCCTTTGCGCCTGGAAAAAGCGCATGCCAAGGTCATCGAATGCCTGTCCGGCACGGCGTGGATCACGGCCTACGCCCAGTTCGAGGATTGCGTGCTGCGCAGCGGCGAACGCTATACGATACCGAATGACGGCCTGGTGCTGGTCGAAGCCGTGGGCAGCGGACACATCCGCGTGCATGGCACAAGCGCACCGCGCACCGCCCTGCTGCGCTGGCTGAACCTGGCACTGCCTCACACCTTGAATATTAGGAATACATGACTCAAGCACCACCACTGCGCGTCCTCGTCACGGGCGCCGCCGGCGTTATCGGCACCGTTTTCTGGAAGAGCCGGCACGGGGAATTCTCCCTGCGCCTGGCCGACCTGCACACAGGCAAGCTGGCCGAAGCGCCCTGCCCATCCATTCAACTCGACGTGGCCGACTATGCCGCCTGCCTGGCCGCCTGCACCGATATCGACGTGGTGCTGCACCTGGCCGGCGTGCCGCACGCCAGCGCCGATTTCGATGCGCAATTGCTGCAGCCGAATATCCTCGGCACGCACAATATCTTCCGCGCGGCACAGGCGCAGGGCGTGAAAAGAGTCGTGTTTGCCAGCAGCGCGCAAGCCATCGAAGGCTATCCGCTGGATATGCAAGTGCAGGAAAACATGCCGGCGCGGCCAGCAAACATGTATGGCGCCAGCAAGGCCTTCGGCGAAGGCGTGGCCTCCGCGTTCGCGCACCAGCATGGCATGACGGCAATCGCGGTGCGCATCGCCAACGTGGCCAACTTTGCGCCAGGCCAGCAGCACAGCGCGCGCGACGTGGCCGCCTTCATCAGCGAACGGGACGTGGTGCAATTGCTGGCGCGCTGCATCGCCGCCGACGTGCCGCCCGGCTACCACGTCGTGCATGGCGTGTCGGACAACCGCTACAAGCGGCTGTCCATCGCGGCGACGCGCCAGCTGGTGGGCTACGCGCCGCAGGACGACGGTTTTACCTTGCTGGGCCTGTAGCCTCAGCCCTTGCTGGCTGGTTTTCCCGCTTTGCGGTCCAGCTCGCGCAGCCAGGCCAATTTATCGGCGATCTTGCTTTCCAGGCCGCGCGGCACGGGCTGGTACCAGCCCGGTTCCGCCATGCCGTCCGGGAAATAGGTTTCGCCGGCCGCGTAGGCATCGGGCTCGTCGTGCGCATAGCGGTAGGCGTGGCCGTAGCCCAGTTCCTTCATCAGCTTCGTCGGCGCATTGCGCAAGTGCACGGGTACTTCCTTGGATTTATCTTTCTTGACGAAAGCCATGGCCGTATTGAACGCGTTATAGCCGGCATTGCTTTTCGCGGCAATCGCCAGGTAAATCACGGCTTGGCCCAGCGCCAGCTCGCCTTCCGGCGAACCGAGGCGTTCATACGTTTCCGCCGCGTCATTGACCATGGTCAAGGCACGGGGATCGGCCAGGCCGATGTCTTCCCAGGCCATGCGCACGATGCGCCGCGACAGGTAGCGCGGGTCGGCGCCGCCGTCGATCATGCGGCAAAACCAGTACAGGGCCGCGTCCGGGTTCGAGCCGCGCACGGATTTATGCAGTGCGGAAATCTGATCATAGAAATTGTCGCCACCCTTGTCGAAGCGGCGCGAATTCAAGGTCAGCGCATTGTCGACAAAGGCCGCGTCGATCTTCGTCGTGCCCGTCGAGCTGGCGGCCGTCTCGGCCTGTTCCAGCAAATTCAGGAAGCGCCGCGCATCGCCGTCCGCGTAGCCGATCAGGGTGTCGGCCGCCGCCTCGTCGAAGCTCAAGTGCGCCAGGGCCGTGGACTGCGCCTTGGCCAGCAACTGCTTCATCTCGTCTTCGTTGAGCGATTTCAATACATACACTTGCGCGCGCGACAGCAGCGCCGAGTTCACTTCAAAGCTGGGGTTTTCCGTCGTCGCGCCGATGAACGTCACCAGGCCCGATTCCACGAAAGGCAGCAAGGCGTCCTGCTGCGACTTGTTGAATCTGTGGATTTCGTCGACGAACAACAAGGTGTGCTTGCCGAACTGGTCCAGGCTGTTGCGGGCCTGGTCCATGGCTGCACGGATATCTTTTACGCCAGCAAACACGGCTGACAGGGCGATGAATTCGCTGTCGAAGGCGTTCGCCATCAGGCGCGCCAGGGTCGTCTTGCCCACGCCGGGCGGTCCCCACAAGATCATCGAGTGGGCCTTGCCCGCCTCGAACGCCAGGCGCAGCGGCTTGCCCACGCCCAGCAGGTGCGTCTGGCCGATGACTTCGTTCAGGGTGGCCGGCCGCAAGGCTTCAGCCAGCGGCTGGCGCGGTGCGGTGGAAAAGAGATCCGCCATAATGAGTTACCTAATAAGAATGCAAAAGCCCCGCATTGCTGCGAGGCCGGCTCATACGCAAGGCGCGACAGTCTTAATTATTAATGACGTCGGCGCCCTTGGGCATGACAAATTTAAAGTGATTGGCCGAAAGCGCCGGATTTTTCTGGAAGTTCTTGAACGCCAGCACCGACGTCTGGCCGAACGAATCGCGCAACTCCATCGCTTCCGGCACGCCGTTGCGCAGGCCGATGGTGATTTCATCAAACGTCGTGTCCTTGGCTTTCGGCGTGGCCTTCAGCCATTCCAGGCCATCGCGCGTGCCCGCTTCGGCCAGGGTGAAATTCTTTTCCAGGTCGTTGCTGCCGAACAGGATGGCGGCTGGCGAGGAGCCGAGCGCGTCGCCCAGTTTCTTCACCGTCACCTGGCTCAAGTCCTTGTCGTAGATGTACAGCTTGTCGCCGTCCGCTTGCAGCAGCTGCTCGTACGGCTTCAGATACGTCCAGATGAACTTGCCCGGACGGGCAAACTCGAACGTGCCGCTGGCCGGCGTCGACACTTTCGCCTTGCCGCTGGCATCCGCCTTCTTGACTTGCCGCTGCACGAACTCGCCCTTGGCCGACTTGGTGCCGGCCGCAAAGCTCTTGAATTGCTCGAGGGCGCTGGCCGAGGCGCTGGCCACGAACAGCAGGCTGCAGGCAACGCTGGCTGCGCCGATCATCATTTTTGCTGCGAAAGTCGTGTTCTTCATTCTGTTTACCCTTGTTCACTACTGGCCGCCGGCACCAGGATTTCCCGGTTGCCATTGGATTGCATGGTTGAGACCACCCCGCTCTGCTCCATCTGCTCAAGCAGACGGGCGGCGCGGTTGTAGCCGATGCGCAAATGACGCTGCACCAGCGAAATCGAGGCGCGGCGGTTTTTCAGCACCACCGCCACCGCCTGGTCGTACAGGGCATCGGCCTCGCCGCCGCCCTCGCCCGGCGCGCCGCCTTCGGCGCCGTCGCCTTCCAGGGTGCCGCCTTCGAGGATGCCCTCGATGTAATTCGGTTCGCCCTGCAGCTTGAGATGGCTGACAACGCGGTGGACTTCTTCATCGGAAACAAACGCGCCGTGCACGCGCATCGGCAAGCCGGTGCCGGGCGGCATGTACAGCATGTCACCCATGCCCAGCAGGGTTTCCGCGCCCATCTGGTCGAGAATGGTGCGCGAGTCGATCTTCGACGATACCTGGAAGGCGATACGCGTCGGGATATTTGCCTTGATCAGGCCCGTGATCACGTCTACAGATGGGCGCTGCGTGGCCAGAATCAAGTGCAAGCCGGCGGCGCGCGCCTTTTGCGCGATACGCGCGATCAATTCCTCGACTTTTTTACCCACCACCATCATCAGATCGGCCAGCTCGTCGATGATGATGACGATGGTCGGCAGTTTTTCCAGCGGCTCCGGCGAATCCGGCGTCAGGCTGAACGGATTCGGGATATGTTCTTCGCGCTTTTTCGCGTCGGCAATTTTGGCGTTATAGCCAGCCAAGTTACGCACGCCCATCTTGCTCATCAGCTTGTAGCGGCGTTCCATCTCGTTCACGGCCCAGTTCAGCGCATGGCCGGCCTGGCGCATGTCCGTCACGACGGGCGCCAGCAAGTGCGGAATGCCTTCATATACGGACATTTCCAGCATCTTCGGATCGATCAGGATCAGGCGCACGTCGAGCGGGTCGGACTTGTACAGCAGCGACAAAATCGTCGCATTGATGCCAACCGACTTACCGGAACCGGTGGTGCCGGCCACCAGCAAGTGGGGCATCTTGGCCAGATCCGCCACGACGGGCTTGCCGGCGATATCCTTGCCCAGCGCAATCGTCAGGCTGGACACGCCATCGTTGTAGACTTTGGAGCCGAGGATTTCCGTCAGGCGCACGATCTGGCGTTTACTATTCGGCAGTTCCAGCGCCATGTAGTTCTTGCCGGGAATGGTTTCCACCACCCTGATTGACGTCAAGGACAGCGAACGGGCCAGGTCGCGCGCCAGGCCGACGATCTGACTGCCCTTGACGCCCGTTGCCGGCTCGATTTCATAGCGCGTCACCACCGGGCCGGGGTAAGCGGCCACTACCTTGGCATCCACGCCAAAGTCGGACAATTTCTTTTCGATCAGGCGGCTAGTAAACTCCAAGGTTTCCACGGAGACCGTTTCCACCACGGGCGGCGCTTCATCGAGCAAGGACAGCGGCGGCAGCTTGCCATCGCCAGGGGTTTCAAACAGATGCGCCTGGCGTTCCTTTTCCACGCGCTCCGATTTCACCACCGTTACAACCTGCGGCTCGATCTTCACGGGTGGCGCGGCCACATGTTTCTCCACGTGCTTGGCCCGCTCGATCACCACCACCTCGTCGCGGCGCACGGCGGCCACTTCGCCCTGGCGGCGGTCTTCGCGGTCCTGGTAGCGCAGCACGAACCAGTTGAAGGCGTCTTCGATGGCGCCGCCGATGCGCTCGGCCACTTGCAGCCAGGACACATGGAAGAACAGACTGAAACCCAGGCCGAACAGCAGCAACAGCAGCAAGGTCGCGCCCGTGAAACCGAAGGCCACGTGGGCCGAGTGCCCCACCAGCTGGCCCAGCACGCCGCCCGGATCGCGCGGCAGCTGCACGTGCAGGCTTTTCGCCATGCGCAGGTATTCCAGGCCCATGCTGCCGATCAGCATGATGGAGAAGCCGACGATGCGGATCAGCATCTCGACATGGTGTTCACGCTCCACCTCTTCCTCTTCCAGCAGGAAGCGCTTACTCAACCGGCGATAGCCATGCCACACCGTGCGCAGCAGCCACACGCACCACCACCAGGCGGAAAAGCCGAAGATATACAGCAACAGATCGGAAAAGGTCGCACCGAGCTTGCCGCCCAGGTTGGCCACCTTGTCGACGTTGGTGGCGTGCGACCAGCCGGGGTCGAGCTTGTTGAAGCTGGCCAGTATCAGCACGAAATACAGGGCAAACGCGGCCAGCGCGAACCAGCGCGCCTCGGACAGCAGCCGCACCAGCCGGTTGGGCAAGGGCCGGCGTTCGACCGGTTTTCGGGTGTAGCTATTTTGATTGGCCTGGGCTGGTTTAGTCATTCTGGGAAGCGCTGCAAGGTGATAAATGTTTCTGAAAGGGAATTTCCCATAATAAGGAAGTATTCTAAGCCATATATGCCCCGGACGGCCCCACGATTCGTCGCTACAGGCGGCTTGGTCTATAATCGTGGATTGCTTGCACAAGCGCAATACGCCCTTGTTCTTCGCGCGTATGCCCCCAATTCGGATAGACCCCACTCATAGAGAAGCCTCATTATGACCACTACCAAACACGCCCGCGTTTTGATCCTCGGCTCCGGCCCAGCCGGCTACAGCGCCGCCGTCTACGCCGCCCGCGCCAACCTGAACCCGATGCTGGTCACCGGCGTGGAACAAGGCGGTCAATTGATGACCACCACCGACGTGGAAAACTGGCCTGGCGATCCGATGGGCGTGCAAGGTCCGGACCTGATGCAGCGCCTGTTGCAGCACGCCGAGCGTTTCAATACGGAAATCGTGTTTGACCACATCCACACCACCTTCCTGAATGAAAAACCGATCCGCCTGAAGGGCGACAGCCACGAATACACGTGCGACACGCTGATCATCGCCACGGGCGCGTCCGCGCAATACCTGGGCCTGCCATCGGAAGCGGAATTCATGGGCAAGGGCGTGTCCGCCTGCGCCACCTGCGATGGTTTCTTCTACCGCAACCAGGAAGTGGCTGTTGTCGGCGGCGGCAACACGGCCGTCGAGGAAGCGCTGTACCTGTCGAACATCGCCAATAAAGTCACGCTGATCCACCGCCGCGACAAGTTCCGCGCAGAAGCGATTTTGATCGACCGCCTGAACGCCAAGGTTGCCGAAGGCAAGATTGTGTTGAAATATAACCACACCCTGGACGAAGTGACGGGCAACGAAGGCGGTGTGACGGGCCTGAACATCAAGTCGACCATCGACGGCAAGGTCGAAGCGTTGAGCGTGCACGGCGTGTTCATCGCCATCGGCCACAAGCCGAACACGGGCATCTTCGAAGGCCAGCTGGAAATGCACAACGGCTACATCAAGACCAAGACGGGCCTGGAAGGCATGGCCACCGCCACCAGCGCGCCGGGCGTGTTTGCGGCTGGCGACGTGCAAGACCATATCTACCGCCAGGCCATCACCAGCGCCGGCACGGGTTGCATGGCAGCACTGGACGCCCAGCGCTACCTGGAAGGCCAGGAGTAAGCGGCGCATGGCGTCGATGAAAGACTTTGCCGACCTGAAAGCGGTCAGCAAGCAGCTCAAGGAGCAGGCGGACGCACGCGCGCAAGCTGCGGCTGAGCGCGCGCAGCAGGTGAAGGTGCAGGCCGTGGAGAGCAATCTGTTCAAGGCCAGCATCGGCGGCGTCAAGCGCATGCCCGAGTCGGACCGCTACGTGCCCAGCCTGCCCAAGGCGGGCACCATGGCGGCCCAGCAGCCGGCCCGCAAGCTGTCGCCGGAAGAAGACGATGCGGCCGTGCTGCGTGAGTCGCTGTCGGACTTGTTCGAGGTCGACCACTACCTGGAAAACGATCCGGCCCTGAACTACGCCCGCCCCGGCGTGGGCCCGGACGTGATCAAGAAGATGCGCAAGGGCCACTGGCCCATCCAGGATGAGCTGGACTTGCACGGCTTGCGCCGCGACGAGGCGCGCGACGGCATCGGCGCCTTCCTGAACCAGGCGACAAGACGCAAGCTGCGCTGCGTGCGCGTGATCCACGGCAAGGGTTTTGGCTCGAAAGGCCAGGAACCGGTCTTGAAATCGATGGTGCACAGCTGGCTCGTGCAAAAGGATGAAGTCATCGCCTTTTGCCAGGCGCGCCGCTCCGAAGGGGGCGATGGCGCACTGGTCGTATTGCTTTCTTCCGCACTGCAGCCCATCCGCTAGCCTTACAGCAAGATCACAATTCAATAACAAGTTCCGCACTGCACACGGCCCCGTTTGTCACCATTCGGGGCCGTGTCATGTTAACCTGTGACAATTATTTCCTGCTCAAGCGCTCCACCCATGATGCCACCCCAATTGCCGCCTGGCTCGCTGATCAAGATCATTGAGGTCATCGCCATCCTGGTGGGCGCGTTTTCCGGCTTCATCGAAGCGCGCCGCAAGCGCATGGACCTGGTCGGCGTATTCGTCGTGGCCTTCATCACGGCGTTTGGCGGGGGGACTTTGCGCGACATCCTGCTCGACAAGCGGCCCCTGTTCTGGGTGTCGCACCAGGAATACGCGATTCTCATCTTCGTGCTGGCCCTGACGGCCGCGCCCCTGATCCAGCACTTGCGCCAGATCGTCTCGGAACGCCTGATCATCGTGGCCGACGCCATCGGCCTGGGCATGTTCGCCATCGCGGGCGTGGCCGAAGCCATGCGCGCCGGCATGCCGATTTTTATTGCCTCGATGATGGGGGTGATTACGGGGATTTTTGGCGGCGTGATGCGCGACATCGTCTGCAACGAAGTGCCGATGGTGTTTCGCGACGGCAAACCATATGCGATCTGCGCGTTTTTCGGCTGCTGGGCCTACCTGCTGCAAATGCACTTCGGCGCCGAGCACGACTTCGCGCTGTGGACCAGCGCCAGCGGCATCACGATTCTGCGCCTGATATGCTGGAAATTCGACATGCGGCTGGGGCGCTGAACCGCGCCGGGGCGTAATCCAGCAATATTATTCGCAACTCGTGTCGGATTACGCGCACGCGCTAATCCGACCTACGGCCTGCTGAAGAACATCTACATAGCGCCTGCCAGAAGCGTAGCGAGCGGCAGCGATTTGTGGCTAAGAAGCGCAACCGTGCTGAAGCACGGTGAGCATCGCAGGCCGCAAAGCACGACGCGCAGTAGCTTATGGCTGGTGCTAGACGGCGTCTGGGCCGGTTTCGCCCGTACGGATGCGGATCACCTGCTCCACGTCGCGCACGAAGATCTTGCCGTCGCCAATCTTGCCCGTGCGGGCTGCCTTGATGATGGCGTCGACCACCAGTTCCGACACGCTGTCGTCCACCACCACTTCGACTTTGACTTTCGGCAAGAAGTCGACCACGTACTCGGCGCCACGGTACAGCTCGGTATGCCCCTTCTGGCGGCCAAAGCCCTTCACTTCCGTCACGGTCAAGCCCGTCACGTTCACATCGGCCAGGGCCTCGCGCACTTCGTCGAGCTTGAATGGTTTGATGATGGCGGTAATCTGTTTCATGGCTACTCCTTAAAATTGTTGGATTGTGGACAGATGGCTGCTTATTCGTAAAACTTCGACGTGATGGGGTAGCGCCAGTCGCGGCCGAAGCCACGGTGCGTGACGCGGATGCCCACCGGCGACTGGCGCCGCTTGTATTCATTGATCTTGATCAGGCGCGTGACCCGGGCCACATCGGCCGGCGGGTAGCCAGCCTCGATAATCTCGGCGATCGGCCGGTTTTCTTCCATGTACAGCTGCATGATGCCGTCGAGCACGTCATATGGCGGCAAGGAATCCTGGTCCAGCTGGTCGGCGCGCAGCTCGGCCGACGGTCCGCGCGTCAGGATGCGCTCGGGAATCACGTCCGACACGCTGTTGCGCCACGCGCACAGGCGGTACACCAGGGTCTTGGCGATATCCTTGATGACGGCAAAGCCGCCCGCCATGTCGCCATACAGGGTGCAATAACCGACGGCCATCTCGCTCTTGTTGCCGGTCGTTAGCACGATGCTGCCATGCTTGTTCGACAGGGCCATCAGCAAGGTGCCGCGGATGCGCGCCTGGATATTTTCTTCCGTCGCGTCTTCCGCCAGTCCGGCGAACTCGTCAGCCAGGGTGGCGCGGAAAGCGTCGAAAGTTTGCTTGATCGGAATTTCATCGTAGCGCACATTGAGGCGTTTTACCATGTCGCGCGAATCGATCCACGAGATATCGGCCGTAAATTGCGACGGCATCATCACGGCGCGCACCTTGTCGGCGCCCAGCGCATCGACGGCAATCGCCAGGGTCAGGGCGGAATCGACGCCGCCCGACATGCCGATCAGCACGCCCGGGAAGCCGTTCTTGCCGATATAGTCGCGCACGCCCAGCACCAGCGCCTGGTACACCTGCGCCTCGGTGGTCAATGGCGCGGCCAGCGCTTGCGGCACGGGCGTGGCGCCGTCGAAGTCGACGACCTGCAAGTCTTCCTCGAAATGGCGCAGCTGGGCGCAGATCGTGCCGGCCGCATCCATGACAAACGAGTCGCCGTCGAAGATCAGCTCATCCTGGCCACCGACCAGGTTGGCGTAGACGAGGGCCATGCCTTGCGCGCTGACATTCCTGCGCATGGTTTCATAGCGCAGATGCTGCTTGTTCATGTGGTAGGGCGAACCGTTCGGCACCAGCAGCACTTGCGCGCCGGCCGCGCGGGCGCGCATCGGTGCATGCTCGAACCACGTGTCTTCACAGATATTGATGCCGAAACGCACACCCTTCACGCCAAACACGAAAGCCTGGTCGGACGACGTAAAGTAACGCTTTTCATCAAACACGGTCGTGTTCGGCAAATCGTGCTTGCGGTAGGTGCCCAGCACTTCGCCGTTCAGCAGCACGGAGGCGGCATTGTGGCGCACGCCCTTCTCGTCTTGCAGGGGCAAGCCCACCACCACGTGCAAATCCTTGAACTGGGCCAGGTCAGCGGCCAGTCCCGCAAACGCTTCCTGCGTTTTTGCGTAGAATGCATTGCGCAGCAGCAGGTCCTCGGGTGGATAGCCGACCAGCGACAGTTCCGGCGTGAGCACGATATCGGCGCCCGCCTCGAACGCGCGGCGGGAAAGGTCGAAGATCTTGGCACGGTTGCCGGCCAGATCGCCGACCGTACTATTCATTTGAGCAATTGCGACTTTGACTGTCATGATGATGATGGATATTTTCGTTCTATTAAACAAGACAGGGGCGCGCGGGCCGATGGCGGCGCCCCGAGAGTGATGAATGCACACTACAACAATGAATTATCGCACGGCTATCGTCACTACCCTGGCTGAAATTGGCGAAGCGGCCTGGTCTGAACTGCTGGCAAGCCAGGCGGAGGCCACTCCCTTCCTTTCCTACGCCTTTTTGCACGCGCTGCACGAGTCCGGCTGCGCCAGCGCGGACACGGGCTGGCAACCGAATTACCTGGTGCTGTGGCAAGGCGATGTGCTGGCCGCCGCCCTGCCCCTGTACCTGAAAATGCACTCGTATGGCGAGTACGTGTTCGACTGGGCCTGGGCCGAGGCCTATCAGCAACATGGTCTCGAATATTACCCGAAACTGTTGTCCGCCATTCCGTTTACGCCCGTGAGCGGCACGCGCTTGCTGGCCCGCGATGGCGAGGCGCGCGCGGCCCTGCTGGCCTTCCTGCAAGCGCAGCAGCAAGCCAGCGAGGTGTCGTCCTGCCACATCCTGTTCCCGCCGGAAAGCGAAGCGCGCCAGCTGGCGCAAGCTGGCTATCTGATGCGTAGTGGCGTGCAGTTTCACTGGCTCAATCCCGGCTACACGGATTTCGAGCAATTCCTCGCCACGCTGGAACACAAGAAGCGCAAGAATATCCGCGCCGAGCGGCGCAAGGTGCGGGAAGCGGGCGTCACCATGCGCCAGGTGCGCGGCGTGGATGCTGTTGAGGCCGACTGGAAGCTGTTCCACCGCTGCTACAGCAATACCTATGCGGAACACCGCTCGTCGCCTTATCTGAGCCTGGACTTCTTCCGGCGCATAGGCGCCAGCATGCCGCAGAACATTCTATTGGTCATCGCCGAGCGCGAAGGCCGGGCCATTGCCGCCTCGCTGGTGATCCACACGGCCGACACCCTGTACGGCCGCTACTGGGGCGCGCTCGAGCATGTGCCCTGCCTGCATTTCGAGACGGCGTATTACCAGCCGCTGGAGTTTTGCATCGCCAACGGCATCGCCACCTTCGAAGGGGGCGCCCAGGGCGAGCACAAGATGGCGCGCGGCTTCCTGCCGCAAAAGACCTGGTCCGCCCACTGGCTGGCGCACCCGGCCTTTGCGGACGCCGTACAGCGCTTCCTCGAGCGCGAACGGGGCGGCATCGACGCCTACCTCGATGAATTGAACGAGCACAGTCCGTTTCGCGCATAAAAAAACGCTCCCGGCCATGACTGGCGGGGAGCGTTTTTTACTGGGTGTTCTTAGGCTTTGGCGGCGTCAGTCTTGAAAGCGGCAACGCCGTTCAGGATTTCTTCCTTGGCCACTTCAGGACCATACCAGCCGTCGATCTTGACCCATTTGCCTTTTTCCAGATCTTTGTAATGCTCAAAGAAATGCTGGATCTGGCGCAAGCGCAGTTCGTTCAAGTCTTCCGGCTTTTGCCAGTGGCTATAGATCGACAGGACCTTGTCGACTGGCACGGCCAGCACTTTCGCGTCTTCGCCCGACTCGTCGGTCATTTTCAGCACGCCGATAGGACGGCAGCGCACGACCACGCCCGGAATCAGCGGGAATGGGGTGATGACCAGCACGTCAACCGGGTCGCCGTCCGGCGACAGGGTGTTCGGCACATAGCCGTAGTTGCACGGGTAATGCATGGCGGTACCCATGAAGCGATCGACGAAAATCGCGCCGCTTTCCTTGTCGACTTCGTACTTGATCGGATCGGCGTTCATCGGGATTTCGATGACGACGTTGAAATCGTTCGGCAGGTCGCGGCCGGAAGAGACGTTATTCAAACTCATGGGGTTCCTCATTAGCGGATGGTGTTTTAACCGCGTAATTATAGCGAAGTACAGGCACCTTGTGCGATGCAGCAGCGCCCCGCTGGCGTTTTGCGCGTCCCGCCAGCAACAGTGGCGTGCATGGCCCGCCGGCGCGCGCAACTGGCCATCGAGAGAATAAATAAGCCATCGGCAATAATAAGTACAAACACCTAAGTAATACTACCGACGCGTTGAATTAATGTCGATGGAATATCCGCGTATTTTCATTTGAATATCGCCACACACCAGGCATGGCTATTATAATCCGCATTGCATTTTTTGCAGCCACTTATAACAACAGTTTTATTTTCATTCATTCCGCGGCACCCCTGCATTATTGCGCGACCACCCCGCCCTCTCCCCTCCAGTCGGCCTTCCAGCCCCGCAACACCGTTATCCAGCATAATATTTGTTCTTATTTGAAGTGTTTATTTGATTCAAACAAGAGCCCCGCCAAAAAATGGCACGACCGGAAGACAATCATCAATTCTGATAAACTGTCACATTCTGGTGTTTCCAAAACTTCGCATACTCTGCAAACAAAGCCTTCGCTAGATTCAATATGGCGCATCCACGCGCTACCGATAAATCCTTGCAAAAAGGAATATGATGATTCCCTCTTTCCGGCCCGGTCCTTTATTAAAGGTCACCGGCGTTATTTTCATTCTGTTTGGCCTCGCCCTGCTGGGCGGCGGCATCTGGCTGGCCACGCTTGGCGGCTCCTGGTACTACTTGCTGGCCGGTATAGGCATGCTGGTCTCAGGCGTGCTCGTCTTCAAAGGCAAGCGCAGCGCGCAACCGTTCATGGCGCTGCTGCTGACCGCCACCCTCATCTGGTCCGTCATTGAAGTGAAATTCGACTGGTGGCAATTGCTGCCGCGCCTGGACATTTGGTTTGCCGCCGCCGTCTGGCTGCTGCTGCCCTTCGTCAGCAGCCGCCTGGCGCCACCCGCCGCCGCAAAGCAGCCGCAGGCGGGCAGGACGGCCCTCTCCGCCGCCGTGGCCCTGACCGTCATCGCCGGCGTCATCGCCCTGTTCCAGGATTACCATGACCTGCATGGCGACGTGCCGACCGAAAACATGGACGCCACCGCCAGCGGCGATCTGTCGCCCGGCGTCGAGCACAACGACTGGTCCGCGTATGGCCGCTCCGGCTATGGCGACCGCTACGCACCCGCCGCGCAGATCACGCCGGCGAATATTTCCGGCTTGAAAGAGGCCTGGACCTACCACACGGGCGACTTCAAGGGACCGAACGACCCGGGCGAGATCGCCAACGAAGTCACGCCCCTGAAGGTCAATGACATGCTGTACCTGTGCACGCCGCACAATATCGTCATCGCCCTGAACCCGGACACGGGCAAGGAAATCTGGCGCCACGATCCGAAGATCAACCGCGACGCGGCCAGCTACCAGCACATGATCTGCCGTGGCGTGGCGTACTGGGACGTCAACGCGGGCCGCGCGAAGAACAATCCGGCACCCGAAGCTGCCAGCATGGAATGTCCGCGCCGCATCCTGGCGCCGACCATGGACGGCACCATGATCGCCGTCAATGCCGATACGGGCGAGTCGTGCAAGAGCTTTGGCAACAACGGCGTCGTCAACCTGTATAAAAACATGGCCATGATCAAGCGCGGTTTCCTGATGCCAACGTCGCCGCCGGCCGTCTCGCAGAAAATGGCCGTGATCGCCGCCAGCGTGACGGACAACCATTCGACGGAAGAGCCATCGGGCGTGATCCGCGGCTACGATCCCGTCACCGGCAAGCTGATGTGGAACTGGGACCCGGCCACGCCGGAAGATACGGCGCCCTTCCCTGAAGGCAAGAACTACACCAACAACTCGCCCAATTCGTGGGGCGTGGCCAGCATCGATGAAAAGCTGGGCATGGTGTACATCCCGATGGGCAATGAAACCCCCGACACCTGGGGCGGCAACCGCAACAAGAATGGCGAGAAATTCAACAGCGCCATCGTCGCGCTGGACCTGGCGACGGGTAAGGTACGCTGGGTGTACCAGACCGTCCACCACGATATCTGGGACATGGATATCGGCGGCCAGCCGTCGCTGGTCGACATCGACACGCCCAAAGGCAAGGTGCCATCTGTTGTTGCCACGACAAAACGGGGCGACATCTACGTGATCGACCGCCGCGACGGCAGCCTGGTCGTGCCTGCGCCGGAAAAACCCGTGCCAACGAGCAATCCAGCCGCTGGCGACACCCTGTCGCCCACGCAGCCGTTCTCGGCCCTGACCTTCTTGCCTGAGCGCAATATCAGCGAAGCGGATATGTGGGGCACGACGCCGTTCGACCAGCTCGCTTGCCGCATCATCTTCAAGGAACGCCGCTATGAGGGCCCGTTCACGCCGCAAACGGCCGGCAAGGGCGCCGTCATCTCGCCGGGTCCGCTCGGTATCTTCGAATGGGGCGGCGCGGCCATCGACCCCGTGCGCCAGTTGTTGATCGTCAACCCTGACTACATGGGCTTCCTGGAAAAACTCGTGCCGCGCGCGGAAACGACGGCCAAGGGCGGCACGGGCGGCGAAATGGGCTTGCAACCGCAGACGGGCGTACCGTTCGCCGTGGAAATCAAGGCATTCCTGTCGCCGCTGGGCTTCCCATGCCAGGCACCGCCGTGGGGCTATGTGGCCGCCGTCGACCTGCGCACCATGAAAAAAGTGTGGATGCACAAGAACGGCACCACGCGCGACAGCGGCCCCGTGCCGATTCCCTTGCCACTGGGCGTGCCCAGCCTGGGCGGCATGGTCACCACCGGTGGCGGCGTGACCTTCCTCAGCAGCACGCTCGACTACTACATCCGCGGCTACGACGTCAGCAACGGTAAAGTAATCTGGAAAGCCCGCCTGCCGGCCGGCGGCCAGGCTACGCCGATGAGCTACGTGTCGAACAAGTCGGGACGCCAGTTCGTCGTCGTCATGGCCGGCGGCCACGGTTCGCTGGGCACGAAGATGAGCGACACTCTGGTCGCATATGCCTTGCCGGAAGGCACTGCGGTACCGAAGAAGTAAGTTAGCCAGGTAGCAGCGCACTCCGCCATGGGGTGCGCACAAAGAAAAAGCCGTTCAGTCTGCACTGAACGGCTTTTTTACGTCCGAGGAAATGATCTGCAAGGCTTACAGGATGGTCGCCAGCGCGCACTGCCGGTAATGCGCTGCAGCCTGTTCCGTCTGCTGCAAGGCGTCGTGCATCTGCGCCAGCTTCAGGTGGGCGTCGCGCACCATCTGCGGCTCGTTCGCGTCGGACAAGGCCTGCTCCAGGTGGCGCTGGGCCTTGCCCCACAGTTTTTGCTTGAGGCACAAGGTGCCCAGGGTCAGCGCCAGTTCCGCATCCAGCGGACGCTGTTTCATCCATTGCTCGCAATGCTCGATCTGCAGCAGCAGGGCCGGCGTGCCGCTCGGGGCCGCCGCTTCGCGGTAGGCGCGCACGACGCGCTCGTCCCAGTCGGCGGCCAGCGACTCTTCGCACACGAGGCGCGCTTCGTCGTGCAGGCCGCGCGCATTCAGGGCCGTGGCGGCGCGGCAGGCGATATACGGCTTGACCCGGTCCGCGCTCGGCACGGTGGACCACACGCGCATCAGCGATTCGGCGTCATGCGACGGATCGGACAGCAAATGGTCGTAGGCCAGTTCGCGCAGGCGCGACGACAGGGCCGGATGCAGGGCGCGGTGCTTGTCGAGCGAACGCACGAGGCGCAGCACTTCCGGCCAGTTCTTCGCCTGCTGCTCGGCTTTCAGCGACCATTGCAGGGCGTGGATATGGCGCGTGCCGCTGGCATTGAGTTCGCGCACGGCGGCCAGTGCCGCTTCCGGCTGGTGGTCGTCGACCAGCAATTCCGTCACCGTCATCAGCCGCGCCGTCTTCAGGCTGGCATCGCCTTCGACACGCGACAGCCAGCTGTCGCGGCGTTCGGACTGGCGCATGCGGTGCGCGGCGCGCGCGCCGATCAGCGCGGCCAGGCCGGCGTTTTCTTCCAGCTCGGCGGCGCGCAAGGCAGCCTTCTCGGCATGGCCGAAACGGCCTTCGAACAGGGCTTTCAAGGCTTCGCGCAAGCCCTTGTTGCCGTCGCGCTCACGCTTGCGCTGGCGGTAGGCCGCCACTTGCGCCGGCATGCGCACGGTGGCGCGCACGGCGCGCACCAGCAGGTACAGCAGCACGAACAGCACGACCTGCAGCAGCAGGAAGAAGTTCAGCGACAAGTCGATGCGGTACGGCGGATAGAACAGCACCACGTTGCCGGGATTGAAACGGGCCGTCACGGCGATACCGATCGCCGCGGCCATCAGGGCGAGTAACCAGAGAAATAGACGCATGGGCTCAGGACTTCGCTTTGTAGTTGCGCACAGCCGTCAGGCTGTCGGACAAGGTTGGCATCTCGATGGCCAGGTTGCTGCCCTGCACCTGGCGCAGCAAGGCTTGCGCCGTCTGCGTGCTCTTGGCGCGGGTGTCGAAATACTTGGCCAGCGCATCCTGCGCCGCGATCAAGTCGTTGCGGAAGGCCGTTTCATTGCGCGACAACAAGGCCATGCGGGCATTGAGCAGGCGCAGCTTGACGTTTTCACGCAAGAAATACGATTGCGTCGGCGACAGCATCAGCGCTTCCGGCGTATCGACGCGGCGGATGCGGATCAATTGACGCACGTCGGCCCACATGTCGCCGCTCCAGGTATTCCAGCCGTCGCGCACTTTTTGCAGCAGCGGTTCCGGCGCAGGCGGTCCCATCAGCTTGCCGCTCGCATCGCGCACGGGCTTGGCCTTGCCCGGTTTTTCCGGCGCGGCCGGCAAGGCCGGCGTTTCGTCGGACAGCATCGGCAAGGAGTCGACCTGGGCGATCACGGCATCGAGGCGCAGGGCCACGCCCGTCGAATCGACGCTGGGCAGGGCCTTGAGTTTTTCCATGTCGCGCCCGATGGCGCGGCGGATGGTGATGAATTGCGGCTTGTCGGAACGCGACAGGCTGCGGTCCGCGTTTTGCAGAGCGATCAGCGCGCCAGGCACGTTGCCGGCCAGCTGCAGCTGCTGGCTGGCCGTCGACAGCACTTGCTCGATTTCCGTCAGCGCCCACTCGTCGCGGTTCTTCGACAAGTCGTTGTACAGTTGTTCCAGGGCCAGCTGCTGGCTTTGCGTTTCGCTCTGGCGGTTTTCCAGCGCGCCCACCTTGATTTCCAGCTCTTTCGTGCCTTCTTGCACGTTGCGCGCCAGCACGCCCGTTTCGGCGTTGCTGACATCGCCCTTTTGCAGGCGCTTGGCCACTTCTTCGCGCAGGTTGCGGATCTGCTTGCTGGTCGACCAGCTTTGCGCAGCCAGCAGCACGGCCAGTACGATGACGGCGATGCTCATGGGCTTTTGCAGCTGTTCGAGCAGGGTCGGCGCGCGGCCGGCAGGTTGGTCGGCCGCCTGCGGCGCCGTCTTCACGGCGCTGCCAGGCGTTGCATTCGGTTCGGAGAGTGTAGGCATTTCGTTCATGGTCGTGATTGTAACGCGGCGAGCACTCCTGCGTCGCCTGATCCTGTCAAGGTGACACGGGCAAAACCCAGGGCCGCCGCCGTTTGTGCAATGCGGGCGTGCGGCACGATCAGATGCTGCTGTTGCATTTTCACAACAACTGTCTTTTCAGCATCCATTTCGCCCAGCAGCGCCAGCAGACCGCGCAGCGCTTCCGAGCTGGTGATGATCCAGTCATTATTATGCTGCAACAGATTTTCCAGGGTCGCCCGCAAGGCCGGCGTCAGCCTTGGCACCTTGCGGCGGTAGGCCGTGACGAACTCGACTGCGGCGCCCGCGGCGCGCAAGCCGTCGGCCAGATAATCGCGTCCGCCATCGCCGCGCACGATCAGCACGCGCTTGCCGCGCAGGGCCGGCAAGTCCAGCGCCAGCAACAGATGTTCGGAATCGCTGCGCGCCGCATCGAGCGGACTCGTGATGTTGGCATTCGCATCCGTGACGCCATGCACCCCCAATGCCATCCTGCTGCCCTCGCCCACCACGGCCAGCGGCAGGCCGGGCGGCCAGGCGGGCAAGTGCGCAAAGACGCAGTCGATGGCGTTGGGCGAGACGAACGCCACCAGGTCATATTCGGCCAGGCGCGCCAGCACGGCTTGCAGCTGCGCGCATTCGTCCTCGCCGTCAAGCGCGTGGATTTCCAGCAGCGGCAGCAGTTGCACGGGCAAGCCCAGCGCCGCGATTTTGGCGGCCAGCGGCCCCGCTTGCGCCGCGGGCCGCGTGATCACCACGGTGTCAGGCATGCGGCGCCAGGCCTTCATGGTTGTCGGGTGTGACGGCGCACGAGGCGAGGATGCCGGCGGCATCTTGCCCGCGCAGCAGTTCGGCCACCTGCTCACCCAGCTGTTCCGGCGCACCGGCCGGGCCACTGACGTCGGCGCTGGCCATGCGCGCGCCGTCCGGCGTGGCGACCATGGCGCGCAAGCGCATGTTGCCACCGTCGACTATCGCGAACGCGGCCAGCGGAATCTGGCAGCTGCCGCCGAAGATCTTCGACACCTTGCGCTCGGCCGTGACGGCTTGCGCCGTATCGGTGTGGTTCAGCGGCGCCAGCAGGCGCACCAGGTCGGCGCCGTCCGCGCGCCCGCTGCGGATTTCGATCGCCATGGCGCCCTGGCCGGCGGCCGGCAGGCTGTCTTCCGGCGCCAGCACGGCGCGGATGCGCGACGCCAGGCCCAGGCGTTTCAAGCCGGCGGCGGCCAGGATGATGGCGGCGTAGTCGCCACGGTCCAGCTTGCCCAAACGCGTATCGAGGTTGCCGCGCAGCGGTAAAATCGTCAGGTGCGGATAGCGCGCGGCGATCAGCGACTGGCGGCGCAGGCTGCTGGTGCCGACGACGGCGCCATGCGGCAGCTCGGCCAGGCTGGCGTAGTCGTTCGAGACGAACGCATCGCGCGGGTCTTCGCGCTCGAGGATGGCGGCCAGGGCAAAGCCTTCCGGCAACTCCATCGGCACGTCTTTCAGCGAATGCACGGCCAGGTCGGCGCGGCCTTCTTCCATCGCCACTTCCAGCTCCTTGACGAACAGGCCCTTGCCGCCTACCTTGGACAGGGCGCGGTCCAGAATCTGGTCGCCGCGTGTGGTCATGCCGAGAATTTCAACGCTACACTGCGGATACAGGGCGGCCAGGCGCGCGCGCACGTGTTCAGCTTGCCACATGGCAAGACGGCTCTCGCGCGTGGCGATCACCAGGCGGGCAGGAATCTTCGGCGTCAATTCGTTCACGGGCAATTCATTCGGGGTCAATTCGGATGCTTTCAAAACAAGTTCTTTCGCTGTGGCTGTCGTTGTCATTATCGTTGCCATTTGGCCCGTCCGATATCAATTTGTATCGAAAAGGCGCTTGGCGTCGCTATAATCGTTATCCCTTGGCCTAGAAGGCCAAGTCAGGCTAGCGTCCATGTTGAAGACCACAAATTTTATCATGCGCCCCCTCCCCTCTGCGGCCAAACGCCCGGTGCGATCCACATTCCCTTGCTTTTACACTTACTTTGGTTCTTTATTATGCTCAATGACGCAGTAGCACCAGAAATAGTTCCAGCGGCCGGCTCCGACAAGGACGCGCCACTGAAAGAAGACATCCGCCTGCTGGGCCGCCTGCTGGGCGACGTGCTGCGCGAACAGGAAGGCGACGCCGTCTTCAATGTGGTGGAAACCATACGCCAGACTTCCGTGCGCTTTCGCCGCGAAGCGGACGCGGGCGCCGCGCTGGAGCTCGACGCCATGCTCAAGGAACTGAGCCGCGAACAGACGATTTCCGTCGTGCGCGCCTTTTCCTACTTTTCGCACCTGGCCAACATTGCGGAAGACCAGCACCACATCCGCCGCCGACGCGCCCATTTGCTGGCCGGCTCGCCGGCGCAAAAGGGCAGCGTCAGCTTCGCGCTGAAAAAACTGCGCGCCGCCGGCGTGCCGCGCAAGACCGTCGACACCTTCTTCCAGGACGCCCTGATCGCCCCCGTGCTGACGGCCCACCCGACGGAAGTGCAGCGCAAGAGCATCCTCGACGCCGAGCACGACATCGCCCGCCTGCTGGCCGAGCGCGACTTGCCGCAGACGCCGAAAGAGCGGCACGCCAACATGCAGCTGCTGCGCTCGCGCGTAGCCACCCTGTGGCAGACGCGCATGCTGCGCTATTCGAAGCTGACGGTGGCCGACGAAATCGAAAACGCCCTGTCCTACTACCGCATCACCTTCCTGCGCGAACTGCCGGGCCTGTATGACGATATCGAGGACGACATCGCCGCCGAGTACCCGAACGGCAATGGCACCATCGAACCGATCAATGCCGCCTACGTACAGATGGGCAGCTGGATCGGCGGCGACCGCGACGGCAATCCGAACGTCAACGCGGGCACCATGCAGCACGCGCTGGCGCGCCACGCCACCACCATCCTCGACTTTTACCTCGACGAAGTGCACGCGCTGGGCGCGGAATTGTCCGTCTCGACCCTGATGGTGGGCGTGAGCGGCGAACTGCAGGCGCTGGCCGACCAGTCTCCGGACGCCTCGCCGCACCGCAGCGACGAACCGTACCGCCGCGCCCTGATCGGCATCTATGCGCGCCTGGCCGCCACGGCCCGCGCCCTGGGCGCCACCAACATCCTGCGCAAGGAGGTGGGCGCCGCAGCCGCCTACCCTGACGCGGCCGCCTTTGTGGCCGACTTGCGCACCATCGTCGCCTCGCTCGAGTCCCACCACGGCGCCGCCCTCGTGCGCCCGCGCCTGGCCACCCTGGCGCGCGCGGCCGACATCTTCGGTTTCCACCTGGCCTCGCTCGACATGCGCCAGACCTCGGACGTGCACGAACGCGTACTGGCCGACCTGTTCGCGAAAAGCGGCGTGGCCGCCGATTACGCGGCCCTGTCCGAGGAAGATAAGCAAGCGCTGCTGCTGAACGAACTGGCCCAGCCGCGTTTGTTGTACTCGCCCTACATCAGCTACGCTGCGGAAACGGATTCCGAGCTGGCGATTCTGCGCGCGGCGCGCGACATCCGCCAGCGCTACGGCGCGCGAGCCATCCGCAACTACATCATCTCGCACACGGAAACCGTGTCCGACTTGCTGGAAGTATTGCTGCTGCAAAAGGAAACCGGCTTGCTGCGCACCGACTGGCAAACTGGCGACAGCACCTGCGAGCTGATGGTCATCCCCCTGTTCGAAACGATACCCGACCTGCAGCGCGCGGCCGGCATCATGAGCCAGGTCATGGCCTTGCCCTTGGTCAAGCAATTGATCGCCAAGCAGGGCCAGTTGCAGGAAGTCATGCTCGGCTATTCCGATTCGAACAAGGATGGCGGTTTCCTTACCTCCAACTGGGAACTGTACAAGGCGGAACTGGCGCTGGTGTCCGATTTTCAAAAGGCCGGCGTCAAGCTGCGCCTGTTCCATGGCCGCGGCGGCACGGTGGGCCGTGGCGGCGGCCCCAGCTACGAAGCCATCCTGGCCCAGCCGCCGGGCACCGTCAACGGCCAGATCCGCCTGACGGAGCAAGGCGAGATCATCGCCTCGAAGTTTTCCAACGCGGAAATCGGCCGGCGCAACCTGGAATTGCTGGTCGCCGCCACCCTGGAAGCGAGCCTGGCGCCGCAGGAAGCCAATCCGGCCCGCAACAGCCAGCTGGCGCAGTTCGAAGCCGTGATGGCGGAACTGTCGGACCTCGCCTACCACGCCTACCGCCACCTCGTGTATGAAACGCCGGGTTTTACGGAGTATTTCTTCTCGGCTACGCCGATTGCGGAAATCGCCGAACTGAACCTCGGTTCGCGCCCCGCCTCGCGCAAGGCCAACCAGCGCATCGAAGACTTGCGCGCCATTCCCTGGGGCTTTTCCTGGGGCCAGTGCCGCCTGCTGCTGCCGGGCTGGTTCGGCTTTGGCAGCGCCATCGAAGCCTGGATCAGGCAGGCCGACGGCGCCGCGCAGGATGAAAGGATCGCCACCCTGCGCGCCATGCATGCCGAATGGCCATTCTTCGCCACCCTGCTGTCGAACATGGACATGGTGCTGGCCAAGACGGACCTGGCGATTGCCTCGCGCTATGCGGAACTGGTGGCGGACCAGGACTTGCGCGAACGCATCTACAAGCGCATCACGGACGAGCATGGCAACACCTTGCGCTGCCTGGAGCTGATCACCGGCAATACCGAGCGCCTGGCGGGCAATCCCCTGCTGGCCCGCTCGATCCAGAACCGCTTCGCCTATCTCGATCCGCTGAACCACTTGCAAGTGGAATTGATCAAGCGCAACCGCGCCCTGTCGGCGGAAAGCCGGATCGATGAAAGGGTGCACCGCGGCATCCAGCTGTCGATCAATGGCGTGGCGGCCGGCCTGCGCAATACGGGCTGATAGAGTCACATTACCATCGGCAGGCAGGGGCCGGCACCGCAAGGGCCGGCCCTTTTGCTTGCTCAATGGAAAAATATTCTCAATAAAACAACATTTGGTATTACACTAGCGTCAGATACTTTTCCCTCTTCGGCGCCAGGCGCACCGCAGCGGCCAACCATGACGCCAGGGACGCGGATGAGCAAATGGTCGATTGAAACGCTGAGTACGGCATGCGCCGCCCTCATCCTGATCATGCTGGGCTGGCTGGCAGGCGCAGCCTGGCAGGCACTCGACTTCTGGGAACATGTCTGGCTGGCCCTGCTGCTGACGGCCGCCGCCTGCATCGCCATGTGGCTGATGCGCACGCTGCGCGCCCACCTGGCCAGCACGCGCCAGCAGCTCGATGCCAGCGCCATGCGCTACCGCGACCTGAGCGAAGCGGCGCAGGACGGCATGTGGCAAACGGACGCGCACGGCCGCATCCTGCACGTCAACCAGCGCCTGTGCGACATGCTGGGCCTCCCCGCCGAGCTGCTGCTGGACCATACCATGGAGGAATTCCACGACGAGGCTACCTTGCTGCGCCTGTGTCCGCTGCGCCAGACAGCCACGGATAGCTGCATGGGAGAACTGCATTACCGGCACAGCGATGGCTCGGAACGCTGGGCCATGATCAGCGGCCGCTGCCTGTACGACCCCCAAGGCAGCCTGACGGGCGCCCTCGTGCTGGCCAGCGACATCACGGAACACAAGCGGGCCGAACACGCGCTGAGCGTCGCCCATGCGGAACTGGAAAACCGCGTGGCCCTGCGCACGGCCCAGCTGCTCGATGTCAATCTCCAGCTCTCCGCGGAAATCGCCATGCGCGCACAAACGGAAGCGGCACTGGCGCGCAGCGAAGAGCGGCTGCAGGACATCATTTCCATGATGCCCCTGTCGCTGTTCCTGAAAGACGCCGATTCGCGCATGCTGCTGATGAACCAGGCCTGCGAGCAGCAATGGGGCGTGCTATTCCAGGATATCGCCGAGGGACGCGACGTGCAGCACTTTCCCTCGGACCAGACCCAGGCATTCCATGCGGCGGACCAGGAAGCGTTTGCCAGCCGCCAGGTGGTGATCCGCGAAGAATTGGTATGGAATGCGCGGCTGCAGGAAAACCGCCTGCTGCAGACGCATAAAAAACCCATCTTCGACGCGCAAGGCCGGCCGCAGATGATCATCGCCATGGGCATCGACATCACGGAAAGCAAGCGCAACGAGGAGAACCTGCAGCGCACCCTGGCCCAACTGCGCGAACTGACCGACCACCAGCAGACCATCAAGGAAGAGGAAAGGCGGCGCATCGCGCTCGACATTCATGACGACCTGGGCCAGAACCTGATGGTGCTGCGCATCGATGTGTCGCTGCTGCATGCGCGCACGGCCAAGACCCACCCGCGCCTGCACCGCCACGCCCAGCGCGTGCTCGACACCATCGACGCCACCATCCGCTCGGTGCGCACCATCATCAATGACTTGCATCCCAGCACCCTGGAGCTGGGCCTGGGCCCGGCGGCCGAATGGCTGATACGCCAGATGGAAAGCCGCGGCGCCATCCGTTACCAGCTATCGCTCGACAGCGAGGTGCCCGACCTGGGCCTGGACCAGCGCCAGACGTCGGCCATCTTCCGCGTGCTGCAGGAATCGCTGTCGAACATCGTGCGCCACGCCCAGGCCAGCGAAGTGAAGGTGGCGTTGGCGCAGGATACGGACGCCATCGTGCTGCGCATCAGCGACAACGGCATCGGCATGCAGCCGGACGACCACGGCAAGAAGGCCGCCTTCGGCCTGAAAAGCATACGCGAACGCGTCCACGCGCTGGGAGGCGAACTGCGCATCGACAGCCAGGCGGGCCAGGGCACGGTGCTGGCCATCCACCTGCCGCAGGCGAGGAAAGGCGCGCCAGCCGGGCATGATGAAATACAGGAATTATCAAAAACAGTAGCAAATTAAGTATGTATTCTCGACATTAAAAAGTATATTAAGTTTTTTCTTTGAGGAAACTATCATGCCGCCACGGTTCCCCCGCTTCCACGCCCCACTGCTCGGCCTGTGCCTGCTGGCCGCCGTCCCCACCGCCAGCGCCACCCTCTATGCCGAACGCGGCTTTGGTGAAAGGGATGGCAACGGCAGCATCGCCTCCGACCTGAATCCGGCGGGCCTGGTGGCCGGCATCATCATGGAGCAAGAAGGACGGCGCCGCGCCGTGACGTATCAGCATGGCCGCATCCGCGAGCTGGGCACCCTGGGCGGTGGTGAAGGTTTCACCAAGGCCATCAATATCCATGGCGTGGTGGTCGGTTCGGCGCAGACGGCCAGCGGCGCCTGGCACGCCTTTCACTACGACGCAGCGGGCGGCATGCGCGACCTGGGCACCCTGGGCGGCACCAGCAGCTATGCCACGGCCATCGCGCGCGGCGGCCAGGTGGCCGGCTATGCCGATACCAGCGGCGGCGATTTCCACGCCTTTGTCACGAAAGCCGACCACAGCCTGCAAGACCTGGGCACCCTGGGCGGCGCCAGCAGCTATGCCAGCGGCCTGAACAGCCATGGCGTGGTGGTCGGCACGGCCCAGCGCGGCGATGGCTACCGCCGCGCCTTCGTCTACCGCCCCGGCGTGGGCATGCAGGAAATCGGCACCCTGCCCGGCGGGCGCATCAGCTCGGCCACCGCCATCAATGACGCGGGCCTGGTCGTGGGCGCTTCGGAAACGGAGAAGCGCCGCTGGCACGCCTTTGCCTGGGACGGCAAGCGCATGCTCGACCTGGGCGCCCTGATCGGCCAGGGCGACAGCTACGCCACGGCCGTCAACGCGGCCGGACACGTGGTCGGCAGCGTCAGCATCAACGGCTTCGAACCGATGACCTTTGTCTACAAGGAAGGCGTGATGACGGTGCGCCGGCGCGACGACGGCCTGTACCTGACCAACAAGATCACGGATGGCGGGCTGGTGGTGGGCGCCATTTATACGGGACATAAATTCCAGGCCTTCGCCGTGCCGTCGCAAGCGTCGCCACCGCCGCCACCGCGCCGCACCCCGCTGGACTGGCTGGTCATCACCTTCATCCTCGGCGCCAGCGGCGTGGCGCTGTACCAGCTGCGGCGCCGTCACCGCGCCGGCGTGTCGGGCCAGCGCATGCATTTCCTGTAAGGCCGCGCGCGGCACGGGCGTAAAAAAAGGAGGCTCACGCCTCCTTTTTTATTGCCTGCTGACTACTTAATTTTGAGTCAAGAAGGTTTTCAGCTTGTCCGAACGCGAAGGCTGGCGCAGCTTGCTCATGGCTTTCGCTTCGATCTGGCGGATACGCTCGCGCGTCACGTCGAACTGCTTGCCCACCTCTTCCAGCGTGTGGTCGTTCGACATTTCCACGCCGTAACGCATACGCAGCACTTTCGCTTCGCGCGGCGTCAGGGAATCGAGCACTTCCTTGATCACGTTGCGCATCGACGCGTGCAGTGCGGCGTCCAGCGGCGCCAGGGTCGTGTTGTCTTCGATGAAGTCGCCCAGTTGCGAATCGCCATCTTCGCCCATCGGCGTTTCCATGGAAATCGGCTCTTTCGCGATCTTCATGATCTCGCGCACCTTGTTTTCCGGCATTTCCATCTTGACGGCCAGGGTCGCCAGGTCCGGCTCACTGCCCGTTTCCTGCATGATCTGACGCGAGATGCGGTTCATCTTGTTGATCGTTTCGATCATGTGCACCGGCACGCGGATAGTGCGGGCCATGTCGGCGATCGAACGCGTGATGGCCTGGCGGATCCACCAGGTGGCGTAGGTCGAGAACTTGTAGCCGCGGCGGTATTCGAACTTGTCGACGGCCTTCAGCAAGCCAATGTTGCCTTCCTGGATCAGGTCGAGGAATTGCAAGCCGCGGTTGATGTATTTCTTGGCGATCGAAATCACGAGGCGCAAGTTGGCCACCGTCATTTCGCGTTTCGCGTGACGGGCACGCTTTTCGCCGGCAGCCATCTGCTTGTTGATCTTGCGCAAGTCAGCCAGCGGCAAGGCCACGCGGGCTTGCAGGTCGATCATCTTCTTTTGCAGTTCCTTGACGGCAGGCACGTTGCGGCTGAGGATGGCGCTGTACGGATACTTGCAATCGACTTCGCGGTCGACCCATTCCAGGTCGCATTCATTGCCCGGGAACACCTTGATGAAGTGGGCGCGCGGCATGCCGCATTTGTTCACGCACAGTTCCAGCACGGCGCGCTCGATGTGGCGCACTTCTTCCATCTGGCCGCGCAGGGTGTCGCACAGCTTTTCGACGACCTTGGCCGTGAAGCGGATGCCCAGCAATTCCTGCGAAATGGCTTCCTGCGCCTTGATGTAGGCTTTCGAGTTGTAGCCCTCGGGCGCCTTGCGCATCTTGTCGTACTGCGTCGAAATGACGTTGAATTTCTCCAACGCATTCTTTTTCAGCTGGGCCAGCTGTTCGCTGGAGAAACCGGCCGCGCCGCCATTGGCGTCGCCGTCTTCTTCCTCGGCTTCTTCTTCCTCTTCCTCGTCGTCACCGCTGGCGGCGGCAGGCGCGGGGGCAGCGGCGGGCGCCGGGGCATTGCTTTCGTTCAAATCGACAAAGCCGTCGACCACTTCATCGACCTTGATTTCGTCGCGCGCGATTTTTTGCGACAGCGCAACGATTTCGCCGATGGTGGTGGGGCAGGCGGAAATCGCCTGGATCATGTCCTTCAGGCCGCCTTCGATGCGCTTGGCGATCTCGATCTCGCCTTCGCGCGTCAGCAGCGCCACGGCGCCCATTTCACGCATGTACATGCGCACGGGGTCGGTGGTGCGGCCGAAGTCGGAGTCGACGGTCGACAGGGCGGTCGCGGCAGCCGCTTCCACTTCATCGTCGCTGGTGACGGTGGCGACGTTGTCAGTCAACAACAGGCTTTCCGCGTCAGGGGCGCGCTCGTAGACGGCGATGCCCATGTCGTTGAAGGTGGCGATGATGCCTTCGATCGCTTCCGGATCGATGATGTTTTCCGGCAATTGGTCATTGATCTCGGCATAGGTCAGGAAACCGCGTTCCTTGCCCATGTTGATCAAGCCCGTGATCTGCTTGCGGCGGCGTTCCAGGTCCGCTGCCGATGCTTCCGGATCGCCCAGTGCGTCCGCCAGGCCGCCCTTGGCCTTGCGGTCGCGCGCTTTCGACACGGCCTTCAGTTCGGCGCGTTCGACGGCGTTCAGCGCTGCCACTTCATCGTTTTCCGGCGTGAATTCGCTCGGTTTGCGGCCACGGCGGCCCGGCACCTTGACGGTGGGCAGGAAGTAATTCGAGGTATCGATGGCGGCCAGGGCATCGGCGTCCGTGGTCTTGCTGACCACTTGCGCGCCGGTGATGATGGTCACGGGCGCCGCTTCAGGCTTGGCGCGCACGACTTTCGAACGGGCTGCCGTCACCACCTTGTTCGTGGCGGCGCTTTCGCTGACCTTGCGCGGCGCGGCCGGGGCCTTGGCGCCGGGAGCGATCTTCACGCTTGGGGTTTTCGCCGGTGCGGCTTCGGCGGCTTCGGCCACGTCGGCAACAGCCTCGGCGGCCGGTGCGCTGACGGCCGCTTCCGCAGCCGACTCGGCCGGTGGCACGGCAGCCAGGCGCGAGCGGCTTTTCTTCACCACGGTGACGACGGTCGGCGCCGTCGTCACCGTGGCTTCCGGATTCGCTTGCGCATTATCGATGAAGTAAGATAAAGTCGTTTTGGGTACGGCAAGTGGCGCCGCAGCTGGGCGTGGCGCCTTGGCGGACAACGTTAAAGTTTTTGGCGTATTCTTCATGAGATATCTCTTAATGCGAGACCAGATGGTGTCGGCGCGAAGTGAATGATTCCACCTAAGCCTGCGAAACCGGACTCGATGGAGCGTATTGTTGCGGCTGCCGTGTTAACGGCAGCGGCGCCTGTCTATCGGGACGTTCAAAGCCCGCGCATCCGTCATGGGGAGCGGCGGGGCCGAAGCCGGGTCAGATAAATAAGCGATGTACATTGCGGAATGAAAAAAAGCCCGTACCAGAACGGGCTTGAATCTATTGTTGTTCAGTGAAGACACAGCGGAGAGCAAGATTATGCACGAAGGCCAGTTATCTGGATAATTGATAAACAAAATATCTGATATCAAAAATATCAATAATCGTGGCCCTGCACCGCACTGCTCCTATCCCCTGCACACCTGAGCCAGACCGTCAAATACGGGGTCCAGTCATCAGCGCAAGCCGACATTATACACATTTCCCGCATTTCGCGCTTGGCACGGCCAGCCACGCGCAGGCAGATCGCAGCGCAAGTTGCCAAAAAAGACAATGCACTTGCCTGTGGCGCGTGCTATGCTCCCCTTTTATAGCCCAACCAATGATGTCGATGACCAGCTCCACGCCAGACCAGCAAGCCACCACTCCTGACACGCCAGTCGATGCAGCCCCAGCGGCGGCACCGGCCGCAGCGACCACGCCGGCACCTGCCGGCCTGACCGCGCGCGCCCTGCTGAAGCAGTTCCAGGAGCAATTCCCGCCATTCCGCGATTGCCTGCCCTTGTCGATCGGTATCGACAAGCAGATCCTGGCGCGCCTGCCGGACCTGGACCGCAAGCTGATGCGCACGGCGCTGGGCATCCACACGGGTTCGCTGCGCTACCTGCGCGTGATGGAAAAAGCCAAGGTACGCTACGACCTCGACGGCACCGCCGGCGCGGAAGTGACGCAAACCCACCGCGACCACGCCACGCAAGTATTGCAGCAACGCTTCAAGAAGGAAGCCGAGCGCAAGAAAGCCGAGCGCGACGCGGCCGCCGCGGAAGAAGCGAGCCGTTTGCGCCTGGAAAAACTGAATCAGCTGACCGCGAAATTCTCGCGCAAAGGCTGATCCGGTTTCATGGACACAGCTGCCGCACCGCCACTGCCCCCCTATCAAGGCATTGCCCTCGACCACGTCAAGCTGGTACGCACCAGCGATGATGCAAAAGCGGCCATGGCCGCCCT
Organism: Janthinobacterium sp. MP5059B; assembly: GCF_001758645.1. NCBI lineage: Bacteria > Pseudomonadati > Pseudomonadota > Betaproteobacteria > Burkholderiales > Oxalobacteraceae > Janthinobacterium > Janthinobacterium sp. MP5059B. The sequence goes on along the minus strand of NZ_LRHX01000004.1, from coordinate 151,537 downwards.
GCTGGCAGCGGACGCCATCGGCTTCGATACGGAATCGAAGCCGACTTTTGTGAAGGGCGAGTCCTCCACGGGCCCCCATCTGATCCAGCTGGCCACCGACGACATCGCCTACCTGTTCCAGGTGGGCAGCACGCCGGCGCCGGCCCTGGCCGAACTGAAAGCCATCCTCGAATCGACCACCACCCTGAAAGTGGGTTTTGGCCTGTCCGACGACGTCAAGCGCCTGCGCAACAAGCTGGGCATCGCCCCGGCCCAGGTGCTCGACCTGTCCGTCGCCCTGCGCGGCGGCCAGCGCAACGACCTGGGCGCGAAGACGGCCGTGGCGAAGTTCTTCGGCCTGCACCTGCAGAAATCGAAAAAGATCTCCACCACCAACTGGGCCACGTCGCGCCTGACGGAAAAGCAGATCCTGTACGCGGCCGACGATGCGCAAGTGGCCCTGCGCGTGTACCGCCGCTGGATCGCCGACGGCGGCAAAGTGGCGCCGCAAAAAGCCCCGCGCGCCAGCACGCCACCGGCCCCGCCACCCATCGCCGCCTGAGCAGGCGCGCCTTCTGCAGCATGAACAAGAGCAAGTCCATCGGCACCACGCTTGACGCGATCGCCGCCGCCGAACAGGCGCTGGGGCGCGAACTGCCCGCGTCCCATGTGCAATGGTTGTTGGCGAACAATGGCCGCGCGCTGGGCGCCTTGACTGTATTTCCCGTCTACGACGCGGACCATGCGCGCAAGACATGGGAATCGATCACGCGCCACTACCGTGAAGGCTGGCAGGAATGGCTGGAGAGTATGGGCGACAGCGGCAACGACGCCAGTAGCCTGCTGCCCTTCGCCCAGTTCGGCACGGGCGATTACTATTGTTTTGACTATGCACAAACGGGGCCGACCGGTGAACCGGTGGTCGTGCTGTGGTCGCACGAAACAGGCGCCGCCACTGCGGTGGCGCCCGGCTTTGCAGCATTCCTGATACTGCCCGGCCGCCCGGGCTGAAACCCGGCGGCCGGCGCAGTCTTATTTGACGAGCCGCAAGGTCAGGGGATAACGGTAAGTGACTCCATTGCTTGCCTTCACGGCCGCGACGATCGAGCACACCAGGTTGGCCAGCGCCACGATCCAGAACAGGAACAGGCCGATCAGCACGAACGACAGGATGAAGCAGGCGAAATACCAGATGATCAGGGTGATCTGGAAATTCAGCGCTTCGCGGGCGTTCTCGGCCGAGAATTTATCCGCATCGTCCTTCTTGATCAAATAAATGATCAGCGGCGCCACCCAGCTGGTGAACAGGCCGCCAACATGGGACAGAATGGCGATCGTCGTATCTTGCGTACGACCCACTTCCGGCTGCGTGTTATCCATTATCATTCCCATCATTAGTTATAGATACACCAATATAACAGCAATATTTCTTTTTGGAATGAAACACTTGCTGTCGCCAGGGACTTTTTTTTGTTCTACGCTACGCCGCCGCCAGCGCCAGCCGCCCCAGGGTGGCGATGGCCTCTTCCAGCTGCGGGCTCCAGGGGTGGCCATAATTGAGGCGGATACAGTGGCGAAACGCGCGCGTGGCGGAAAAAATGGGGCCGGGCGCAATGCTGATGCCGGCCGCCAGCGCGCTGCGGTGCAGGGCCAGCGCATCGATACCGGCTGGCATTTCCACCCAGACGAAATAGCCGCCCTGCGGCCGCGTGACCCGCGTGCCGGGCGGAAAATGCACGGCAATGGCTTGCAGCATGGTACTTTGCTGCGCCGCAAGGGTCAGCCGCAGCTGGCGCAAATGGCGGTCGTAGCCGCCCTGCGCCAGGTAGTCGGCCAGCGCCATCTGCAGCGGTATCGGCGCCGACAGGCTGGTGGTCAGTTTCAAGCGCTCGACCTGGCGCGCGTAGCGGCCCGCCACGGCCCAACCCAGGCGAAAGCCGGGCGCCAGGGTCTTGGAAAACGAGCTGCAATGCATCACCAGACCCGCGCTGTCATGGCTTTTCGTCAGGCCTGGACGCTGCTTGCCAAAGTATAGCTCGCCATACACGTCATCCTCGATCAGCGGCACGCCATGGCGCGCCAGCAGTTCGACCAGCGCGCGCTTCTTTTCCGGCGGCATCAGGCTGCCCAGGGGATTCTGGAAATTCGTCATCAGCCAGCACGCCTTGGGCCGGTGGCGCTGCAGCAACTCTTCCAGCGCCGCCAGGTCGACGCCGTCGCGCGGACTGGTGGCAATTTCCACCGCCTTCAGTTCCAGCCGCTCCAGCGCCTGCAGGCACGCATAGAAGCTGGGCGACTCGATCAGCACCGTGTCGCCGGGCCGCGTGACGGCTTGCAGGCACAGGTTCAGCGCTTCCAGCGCGCCATTCGTGATGACGATGTCGTCGCTGGACACGAGCACGCCGTCGAGCTGGTAGCGCAGGGCGATCTGGCGGCGCAGCTCCGCATTGCCCTGTGACAAATCCGTGACGGTGCTCCACGGGTCGAGGCGGCGCATGCTGGCCGATACGGCCCGTGCCAGCCGTTCCATCGGAAACAGATGCGGGCTGGGAAAAGCCGAACCGAAGGGCACGATATCGCGCACGCCCACGGCGCCCAGCACCTCGAACACGAGGTCGCTGACATCGACGGTGGTGCTGGCGTCGAGCGGATGGGAACTGTCCGGCTCGGGCGCCAGCGCGGCGCGCTGCGGCGCCACGTAATAGCCGGAGCGGGGCCGCGAGACGATCATGCCGCGCGCTTCGAGCAAATAGTAGGCCTGGAACACCGTCGACGGGCTCACGCCCCTGCGCGCATGCTGCTGGCGCACGGAGGGCAGCTTATCGCCAGGCAGCAACAACTGCGCGCTGATCATGGCGGCGACTTCTTCCGCCAATTCCTCATATCGTTTCAACCCTGCTCCTCAAACTGATCCGTAGTTTTATTGCACAACTGATCCTGTCACAGTGACAGCACCCGGTATATGCTAGGGTAACAACATCCGGGCAGCAACACCGGCACGCCATCCCGACCGACGAGACAGCTCATTTCCCATGCCATTTCCCATGCGACTTTCCATGCTACTGCATTTCCCCCTCGTGCCGGTGCTGACCCTGGCCCTGGCCGTCGCACTGCCCGGCATGACGCTGGCCGCGCCCGCCGCCATCTCCGCCAGCCACGACAGCCTGGAACAGCGCATCAAGGCGTGCACGGCCTGTCATGCGCAACAGGAGCGCCACGACGCCTTCTTTCCCCGCATCGCCGGCAAGCCGGCCGGCTACCTGTACCACCAGCTGCTGAACTTTCGCGAGGGACGGCGCCAGTATCCGCTGATGAACTATATGGTGGAACACTTGCCCGACGATTATCTGCGCGAAATTGCCGAGTATTTTGCGGCACAGCACCCGGCCCCGCCGCCGGCCCAGCCCAGCGGCGCCGGCACGACGGCCCTGGCGCGCGGCAAACAATTGGTGCTGCAAGGCGATGCCGGCAAAAAGATTCCCGCCTGTATCGCCTGCCATGGCCAGCAGCTGGCTGGCGTGGCGCCCGCCATCCCCGGCTTGCTGGGCTTGCCGCGCGACTATATCAACGCCCAGCTGGGCGCCTGGAAGAACAGCATCCGCCGCGCCCATGCGCCCGACTGCATGGCGCAGGTAGCGCAGCGCCTGTCGGACGCGGACGTGGGCGCCGTCTCGGCCTGGCTGGGCACGCAAGTGGCATCGGCCGACGCGCGCCCCGCCAGCAGCATCACCCTGCCCTTGCCGCTGCATTGCGGCGGCGTGCCGGGCTCCGCCGCGCAGGTGGCGCCATGAAAAAATGGATGATCGCAGCCGCCATCGTCGCCATCGGCGCGGCTGGCGCCAAATTTCTGCTATGGCCGGCGGACGACGTGGGACCGCCGGCCGCCGCCAGCACCCTGAACCAGGAACAGCTGGTCGCGCGCGGCGCCTACCTGGCCAAGGCGGGCGACTGCATGGCTTGCCACACGACGCGCGGCGGCGTGCCGTATGCCGGTGGACGCGCCTTGCAGACGCCGTTCGGCAAGGTGCTTTCGCCCAACATCACGGCCGACAAGGAAACGGGCATCGGCAGCTGGACGGCCGACGATTTCTGGCGCGCCATCCACAACGGCAAGTCGAAGGATGGCCGGCTGCTGTATCCGGCCTTTCCGTACACCAGCTACACCAAGGTAAAGCGCGAGGACAGCGATGCCTTGTATGCGTATTTCCAGAGCGTGAAGCCGCACAAGCAGGCAAACGCGCCGCACGCGCTGCGCTTCCCCTACAACCAGCAGATCGCGCTGGCCGCCTGGCGCGCTCTGTACTTCAAGCCGGGCGTGTACCAGCCGCTCACGACGCAAAGCATGGAATGGAACCGCGGCGCCTACCTGGTACAGGGCCTGGGCCACTGCAGCGCCTGCCATAGCAGCCGCACGACGCTGGGCGGAAGCGACGACGGCCTGTCGGGCGGCCTGATCCCCGTGCTGGGCTGGTACGCGCCGTCGCTGACGTCGGATGCGGAAGCGGGCCTCGGCGACTGGGACACGGCGCATATCGTGGCATTGCTGCAAACAGGCGTCTCGCCGCGCGCCACCGTCTTCGGTCCCATGGCCGAGGTGGTGCGGCAAAGCTTGCAGCACATGAGCACGGCCGACGTGCAAGCGATGGCCGTCTACCTGAAAAGCCTGCCCGGCCCCGCGCAGCCCGCGCAACGGGCGCCGCGCGACACGTCGGAGCAAGCCCGGCAGCAACTGGCGCTGGGCGCGAAACTGTATGAGGCGCAATGCGCGAGCTGCCACCAGGACGACGGCAAGGGCGTGCCGCCCGGCTACCCGCCGCTGGCCGGCAACCGCGCGCTGACGACGGAGTCGGCCGTGAACGCCATCCGCCTCGTGCTCAACGGCGGCTTTGCGCCCGGAACCCGCGGCAACCCGCGCCCCTACGGCATGCCGCCGTTCGGCCCCGTCATGGATGATGCGGAAGTGGCCGCCGTGGTGACCTATCTGCGCGCGTCGTGGGGCAATGATGCGCCGGCCGTGTCGGCCCTGGAGGTGAACAAGTACCGCAGCGTGCCGCTGGAGTAGCGCCGTTTGACGATTATCTCAAATTGAGATAATCTGTACATCACGATATCACTTCGTCACGGCATCGCTTTGACATATGCGCATCGTCGCCAACAAGGCTTTGATGGATTTCGCCAGAAAACACCCGCTGGCGGGCGAACCCATGCAAGCGTGGCGCAAGATCATCGAATCGCGGCCGTTTGCCAATTTCGCCGTGCTGAAGTCGACATTTAACGCCACCGATCGCGTCGGTGATTACTATGTTTTTAATATCGGCGGCAACAAGTACCGGATCATCGCCGCGATTCACTTCAATCGCCAGCTGCTATTCATCCGGGAAGTATTGACGCATAAGGAGTACGACGCATGGAAACCCTGATGCATCGTGAAATAATTACGGAAATCACTGTCCACTATCAAGCCCTGTCCAAGCTCGTTCCTCTGCAGGCAATTCCTGATGCGGCCGCTTATGAACAGGCTGTCAGCGTATTGCAGCATCTGTTGGACGCCGGGGCGGCCGATGAACAGCATCCGCTGGCCGGTCTGGTTGACAGTATCGGCCGGCTGATCGGCGACTACGATCAGGAGCATTTTCCGCCTGCCGCCGTCTCGCCTGCCGCCACACTGCGCCTGTTGATGGAACAGCATGCACTGACGCAATCCGACCTGCCGGAAATTGGCACCCAGGGCGTCGTCTCTGAAATACTCAGCAGCAAACGAGCATTGAATGTGCGGCAGATCAAGGCCCTGACACAACGGTTCAATGTTCCCGCCAGTGTGTTCATGGCGTAAGCCAATAAAAAAAACCGGCCAGCGCCGGTTTTTTCACGTCAAGCAGCAATTCTCAGCGGAACTTGCTTTTGTGCCCTGTCTTCAAATCCAGCGCATAGCGCACGCCGTTGTCCGTCAACATGACTTCATCGGGCGGCTCTTCCCCGGCCAGGGCGCCGTCGATCAGGGGCAAGCCTTCGCCCTTGCGCATCAGGTCGTCGCAGCGCTCGTACACGTTCACGCAACCGGTGGACGCCATCAGCGATTGCACGATGGCCACTTTCCACGCATCGACCCCGCCGGCGTTGAATTCGCAGATCAGGTAGCCTTGCACGCCGCCGAACAGCTGCACCACCAGGCCGGGCAAGCCCTCGTCTTCGCCCTTGATCAGGGTCAGCAGCTGGTTTTCGCCCGCCTTCTTGATGGCTGGCAGTTTTTTCTCGATGGCGGCCTTGACGCGGCGCTTGATCAGCGCGTGGTCGACAGGTTCGTCTTCCTTGAAACTCCAGATGCGCGCGCGGATCTGCGACTTCGAATTGTAGGCGGCGCGGGCGATGAACTGCTTCGACGAGCTTTGCACGATGGCCGTCGAGCCCGGCTTCATTTTTTCCTGCGGCTTGCCCTCGACTTTTTCAATCGCGGACGCGTAGATCCACGATTGGCCCAGCAAGCTCTTTTCCTTGCCCTGTTTGATGGTGATGATCAGCATGTAATTCCAGTAGTGTGAGCGGCGCGAGCCGGTCGTCGTATGTCCAATACCGGCATGATACCTCATGCCATCCTGTCGCATCCTCCTGCATTCCATGCCGCTGCCGGTGCAGTCTGTCGCAGCGCGGTACGCAAGCCTGGCCGGCTGGCATACCATGCACACAGTCCAATTCCAAACAGGGAGCAAGAATGACACACGCAATTTTCCAAGCCCGCCATGCCCGCGCCGTGACCACCCTGCTGCTGGCCGCCTGCGCGCTGGCCATCCCGGCCGCGCCGGCGCTGGCGTCGCCGCTCGACTGGATTTCCGGCAACAGCATCCAGGGCAGCGGCAAGCTGCAAAAGCAGACGCGCGAAGTGGGCAGTTTCCATGCCGTGGCGCTGAACGTACCGGGCACGGTCGAATTGCGTATTGGCAACACGGACAGCATCAGCATCGAGGCCGACGACAATATCCTGCCGCTGATCGAGACGGCGGTGGAGAACGGCACCTTGCGCATCCGCCCCGCCAAGCGCAATGCCAACTTCCGCCAGAGCAGCCTGACCATCGTCATCCAGGCGCGCCAGGTGGAACGCATCAGCGTGGGCGGCTCGGGCAACATCACGGCCACGGGCTTGCGCGCCGAGAATCTGCGCTTCGACGTGGGCGGCTCCGGCTCCATCCACGCGCGCGACCTCGACAGCCGCCAGGTCTCCGTCGCCATCGGCGGCAGCGGCAACTTCAAGGCCAGCGGCAAGACGGAGCAACTGACGGCCTCCATCGGTGGCTCGGGCAATATCCAGGCGGGCAAGCTGGCCGCACGCGAGGTGCAGGTGAGCATCGGCGGCTCGGGCGAGGCGCAGGTGTGGGCCAAGGATGACTTGACCATCAGCATCGGCGGCTCGGGCGAAGTCAGCTACTACGGCGATCCGCGCATCAGCCGCAGCATGCAGCGTTCGAGCAGCATCAAGCGGCTGGGCAGTGCGCCGAACTGAGCGCCCGCAATGACAAAAGCCCGGAGCGATCCGGGCTTTTTGCGTTGCAAACGGTAAAAATCAGCGGGCCGGCTTCACCGGTTCGCGGTCGATCAGGACCGTGTTGACGCTGTCCGTCAGCCAGATCTGGCCATCCTGGATCGTGCATTGCAGCTGCATGCTGCGCTGCGCCAGCTTGCTCATGTCTTGCGCCGCCTCGGATGGCAGGTTGATCACGGTCAAGTTCTTCGCCCGTTCCAGTTTATTCGCGATCTGCTTCCACCAGATGTGGCTGGTTGCGCCATAGCTGTAGACGATCACCTGTTCCGAACGGCCGCAGGCCTTCAGGATGCGCTTTTCGTCTGGCTGGCCCACTTCGATCCACAGCTGGATGGCGCCCGTCAAGTCTTTCTGCCACAGGTCGGGCTCTTCCGTATCGAACAGGCCCTTGGTGAAGGTCAGCGCCTCGTCGGCGTGGATGGCGAACGCCAGCAGGCGCACCATCATGCGCTCGTCCGTCTCGGACGGGTGGCGCGCCAGGGTCAGCGCGTGATCCTGGTAGTAATTGCGGTCCATGTCGGCGATCTGCAGATCGGCTTTGAAAATTGTTGCTTTGAGGGCCATCGTGTTTCTGTCTCGGTAAAGTGGATGTCAATATTGTACGGGCGAAGGTATCAGCGGAAAACCACGGTCTTGTCGCCATTTTTCAGGATGCGGTGCTCGACGAACCATTTCACGGCGCGCGCCAGCACCACGCACTCGACGTCGCGGCCGATGGCCGTCAGGGTCTCGGCATCCATCGCATGGTCGACGCGCTCGACGTCCTGCTCGATGATCGGGCCTTCATCCAGGTCGCCCGTGACGAAGTGGGCCGTCGCGCCGATCAGCTTGACGCCGCGGTGATGCGCCTGCGCATACGGCTTGGCGCCCTTGAAGCTGGGCAGGAAGGAATGGTGGATATTGATGGCGCGGCCATCGAGCGCCTGGCACAGGCCCGGCGACAGTATCTGCATGTAGCGGGCCAGCACCACCAGGTCGATCTTGTGCGTGTCCATCAAGTCGATGATCTTCGCTTCCTGCGCCAGCTTGGCCGCTTCCGGCGCGCCGGCCGCCAGCGGCAGGTGATGGAAGGGAATATTGTAGCTGGCCGCCAGCTGGTAGAACTCCATGTGGTTCGACACGATGGCGGGAATTTCCACGTTCAGCAAGCCGCTCTTGTAGCGGAACAGCAAATCGTTCAGGCAATGGCCGATCTTCGACACCATCAGCATCACGCGCGGCTTGACGCGCGCATCGTGCAACTGGCCGTGGAAGGGGCCGTTCAATTGCATGGCTTGCGACAGGTCGGCGAAGTCGCTGCGCAACTGGGCGTCGCTGACGGCGCCGTCTTCCAGCGCGAAATGCACGCGCATGAAGAACAGCTGGGATTCCTGGTCGCCGAACTGGGCGGAATCGAGGATGTTGCAGCCGCGTTCGGCCAGGAAGCCGGACACGCGGTGCACGATGCCGCGCTGGTCCAGGCAGGACAGGGTCAGGATGTATTCGGGATGCGTCATGGTCGCGGAATAAGGCAAAAAAGGTGGGCTATGCTCGGCTCAGCCACGCGCGCCGGCCATCGGCTGCGCTGCCGCGAGCCGGCTATTGTCGCACGGCCGGGCCTGTAAACCTGCATTTTCCACACAAGCAGCATGGCTGCCGGCGGCGGCAAGCTGATTCACGTTCATTTGATCTGGCGCAAAACCATCGCGTTTTCCCCCCTGCCAGGCCCCATTCTCGCGCCAAACCGGCATCTCGCGTGGAACCTGGCACACCATCCGGCGTCTATCCCTTTGCTTGTTGCACCATACGCCGCATCCGGTACACCGGGTGTTTCCTGGATCCGCTTTTCATTGAGGTAGAACATGTTCACAACCAGTATGTCCCCCAGTTTCAGCCCCGCCCTGAAGTCCCATCTGGAGGCCCAGTGCAATTTCGCCACGGAACTATCGCGCAAGATGTTCGATACGGCGCAGCAACTGAGCGAGCTGCATCTGCGGCTGGCGCAAGACTTGCTGCAGGAATGGAGCAACGCCAGCCAGCAACTGCTGTGTGCGCGCGACACGGGCGAGTTCATGTCGCTGGCTGCTGCCCAGCTGCAGCCGTGCAGCAACAAGCTGCGCCAGTACCAGCAGCAACTCGGCAACCTCGTCGCCAACGCCAATGTCGAGATGAACCGCACGGCAGAGAACCACCTGCCCGAAGCGAGCCGCACGGCCGTGGCCTTCGCTGACGAAGTGGTGCGCAAGACGGCCGAGGAAACGGAAAAAGCCACGCAGCGCCAGCGTGAAATGATCGAAAAAATGCACGCCGCAGGCCACCGCGATGGCGCCGGCCACAGCCGCGATACCGGCAGGCAATCCGATCAGGCGCATTGAAGACTTGAGTTAAACACGTGAGTTGAACACTGGACCCCCACTCGATAGCAAGGAGAGCGACATGGCTAACAATCAAGGTAATGAACAGGGCAAAGGCGCTGGCAGCAGCCAGAAAGCCAGCGAATCGGGCAGCGCCAAAGGCACGAGCAAGCGCGGCTTTGCCGCCATGAACGAGGAGCAGCAACGCGAAATTGCCAGCAAGGGCGGCCAGGCAGCCCATCAAAAGGGCACGGCGCATGAATTCGACTCGGAGGAAGCGCGCCGGGCCGGGCAGAAAGGCGGCGAAGCCGTCAGCCGCAACCGTGTACACATGGCGGAAATAGGCCGCAAGGGCGGCGAAAGCCGGCAATCGGCCCAGCGCGCCAATGAAAACCGCGGCGGCACGGCGGCGCGCAGCGGCAACCTTGGCCGGCAGGGTGACAAGGAAGAAGACGACAAGGGCTGATCCGGGCTGACGGGCTGACCGGGATTACCCGGCAGCGCGGCTTGACGAAGGCACAGGACGGTCCCGGCGGCCCCGCGCAAGGGCTGGCGCAGCACGGGGCGCGGCGGTATGGTACATTCTCGCCTTACCGACACCTCCGCGCCCCGCCCCGCCCTTCCCCGCATGCAGCCATCCCTGAAATACCTGAGCGCCTATTCCGAACAAACGCAAGCACAAGTGCAGCAACTGATCGCGCAAGACAAGCTGGGCGACGTCCTGTTGAAACGCTATCCGAACGCGCACGATGTGCGCAACGACAAGGCGTTATACCAGTATGTGCAGGACTTGAAGAATGAATTCCTGCGCAATGCCGAACCCATCAACAAGGTGGCGTTCGACAGCAAGATCCATGTGATCCAGCATGCGCTGGGTTTGCATACCTCGATCTCGCGCGTGCAGGGCGGCAAGCTCAAGGCCAAGCATGAAATCCGCGTGGCCACCATGTTCAAGGAAGTGCCGCTGGAATTCCTGCGCATGATCGCCGTGCACGAACTGGCGCATGTAAAAGAAAAGCAGCATGACAAGGCGTTCTACAAGCTGTGCACGTATATGGAACCGCAATACCACCAGTATGAATTCGACGTGCGCCTGTACCTGACCCAGCTCGACCTGTCAGGCCAGCGCCTGTGGTCATGAAGTCAAGGTCATGAAGTCCACGTAACAATGCCGCCCGGCATCCACTGGGCGGCATTGTTACGTATGCGCCGGCATGGCCGGCACCATGTTCAGGCTCAGGCGGCGTTCTTGCGGCGAAGCATGAAGCCCAGCAGGCCCAGTCCGCCCAGCAGCATGCCGTAGGTGGCCGGTTCCGGTACGGCGCTGACAGTGGCGGAGATATTGTCAACCTGGAAGGTGTGCAAGGCGCCTTCCTTCCACGATGCCGACAGCAGATTGCTGAAACCCGTAAACGTGTAATCGGCAAAGGTGTGGCCGCCGCCAAGGCTGAAGGTCTGGGTCACCGTGCCGCCGCCCACTTGGTGGCCGACAAAGGTCACATCGAAGGAACCAGGCAAGCTCACGAAATCGGCCAGGCTGATCGAGCTCAGCGAGAAAGCGGCGCCATCGGCGCGCGACAAGGTCGTTGTCGACAGGGCTGTCGCACCCAGGCCGGCCGAGCCGGCATAGGCGAAGCTATCCTGATGTGCCGAGCTCAACAGGCCCAAGAAGCTGCTGTCAAAGTTATAGCCGCCTTCGGAGTAGGAATTGAATACGGAACCAAAGTAGCCGGGATGTTCGAGCGAATCGAAGCCGATCGTCGTCGTCTGCGCCTGAGCACCGCCAGCGGCTGCAAGAATGGCGGCGACAGCGGTCGCGCGCAAGAGGGTCATAGGTTTCAAAATAGCATCCTTTCGAGATGATGAAGTAGCGTGGCTGTGGCAACTTGAAATGGCTCGGCACCGTTTTTTAGGAGTCTTGTCGCGCTCACGGGTGTCCGATAGTCCTAACTTTTGAACAGGACAAGTAGACCACAACCATAATTAAAAAGCATCTTCATTTTCAAAATAACATGCATGGAGAGAAATATTATGGACATATATTTATCAATTGAATCATTGAGCGCGATCAATTTTTCCGTGTAGAAATAAAAAAAGCCATGCACTGCACAGTGCATGGCTCCCTGTCAATTTCTATAAGGAAAGATTACGGCGCGCACTCCTTCAGGCGCTGCACCAGCGCGGCAGGATCGGCGTCGGCATTCAGGAACGCCGCGTGCTGCGGGCGGATAAAGCCCTGTTCCTTGCCGTTTTGCACGAAAGCGATCAAGCCATCATAGAAACGGTCGACATTGAGCAAGCCGATGGGCTTGGCGTGCAAGCCCAGCTGGGCCCACGTGAGCATCTCGAACAGCTCTTCCAGGGTGCCATAGCCGCCGGGCATGGCGATGAAGGCGTCAGACAGGCTGGCCATCATCGCCTTACGCTCATGCATGTCCTTCACGATGAACTGGCGCGTCAAGCCCGTGTGGCCCACTTCGCGCTCGACCAGCTGGGTGGGAATCACGCCCGTCACTTCGCCGCCCAGGCGCAGCACTTCATCGGCGATCACGCCCATCAGGCCCACCTTGCCGCCGCCATATACGAGCGAGATATTTTCCGCCACCAGCACGCGCGCCAGTTCGCGCGCCGCCACGGCATAGTCCGGCGAGACGCCCGCATTGGCGCCACAGTACACACATAAAGCCTTGATCACAGTAATCCCTACCCTTTCAATTCATCGATCGCCGCCTCGACCTCGAGGCGCTCCTTGGCGTCCAGTGCCTCGCACTCGGCCGCCTTTTCATACAGTGCCAGCGCTTCCGCCAGCTTTTTCTTTCCGTCGAGCATATTCAAGGCGCGCGCATATTCGCTGTGCGCCAGCGCCGAATACGGCGTCAGGGCCAGTGCCGTCTTGAAGTGCTGATAGCCGTCTTCCTTGTTGGCGCCGTAGGTCAGGCTGCCTATCATGGCGCCGACCTTGTCGATAATTTCCGTATGATAAATCCCAAACGCGATATGCGCTTCCGCATGCATGGGCGCCACCGTCATCGTGCGGTCCAGGCTGTTGCGCACGCGCGCGCCCATGCCCTGCGCCAGGGCCTTGACGACGGACGTGCCCAGCGCATAACGGCCCAGGCTGTAGGCATGCCAGTAGTAGCCGGCCGGATTGTCCGGCTGCTCGCTCTGCTGGCGCTCGCAGCGCTCCGCGACTTCTTCGTACATGTCGAGTTTCCGGCTGTCGTCCACTTCCAGGTGCGTGGCGTAGATGCAGGTCGCCTTGTGCGCCACCGCATAACCGGGCACGCCGATGGCCAGGCCCAGCTTCACGGCGCGCTCGAAGTCGCCCGCATGGAAGGCCAGCCAGGCTTGCACCAGCGCAGAGTGCGTGGGAAAGGGTTCCACGTCGCCCGCATGCAGACGCGGCCAGGCCGCTTCCAGGGTTTGCGGCGTGTAGACATATGCCTCGTCCGGATAGGGGAATTGTTTCCAAGCCATATATCTCTCCTGTAAATAGCGACGTGGCGCCAGCAGCCGCGTCAGTCGTTCTTGAGTTTCGTCACGTACTCTTCCGACAGTTTGCGAAACAGCAAATGCGTTTCATTGCGCAGATACGGGCCGATCAGGGACAGCACCTGGTAGCAGCCGCGCGCCAGCGCATCGGACATCGATTGCTGCTCGCTGTACTTGCGCGGGTTGCGCACATACTCGTACGACAGCCAGTAGGTGGCGACAACCACCATATTCGTCGCCATCGCAGCAATTTCCATGTCCGACGCTTCCAGCGACTGTTCGCTGCGCAAGTCTTCGCACAGCTGTGTGGCCACCTTGATCTTGTGCGCCAGGATCAGCTTGAAGTGCAATTCCAGTTTGCGGTTGCGCGACAGCAAATCATTGAGGTCGCGATAGAAAAAAAGCGGTAGCGCCAGATCAGTTCGAACATCAGGTGCAAATACAGCCAGACATCCTCGATATTCGAGCGGCGACCGTCGGGCACGGTCAGGATGCGTTCGATTTCCGCCTCGAACTGGACGAAGATCGAATTGACGATGTCGTCCTTGTTACGGAAGTGGTAATACAGGTTGCCGGGCGAAATGTTCATCTCTTCGGCAATCACGGTCGTCGTGATATTCGGCTCACCAAACTCATTGAACAGGCGCAGCGACAACTCCAGGATGCGTTCGCGGGTACGGCGTGGTGCTTTTTGTAGCATGGCGGGCAATCTCTCTGTGTTCTGCCTCAAGCATACCACCTAAAATAGCCATAATGAAACACTCCGCCCCTGGCCGCCGGCGAAAAACGCAGGCAAAAAAAAGCCTGCGCGAGCAGGCTGGAGGAATGCGGCGCCAGCTCAGGCGGCCGGCGCTTTTTTCTTCGCCGCCGGTCTCGCCGCCGGTTTGCTCAGCGGCTTGCTCACCGGTTTGGCTGCGGCGCGCGGCGCGGCCCTGGCTGCCGGCTTGGCCGTGGCCTTGGCGACGGCCGTTTTCGGTACGGTTTTTGGCGCGGTTTTCGGTGCGGCTTTCGGCGCCGCCTTCACGGCGGGCTTGGCCGCAGCCTTCGGCCCGGGCGCCGGCGCGGCCTTGGCCGACAGCGCCGCCACTTGCCGGCTCAAGGCATCGATCTGCGCGTGCAGCGCGGCGAGGTCCTGTTGCGTGGGCACGCCGATGGTGGCCAGGGCGCGCGCGACGCGCTCTTCAAACACCTGTTCCAGCTTGTCCCAGGAGCCGCTGGCCTGCTTGCCCACGCCATCGGCCAGCTTGCTGACACTGTCGCTGACACCGGCCACCTTGTCTTCGGCGCGCTTCTGGAATTCCGTGCCTTCCTTTACCAGCTTGGAAAACACGCGCCCGCCCTCTTCCTGCGCCTTGGCAAAGGCACCGAGGCCCGCTTGCCAGATCTGCTGCGCGGACGAGCGCACGGCGCTTGCCAATTCCTTGTCTTCCGTCGGTTCCTTCAATTTCTTCACCATCGCCAGCTCCCGTCATGTGAAAGGCCATGCCACTTCATGGATGCGTTTTATTCTAGTGAGCAAAACTAGAGACGGGGGTCTAATTCGATAGAAAGCGGCTGCTCAAGGTGCGCCAGCGCACGCGGCGGCCAGAACCTAGGCCGCCGCCTTCACCTGGCCATGCAGCAGCTTGTGCAGGCGGAAGCCTTCGCGGATATTCTCGCGCAGCACGGCGCCTTTCCACGGCTTGGTATAAAAGCGGTCGACGGCGCCGCGGTTGATGGCCGCCATGATGGGCGTCAGGTCGGCAAAGGCCGACAGCATGATGCGGAAGGTGTCGGGACACAGGTGCTTGACCCGCTCCATGAATTCGGTGCCGCTCATGAGCGGCATGCACTGGTCGCACAGGATCACCTGCACCTTGTGGCGCGCCAGGATGTCGAAGCCTTCGGCGGCCGTCTGCGCCGTGAGGATGCGGTAGCCGTCCTGCGCCAGGAAGTCGCTGAGCACATCGAGCATGAAGACATCGTCGTCGACGATCAGCAAGGTTTGCTGCTCTTCGCCACCGGCATCCTGCGGCGCCTGCAACAGCTTGCCGCCCATCAGCATCTGTTCGAATTCCTCGTGCGGCACGGGACGGCTGAAGTAATAACCCTGCATCTCGTCGCAGCCGTGGCGCCGCAAATAGGCCAGCTGCGCATCGTTTTCCACGCCTTCGGCGATCACTTCCAGCTTCATGCTGTGCGCCATGCTGATAATGGCCAGCACGATGGCCGCGTCGTCCGGATTGCTGGTCACTTCGCGCACGAAGGCGATATCGATCTTCAGCTTGTCGATGGGGAAGCGCTTCAGGTAGGCCAGGCTGGAATAGCCGGTGCCGAAATCGTCGATGGAAATCTGGATGCCCAGCGCCTTCAGGTTGCGCAGCACGGCGATGGTTTCCTCGGCGTTCGACATGAGCGAGCTTTCCGTCAGCTCCAGCTCCAGCAGCTCGGGCGCGATATCGTATTTGCGGATCGCCTTGAGCACCTCCTCTTCCAGGCCGCCGACGAAAAACTGGATGCCCGACACGTTGACCGACAGGTGCACGGGCCCGATGCTGCTGGCGCCCCACTCGCTGATCTTCCTGCAGGCTTCGTCGAGCACCCAGTTACCGACGCGCACGATCAGCCCGGTTTCTTCCAGCAGGGGGATGAACAGGGCCGGCGAGACCATGCCGTGGCCGGGGCGGCGCCAGCGTATCAGCGCCTCGGCGCCGCTGATGCGTCCCGAGATGATATTCACCTTGGGCTGGAAGAACAGCACGAATTCCTCGTTGTCGATGGCGCGCCGCAGGGCGTTTTCCATGTCCAGCCGCGCCATCGACTGCGCATTCATTTCCGCCGTGAAGAAGCGGAAGGCGTCGCGGCCCGCTTCCTTGGCGCGGTACATGGCCGTGTCGGCATATTGAATCAGCGTGTCCGCATCGACGCCATCGTCGGGATACACGGATATGCCGATGCTGACCGTCACCGTCACCTCGTGGCCCTGCAAGTCGAAGGGCTTGCGCATCGCCTCGCGGATCTTGTCGACCACGCCCACGGCATGCTGGGCGCCATCGGGCAGTACCAGGATGGTGGCAAATTCATCGCCGCCAAAGCGGCCGATGGTATCGCGCACGCGCAGGCAATCGACGAGGCGGCTGGAAAACTGGCGCAGCAGATCGTCGCCGATGGTGTGGCCCAGGGTATCGTTGATATTCTTGAAGCGGTCGATATCCATGAACAGCACGGCCACGGCCCACTGGTGCTCGGATGCCTGGGTCAGCGAATGGGTCAGCGAGGCGTAGAACTGGCTGCGGTTCGGCAAGCCCGTCAAGGTATCGAAATGCGCCAGCTTCATCAGGCGGTGCTCGGCATCCTTGCGCTCGGTGATGTCGCGCGCCACGGCCACCAGGATCCAGCTCTGCCCCGAGCGCAGGGTACGCCGCTGCACTTCCACCGACAGCGGCGAACCGTCCTTGCGCTGCAGCTGCAACTCCGTCATCGGGCCGCCCTGGTCGCCGGCCAGCAGCTTGTTGTACAGCTCTTCCAGCTGGGATTCGCCCTCGTGCGCGCGGCCCGGCCCCACGCGCAGAAAATCCTCGCGCTCGAAACCGAGCATGCGGCAAGCCGTCTGGTTGACGTCGACGAAGCACATGCCGGCGCGGTCGACGAGGAAAATCGCGTCGGCCGTGGCATCCATCGCCAGGCGGAAGCGGCGCAAGTCTTCATCGAGGCGGATGCGCGCCGCCATGTCCAGGGTCAGCTGCTCATGGTGGCGCTTGATCTCGTCGTACAGCAGCAGGTTGTCGTAGGCGACGGCGATCTGCGCCGCCACCGTGGCGGCGACGCGCTCGTCGACTTCGGAAAATTCATTCGCGCCCAGCTTGTCGACCAGGTACAACCAGCCGTGGCTGCGCTCGCGCGAGGCGATGGCCACGCCCAGAAAGGAATGCACGGGCGGGTGCGTGTCGGGCAGGCCCAGCGCGCCAGGGTCGCCCTTCAAGCCGTTGACCCGGTAGGGCTGGCGCTGTTCCAGCAAGCGGTTCAGGATGCCCGTGCGCGGTGTGCTGGCGATGCGCTCGAGGTTTTTCTCGGCGCCGCACGAGGAAAAATAGCTGAGCTTTTCGGCGCCCTCTTCCAGCATGCCGATGCAGGCGTACTTGGAGACGCAGATATTCTGCGCCACCTTGCAGCCCGCCTCGATCAGGGCGCGCGGATCGCGTTCGGCGCCCAGCTCGATGCCCAGTTCGATCAGGGCCGTGAGGCGCAGGCTCACCGCCTGCAGGCTCGACAGCGAGCGCGACAGGCGCTCCGTCATGACGCCCAGGTCTTCGGGGATGACGGCCTGGCCCTCGCGCTGGCTGGCCAGCTGCGAAATCTGCAGGCTGCTCGATTCGAGTTCGTCGAGGTAGCCGCTGACCTGGTGCTCGATGCCGGCCAGCTTGCCCGTGGCGGGAGGCGCCGCGGCGCCGCTGGCCTCCGGCGCTGCCGGCACCTGCGGCCCTGCCGGCATCAGTCCCAGCGCCTCGTTCACCGTGCGCACGATGACTTCGGGGTCGGACGGCTTGGGCAGCACCCAGCGCACGCCGCACGCCTGCGCCAGCAAGATCGCTTCCTGTTCGCGGTAGGTGGCCGTATAGAAAATGATGGGCACGTCGGTCAGCACGGGATCGGCATGCACGCGCGTGACGAATTCGTAGCCGTCCATGTTCGGCATGAGGATGTCGGAAATGATCAGGTCCGGCCGCTCGGTGCGCAGGATTTCCAGCGCGTCGGCGCCATTCGCCGCTTCCAGCAGGCGGTGGCCGCCGTAACCAAGCAAAGCGGTCAGGAATTCGCGGTTCAGCACATGATCATCGACGATCAGGATGGTGGCTATGTCGTTTTTAACTGGCGTCGACGGCGCCCCGGGTAAAAAAGATTCCAGCTCCGCGACGAACAGGTCGGGCTCGATCGGCTTGCCGATGTAGCCATTGAAACCCGCTTCAAGCAGACGTTCGCGGTCGCCCACCATGGCCAGCGCCGTCACGGCCAGGGCCGGGATATTGCGCAGCTGCGGATCTTTCTTCAGCTCGGCCACCACGCCATAGCCATCGAGCTTGGGCAAATGCACGTCGCATATGATCAAGTCCGGCAATTCGCTGCGCGCCATGCGCACGCCCTCTTCGCCGTCATAGGCGGCCAGCGGCGTGTACCCGAAGGCACGCAGCAAATACACCATCAATTCCATATTGGTGGCGTTATCTTCAATAATCAGGATACGTGCGGACAATTAGCGCCCCCAATAAAAACTGCATGGACTCATTTTCTGCCTGCGTTCAACTTTTCGCATGCGCGGGCTACATAACAATCCTACAATATCTTGCCATAGATCCTGAGAAAAATCTGGCCGCCGGACGTCTGCAGAACGGCGCAAGCGGCCTCAGGAACAATTTTTCCCGCTGCCCTTCTGACCTTAGCTTAATACAGTACGCCAGCGGAAAACAGCATTATCTGCCCATGGCGTTGTTAAACAGGGGCAACAGCAGAGTCAAAACAGACAGTCTTGCCATGCAGACAAAACACAACAGGACTCAAGAAAAATGCGGGCAAGACGGAGGCTGGGCGACTTCGGTCTTGATAGTGATTTCTTCCAGCAGCTGACGCAGCACGCGCGCATCGCTGGCCAGCGCCACGTGGCCGATGCCGCCGAAGGCCAGATTGCGCGCGCCGGGCAGCTGCGCGGACGACTGCGGCGCGACGATATTGTCGTGATGCGAGTACATCGAGATGATCAGGGCGCGCGTTGCCGGCGTCTCGCTGGCGGCCAGCTGCGCCAGCCAGGCGTCCGGGGCACCATGGATACGGCTCATCTGCCGGGCATTCGCGCCTGCCGCCAGGTTGGCCAGCGCCGTGCCGTGGTGCGGCGTGCCGATGGTGATGATGCGGGCGACACGCCGCGCGCCATGCCGGCGCAGCCACGCGCGCGCCACCAGGCCACCCATGCTGTGGGCGACGAGAATCACGCGATCGCTGCCCGTGCGGGCGCGCAGCTCGGTGATGGCTTGCTCCACTTGGGGCACAAATTGCTCGATATCGGCGCCGATGGGCTCCAGGTCGACGCCATCGTGCACGATGCCGGCCCGCGCCAATTGGCGGCTCAGTTGCGCCCAGTAGCCGCGGTTGCACACATAGCCGTGGATCAGCAGCACCGGCAAGCCCCGGGAAGCCGTGGCGGCGTCCAGCGCATGCAGGCGCGGACGCAGCATGCCCCATGACGAGGCCCACAGGGTGGCGCGCAGTTCGCCCAGGAACAGCCGCGCGGCACCCCGCACACCCAATTGATATTCCTGTGGCACGGGGCTGCCCAGACGCCGGCTCTGCCAAAAATTGCGCGCCACGACCAGCGCGCGCACGGCCAGCAGCATGGCCAGCGCCAGCAACACGGCCTGCACCGGCGAAGCCACGCCCCACGCCTGCATGGCCAGGTACGCCAACCCCAGCACGGCCAGCACTTGCAGCAGCATCAGCCACTTGAGTATGCGTGCGATCATGCTGGCGCTGGAACGGGCACAGGCGCCGGTTTGCCCGTCAGCTCCCGCGCCAGGCCGCTGGCCAGGCGCGCGGCCAGCGCATACAGCGTCAATTGCGGATTGGCGCCTATCGACGTGGGCAACAGCGAGCCGTCGTGCACGGACAAATTGCGCACGCCGTGGTAGCGGCCATCGGCACCCGTCACGCCCAGGCGCGCATCGTCCGACATGGCGCAGCCGCCCATCACGTGGGCCGACACCACCCGCGCCAGCAGCACCTTCATCGGCAAATCGCCGATGGCCTGCTTCGCCTGCGCCCAGCTGGTGTAATGGCTGGCCATTTCATGCACGGGATAGACACTTTTCGCGCCGGCTGCGAACTGGATTTCCGCCATCGACAGCAGCGCGCGCCGCACGCCATCCCACATAAAAGGCGTGAGCGGATAGTCGAGCACGGGCGCACCGGAGCTGTCGATCGATACCGTGCCGCCCGCCGAATCATGGTGAAAGCCGTCGCGCAGCAGGGCCAGCAAGCCATGCGCATGAGGGAATTCGCGCATGGTGCGCGCGTGTTCATCGCCGAAACCGCCCATGGTGGTGGCCATCAGCAGCGGATGCAGCGGCGGCGCTTCGAGCTTGTAGCCGATGGGACCATCGATGGGCGCCGCGTGCAGGAAATGGTCGGAATAAATCGTCTGCGGCGCGCCCGCATAGGCGTCGACGCGCTGCGGGAACAGGCCCGCCGAGATCACCGTCGGATGCAGGAAGGTGCGCCGCCCCAGCAAGCCATGCGGATCCGGCGCCTGCGAGCGCAACAGCAGCGCCGGCGAGTTGATGGCGCCGCCGGCCAGCACGAAATGTCTGGCGCGCAGCGTGAGGCGCACGCCCGTCGGCACCTGCCCGGCGGCGTCGAGCGCCGTCACCTGCAGGCTGTCGATGCGCTCGCCCTTGAAGCTGAAACGCTCGGCGCGCGCATGCACGAGCAGGCCCGCGCCCAGCGCCAGCGCCGACGGGATCGTCGTCACCAGCATCGACTGCTTGGCGTTGGTCGGGCAGCCCATGCCGCAGTAGCCGAGGTTCCAGCAGCCATTCACGTTGCGCCGGATGGCGGCCGTGGGAATGCCCAGCGCCGTGGCGCCACGGCGCAACAAGTCGTTGTTTTCATTGGGCGGCGCGGCCCAGTCGCTCACGTGCAGGCGCTTTTCCATCATGGCGAACCACGGCGCCATGGCATCGACGGAATAGCCGGACAAGCCAAAATGCTTGCGCCAGTATTCGAGGGTGCCGGACGGCGTGCGGAAGCTCGAGGTCCAGTTGACGGTGGTCGAACCGCCCACGGTGCGCCCCTGCAGGATATTGATCGCCTTGTCGCGCGTCTTGCGCGCGGCCGATTCCTGGTACAGCGCGGGATAGGCGTCCGCTTCGCGCATCTTGAAGTCTTGCGAGGACTTCAAGCCGCCCTCTTCGACGATCAGCACTTTGAGGCCGGCCAGCGCAAGGATTTCCGCCGTCACGCCGCCGCCGGCGCCGCTGCCGATGATGACTACGTCGGCTTCCAGCGTACGGTCGGCGGCCACGGTGCTGGCGTCGGTGACGTTCCAGCCGCTGGCCACGCCGATGGCGATGGGATCAAGAATGGGAGATGTGCTCATGGATGCCTTATGCGCTCAGTTCGGGCAGCGGTCCCGGATAGCCGATGGCGGCCCAGTGGGCGGCATCGGCATACCAGGCGCCGAGGATCAGATCGTGCAGGGCCAGGTAGGCCGTCTGCAAGGTGGCCAGGCGGTGCGTGCGCCACGACTGCAGAAAGGCGGCCACCTGGGCGGGATCGGCTTCGCGCCAGCCGCCATGCACGCCGGCGACGAAGCGCCGCGCGGGTGCCAGCGCCAGCAGGCCAAACAAATCCTGCACCTCCTGCTGCGCCGCCAGCGGCAAGCCACGGATGGCCGTGTCCACGCCGGCGATGGCGCCATCGAGCGCCGCGGCCCGCGCAGCCGCTTGCGGCGGCAGCAAGGCCTCGCCCAGCATGGCCGGCACGATGGCCGCCAGCGCCGCGCGCGCCGCGCCATCGAGGACGAAGCGGCCTGATGGCGCCGGCCCGCGCACCAGGCGATAGGCCGCCCCTCCGGCGGCCAGCGCGCAGGCGCCGAGCACGCCCAGTTTCAGAAACGATCTGCGTTGCATACCCCTATCCCCTTGTTTTATACCGCCTTTTGCAGGCCAGTGTACGCCAAAGGCAGTGGGCGTTTGAACGCAAAAACTAGAGCGGAGAGTCTAGTTTTTGCGCCTGAAACCATAGCAGCAGCATGGCCAGCAGCGCCGCCAGCGCGCCGCCGATGGCAATGCTGGGCAAGCCAAAAGCGACGATCAGCGCACCTCCCAGCGCGCCGCCAAAGGCCGTGCCCGCATTGAAGGCGGCGATATTCAGGCCCGCCGCCACGGCGTCGCTGCCCGGGCAATGCCGTTGCGCCAGGCGTAGCAGCCGCATGGTGGACAGGGTGACGAGGGCAAAGAACAGCAAGCCCAGGGTGCCGCACAGGGCCAGCATGGCCAGGGGCTGGGCGCGCAGCAGATAAAACCCCAGCAGATTGAGCGCCAGCGCGGCCAGGGCCAGCACGGTGGAGCGCAGCGCCTGGGGACGGTCGGCGCACCAGCCGCCCAGCAGGTTGCCGCCGATGGCGCACGCGCCAAAGCACAGCATGGCGGCGCCCAGCCAGCCCGCATCGAGCCCGCCCAGCTGCAGCAGGAAAGGCGAGACATACGTGAAAAAGCTGAAGGTAGCCACGCTGACCAGCGCCGCCACGCCGGCCGCCAGCAGCAGGGGCGGCTGCAGGATGGCGCGCAGGCTGGCCAGCGCCGATGCGGCGGCGGCCTGCTGGCGCGCTGCCGGCATGGCCAAGCGCAGGCCCGCGCCGCCGCACAGGGCCAGCACGCCGATGGCCGCGAAAACCCAGCGCCACGACGAGACGGCGCCCAGCCACGTCCCCAGCGGCACGCCGCCGGCCAGCGCCAGGGTCAGGCCCAGCCAGACGATGGACAGCGCGCGTCCCGCACGCGACGGATCGACCAGGCTGGTGGCCGCATGCGACGCCACCGCCATGAACACGCCATGCGCGAGGCCGACGGCAAAGCGCACCCCCAGCAGCGCGCCCAGTGCCGGCGCGGCCGCCATGGCCACGCTGCCGGCCGCCAGCACGAGCATGGTGGCCACCAGCACCTGGCGCACGGGCCGGCGCGCCAGCATGGCCGTCAGGATGGGCGCGCCGATGGCCGCCCCCAGCGCGTACGCGGCGATGGCGCCGCCGGCCGCCGCCACGCTGGCGTGCAAGTCGCGCGCCATGGGGGTCAACAGGCCGGCGGCGATGAATTCGCACAAGCCGAAGGCAAAGCTGCACAGGGAGAGCAGGTAAATGGAGAGTGGCAGCGTGGCGGACGGCAGCACAGTGCGCGAGGACATGGTGGACATGGCAGTTCCTGACAATCAAAACGCCATGCTGGCCCCTCGTTCACCATCTGTAAAATATCTTATTTATCTTGAAACGAGACTTTGAAAGTCTCAATAGGCGGAAAAGTGCCGCAGCTGCGCCAGCAGCCGCTCGCGCACGAGGGATGTGCGCTGCGGATCCCATGCCATGTACAGGTCAAGCTGGCGCAACGGTTCGGGCGCATCGCTGTGCAGCGGCAGCATGACGACGCCCGCTGGCGCGCAGGCGGCCAGGCTGGCTGGCAGCAGCGCCACGCCGAAGCCGGCAGCCACCAGTCCCAGCACCGTTTGCAAACGGCGCGCCTGCTGCGCCACGCGCGGCACGAAGCCCGCGTGCAGGCACAGGCTGGCCAATTGATCGTGGAAACCCTGGCCCAGGTCGCGCGGCGAAGCGACGAAATCGTCGCCGGCCAGGTCCGCCAGATCCACGCGCGCCTGGCCCGCGCAGCGGTGGTTCGACGGCAGCGCGATCACGATGTCTTCGCCGGACAGGCGCTCGAAGCGCAAGCCCGGCGTGCTGCGTCCCGGCGCGCGCAGCAGGGCGATATCGACCTCGCCTTTTTCCAGCCACTCGACCTGCTGCTGCGTCGACGCTTCGCGCAAGGTGAACTGCACGGCGGGCGAAGCGGCGCGAAACGCGCGCAAGGCATTCAATACGTGGGCATACGGCGTGATGTGGATAAAGCTCAGGCGCAAGTGGCCCTCGATGCCCTGCGCCACGCGGCGCGTGGCCGCCACGCCCTCTTCCAGGCTGGCCAGCACCTGGCGCGCCGTGGCCAGGAAAGCCATGCCGGCCGGCGTCAAGCTGACCTTGCGGTTCGTGCGCTCGAATACGGGATAGCCGAGCGCTTCTTCCAGCCGCAATATCGCCTGCGACAACGGCGGCTGCGCCATGTGCAGCCGTTCGGCCGCGCGGCGGAAATTGAGTTCCTCGGCGACGGCGATGAACTGGCGCAGCAGCCGGGTCTCTATCATGGGCCTTTTTTCGCCACCGCCAGGATATGCCGGGCGATGCCGCGCAGGATATTGACTTCTTCCGTTTCCAGCCCCGTGCGCGAAAACAGGCGTTTCAGCCTTGGCATGAGTTTTTTCGGGTTGTCCGCGTCGAGGAAGTCGATGGCCACCAGCGCCTGCTCCAGATGCGCGTACATGCCGTCGACCTGCGCCAGGCTGGCCGCGTCGCCATGGAAACCGACGGGACTGGCGATCTGCCCGTCGCCGAGGGCCGCCACGCGGCATTCATAGGCGACGACCTGCGCCGCCTGCGACAGGTTCAGCGAGGAATACTCGGGGTTGGCGGGGATGTTGATCAGCACATTGCACTGCTCGACGATCTCGTTGGGCAAGCCGAAGCGCTCGTTGCCGAAGATGACGGCCGCGTGCAAGTCGTCGCTGGCCGCCAGCTGGGCCGCGATGGCGCGCGGGGCCGTGACGGGCGGAGAAAATTCGCGCAGGCGGGCTGAGACGGCCGCCGCGTAATTGCAGCCTTCGAGCGCCTCGGCGATCGAGCCGACGATGCGCGCGCCGGACAGGATATCCTGCGCGCCGCTGGCGAAGGCCACCGCTTCCGCGTCCGTCAAGGCATCGGGAAAGCGGGGATTGACCAGCACCAGATCGGAAAAACCCATCGTTTTCATGGCCCGCGCGACGGCGCCAATGTTGCCAGAGCGACTAGTTTCGACAAGAATAAATCGCAGGCGTTTGAAAAGAGACGTGTTGATTTCGGGCAGATTCATTTAAAATAGCGCTATTGCGCGGTATCGATACAGGAAATTTCGGGAAACGGAGTCACAAAACGCTGACTCCAGGCCGGGATTTTAACCACTTCGGCACCGCTCCGCTCTTTAATTCATTCTTGCACTCTATCGTACCGGCGCCGAAAGGCGACGCTGGGCGGTCGCGTGCTTTTAACGGAAGCTCACATGCACCCAATGCTCAACACGGCGATCAAAGCCGCCCGCCGCGGCGCCGCCGTCATCAATCGCGCCTCTTTTGACCTCGACCGCGTCGTCGTCACGGAAAAACAACATAACGATTTCGTCACCGACGTCGACCAGGCGGCCGAACAAGCCATCATCGAGGTGCTGTCCAAAGCCTACCCGGACCACGCGTTCCTGGCTGAGGAATCGGGAGCTTCCGCCAACTCGCACGACGAGAATGAATATCAGTGGATCATCGATCCGCTGGACGGCACCACCAACTTCATCCACGGCTTCCCCCAATACTGCATCTCGATCGCCCTCGCGCATCGAGGCGTCGTCACGCAAGCCGTCATCTACGACCCGGTGCGTAACGACCTGTTTACGGCCACCAAGGGCGCCGGCGCCTACCTGAACGAAAAACGCATCCGCGTCACCAAGCTGGACCGCATCTCGAACGCCCTGCTGGGCACCGGCTACGTGGCCGGCAGCGCCCGCGCGCTGGACGAATACCTGAAGATGTACGCGATCATGGGCGAACGCAGCCAGGGCGTGCGCCGCGCCGGCTCGGCCGCGCTGGACCTGGCCTACGTCGCTTGCGGCCGCCTGGACGGCTTCTATGAAAAAGGCTTGAAGCCTTGGGATATCGCCGCCGGCGCCCTGATGATCACGGAATCGGGCGGCATCGTCGGTGAATTTTCCGGCGAATCGGACTACCTGTACAAGGGCGACGTCATCGCCGCCAGCCCGAAGATCTTTGGCCAGATGATCACCCTCTTGACGCCATTCGCCTGATTGCCAGGCGCGGTCTGATGTAACAAAAGCTGCCGGAGGCGACTCCTGCAGCTTTTTTTTCGGCCCGGCCAGTCCTCAGCTACCGCGCATGGCCGGCAGCAGCACGCGGTAAATCTGCAGGAACGCCGGTCCCATCAGCACCACCATCAGCGATGGGAAGATGAAAAAGATCAGCGGAAACAGCAGCTTGAGGGCGATCCTGGCCGCCGTTTCCTCGGCCCGCTGGCGCCGCTTGGTGCGCAGCTGGTCGGATTGCACGCGCAGCGACGCGGCGATGCTCGTGCCGAAGCGCTCGGCCTGGATCAGCAGGGTCACCAGCGCGTCCACATCGTCCACTCCCGTGCGCAAGGCCAGATTGCGCAAGGCCTTGTCCTTGGCGCTGCCGGCGCGCAGCTCCAGGGTCACCAACTGCAGCTCTTCGGCCAGGACGGCGCTTTTCAGGCCGATTTCCTGCGCCACGCGCGCCAGCGCCGCATCCATCGCCAGCCCCGCTTCGACACACACCGTCATCAGGTCCAGCGCATCGGGAAAGGTCTCGAACACTTCGCGCTGACGCTGCTTCAGGCAGTGCGACAGCCAGACATTGGGCAGGTAGTAACCGAGGGCTGCCGCCGCGACCAGCCACAACAGCATATTGTGCCCGCCCTGGCGCAGCAGAACATATGCCAGCAGCGGCAAGCCCACGAACAAGCCTGTCTTGGCCGCGTAAAACAGCGCGGGCGCGGCCTGGCTGCGCCAGCCGGCATGGACGAAGCGGCTGCGGATGGGCGAACTTTCCCAGCCTTCGTCCGGCAGCGACAACCTGGCCAGCGGACGCGTCAGGCTGACGGCGTGCACCAGCCATCGCCGCCTGGCATGGCGCCCGCCATCGCCGCCGGCGCCGGCATCGCCCAGCGCCTGCAGCCGCTCCTGCACGGCACTGCCAGTGAGCAGGCGCAACACCAGCAAGGCCAGCGCGAAGACAATCAGGAACAGCAGGCCCAGCAAAGCCAGCTGCGCCGCACTCATCGTGCCCATCGTGTCTTTTCTTTCATCTTATACCCGGATATTGATAATTTTTCTGATGCAGATCACGCCCAGCATCAGCAAGCCCAGCGATACGCCGACCATCTTGCGCCCGCCCCCATCCGTGTACAGCACGGCAATAAACTGCGGATTCATCAAATGCATCATCAGCGCCGCGCCGAACGGCAGCAAGCCCAGGACCCAGG
Source organism: Janthinobacterium sp. MP5059B (assembly GCF_001758645.1). Classification (NCBI taxonomy): domain Bacteria; kingdom Pseudomonadati; phylum Pseudomonadota; class Betaproteobacteria; order Burkholderiales; family Oxalobacteraceae; genus Janthinobacterium; species Janthinobacterium sp. MP5059B. The sequence goes on along the minus strand of NZ_LRHX01000004.1, from coordinate 124,320 downwards.
CCGACATGCGCCCTTCGGCCGACAGCACGCGCACCTGGCCCAGCAATTTCAGGCGGTCGCGGATGATGGCGCTGATGCTGCTCAGCAATTCAGTCAGGTTGCCGCCCGTTTCGCGCTGGATCAGCACGGCGATGACGAAATAGCGCAAGTCCGTGCTGGGCACGCGCGCGGCCAGGTTGCCCAGCGCATCGGCCATGGCGACGCCGAAACTGACTTCGTCGAACACGGCGCGGAACTCGTCGGCCAGCGGTCCCGTCATTTCCTCGCCCACCATTTTCAGCGCGGTGGGAAAGGCGTGGCCGGCGCGCATGGCGCGGCTCATCAGGTCGAGCGCGTCCGGCAGTTGCTGCTCGATGCGCACCAGCCGCTTGCTCCTGGCGCGGCGCACCAGCAGATACGGCAGCGCGGCGCCACCCACGCCCAGGCCCAGGCGCACATACCATGGCAGGGGCAGCGCGCCGGCCAGCAGCAGGCCGGCCGTCCCGCCAAGCGCGCAATAGCCCAGAAAAGTGGCCACGAACCAGCGCATGCCCGCCTGCAGCAGCAGCTGATCGAGGCGCCGCGCGCCGGGCAAGCCTTCCAGCACGCCGTGCAGCAAGGCATGGGCGCTCAGCGGGCGCTGCTTGGTGATCGACAGCGCCTGTTCGCCATCGCTGGCCGTGTACATGCCCTGCAGGCGCCGCGCCACCCGCGCCGCGCCCGCCCCCCGCGCCGCTTGCCACGCCAGCCAGGCGCCAGCCACCAGCAGCAGCACGGCCAGGAAGAGGAACAGATAGACCAGATAGGAAAGCATGATGGATCAGCGCCCCGGCGCAGTGGGTTCGAACAGGGCGGCAGACACGCCGATGCCAAAGCTGTTCAGGCGATCGAGGAAGCGCGGGCGGATGCCGCTGGCCGAGAAATGCCCGACCACCGCGCCGCCCTCGGCCACGCCCGTCTGCCGGAAACTGAAGATTTCCTGCATCGTGATGACCTCCCCTTCCATGCCCGTGATTTCCTGGATCGACGTGACCTTGCGCTTGCCGTCGATCAGGCGCGACACTTGCACCACCACCGACACGGCCGAGCTGATCTGCTGCCGGATGGCCTTGCTGGGCAGGTTGGCCGCCGCCATGCTGATCATGTTTTCCAGCCGCGTGATGGCGTCGCGCGGCGTATTGGCGTGGATGGTGGCCATCGAGCCTTCATGGCCCGTGTTCATCGCGCCCAGCATGTCGAGCGCCTCGGCGCCGCGCACCTCGCCCAGGATGATGCGGTCAGGGCGCATGCGCAGCGCATTGCGCACCAGCGCCCGCTGCGTCACTTCGCCCTTGCCTTCGATATTCGCGGGCCGCGTTTCCAGCCGTACCACGTGCGGCTGCTGCAATTGCAGCTCGGCCGCGTCTTCCACCGTGACGATGCGTTCCGTCTGGCCGATAAAGCCGGAAATCACGTTGAGCATGGTGGTCTTGCCGCTGCCCGTGCCGCCGGAAATGAGGATATTCATCTTCGCCTTGCCCAGGCCCTGCAGCACTTCGGCCATCTCGGCCGTCATGCTGTGGTAGGCGACCAGGTCGGCCAGGCGCAGCGGATCGACGGAGAAGCGCCGGATCGACATCACGGGTCCGTCGATGGCCAGCGGCGGGATGATGGCATTGACGCGCGAACCGTCGGGCAGGCGCGCATCGACCATGGGGCTCGATTCGTCGATGCGCCGGCCCACGCGCGAGACGATCTTGTCGATGATCTTCATCAGGTGGGCGTCATCGTCGAAGCAGACGTCGGTCAGCTCCAGGCGCCCGCCGCGCTCCACATACACCTGCTTGTGGCCATTGACCAGAATGTCCGACACGCTGGCATCCGAGAGCAGCGTTTCGAGCGGCCCGAAGCCCAGCATCTCGTGCTGGATGTCGCGCGTCAGGCTACGGCGCTCGGCGTCGTTGATGACCACCGCCTCTTCGTCCAGCAGGCGCTCGACCAGGCCGCGCAATTCTTCGCGGATGCGCTCCTGCGACAGGCGCTGCATGCTTTCCAGGTCGACCCGTTCGAGCAGCAGCCCATGGATGCGCAGCTTGAGGTCGCGGTAGCCGTGGTTGTCGATGGTGGCCATGCGTAGCGGCGCGAGCGCGGCGATCTTGGCGCTGCCGAGCCGTTCGCGGATGGACAAGGCGGCGATGGGGGAACTAGCCATGAAATGCTCCTGTTCTGGGATGGGGATCAGCGCGTGGATCAAGCGCGCCGCAGGACGCGGCCGAACCAGCCCTGGCGCGCCGTGCTGGCCGCGCCGCCGGCCAGGCTTGGCGGCGAACTCCTGCAGCGAGCGGGTGATTCGGGATCGGGCTGGCTTTGTCGAGCTGCAGGATAGGCACGCCCTGGTTGACCGAGGCGGCCGCCGAGGCGTAATGATTCGGCACGGTGCGGTAGACCGCCGTGCCGTACGCCGCTTCCAGGTCGCGCAGACGGATTTCACCGCCCTTGTCGTGGCGGTTGACGATGATGTGCACCTTCTCCTTCGCGTATTCGAGCGAGCGGAACATGCCCAGCAGGCGCTTGCCATCGCGGATGTACGGCAAGGTCGCCTGCAGGACAGGAAAGATCATGTCGGCGTGGTCCAGCGCGCGCACGCTGACGGCGTCGAGGTTGCGGCCCACGTCGAGCACGATGAAATCGTACTGGCGCCTGGCTTGCCGGATGACAGCGTCGATGTGTTCGGGCGCCACTTCGCTGGCGTGGGCCGGATCCTCGGGCGCGGCCAGCACGCTGTAGTTGGGCGTGATGTGCAGCATGCTCGATGCCAGGAACGAGGCGTCGAGCCGGTGGATGTCGCGCGTGACGTCGGACAGCGTGGCCAGCGGCTTGTTCTCGGACACGAAGAGCGAGGCGTCGCCGAAATGCAGGTTCATGTCGATCAGGGCAACGCGCTGCTGGCCGCCGGCGGCCAGCGCATAACCGAGGTTGCTGGCGATGAAGGTGGCGCCGCTGCCGCCTTTGCAGGAGATGAAGGCCAGCACCTTGCCGTTGCCGTGTTCGCGCCGCTCCAGCTTTTCCTCGATGCGTTCGAGCGCCGCATACAGGCTGGCCGGCGCGGCGGGAAACGGCAGCACGTCGCGCACGCCTGCACGCATGGCTTGCAGCAGGAATTCCGGCGCCTGCTGGTGGCACAGCACGATGAAGGCCATGCGCGGATGCTGGTTGCTGAGACGCTCGATGGCGGCCAGGTCGGCGCCGTCGTTCGACGGGCGGTCGAAGATCAGCACGTCGGGCAGCGATTGCGCCGCCTGCAGCGGTTCCAGCGTTTCGCCGCCCGCGTTGATCTCGTCGAGCCGGTTGCGGCTGCGCAGCAGCAGGCCCAGTTCGGACAGCGTTTTTTGATCAGTGGAATGGATGGCGATTTTCACGATATGCCTTGCTGGTTCTGTGGTGACGATGCCAGGCTCACTGGCGCGCCCCGACGCCGATGGTCAAGGCGGCCCCTTGCGGTGCGGGCGCGGCAAAGCTTTTCTGGTACGCCGCGTAGGCGGCCTGGGCGGCCTTGCCGTCCATGCCGGCCACGGGGTCGCGGTTCGCGCCAGCCTGCGGCGACAGCACTTGCCGCAGGCGCAGTTGCTCGACGCTGGCGCCGAACTGGCGGTCCAGGTTCGGGGTGGCGGCGCAGCCGCTGGCGGCCAGGGCGGCCAGCAGCACAGAGAGGAAAAGGGGATGCTGCATGCTGTGCTCCTATTGAGTGTCCGGACCGGCTGGCAGTGTCTGCCTGGCCGCTTCCTGCCGTGGCCGTGGCGCGGCAGCGCCTTCCATTTTTCCTTGCAAGAAGAACTCGCCGCGGCTGGGCGCCACATAGGCGTCGGTCGGCAAGACGATATCGCCGTCAAGCGTGCCGTCGAGCGGCTTGACCAAATGCGGCGTGATGATGAACACCAGTTCCGTGCGGTCGGTCTGGAAATCGCTGCTGCGGAACAGCGCGCCCAGCACGGGAATCTCGCCCAGGAAGGGCAAGGCCTTGATATTGGTCGTCACATTGTTCTTGATCAAGCCGCCCACGGCAAAACTCTGGCCATCGAACAGCTGCACCGTGGTGGTGGTGCGCCGCGTGGTAAAGGCCGGCAGCACGGCATTGGCGGTGGCGCCCCCGCCGGTGGTGATGCCGATGCCTTCGCGGTTCAGCTCCGACACTTCCGGCGCCACCTTCAGGTTGATGCGTCCGCCCTCCAACACGGTGGGCGTGAACTTGACGGCGATGCCGAATTCCTTTTCTTCCAGCGTGATCTTGTTGGTGGTGCTGTCTTGCGCGACCGGAATGAAAATCTTGCCGCCCGCCAGGAAACTGGCTTCCTGGCCACTGATGGCCATGATGTTCGGTTCGGCCAGCACCTTCACCAGGCCGTCGCGCTTTTGCGCATCGAGCGTCAGCCCGTTGCCATTCTTGCCGTGCACGGCGCCCAGCTGGCTGGGGTTGCCGCTGAGCAGGTTCGACAGCAGGCCATACGTCCAGTTGCCGCGCGTGCCACTGATGCCCACGCTGGCGCCCAGCTGGTCGACCAGGGTCTTCGATACTTCGGCGATTTTCACTTCCAGCATGACCTGTTGCGGCGCCGCGATCGACAGCATATTGATGACCTTGACGCCGCCGGCCGCACCGGCCGCGCCTTCGGCCGGCGCGGCAGCTTCGCCGGCGCCGCGCTGCGCGTAGGCCTGCGCCATCTCGAGGATCTGGCTGGCCTTGACGCTGTCGCTCACCTGCCCCGACAGCACAATGCTGCCGCCGGCCGCACCCGCCTTGACGGCGCGCTCGCCGGGGAAGACATAGGCCAGCTGCGCCTGCAAGCCTTCGACATCGACCTCGACTTCGATATCGACGATCACGGGGCGCTGCTGCCGGTCCCACAGGATCAGGTTGGTGCTGCCCGGCGCCAGGCCCCAGACGAACAGCTGGCTGGACGTGCCCAGCATCCTGGCGCCGGCCACCCGGGGATCGTTGACGGCGATCTGCGACACAGGCAGGCTCAGGTTGCGCAAGGTAGACTTGCCCACGGCGATGCGCACGGGCGCGCCCAGGCGGGCGATATCGGCGCCCAGCGACATGGCTGGCGCCGCGACTGGCGACATGACGGCCTGCCTGGCCGGCGCCGCCGCGCTGGCGCTGACCGGCCAGGCCATGCCTGCCGCCGCGCTGCCCAGCATCAGGGCCAGGCGCATGCCCGCACCCGCGGCGTGCTTACGAAATTTGTTCATCGATCATCCTTGCTTGCCTGCTGATTTTTAAAATTGCTGGACGCTCGTATCCATGCCCTTGATGACGGTGACGCTGTCGCGCGCGGGAGCGCGTGCCGGGGCCGCCTGGCGCCGCGCCGCGCGCACCGGCGCGGCCGCCGGCGCCTTCAGTTCCAGCAGCGACTCCTTGGTGGCGCCGCCCGTGGTGACGGGCGCCGGATCGACCTGGTTGCGCAGCACCAGCGACAAGCTGCCCACGCTGCGCGCCAGGTCCAGCTTCTCCACCTGCTCCGGCGTCAGCTCCAGGGTCACGGCATTGACCACCTTGGGCTTGTTGTCATCGCGGCCGGACTCTTGCGCCACTGCCAGCACCAGGATGCGTTCCAGCACGATCTTGGAAATGGCCAGCGGCCCGCCGCCCGCCGGCCTGGCCCGGTCATCCTGCGTATGCACGAGAATGTCGACGAAATTGCCCGGCAGGGCGAAGCCGGCCACGCCCACCACGTCATTGACGCGCACGGTCATGGCGCGCTTGCCGGCAGCCACGATGGCCGACAGGCCGCCGGTGGCGCCGGGCGGCGCAAGCTTGCTTTCCAGCACAGGCTCGCCCCTGCTGACGGCGGTGCGCGTGATGCGCCCGTCCACCGCGCCGGCATCGCCAAACGCCCCCGGCGGCATGGCGCCCGCCGGCCAGTCCATGCCGCGCAGCATGGCTGGCGTCACCTTCGCGCCCACGCCGATATCGACCAGCGCGACCATCACCGTCTGGCTGGCCGGCGCGCCTTGTCCTGACATCCAGCGCGCCGCCGCCAGCACGGCGCCCCCCGCCATCAGCAGCGCCAGCAGCAGCACGATCGCAACGCGGCTATTTCTCATGATTTTTCCTCTTGGTAAAACTTGGGTTTCCGGACGCGCATGTCATGCATGGCCGCCCGCCGCCAGGGCCAGCCAGATGGCGGTGCCGGCGGCAATGGCGATCGCGTACGGCAGTTTGCCTCCCGGCACGGCGGGCGCATCGACCCGCGGCACTTCCCCTGCCGCGGCGCGCAGCCAGCCTTGCAGCAGCAATTGCCGGGCATTCGCCAACGCCTGGCGCAGCGTGCCCTGGCACAGGGCGATGGCCAGCGCCAGCACGCCGCCAGCGAGCAGGCTGCACAGCACGGCAAACACGGCGGGACCGGGACCAAGAAAAGCTCCCACCATCGCCATCAGCTTGACGTCGCCCGCGCCCAGCGCCTTCATCGCGTACATGGGCAGCAGCAGGCCCAGGCCGACGGCCAGGCCGCCCAGCGCCAGCCACGGCCCGGCCGGCGTCACTCCGGGCAGCGCCACGCTGTTGAGCAGCACGCCAAGCAAGGCGCCGGAAAACACCAGCCGGTTGGGAATGCGCCGGCGGCGCACGTCATGCCAGACCGCCGCGGCAAGCAGCCCCCACAAGACCATGGCGGGGCTGAACGTCCAGAAAGAATGAGGGTCCATCGTGTACCTGATGCAAGCCGATGGCATGACGGCATGCGCATCGTTGGGCGGGAGGTCGACAGGCCGGTGCGCAAGGGCAGCCGGCCTGCCGGGGTGCAGCGCGGTGGGCAGGCGCCTTAGATCGCCGCGCCCGTCAGCTTGGTGCCGATCGCCTTGAAGGCGCCATCGAGGCCGGTGGTGAAATAGCCGACGGCCGTGACCAGCGCCGCAGCCACCAGCGCAGCGATCAGCGCATATTCGATGGCAGTCACGCCATCTTCTTCGGCGATAAAGTTTTTAATGAAATTCATATTATTCCCTTTCAGGTCAAGTTTTAAACATGATAAAAACTGAAAATACAGTCTGAAAATAAAAACATTATCCTTGTTTTTATTTGCCATTTTCTGATGCGTGTATTTTATATAAACAAACATTAAATCGAATCAGAGAAAAGTCATTTTATGCCCAGTACAAACCATCTTAATTTTTTGTCCATAATCAGGACATATGTACTGTCATTCCGCATGGACGGGTTCGGCCAGGCGGTTGCGGGTGGCGTACACATATAATTCCAGGCGGTTGGTGACATCGAGCTTGCTGTAGATCGATGTCAGATGATTACGCAAGGTTTGCTCCGAGATAAAAGCCCGCTGGGCTATCGCACGGTTCAGCGCGCCATTTCCTTCCACCATCATGGCCACGATCTTGCGCTCCTTCAGCGTCAGCCTGGCAATCCGCTGCTCTTCCGGGTCGGGCGCCGCTTCCGGCTTGTTCAGCACGCCCAGCATGCTGTCGAGCAGCGCCGGATCCAGGCACAATTCGCCTCGATGCAGGCGGGCGATGGCGTCGATCAGTTGCTTGACGGACGTTTCCTTGCCCAGCACGGCGCGCGCGCCGCTGCGTACGGCCCGCCCGCACTCTGCCTGGTCCTGCGTGCCGCTGAACAGCAGCACCCGCGAGACGCCATTGCCCAGCAGCTGCGGCAGATAATCGATGGCGCAGGCGCCGCCACAGCCAAGATCGGCGTCGAGCACGATGACGTCGGGACACAGGGTGCGCGCCAGCAGCAGCGCGCTGTCGATCTCGGTGGAGCTGGCCACCACCTGCATCGCGGGCTGGGCGCCGGCGAGCAACTGCTCCAGGCCCCACAGCCAGGTCTTGTGGTCCGACACCAGCATGACGCGTATGACATTGTTTGTTGACATGCTTTACCTCTTTACTTGTAGCCCACTCCCTTCGGGGGAAGGTGGTTGATCCGAATCGGGTTGCCTGCCTGGTCCGCGCGCGCCTTCTGCTGCCGCGCACGGGGGGAAGAAGTCATGGGGGCACGAAGGAAGAGGCGTTGGGCCGGCACGCGCAAACGCGGTGCGTGCCCCACGGCAGCGGTCGCCGCATGCCGGGCGTGTGCCGATGGATGGGCAGCGTGGCCAGGGCGGACGCGCCGCTGGCGCGCCATCGCTGCTGCCACCGCTGCTGTTGCTTACATTGCAGCATTTTTGTTGCATCACCTTGCAAAACAAGTCCTTGCCTGCACGCAGGACAATCCTGACACCAGGCCTGTTTTCATACCCGCGCATATTACTCCCGGCCCTGTAGCGACGGGGCCGGCACGTTTGAAATAACGCAGTTAATTGCGATTATCTTGACCTGTAATAATTTAAATGGCGGACACGCCCTTGAAAATCGATATAGAATAATTGCCAGTCAAATGGCGCAATGCCATCCGCCCGACATTCGTCATCGCGGAACTTAACCGGATTATTCCCATGCGCTTAAAACAGGCCGATTCCCGCATATTCCGCAAGCACAGCGGACAGGCTGGCACCACCCTGGTCGAATTGGCCCTGATAACACCGGTCTTTCTCATGCTGATAATCGGCATCATTGAATTGAGCATGGCTTATTTTGCCAATATGACCATGCAGCATGCGGTCCGCGAAGGGGCGCGCTATGCCGTCACGGGGGCCAGGGACCTCGACCCCGACAGCGCCAACCAGCAGCGCTACCACGCCGTCATGCAAAAGATACGCGACAGCTCCATGGGCATGTATGACAAGGTCAGCCCCGTGATCTCCGTCAACGGCAGCGATGCGGTGGGCGCCGCCATGTTCGGCCAGGCCGGCGATATCGTCGTCATTTCCGTCGATTGCCGCTGGGCGTTTGCCACGCCTATGATCCGTGCCCTGTTCCGCGACGGCCAGGCGCATTTCGTCGTGGCGGCCACCATGCGCAATGAAAGCTTTGGCGGCCTGTGATGCGCGCGCCACCCTTCCGTTTTCCGCGCCGCGCCGCGCGTGGCATCGCCGCCATCGAATTTGCCATCGTGCTGCCCTTGCTGGCCTTGCTGCTGTTCATGCTGGTCGACCTGTCGCGCGCCATCCAGGCCAAGACCATCCTGCTCAATATCAGCCGCGAAGGCGCCAACCTGTCCGCGCGCGCCACGTCCGACCTGAGCGGCTCGAGCCAGGGCATCATGAATGCGCTGGCCGCCAGCACGCCGCCGCTGGACATGCACGGGCGCGGCATGATCTACATCACCAAGATCATGGGCTACACGGCGAAGGGCGGCTTGCGCAATATAGTGCTGGAACAGTACCGCTGGGACGCCGGCGCAAAGGCCAGCGGCTACCTGCCCGCCAGCCAGGTGTGGCAATGCGGCAGCTGGCGCGATGGCACGTGCACCGGCATCGCCAAGGACGAATACGCCCCCACGGTGTCATTGATGCAGAGCCAGCTGGCCGATGGCGACCTGATTTACGCCGTGGAAACTTTCTACAATTTCGACATGCTGTTCGGCACATTGAAATTTGGCAACAGCACGACGCCCGTGCTGGCGCCCAACCTGACTTCGATGACGGTATTCTGATGCGCATTCCACACCAGCGGCAAGGCGGGCAAGTACTGGTCATGGTGGCGCTGTCGGCCGTCGTCCTGATCGCCTCCGTGGGCCTGGCCATCGATTCGGCCCTCGGCTACTTCGTCAAGGCCAAGCTCAACGCGGCCGTCGACGCGGCCAGCCTGGCGGCGGCGCGCGGCGTCACTGCGGGCAACTCGGAAGAAGAACAGCGGACCAGGGCGCGCCAGTCGGCAAAGGATTTTTTTGACGTCAATTATCCGGACCACTTCCTGCTGTCGACGCCGACCCTCCATCCCGTCGACGTCACGTTCGACAAGGGCACCGTCACCATCGACGTCTCCGCCAGCGCCTCGCTGCCCGTCTCGCTGATGGGCGTACTCGGCTTCAAGACCCTGGAGGTGGCCGCCAGCGCGCAAACCATCCGCAAGGACCTGGACATGGTGCTGGTGATGGATACGTCGCGTTCGCTGGAACACAATGCGGACGCCGTGCGGGCGGCGGGCAAGTCCTTCCTGAACAAGTTCAACGCCACGGTCGACCGGGTCGGTTTGCTGCACTTCGCCTCGGAAGCGCAAATCGACGTCCCGATCAGGCAGATCGAGCGCGGCTTCGACCGCGGCGGCATGACCATGAAAGGTGGAAAGATCGATCAATTCGCCTTTGTCGGCGGCACCAACTCCTCCGCCGGCATGTTCCAGGCGCGCAAACAGCTGAACGACATCGAGCAGGTCAACCGCTCCAGCCTGCGCGTCATCGTGTTTTTCTCCGATGGCTCGCCGGCGGCATTTTCCTCGTACTTTCCCAACAAGGACAACAAATGCAAGGACGCAGGCGGCCTCGCCACCTTTCCGAAACTGCAAAACCCCGCATTGGCGGGCCTGTACCGGATGAAAGTGAGCGACACGCTCCAGTACGGCGATTGCGCCGCCAATCAGATCACCGCGCTTCCCGCATGGTATAACGCGACGAATGACGCCGCCCACGCCAACGACGCGGCGCTGCGCGAGTTTCCCATCGTCACCAACTCGCCACGCGTCGTGACCGCTTCCACCGCGACGGCGCAAGCGCAATGGACGAATGTGCACCGCGCCTCACGCAACCTGGTCGAAGCGATGGCGGCCAAGGCGCGCCAGGAAGGCATTTTCGTCTTTACCCTGGGCATGGGCGCATCGCTGAAAACCAAGGAAGGGCCGGACAACGAGCTGGGCGAAGACTTGCTGCGCTGCCTGGCCAATACCACCGATGCGAAAGCGACTTGCCGCAAGCCGGCCGAACCCGTGGGCCTGTACTGCTATGCGGCCAGCGACAGCGACCTGAGTCCCTGCTTCACCCGGCTCGCCTCGGCCATCCTGCGCATTTCCAAATAACGCCTGGCCAGCCGCTAAAAGGCGAAACAGCTGCAGCCCAAGGTGCCCCAGAAACCGGAAAAATCGCTGACCGGCACGGCCGATGCGCGCGCCCGGTCGTGGGCATGCGCATGCACGCCGCAGGCGCCCGCGCACTGGTGCGGCAGCATGGCTTGCGCTTGCGCCGGCCTGGCCACGGGACGGTAGTGTCCCGGCACCGTGCGCACGGGCGACCATTCGGGCAGCACGGGAATCAAGGGCGGCGCAAGATGGGTAAATTCCGCCTGGCCGTAGACGATCTTGCCACCCACCATGGTCAGCACGGATTCGATGGACTTGATCGCTTCTTCCGGCACGGCGAAGTAATCGGCCGACAGCACGCTCAAATCGGCCAGCATGCCCTCGCGGATGCGCCCCTTCTTGCCTTGCTCGCTCGAGAACCAGGCGCTGCCCGCCGTCCACAGTTCCAGCGCCGTATCGCGCGACAATCTGCCCGCCGCATCCGTCAGGGCCAGGCCGCCCACGGTGCGCCCCGATACCAGCCAGTACAGTGCCGTCCACGGGTTGTAGCTGGCCACCCGCGTGGCATCCGTGCCGCCGCCCACGGGCACGCCCGCGTCCAGCATGCGCTGCACGGGCGGCGTGGCCTTGGCTGCATCGGCGCCATAGCGTTCGACGAAGTACTCGCCCTGGAACGCCATGCGGTGCTGGATGGCCAGGCCGCCGCCCAGCGCCCTGACCCGGTCGATATTACGGGGGCTGATGGTTTCCGCGTGGTCGAACAGCCAGTGCAGGCCGCCGAACGGCGTGTCGCGGTTGACCTTTTCAAATACGTCGAGCATGCGGCTGATCGATTCGTCATAGGTGGCGTGCAGGCGGAACGGCCAGCGCTGCTCGACCAGGTGGCGCACGACCTTTTCCAGCTCGTCTTCCATGCCGGCCGCCAGCTCGGGACGCGGTTCGAGGAAATCCTCGAAGTCGGCGGCGGAAAACACCAGCATTTCGCCGGCGCCGTTATGCCGGTAAAAGTCCGTGCCGTCGCCCGGCTTGATCATGCCCGTCCACTTCTGGAAGTCCTGCAATTCCGCGCCCTTGTTTTGCGTAAACAGGTTGTAGGCGATGCGGATGGTCAGCTGCTCTTTTTGCGCCAGTTCGTCGACGACGGCGTAATCCTCGGGATAATTCTGGAAGCCGCCGCCCGCGTCGATGGCGCTGGTGATGCCGAGCCGGTTCAACTCGCGCATGAACTGGCGCGTGGAGTTCACCTGCAATTCCAGCGGCAGCTTCGGGCCTTGCGCCAGGGTCGCATACAGGATCATGGCGTTCGGGCGGGCGATCAGCAAGCCGGTGGGGTTGCCGGCCCCGTCGCGCACGATTTCGCCGCCCGGCGGGTTCGGCGTGTTCTTGTCGTAGCCGACGGCGCGCAGGGCGGCGCGGTTCAGCAGGGCGCGGTCATACAGGTGCAGGATGAAGACGGGTGTGTCCGGCGCGGCCGCGTTGATTTCATCAAGCGTGGGAATGCGCTTTTCCGCGAACTGGAATTCCGTCCAGCCGCCCACCACGCGCACCCATTGCGGGTTCGGCGTGCGCAGCGCCTGTTCTTTCAACATGCGCAAGGCGTCGGCCAGCGAAGGCACGCCTTCCCAGCGCAATTCCAGGTTGTAGTTCAAGCCGCCGCGGATCAGGTGCAGGTGCGAGTCGTTCAGGCCGGGAATCACCGTGCGGCCAGCCAGGTCGATCACCTGCGTGGCCGGACCGCGATGGCGCATCACGTCTTCAACGTCGCCCACGGCGAGAAATTTGCCATCGGCGATGGCGACGGCGGACACCAGCGGCTGCGTCCTGTCGACCGTATGGAAACGGCCATTGAGCAAGATCGTGTTTGCGTGCATGGGAACTCCCGAATCAGGTGAAAACACGGTCCCGCCGGCAGGCGGCGGAACCGGGGTCAGTGAACAATCAATGGCCTTCGCTGGCGTTGAACATGGATTTGGCGTAGATCAGGCCCAGGCCATAGCCGCCGCCGTGCGCCACGGCCGTAGCCACCGTCTCGTTGTAGGTCTCGCCACGGGCCCAGTCGCGCTGCAGTTCCAGCAAGTATTGCACGGACGTCATCGGCTGCGCACCCGCCTGTATCATGCGCTGCATGGCCATCGCATGCGCTTCGTCGGAGACGTCGCCGCTGGCGTCGGCGATCACGTAGACCTCGAAGCCCTGCTCCAGCGCCGACAGCGCGGGGCCGACGATGCAGACGGAGGTCCACAGGCCGGCCAGCACGATCTTGCCCTTGCCATAGCCATTCACCTTGTCGGCGATGCGCGCATCTTCCCAGGTATTCATGCTGGTGCGGTCGATCGGCGCCTGTTCCGGGAAGACGGACTGGATTTCGTCAAAAATAGGGCCGGAGAACGATTTGGCTGCCACCGTCGTGAGGATCGTCGGCACCTTGAATTCCGTCGCCGCCTTGGCCACCAGGGCCGCATTGTTGCGCAGCAGGGCCAGGTCGATGGAACGGGTGGCGAACGCCATCTGTGACTGGTGGTCGATCATGATCAGGGTATGATCGTTAGGGGTCAGCAGTTTTTGTGCGGCTTGGGCGGTGGCGATAGGCATGATGTTTTCCTTAGTGAAAATAATTGAACATAAAAAAGATGTCGTTGCATGATGTTTCTGCTCCTGCCCTTGCGTCACGCTGTGTGTGCCGGGCCAGTGCTATGCAGTATGGACGAGATACTTTGAAAACAAAAACGGAAAGAATGCGAAGTTATATTCGATTTTTTCGATGATGAAAAATAACCGCGGCGGCAGCCCGCGCATCCAGGAGAAAACATGGGATTTGAATTCAGGGTCACGGCCAGCCTGACGCCGGAACAGCGCCAGCACATCGCACCGCTGCTGGCGGCGCTGCCGCCGGCGTCAGGCGCCATGCCGGACACGGACGCCAGGCTGACGGACGCCGGCCTGTATATATGCCAGCACCTGCGACCGGACCCGTGGCACGGCCTTGAAGCCCTGCGCGCCTGGCTCGATGCGCAGGGAGTGCGCTACACCGTCGACGAGATCGACGACTAGGCACCCTTTTTCTTTACTTGCGGCATTGCAAAGCTGAAACAAAACAGGCGCGTTTTTGCCAGGCTGTTATACTTCGCGTGTGCGGCACATATGACCAGTCCCCTTGCCGCTGTCTTTCGACCCCTAATCTGATTGCCTGCGACTGGCGCCCCACGATGGCGACAGGCCGATCTCACAATAAAGTTACCATGTCCTTTTCCTCCCTCGGATTGTCCGACGCTATCGTACGTGCCGTTACCGAACACGGCTACACCGTGCCGACCCCGATCCAGTCGCAGGCGATTCCCGCCGTGCTGGCTGGCGGCGACTTGCTGGCCGGTGCACAAACCGGTACCGGCAAGACGGCCGGCTTTACCCTGCCCGTGCTGCACCGCCTGTCGACGGACGCCAATGGCGCTTCCATCACCAGCAACACCTCGACGCGCCCGATCCGCGCCCTGATCCTGGCCCCGACGCGCGAACTCGCCGCGCAGGTCGAGGAAAGCGTGCGCGCCTACAGCAAGTACACCAAATTGAACTCGACCGTGATCTTCGGCGGCGTCGGCATCAACCCGCAAATCAAGCAGCTCAAGCATGGCGTCGACATCCTCGTCGCCACGCCGGGCCGTTTGCTGGACCATATGGGCCAGGGCACCGTCGACCTGTCGAAAGTGGAAATCCTGATCCTGGACGAAGCCGACCGCATGCTGGACATGGGCTTCATCCGCGACATCAAGAAAGTGCTGGCCGTACTGCCGCCAAAACGCCAGAACCTGCTGTTCTCGGCCACGTTCTCGGAAGAGATCAAGGCCCTGGCCGACGGCTTGCTGAACAAGCCAGCCATGATCGAAGTGGCGCGCCGCAATTCGACCGTCGAAGTGATCAAGCAAAAGATCCATCCGGTCGACCGCGACAAGAAGCACCCGATGCTGTCCTACCTGATCAAGTCGAACAACTGGACGCAAGTGCTGGTATTTACGCGCACCAAGCATGGCGCCAATAAACTGGTCGAGCAACTGGGCGCGGACGGCATCGGCGCCCTGGCCATCCACGGCAACAAGAGCCAGTCGGCACGCACGCGCGCGCTGTCCGAGTTCAAGGATGGCACCTTGCAAGTGCTGGTCGCCACCGACATCGCCGCACGCGGCATCGATATCGACCAGTTGCCGCACGTCGTCAACTACGACTTGCCGAACATTCCGGAAGACTATGTGCACCGTATCGGCCGCACGGGCCGTGCCGGCGCCAAGGGCGAAGCCGTGTCGCTGGTCTGCGTGGATGAGCACGAAATGTTGAAAGACATCGAAAAGCTGATCAAGCAAACCCTGCCGCGCGAAGTCATCCCGGGCTTCGAGCCCGACCTGAACGCCCGCGCCCAGCCTGTGCAATTGCGCAGCGGCACCGGCGGCCACCGCAACAACAGCCGCGCGCCAGCCGGCGCCGTCGTGCGCGTGAAAACCGGCGGCAGCGGCGCCAAGCCACGCAGCGCCGGCCCATCGGGCGGCGGTGGCGGCGGCAACCGTTCGGGCAATGCGCCACGTTCGGCAGCGAACCACCGTTCCGGCGGCCGCGGCCGCTAAAACGCGGCCTGAAAGCTACTGCGCGGGGCGCTATTGCGTTTGCGTTGCTCGCCGTACTCTTGTACGGCTGCGCGACTCGACGCAATATCACTCCCGCTCGCTACGCTTTCAGGCAGCATTTGTCTTTATCAAAAAGACGATAAAAACCGTTCCAGGACTTGCTTCTGGAACGGTTTTTTCATGCACGCCACCATTTGCCGATTTGGGCTAGGATAGTATCCATCGTCCTCACCTGCGTGCTGCCATGCCGAACTTCGCTGCCAACCTCAGCATGATGTTTACCGAACTGCCCTTCCTCGACCGCTTTGCCGCCGCCAGGGAAGCGGGCTTCGATGCCGTCGAATTCCTGTTCCCCTATGCCGTCGAGGCGCGGCAGATCGCCATGCGGCTGGAACGCCACCAGCTGCAGCTGGCCGTCTTCAACTTCCCGCCAGGCGACTGGGAGCACGGCGAGCGGGGCATTGCCTGCGATCCGCGCCGGGGCGAGGAATTCCGCGGCAACGTGCAACTGGCGCTCAACTATGCGCTGGCGCTCGGGGCGAAGCAGTTGCACTGCATGGCCGGCATCGTGCCGCCCGGCATGAGCTTGGAGCGGGCGCGGCAAAGCCTGATCGGCAACCTGCAATTTGCGGCCGACGCCTGCCGTCCGCATGGCATCAACGTGCTGATCGAGCCCATCAACCGCTACGACATGCCCGGTTACTTTCTGAACCATAGCCAGCAGGCGGCCGACATCATCGCCGACTGCCAGCGCAGCAATATCTTCCTGCAATACGACGTTTATCACATGCAGCGCATGGAGGGCGAGCTGAGCAACACCATCCGCGCCATGCTGCCCCTGATCCGCCACATCCAGATCGCCGATACGCCGGGCCGCCACGAACCGGGCACGGGCGAGATCAACTACCGCCATGTGTTCAAGCTGCTCGACCAGGTCGGCTACGCAGGCTGGGTCGGCTGCGAATACCGCCCCGCCAGCGATACCGTCGCGGGACTGGGCTGGCGCGAGCAATTGACGGGCACAGCGGGCACGCTGGGCGCCTGATCGCAGCGCGCTTGCGCCCGCACAAGGCGGCCGGCGCAGGCCGGCACGACAATACCTTTCCATACAGTATTTCCTGTCGAGAGGTGCCGTGTCCACCCTGCCCGCCCGCCATCGCCGCGCCCTTTGCCTGAAGCTGTACCTGAACCTCTTCCTGGCTGCCGTGCTGTGCAGCTGCACCACTTCGCGCCCCGAGCTGGCGCAAGTGCGCGCGCTGGCCGCCGGCACCGATGCCCTGACCGCCTTCAACGAACTGTCGCAGCGCCACGTGGACACTTACCAGCGCGCCCGCCCCTATCTGTCGCCGGCCGAAGATGCGCGCGAACGCCTGCTCGATGTGCAGCGCCGCGCCGCGCAGGCCGATGTCGCGCGCCTGGCGCAGGCCGTGCGCCTGTACCTGCAGGCGCTGGGCCGGATGGCCGATGCCGATGCGTATGACGTGCAGTCCGAACTGGCCGGCGCCGGCGCCGCCATCCGCGCCTGGCCAGGCAGCGGCATCGACGACCGCCATGTCAGCGCCTATACCTTGCTGCTGCAGCAACTGTCGCGCCTGGGCGGCGCGGCCAGCCAGCAGGCGCACCTGGCGCAAGTGCTGCACGAGGGTGACGCGCCGCTGCAAGCCCTGCTGGCCGCGCTCGACAGCTTGCTGGCGCTGTACGACAAAAGCGGCGATAACGAGCGCGACATGGTGCTCGGCTTGCTTGACGTGGAAATCGCCTATGCGGACACGCCGCAGCAGCGCCTGCTGGCCGTGCTGGCGAAAAACATGCAGCAAAGCAAAACCGAGGAATACCGCCTGGTTGGCCTGCGCCATACCCTGGCGCGCCGGCAACTGGCGGCACTGGGTCGCGAACACGCGCAGCTCGCTGCCACCCTCACCACCACGGAGGCAAGATGGACGGATCGGTAGGCAGCAGCAGCGAACGCCGCGAAGCGGCTCTCAGCAGCGCCATGCGCGTCGAGCAACTGGCCGACAGCCTGTCGCAGGCGGCCGTCACCTTGCACGGCGCCGTCATGCGCGCCATCCGCAAGCGCGCCAGCCAGGGCGCCAATGGCATCAGCCACAGCCAGGCGCAAGCCGTCTTCGCCCTGGAAGTGGCCTTGCGCCAGCAAGCCAACCAGCTGTATGCAGATGCCGCAGGACACACCGTGGCGGGCCTGGAAACGGCGCAGCGCCAGCTCAGCGGCCTGCTCGACACGGTGCGCCTGCGCATCGCCCGCAACGACGACGTGCGGCACTGGATCAGCCTGGCGACGAGCTTGTTGCACCTGGGCAGCGCCGTCCTCGCCGGCAACCCCGAGCGCATCCTCGCCACTCTGGGCAGGGTGCGTGAGCGGCTGCAAGAGATGGCGCCGGACTGATTGAAATCGGCCGGCAAGCGCCTATACTGGGACGGCCCCGCCTGGCAATCGTGCCTGCGGGGCGATGACCAGAGGAGACCAACATGCGTATCGAACCGTATTTGCAATTCAATGGAAACTGCGCGCAAGCGCTGGAATACTACCGCCAGCACCTGCATGGCACGGACCTGTGCCTGATGCCGTATCGGGGCAGCCCGGGCCAGGACCAGGTCAAGGAAGACTGGTATGACAAGATCATGCACGGCTCCGTGCAGCTGGGACCCACCATGCTGATGGGCTCGGACGGCGGCTGCAGCGAAGATGGCGCCAAGGGCATGAGCGGCAGCGCGATCTGCCTGACCGTCGATACGCCGGAAGAGGCGGAACGGGTCTTCGACGCGCTGGCGCGTGACGGCAACATCCAGATGCCCCTGGAAGTAACGTTCTGGGCCAAACGCTTCGGCATGCTGAAAGACCAGTTCGGCGTGGCCTGGATGGTCAACTGCCTCAAGGAACCAGCATAGAACGGCCGCTGCCAGCCTGCGCCGCGTCAAACGCGGCGCGGGTGGTAGCGCAAGCAGAGTCGCCAATCTTGGACTACCATGATGGAAGTAACCTCTACCGGGTGACAACCATGAATGGATTGCCGCAAGACCAGCTGCAGCGTCTGCAGGGCGTGCTGGAGCAACGCAAGCTGGCGTTGCTGGAACAGATCGAGAATGAAACGGCGGAAGCGGACGCGCGCGCCTCGCTGCTCAATGAAATCGAAGCCTCGCCGGCCGACAACGCCAGCGTGCGCACCTTGAACGCCCTCGTCAGCGAAGCGGCCGAACACAACCTGGCGCAGCTGGCCATCATCAAGCACGCGCTGGCCAAGTTTGCCGACGGCAGCTACGGCCTGTGCGACAACTGCGGCGAAGCCATCGGCCTGTCGCGCCTGAACGCGCGCCCCGAAGCGCGCCTGTGCATCGATTGCCAGACGCGGCTGGAAAAAACCCAGCGCTGAGTAGCGTGGCAGTGCCATGACGGCTGCGCCACGACAAAGGGCAAGGCATCGCTGCCCTGCCCCCTGTTTTCCAGCGTGACGACCATGCTGCCAGCCGCCCCCGCCAGCGTCTGTGCGCCGGCTGGATGGACGGGTCTCCTCTACTGCCATTGCCCTGCTTCACGTATCCAGCTGCACGCGGGATCAACTCATGTGCTGTCCACCATTGATGGCGATATTCGCGCCCGTGACGAAGGCCGCCTCGTCGGACGCCAGATAAGCGACCAGGGCCGCCACCTCGTCCGGTTCGCCCAATCGGCCCAGGGGAATCTGCGGCAATATCTTCGTTTCCAGGATCTCGGTCGGCACGGCCGTCACCATCTGCGTGCGCAGATAGCCGGGCGACACCGTGTTGACGGTGATGCCATGGCGCGCCACTTCCAGCGCCAGCGCCTTGCTGAAGCCATGCACGCCCGCCTTGGCCGCCGCGTAGTTGCACTGGCCAAACGCGCCCTTCTGGCCGTTGACGGACGAGATATTGATGATGCGGCCCCAGCGATTAGCCAGCATCGGCTCGAGCACCTGCTTGCTCATGTTGAACAGGCTGTCGAGATTGGTGCGCATGACCTCGGCCCAGTGCGGCAATTCCATCTTGCGCATGCTCTGGTCGCGCGTGATGCCGGCGTTATTGACCAGCACGTCAATGCGGCCGAACTGCGCCAGCACGCTTGCCACGGCCTCGCTGCAGGCATCGAAATCGCCCACATCGAGGGCCAGCGGGTGAAAATAATACTGCTGTGACCGCTGCTTGTCGAGCCAGCTTTCCACGCGGGCATTGCCCGGCGTATGCGCCGCCACGACGGCAAAGCCCGCCGCATGCAGGCGGCGGCACAAGGCCGTGCCCAGGCCGCCCATGCCACCCGTGACCAGCGCTACTTTTTGCTCATTCATTGCTGTCTCTCCCGCTTGTTATGGTTGTTCTGCGTGGGATCAAGTGTAAGTGGCACTTTTGAAAGCGGCATTGCGCCATATCAAAGGCTGAGCCCGCATCTAGCAGCGTCTGCCTGCGCTGCATCCATGCATGAAAAATTGTCAAAATTATACTCATCCGTGAGGTGATGGCACCTCGACAGGCAAGCCGTGCAGACTTTGCTTGAAGGTAAGACTCACATGGAGAACGCGATGGAAATCCAGGACGACACAGAAGCATTGAGGGACTTGTTCAACGACATCAATCCCGGCATGAGCGACGTGGAATCGGTGCATCAGGCGGAGCTCGATCCACAGCATGCGCTGGCCCTGATGGCCAATCCGAAAGCGGCGCTGAAAGCCATGGGCATCCCCGTCAGCGATGCCTCGCAAGTGCAGGTGACGATGAAGAACCGCGCCAGCCGCGCCATGGCGGAGGTGGCGCAAAAGGCGGCGCAATTGCGGCGCATCATCGTCATCGTGATTCACTACCGTAACTGCGACGCCGACATCATCATCATCGCCATGAGCTGAGGCGGCAAGCGCCGGCCGCAGTCGTGCGCGGCCGGCACCCCGGACTGTGCCAGAATGATCCCTACTGCACAGCGAGAGGACAGGCCATGACGTACAAGACCGTATTGCTCCACATCGACGACAGCGCCGGGCGCGCCGCCCGCATCGAAGCGGCGGCCAGCATCGCCCAGGCGTGCGGCGGCCACCTGACGGGCGTGGCGCTGACGGGCGTGTCGCGCCTGCTGTACCAGAACCAGCCCGACCTCGATGCGGATCCGAACCTGAGCTTGCATTTGAATTTCCTGCGGGAACGGGCGACGCGCGCCCTCGACGGTTTCGAGGCGCAGGTGCGCGCGGCCGGCGTCGCCTCGTTCGAGCAGCGCGTGCTCGACGACGAGGCGGCGGGCGGCATCAGCCTGCTGGCCCGCTATGCTGACCTGGTCGTCATCAGCCAATACAATGCCAAGGATAAATCGCCGTCCGTGATGCGCGACTTTCCCGCCTATGTGCTGCTGCATTCGGGCCGTCCCGTGCTGATCGTGCCGTATGCGCCGCCGCTACCCCTGCTGGCGCCGCCGGCAGCGGCGCGCAATGTGCTCATTTCCTGGAATGCCAGCAAGGAAGCGAGCCGCGCCGTGAGCGCCGCCCTGCCCCTGCTGCAACGCGCCGGACAAGTCCACGTGGCCATCTTCGATGCCCAGGTGCACGCGGCCGAACATGGCGAACAGCCGGGCGCGGAACTGACGCACTACCTGGCGCGACACGGCGTGGAAGCACGGCTGCATTTGCTCGATGGCGGGGGCGTGCGGCGCGGCGATATCGGCGAAGCGCTGCTGTCGCAGGCAGCCGACCTGTCGGCCGACTTGCTGGTGATGGGAGCGTATGGCCATTCGCGCCTGCGCGAAACCATTCTCGGCGGCGTCACGCGCACGATCCTGCAAAGCATGACCATTCCCGTGCTGATGGCGCACTAGGGACGAGTGAAAGCGGCGGGCTAGCCGCCCTGCCATGGCAGGCTGCGGATCTTCGCCACCTGGCGCTGCGCCAGCCACTGCCACAGCTGCAGGGCGTCGCCCTGCGGCAGGGCCGACATGTGGCGCGGACTGGCGAGGGCGATTTCGCAATCGCGGTCCGACCATTCCTCGAAAGTGACTTCGCCTCCGCTAGCGACTTCGACCTGATACATCAAGCCATCGTCGTAGCCAAAGCGCAACAGGACGGCGGCCGGGCTGCCGTCCGGCGCGACGCCGCCACCGCGGTAGACCTCGGCCAGCGCATCGGCCAACTGTGCCGGCGAGGGCGCACAGATGTCGCGCCCATCGGCCCGTGTCAGAATGAACCATGCCTGTGTCATGACGCGACCTCCTATCCATACTCGTTAGCATGCGAGGCAAGTACTACAGGCAGTCACCTTGGTCCAGTGTCACTTCGGGCGCGCGGAAACTATCCCTGTCGGCATTGTTTACCAATAATTACGAATACTAACAAGGATCATACCTAAATTTCATGCAGCGCGGCATTTATGCATATTGCACGGCTGGCGCGCCGATTCACGCCACCAGCACGGGAATGCTGAGCGGATCGAAATCATGCCAGTCGCCATTGGCGATCGTGCCTTCCGCTTCCTCGATATGCTCGGCGCCGAGCCGGTGCAGCGCCTCGAGCGCCCGTTCACGCTCGTCGAGGCCGCCCAGCGCCACGGCGATCAGCATGCCCGGATGCCGTGGCTGGCGGCGGTTTTCGCCATTGCTTTCGCCATTCTTTTCGGCTTCGCCCGCGTCCTTCATCTTATTGAAACTGTAGAGCGAACCCACGTGGGCGCCCACCAGCGCCCCCACCACCGGGCCCAGCGGCCCCGTCGCCAGGGTGGTGACCGCGCCGATGCCCGCGCCCACGGCGGCCCCGACGGCCACGCCTTCCACCACGCCCTCCGGCGTTTCCTTCGCCCCCGGCGACA
Source organism: Janthinobacterium sp. MP5059B (assembly GCF_001758645.1). Classification (NCBI taxonomy): domain Bacteria; kingdom Pseudomonadati; phylum Pseudomonadota; class Betaproteobacteria; order Burkholderiales; family Oxalobacteraceae; genus Janthinobacterium; species Janthinobacterium sp. MP5059B. Next base: position 102,034 of record NZ_LRHX01000004.1, on the reverse strand, counting down.
TGTCGCGGTCGCCGCCAAGCGCATGCAGATCATGCTGCCCCGGCTGGTTGACAAAGAAAGCGCTGATGCGACTATCGGAAAAGCCCGCCTGGTTCAGCGCGGCGCGCGCGACGTCGATCTGCTCCTGCAACTGAAAATGACCTGCGATGATGCGTGACATGATACGGCCCTCCTCGTCGGCTGCTGCTGGCGCACCATGCGCCGCCTCGATAGCGTGCGCCAGACAACGCCAGGATACCGTTCGCTTACGCACACAGCCGCTTACTCCCATGCCCAATCATATGCTCACTCAAGCAGACGCGCTGAAGGGGCTGCGGATATCAGACAGGAATTGCTGTGCGCGCGCATGTTGCGGCCGCGCAAAGAATTCGTCGGGCGTGGCCCGTTCCAGCACTTGCCCATGGTCCATGAACCAGACCCGGTCCGCCACTTCGCGCGCAAAACCCATTTCATGCGTCACGCACACCATCGTCATGCCGCCCTGCGCCAGGTCGCGCATCACTTGCAGCACCTCGCCCACCATTTCCGGGTCCAGCGCGCTGGTAGGTTCGTCGAACAGCATCAGCGGCGGCTGCATGGCCAGCGCTCGGGCGATGGCCACCCGCTGTTGCTGCCCGCCCGACAGGGCTGACGGCATGGCGCGCGCCTTGTGCGCCAGACCCACCCGTTCCAGCAGGGCCAGCGCCCGCTCTTCCGCTTCGCGCCGGGTCAAGCCGCGCAAGCGCTGCGGCGCCAGCGCGCAATTGTCCAGCACGGAAAGATGGGGAAACAGGTTGAATTGCTGGAAAACAAATCCGATATGCGAACGGAAGGCATTCACGTCCAGCCCCGGCGCATAAATGTCCTGGCCCGCCACCGTGATGCGGCCCGAAGCGATCGGTTCCAGACGGTTGATGGTGCGGATCAGGGTCGACTTGCCGGAGCCGGACGGCCCGCACACGACCAGCACCTCGCCCTTGGCGACTTGCTCATTGATGCCGTTCAAGGCGTGATAGTCGCCATAGTATTTGTTGACGTTGTCAAAGGTGATCATGCAGCCGCTTTCAAGAGACGCGCCTGGCGCCGCTCGAGCCAGAAGGCCGCGCGCGACAGGCTGAAACACAAGACAAAATAGGTCATGCCCAGCAGGAAATACACTTGCACGGGTTTCGTCAGCACCAGGCCGTTCACTTGCGAAGCGATGAACGACACTTCGGCCAGGCCGATGATGTATCCCAGCGAGGTTTCCTTGATGGTCGAGACGAACTGGTTGACCAATGACGGCAGCATGTGGCGCAGCGCCTGCGGCAGGACGACCTGGCACATGCTGTCGAGGTATGTCAAGCCCAGGGAACGGGCCGCCTCCACTTGCCCCTTGGGCACGGCTTGCACGCCGGCGCGCACGATTTCCGCCAGATAAATGCCGTCAAAGATGACGAGGGCCGCCAGCATGGTGCCGAACTGTCCGCTTTCGTGACCCGTGATGCTGGGCAGGAAGAAATATGCCCAGAAGATCACCAGCAGCAAGGGAATGCCCCGCACCACGTGGATCAGCGCGGCGACGGGCCAGCGCAGCAGCCGCCAGGGACTCAGGCGCGCCAGCCCCAGCAGCAAGCCGAACGGCAAGCTGAGCACCAGCGCCAGGCTGGCCAGCAGCACCGTCAGCGCGAGGCCCCCCAGCGGTCCCTCGGGATAGCGGCCGACGAGGAAATACAGCCAATAATCGTGGATCAGTTCCAGCATCAGGACACCTTCTTTTGCAGCAAGGCCGCCAGGCCCGCGATCGCCAGCGAAACGGCAAGATACGCCGCGCTGGCGAAGACGAACGCTTCCACGCTGCGGAACGAGGCCGCTTCCACGCGCTGCGTCTGGTACATCAGCTCGGCCACGCCGATGACGGTGGCGATGCTGGTGTTTTGCCACAGGTTCAGGGTTTGCGACAACAGCGGCGGCGCGGCCAGCCGCAGCGCCTGCGGCACGATGCACAGGCGCATGGTGGCGAGAAAGCTGAAACCCAGCGCCCGGCCCGCCTCGAATTGCTGGGCGGGTATTGCGCGGATGCCGCTGCGGATGTCTTCCGCCATGTAGGCGGCCGTATATAAAGTCAGGGCCGTGACGGCGCTGACGGCTTCGATATTGCCGGCATACAAGCGCTCCTTCCAGGCGTCGGGCAGCAGTTCGGGCGCACCGAAATACCAGAACAGGAAGTGGGCCAGCAAGGGAACGTTGCGGATCAGTTCGACATACGCGGCGCCCAGCCCGTTGAGCAGGCGCGACGGCGCCAGGCGCAGCATGGCCACGCCGCACGCCAGCGGCAGGGAAAAGAGCAAGGTAATGCCCATCAGTTGCAATGACAACAGCAGGCCGGACAGCAACCAGTCGCGGTAGTCGCCGGCCAGCAAAAAGTTCAGATCAAATTGGAGCATGATGGTGAAATATCATTGATGCCTAAGAAAACCGTAGCGAGCGGCAGTGATTTGCGGCTAAGAAGCGCAACCGTGCTGGAGCACGGTGAGCATCGCAGGCCGCAAAGCGAGCCGCGCAGTAGGTTTGCTTAGGCGTCGATCTTGTCCGATTCAATTTTAAATGTGCGCTTCTGGAATTTCACGTTGCTCGTCGGGCCATACCATTTGAAGAACAGTTTTTCTGCCTCGCCCGACTTTTCCAGGCCGCGCAGCACCTGGTCGACGGCTGTTTTCACGCCCGTCTCGCCCTTGCGGATGCCGAAGGCAAACACTTCCTGGCTGATGTTTTGCGGCAGCACAATGTAATCCTTTTGCGCGGCGCCCAGCTTGGCGTAGTTATTCAGCAAGGAGACTTCATCATCGACATAGCCGACGCCCTTGCCCTGCTGCAAGCCCAAGTAAGCCTGGCCCGCCGTCTCGAACGTCACCACATCCACACCAGGCACGGCCTTGCGGATATTCGGTTCCTGCGTGCCGCCCTTGACGGTCAGCACTTTCTTGCCGGCCAGGCCAGCAACCGTCGTGATATTGCTGCTTTTTTTGACCAGCACGCGCTGGCCCGTGTAAAACGTGGACAGGGAAAAATCGATCAGCGCTTCGCGTTCCTTGTTGTGCGTCAGCGATGCCGTCAGGATATCGATGCGGCCCTGCTGCAACTCAGGAATGCGGGCGGCCACGGCCAGCTGCTTGATCACCGGTTTGACGCCCAGGCCCTGGGCGATGGCGCGGCACAGGTCCACTTCATAGCCGACCAGCTGGCGCGATTTGGCGTCGATAAAACTGTTCGGTTCATCCGTGCCCAGAGTGCCGCAGACCAGCTCGCCCTTCGCCTTGATACTGGCCAACTGGTCCGCTTGCGCCACCTGGGTGAAGGCGATGGAGGTGAAAAGAAGCGCGGCGAAGTGAAGACGGGTCTGCATGGAATTCCTCTGGTGAATAATGAATGCCGCCATTAGACCGCGGCACGCTTATTTCCAAAAAGGAATCTTTTCACCCATGTTTATGCAGAATTCATCTAAGGCATCAGCGAAGACATCAACTAAGGCGCCAGCGCCTTCGTCTCGCCGCCCAAGCGAATGATCGCCGCTTTTGCCCCCACGGCACCCGGATAGCGGGGGTCGAGCTGCAGCGCCTGGCGATAGGCGGCCACCGCCTGCGGGCGCAAGCCTTGCTCCACATAAAACTCGGCCAGGCTGTCCTGCAGATTCGCGTCGCGCGGATGCAGGCTGACGGCCGCCTGCAGCACGGCCATGCCTTGCGACACGGCGCCGCCACCTTTCAAACGGTAGGCTTCCAGGTTCAGCGCCGCAGGACTGGCCGCGCCCAGCGGGTCGCGGTCCAATGCCAGGCGCAGGGCGGCGAGGGCAGGCTCCGTCTTGCCGGCGCGCAGCAAGGTCAAGCCTTGCAGCGCATGCGCGCGGTCGCTGAGCGGATACAGCTCCACGGCCAGGCGGCTGGCCGCCAGCGACGTATCCGTCTCGCCGCGCGCGGACGACGCTTGCGCCAGTTCCTGCAGTTCGGGCACGAAATCGGGATAGGCGCGCTGGCCGCGGAAGGCCGTGCGCAGCTGGCTATCCAGGGCGGCGATGGATGCCGAGGCGGGTGCGGCCGGCCAGGCGATGGCGGCCGTGCGGTCCCAGCTGCTCGCCAGGGCCACGATGGCCTGTTCGAAGGCGGCGTCGAAGCGCGGCAAGGCACCGGCCTTTGTACCTTGCGACAACAGGATATAGTCGCGCGCAAACGCCAGCGCGCCACCGCGCGAGTATTGATTCAGGTCGATGCCGGCATCGCGCAGCTGCCTTGCCATGCTGGCGCCAGCCGTGAGAAACACGCGGCCGCCTGCGGGATGGCGGGCCGCATCGATATAAGCGCGCGCCGCCTGGGCGTCCGGCGCCAGCGCTTGCAGATTGATTTGCGTAAATGCCTCGCGCGTGGCGGCCGCATCGGCATATGCTTGATCCGTGCGCTCGGCATGCGCCCTGCCTTCCTCGAACATGCCTTGCGCCACCCGGTAAGCGCGCTGTGCGCCCGCATCGGCAATATACGTGTTCAGCTGCCACGGTTCGCCCGTGACCACTTCGAACAGGCGCTGCACGAAGGCCTCGGGATTGACGCGCTCGAGATTGGCGGCGACGGCGATGGTGAGCTTGCGCGAAGGAAAGCTGTACAGGTAGGTGACGGTTTCCGGCTGCTGGCCACTGTGGGCAATGGCGTAGCGCCCGCCCGTCGGCAGGATTTCCCAGCCCATGCCGTAATTCGTCAAGCGGCCCGCACGCGTGGCCATCGGCTGCACCATGGCGGCCACGCTGGCCGCCGACAGGATCTTGCCGTCGTGGACGCCCCGGCCGAAGGCCAGCATGTCGGGCACGCTGGCGCGCGTGCCGCCGGCGGAAAAGCGGCTGCTGATGTCGACGAATTCGGAATTCTTCAACTCCTTGCCGGCCAGCCGGTAGCCGCGCACGCGGTGCGCGATCACGGCGTCCGGGTCATCCAGCACGGTGGCGTCCATGCCCAGCGGCCCCCACACGTGGCGCCGCATGTAGCCGCCATAGCTTTCGCCCGAAGCGCCCTCGATGACGGCGCCCAGCAAGTTGTAGCCATAGCTGGTGTAGCGGAAGCGCGTGCCCGGTTCGGCGATCAGGTCGAACTGTTCGAAGACGGCGATGGACTGGCGCGTGTCCTTGTGTTCCTTGAAATGCTGTTCCACTTTGCTGTCGCGGTAGGCGTCGATGCCGCCCAGGTGGCCCAGCAGCTGGCGCACCGTCACGGGAAACGGCTTGACGGGGAAATACGGCACATAGGTTTGCACGGGTACATCCAGGTCGATCTTGCCCTGTTCCACCAGTTGCAAAATGGCCACCGCCGTCATGGGCTTGGTGACGGACGCCAGCCGGTAGCTGGACTGGGCCGTGGCCGGCACGCGGTTTTCCAGATCGGCATAACCGTAACCCTTCACCCATTCCACGTCGCCCTGGCTGAAACCGACGGTCACGCCCGGAATGCGTTCCGCGCCCATGCGCCGGGCCGCCCAGCCATCGAAATCCGCCAGGCGCGCGGCCAGCCCAGCGGAGGGAGCGGAGGCGGCTTGCGCCATGCCGCAGAACAGCGCCAGCGCGCCGGCGAAACCGTAGTATTTGCTGCTTTGCATAGTCATGATTCCATGGTGAGGGCCGTGTGCACAGCACGGCGCTGATGCATGGTAAATGTCTTTCACACACCGTTGGCGGGCCGTGCACGAAATGCACGCAGCCCGCACGAACGGCACCGGCGTTGATGAAAATGTTGCAAAGGGGTAGCACATGAGCAGCTACAATGCCCGCCATGCCCTCCTTCTTCCGCTCCCTGCTGCGGTACTGCCTTGCTTGCTGCCTGGCCGTGCCCTCTTTCGCCTGCGCCATGCATCCGCTCTGGCTGGACGAAGGCTGGCGCACCTGCGGCAACACCCCGTCCGCACCCGCCTCGCTGCAGCAGCTGGTCCAGCCGGGCCTGTTACTGTGCGTGGAGCGCGAGGTCAACCTGACCGCCACGCCGTCGTCGACGCAGTTGCTGGTGCTGTCGGCGCTGGCTTCCAGCGAACTGTGGCTCGATGGTGTCTTGATCGGCAGCAATGGCCAGCCGGCCCGCCAGGCCAGCGGGGAACGCGCGGGCGACATCGATTTCGCCATCCACCTGACGCCACAACAATTGGCCATGGGCAAGCACCACCTGCGCCTGCTGCTGTCGACGCAGCACGTGCCGGCCCACCTGGCGTCGCCATTTTATGCGCTGTACCTGGTCGACCGGCAAGACTACCGCGCGGGCCTGGCCTGGTACCGGCTGCCGCCACTGCTCCTGGCCGGGGCGCTGGGCGCCGTCGCAGCGCTCTTCCTGGCCCTCACGGCGCTGTACCAGCGGCAGCGTCACTGGGCCATGTTTGCCGCGCTGTGCCTGGTGGCGGCGCTGCTACTGGTGGTGGAACTCTGGCGCAGCTTGACCGGCTATGCCTATCCCTGGCACATGCCGCGCCTGTATGCCGTCAGCGCCCTGACGTGGCTGTTTTCCGCCTTGCTGCCCCTGTATTTTTATACGGCTTACCGCCTGCCGCGCTGGCCGCTGGCGGCGGCAGTGCTGCTGGCGGGCATCGCGCTGGCCGGCGCGCTGCACGTGCATTTCGACGCGCGCTGCTGGCTGATGTTTCTGACGGGCCTGGCAGCGAGCCTGGCGCTCAACTTGGGCGCCCTGTGGCGCCGCCTGCCGGGCAGCCGCGGCGGCACCTTGATCGCGCTGGCCTCGTGCGCGCTGTTCCTGCTGACGGGCAGCCAGTTTGCCGAAGGCGGCTTCGCCCTCGTCGTGTGCTTCCTGCTGCTGCCCCTGTGCGCGCAATTGCTGGCCCAGCTGCTGCGCGAGCGCAGCAAGGCGGCACGCGCCCAGCAGCTGGAAAACCAGCTCCTGCGTAAAAGCATGCAACCGCATTTCCTGATGAATTCCCTCAGTCTGATCAGCGAACTCAACGCACAATCGCCGCAGTCAGCCGAAACCTTCATCGAGGCGCTGGGCGCCGAGCTGCGCATGCTCAACGAATTCGCGCAGCAGCCCAGCATTGCCCTGACGCAGGAACTGGCCCTGTGCGCGAATTACCTGAGCATCATGGGCACGCGGCTGCAGCAGCCGTGCAGCCTGCAACTCGATGGCGAGGCGGCGGGCATCACCGTGCCGCCCGCCATGTTGCTGACGGCACTGGAAAATGCGTTCAGCCACAACCGCTACCGCCACGGCGCCCTGTTTGTCCTGCGCATCGCACAACATGCGCAAACGCATGTGCTTACCCTGGCCCTGCCCGCAGGCGAGGCGCGCCCGCACGCGGGCGGCGGCGTGGGCGAACAATACATCCGCGCCAGCCTGCACGCCGTGTTCGGCGATATGGCCCGCTATGCGAGCGAACAGCAGCCAACGGGCTGGCGCCTCACCTTTACCTTGCCGGCGGCGCCATGAATGTGTTGATACTGGAAGATGAACCGCTGATCGCGCAAGGCCTCGAACGCGAGGTGCGCGCGCATTTCGGCGCGCGCCTGACGGCGCTGGCGCTGCATGACAATGTGCCGCAAGCCCTGGCCGCCCTGGCGCAAGAGCAGGGGCAAGACCGGATCGACTTGCTGCTGCTGGACTTGAACCTGCATGGCGCGGACGGCTATGACCTGCTGCGCCTGGCCCAAAATGCTTCGTTCCAGACCATCATCGTCTCGGCCCACGCGGAACGCTCGATCACGGCGTTCGAATTTGGCGTGCTCGACTTCGTTGCCAAGCCTTTCAGCCGCGAACGCCTGCACAAGGCGCTGCAACGCTATACGGGAAGGCACACGGAGGCGGCCTCGCTGGCCGTCAAGAAGCGCGGTTCCCTGGAATGGATCGCCATGGCCGACATCGACCACGTGCAAGCCGATGGCCACTACAGCAATATCGTGCTGCGCAACGGCGAACAGTGTTTTCATGACTTGCCTATCGACAAGCTCATGGCCCTGCTGCCGCCCCACTTCCTGCGCGTGCACCGCTCCTACATCGTCAACAGCCTGGGTTTCAAGCGGCTGCAGATCGCGGCAGGCGGCAAATATGCGCTCGACACGCAGACCAGCACGGGCATCCCCGTGTCGCGCAGCAGCTATCCCGCGCTGAAACAGCGGCTGCTGGGCTGATATTGTTGAATTAAAGCCAAACTTACCAGTGCGGCGCGTAGTTGGGGAACGGCGGGGCCATGTGCTCGGCTTCCACGGGCGGCGCCATCCAGTCGCGCGGGTCGACCTTGTAGTACTGCAAGAATTGCGCGTACAGCTCCTCGTGGTGCTCGGCCATCTGGTACGGCTTTTCAAAGAAGGTTTCCGTGGCCACGGCAAAGAATTCCGCGGGATTGGTGGCGCCGTAATGGTCCATCACGCTTTGCTGCTGGACCATGGCATCGTGGCGCAGGTTGTCGAAGTCGCGCGACAGCACGGTGGCCCAGCTGCGATAGCTCGACACGCTGGGCAGGTAGGGCGCGCCATTCGCGGCGCCCGATTCGCTGTCGAGCTGATGCGCAAACTCATGCAGCACGACATTGTGACCATCGCTCCAGTCGGCCGCGCCCCGCTGCACGTGGTCCCAGGCCAGCACCACGCGGCCATCGCCCCAGGATTCGCCCAGCAAGCCATTCGCCGATGGCGTCACCACGCCGCCCGGCCCCACTTCATCGCGCGTGACGATGAATTCCGTGGGATACACGAGGATGGTGTCGAGTTCCGGATACACCTGCGTCTGGCGGTTCAGCAGCAGCAAGCAAGCCTGGCCGGCAATCGTATAGCGCATCTCGTCCGTGATCTCCAGGCCGCCGCAACCGACGAATTTCTTTTGATACAGGAATTGCACGACGAGACGGCGTAATTGCTCCTGCAGCGGCGCCGGCATATGCCGGTAGACGGGAATATTGTTTTCCAGCACAGCCAAGCCTTCCGCCGGCAAGGGTTTCGCCAAGGCCCGCTTCAAGCGCCAGCGGGGAAACCACAGTGAAAATACGATGGCGGCCGTGACGAGGGCGATCCACAGCAGCGGATTCATGCGGCGGCCCGTTTCAGGCAAGGCAGGGGCGGACACGATAACAAGGCGGCGTAGGCAGACAAGGACAAGCTCCTTCGAATGAACCCCGCATCGGGACGGGCGGGCAGTCCAGCCCACATGGGGTTGATTAACATCTTTTCAATCCGCCAAGATCAAAGGGCCGGCTCCAACGCCAAAAGCCGGGTTGCAACCCGGCTTTCATTCTTTCATTACAACGTTCCAACGCCTGACAAAACCGTAGCGAGCGGCGATGATTTGTGGCTAAGAAGCGCAACCGTACTCTAGTACGGTGAGCATCGCAGGCCGCACGCCGCGCGAGGTTTGGTCAAGCGTTATTCTGCGGCCTTTTGCTGTGGTGCACCAAACAGAGCGGCAACCAGGGGATCGCGCGTCACGGGACCGCGGTTGACGCGGATGGCGTAATGCGTGTCATCGGCCAGGATGTGGAAGTGACGGCCGCTGCCTGCCATGCTTTGCTCGCGCAGGCCTGGACGGTCCTTGCGCGGTGGCGCGCCTTCGCGTTTTGGCTGAACGATGGCGGCCAGGAAGGCGCGCACGCGCTCAGGATCCGGCGTCAGCTGGTACACTGCCTTGCCCAGGTAGGTGGCGGTGCCTTCGATATAGCGGGCCAGTTCGATCACGCCCGCTTCGCGCAGGTCGCGGATGTATTTGCGGGCGCCCGATGGCGAAAACTTGAGGAACCATGCGATTTCGTCGGCCAGCATCTCGTGCAGCGACAATTCGCCGATCAGCTTTTGCATGTTTTCGATGCGGCGCAAGGTAGCCGACGTCGAACGCACGCGCTCGATCGGTGCCATGGAAATTGGATTCATGCGTTCCGGGGGGATGGGTGCTGCGCGTTCTACCATTTGCGAGCCTTTTTCGGGGCTACGAAGTTCCTGGTGCGCTGCCTTTAATTCGCTCTTCACGTGAGACTGAGTCATTGCATGCATTTGAATACTCCTTTTAAACGATTGCCGGTAGCCCGGATTGTTAAGTTCTTGGCAATTTTTATACCAGAACACCACGAATCCTGAGCGTCTGGACACAGAATGCCTGCGCCGGCGGCTACGGTCTGTGCGTTAACGAACATTAGAAGCAAGAAAGTGAAAAATATTGCCCTACTGAATTCTTTCTCTCATGGCATTTCAAAAAAACATCTAAAAACTCTGCACTCCCGCTCTGTGCTCCCATTCATGGCACAAAGTGAAATAGCGAACAGAAGCGGAACCACCATTGCAATAAATTCAAGCTTCGCACGCGGCGCCCGCCGCCCGCATCGCGCACCTTCGACTCTTGCAAAGGAAATATCATGAAAATACCTGCCCTGTTGGCCGCCGCCTTGCTTGTCAGCCTGTCCGCCTGTAAAAAACCGGCCGAGCCGCCCCTGCCCGAAACGGCACCCAATCCCGCTTCCACCCCGCAAGTGATGCCGGCGCCCGTCATGCCAGCCACGCCGGAGACGGGTCCAGGCAGCACGACGCCGCCTGCGCCGCTGACCGACCCGGCCACCGCGCCCGCGCTGCCGCCCGCCACGGCGCCGAAGTAAAGCCTGAAGACGAGGCCGCCGGACGGCGATCGATCAGGCGCCCGCGCGGCGCCGCCCCTACTCCACGGGGGAGTTACGCGTTGCCAGCCTGTCTGCAACGCGTTTTTTTACGATTGGAGTCGGCCACGCCATGAAGGTTCACCTGCAATGAACCCGCAAGCGGACAGCGGACCCGTCCGCCAAAAATGCGGCAATCCGCACAGCCTTTCCCCTCCCCGTGCGGAAAGGCGGAATCTCGCCATTTCCTATTTTCAATAGATCCAAATTAAACCTTTATAAACAATCACTTGCAATAAACGCCAAAATGCGCTCCACTGGCACGGAAGATGCTTTTATATTTTCATAACCGCCATCAGAGCGGCAGCCTGACCCACTATATAAAACCATCTACCTTTTGGAGACAACAGCATGGCACGCACCTTCCGCATCTCGTCCTTCCTGAACACCAAGGCACTGGCCGTCGCCGTCGCACTGGCCGCGCAATTCCCGCTGGCCGTCCACGCAGCCGATACCGTACGCCTGGGCAACCTGAAATTCGCCCATTACGGCGCCGTCGCCTACATGAAGGAAATCGCGCCGAAATACGACCTGAAAATTGAAGAACGCATCTTCGCCAAGGGCCTCGACATCGTGCCGGCCATGATCGCCGGCGAAATCGACGTGTCCGCCAGCGCGCTGGAAGCGGCCATCACGGGCCGCGCCACGGGCTTGCCCGTGTACCTGGTGGGCGGCTTCGCCAAGGGCGGCGTGCAGATCGTCGGCCGTCCCGACCTGAACATCAAGGGCATCGCCGACCTGAAAGGCAAGAAAGTCGGCGTCACGCGCGGCGGCCCGCAGGAAATCCTGCTGTTTGCCGAACTGACCAAGGCCAAGCTGACCTGGTCCGACAAGCCGGGCAAGGACGTGCAGATCCTGTACATGGGCTACCCTGACTTGAACCAGGCGCTCCTGACCAAGGATATCGACGTCATGAGCCAGTCCGAGCCGTACTCGACCCAGGCGATCCACAAGAAATACGGCGCGGCCATCCTCAAGCCTTACGACACGCCGCTGGGCGAGCCCGTGCGCGCGCTCGTGATGACGGAAAAAATGTACAAGGAAAAGCCGGCCGTGGCCCAGCGCTTCATGGATTGCTTCGTCGCTGCCACGCGCGCCTTCCTGGCCGACCCGAAACTGGCGGAAAAATACGTGCGCGAATCGATGTTCAAGAACCAGATCACCACCGAGGATTACCGCGATGCCATCGACAATGCCATCTTCACGGAAGACATCACACAAAGCCACGTGCAGCTGACCACCGACTACATGGTGAAGTTCGGCGTGGGCCGCATGGCCAAAGCGCCTGTCGCCAAGGATTGGGTCAAGCTGGACCTGCTGGAAAAAGCCAAGAAGTCCTACGCACCTCGCTAATCTGAAAGTGTCACGATGAATATTCAAATGATGAAACGCTTCGCGCACGGCGCCGCCGTGCCCGTCGCCGTGCTGCTGTTGTGGCAAGCCATGTCGACGTTTGGCTGGATCAACCCGCAGATCCTGCCCTCGCCCGTGGCCGTGGTGGTGAAATGGTATGAATACCTGATCCCCATGGAAGCCTACACGCCCGAAGCGGGCAATTACCTGGTGTGGATGTTCTCGGGCGAACTGCCGCACGACGCCTGGGCCAGCCTGTCGCGCGTGCTGGGCGGCTTTGCCATCGGCGCCGGCCTGGCCTTGCCGCTGGGCCTGCTGATGGGCACCAACAAGACCATCTATAAACTGTTCGACCCGCTGGTGCAGGTGCTGCGCCCGATTCCACCGATCGCCTACATTCCGCTGGCGATTCTGTGGTTCGGCCTGGGCAACCCGCCCGCCTTCTTCCTGATCAGCATCGGTTCCTTCTTCCCCGTGCTGATGAATACCATCGCCGGCGTGCGCCAGGTCGACGGCATCTACATCCGTGCCGCGCGCAACCTCGGCGCCAGCCAGATGACCATGTTCCGCCGCGTCATCCTGCCGGCGGCCACGCCGTATATCCTGGCCGGCGCGCGCATCGGCATGGGCACGGCCTTCATCGTCGTGATCGTGGCCGAGATGATCGCCGTGAATAGCGGCCTCGGCTTCCGCATCCTGGAAGCGCGCGAGTACTTCTGGTCCGACAAGATTATCGCCGGCATGTTCACCATCGGCCTGTTCGGCCTGGCCATCGATATCGCCATGAATGCCCTGAATAATCATTTGCTGCAGTGGCACCGCGGCCTGGAACACTAAGAGGAACGGCCATGACCACGATCAATATCAACGCAGTCAATAAAATCTTCACCACGGGCGGCGCGGACGTCATCGCCCTGAAGGATATCAATCTGGAAATCGCCAGCGGCGAGTTCATCTGCCTGCTGGGCCCGTCCGGCTGCGGCAAGTCGACCCTGTTGAACGCCATCGCCGGCTTTTCGCAGCCGACCTCCGGCCAGATCCTGGCCGGCGGCAAGCTGATCACCGAACCCGGTCCCGACCGCGGCATGGTGTTCCAGGAATACGCGCTGTTCCCCTGGATGACCATCGAAAGCAATATCGCTTTCGGCCTGGAAATCGCCGGCAAGACTCCGGCCGAGATCAAGGAACGGGTCGACATGCTGCTGAGCATGCTGGGCTTGACGGAATTCCGTGCCCGCTACCCGAAAGACTTGTCGGGCGGCATGCGCCAGCGCGTGGCGATTGCCCGCGTGCTGGCCCTCGATTCGCCGATCATGCTGATGGATGAACCGTTCGGCGCGCTGGATGCCTTGACGCGGCGCAACCTGCAAGATGAATTGCTGAAAATCTGGAAAGTCTTCGGCACCACCATCGTCTTCGTCACGCACTCGATCGAGGAATCGATCTACCTGGCCGACCGCACCATCGTCATGACCTACCGTCCCGGCACCATCAAGCGCGACGTGGCCATCGACCTGCCCCGCCCGCGCGACCCGAGCGACCCCGAGTTCAACCGCTTGAAACGCATGCTGGGCGAGATGGTGATGGAAGAGCAACAGCGCCATCACAACGCGGAAACGATGGCAAGTACGGCAGATTAGTCGTCGTGCGGCCAAACCCGAAAGCAAGTGCCGGGGTCGGACCTTAAGGTCCGACCCCAGTCCTCGACTTGCGGGTTTCAGCTTTACAATACCGCTGTTTTTAACCCGACACACGGAGCACCATGGCATTCGGCAAATGGCCCCTGAGACCCGCGCTCGCCCCCCTGCTGGCCGTGGGCTCGCTGGTCGTGCTGACGTGGGCGTCGTATGCCTGGGTCAAGCAGCGCCAGCTCGATGAATTGCACCGCACCCTCGATTCGCGCGCGGAACTGTATGCGGCGTCCATCGGCGGCGCCCTCAACAAGTACGAATTCCTGCCCCTGGCCGTGGCCCAGAGCGATGCCGTGGCGCAATTGCTGGAACAGCCCAGCGCCGACAAGGTCACGCAGATCAACGCCTACCTGGTCGACATGAACCGCCGCGCGGGCGCCTTTGCCGTCTACGTGCTCGACGACAAGGGCACGACCCTGGCGTCGAGCAACTGGCAAGACCGCAGCTCCTACGTGGGCGTCAACTACGGTTTCCGGCCCTACTTCAAGGATGCGTTCGCGGGCGGCATCGGCCGCTTCTACGGCATCGGCGCCTCGACCTTCGAAGCCGGCTATTTCATTTCGCAGCCCGTGCAGCGCAACGGACGCATCATCGGCATCGTCGCCGCCAAGGTCAACCTGGACTGGATCGAGCAATCGTGGCGCACGCCCGGCGCGGGCGAACAGATCTGGGTCAAGGATGCGAATGGCGTGCTGATCCTGGCGACCACACCCGCGTTCAAGTTCAAGACCCTGGCCCCGCTGTCGGCGGACGCCAAGAAAGACATCAGCGAACAGCGCCAGTTCCTGCAAGAAAATCTGCCCATCCTGCCGCACCGCGTGCGGCGCCAGTTTGCCGATGGCGCCAGCGTGATGACATTGGAGCGTCCGCAGACGGGCGACACGCCTGCCCTGTCCGGCAGCGCAGACTACCTGGCCGTGAACCGCGCCCTGGGTCCGCTGCAATGGCAGATCACCGTGCTGGCCGAGCTCGACCAGGTCAACGAGGCGGCGCGCAATGCAGCCATCGCCGCCGCGCTGGGCTGGGCCCTGCTGCTGCTGGCCCTGATGTATGCGCGCCAGCGCCGGCGCCGCATCGCCGACAAGCTCAATGCGCAGCAAACCCTGGCGCGCGCTTATGAACAGCTGGAAATCAAGGTCGAACAGCGCACGGCCGACCTGGTCCATGCGAATGGCCGCCTGCAGGCAGAGGTGGCCGAGCGCGAACGGGCCGAGCAGACCCTGCGCTATGCCCAGGCGGAATTGGTGCAAAGTGGCAAGCTGGCGGCCATCGGCCAGATGGCGGCCGGCGTCACGCACGAGCTGAACCAGCCGCTGGCCGCCCTGCAAACGTTTTCCGACAATGCCAAGGTGTTCCTGGCGCGCGGGCGCATCGACGATGCGCTCGATAACCTGTCGACCATTTCCGACCTCGTCAAGCGGCTCGGCTACGTGACGTCGCAACTGAAAGGCTTTGCGCGGCGCAGCGACGATGCGCGCAAACCCGTCAGCGTGCGCCAGGCATTTGCGCAAACCATGCTGCAAATCCGCACGCGCAAGCATTCGCAGCGCCTGACCCTGCATGAAAGCTGGCTTGAGGACGACATCATCGTCCTGTGCAACGCCATCGGCCTGGAACAGGTGTTTACCAACCTGATCACGAACGCCATGGATGCCGTGCCGGAAAGCGAGCCCGTGCACATCTGGTTCCAGGTGCGCCGCGAAGGCGACCTCGCCGTGCTGCATATCACCGATAATGGTCCCGGCATCCCGCTCGCTTCGCTCGACAAGATATTCGACCCCTTCTATACCACCAAGGAACACGGGCTGGGCTTGGGATTATCGATCAGCGCAGGCATACTGCGCGCGGCCGGCAGCGCCCTGGCCGTGCGCAACCGCAGCGCGCAGGAAGGGGGCGGCGCGCAATTTACCATCACCCTGAGCTGCGCCCCGGGGGAGAATAAGATAGAGACGAAGGAATAGGGAATGCACGAGAATAATTTTGAAGGCATGCAAGTGCTGCTGGTGGAAGACGATGCCGTCGTGCGCAAGGGCGCGCGGCAATCGCTGGAGCTGGCCGGCTTGCAAGTGACGGCCGTCGCCACGGCCGAGGAAGCGCTGCCCTACCTGGTGCCCGAATTTGCCGGCATTTTATTGAGCGATATCAAGCTGCCCGGCATGGATGGTTTGAAACTGCTCGATATCGCCGTGGCGCAGGATGCCAGCCTGCCCGTCATCCTCGTCACGGGCCACGGGGACGTGTCGATGGCCGTGGGCGCCATGCGCCGTGGCGCCTACGATTTCATCGAAAAACCGTTTTCCGCCGACTTGCTGGTGGAAGTGTGCCGCCGTGCGCTCGACAAGCGCCACCTGGTGCTGGAAAACATGAACTTGCGCCGCCAGCTCGAGCAGCGCGTCGGCATCGAGGCGCGCATCGTGGGCCGCAGCGCGGCCATGGCCAAGGTGCGCCAGCTGGTACTGAACCTGGCGCCGAAATCGGCCGACATCATCATCCTCGGCGAAACGGGCACCGGCAAGGAACTGATCGCCCGCTGCCTGCACGACTTCAGCGAACGGCGCGACCATCCGTTCGTCGCCATCAACTGCGGCGCCCTGCCCGAATCGATCTTCGAATCGGAACTGTTCGGCCACGAGGAAGGCGCGTTTACAGGCGCGCAGCGCCAGCGCATCGGCAAGATCGAATATGCGAACGGCGGCACCCTGTTTCTCGATGAAATCGAAAGCATGCCGCTGGCCCTGCAAGTGAAACTGCTGCGCGTGCTGCAGGAACGCCAGGTGGAACGGCTCGGTTCCAATAAACTCATTTCCGTCAATTTCCGCGTCATCGCCGCCGCCAAGGAGGATTTGAATGTCCTGGCGGAACAAGGGAAATTCCGTCCCGACCTGTATTACCGCCTGAACGTGGCCAGCCTGACCCTGCCCGCCCTGCGCAACCGGCGCGAGGATATCCCGCTGCTGTTCGAGTTTTTCGTGCTGCAGGCAGCCCTGCGCTACGGCCAGCCGGCTGCCCTCGTCAGCGGCGAACTGATCTCCTCGCTGATGGCGCAGCGCTGGGCCGGCAATGTGCGCGAGCTGCACAATGTAGCGGACCGCTTCGTGCTGGGCTTGCTGGACGACACCCTGAGCCCGGCCGGCTGCCGCGAAGCCTCGCTGGCCGAGCAAGTCGACACGTTCGAGATTTCCATCATCGAAGAAGCCTTGCGCCGCCACAACGGCAACGTCATCGACGCGGCCGCCAGCCTGAATATTCCAAAGAAAACCCTGTACGACAAGCTCAAGCGCTTCGATATCTCGACGGAGCAATTCCGATAATCAGTAGCAAGTAGCCGACACAGCCATGAGGCGGCGTCCTACCCGTGCCGCCGGTATCCTGTGTGAGAATGCAAGCTCTTCCTCATTTCTGCACAGGACACTGCCATGAAAACCGCCGCTCTCTTGCTGGCCGCCACCCTGATGACCGTCGGCGGCGCCTGGGTGCAAGCCCAGTCGACGACGAATCTGAACCAGACGGGCAACCACACCAACAATCCCAACGATCCAGGCCAGAAATCGGACCAGTCCGACAAGCTCGACAATAAAGGCAAACCGATCCACGACGCCAAGCCCGCCAAGACGCGCACGGACAAACGCACGCGGCGCGGCAAGCCCGTGGCCGCGCCGGACACTCCGGCCGCCAGCGGACCGGCCACCACGCCGCCAGCGACGCCAGTCGCGCCGGCCCGCTAAGTCTGCCTCCAGCGCTGCGCCACATTGCTCCAAGGCACGTTATCATCGCGCCTTTGCAATATATTCAGGATGACAATGAAAGCAGCATGGTGTGGAATAGTGGCGGCCAGCGTATTCGCGGCCGCGAGCGTGCAGGCGGCGCCCACAGTGGGCGAATGCATGGAGCTGACGACAGGCATCAAGTTCAGCAAGAACAATGGCGATGCGCAAGTCAACGTCGAAGAGATGTTCGAAGGCAAGAAACAGAAAGGCACGCAGCTGATCCTCGACGGCGGCGTCTTGCTGGCCACGTCCTACCAGGACATCCGCGATGGCCAGGTATTCCTGACGGGCGCGGTCCATTACAATGAAGACGGCACCGTGCGCAGCAAGAACGTCTACACGCCGCAGTCCGCCATCCCCGCCACCATGCGCCCCGGCCAGGAAGTGCGCGTGCAGTTCACGGACACGCGAACGGACACCCACTATCCGCTGGCGGGCCTGTCCGACAAGATCACCACCTCCACGCGCACCGACAAACGCGATTTCTCCATCACCTTCCTGGGCTGGGAACGCCTGGAACTGGGCGACCGCCGCTTCCCCGATGCCTGCAAGTTCGAACTGCGCGACGTCGGTGGCAAGAGCAAAGGCAAGAGCGGCGAATACGTGTGGTACGCGCAAGGCTACGGCGTGATCATGACGGACAAGCTGGACAAGGATGGTGACGTGCAGCCCGCGTATCGCATCGCGCTGACGAAGATCATCAGCGCGCCGTAAGGCCGCCTTCTTTTCCGCAATGCTTGCGTAAACGCAATTAATCCGCCATCCCGCCCCTCTACACTGGCCTGTCTGGTCAGCATGGAGCGGCGATGGCGTATCCCAAACTTCCCTACACCAGCGGCAAGAATACCGCCCTGCTCCATTGCGGCCGCCTCAACGACGCCATCGTGCGCATCCGCCCTGAGCTGCCGGGCAACGTCATCGTCATCCATGGCGTCAACGACGTGGGTACGAGTTTCAGTGCCGTGGAAAAAGGACTCTGCCAGGGACTCGATGCGCGCATGTATGGCGGCGGCCACGTGTTCACCCCAGCCACCTATCGCCTGCCGCAGGAGTCCGACAAGCGTGAAACCATAGCCGACCCGGACGACGTGTATTTCAAGCGCAAGCCGGATGACGCGACGTACAGCCCCGTCATCCCGTTCTACTGGGGCTTTCGCGAACGCAGCAACGCCAGCAAAATGGTCAACGGCCAGAATACGGACCGCTATGGCAACCGCCTGGACAAGGACATGTCGAAGAACGGCGGCCCGTTCGGCAATGCCACCAATACCCTGCCCGACATGTGGAACAAGGGATTATTCTCTCCATACGACGTGGGCGGCGACCCCGTGCGTCCGCTGATGACGGCGCCGGGCCGCATGTACATGGTGTTGGCCGCCAAGCGCCTGGCCGCGCTCATCGCCATGATCCGCGACTACGACAGCAATGACGTGGTTTCCATCGTCGCGCACAGCCAGGGCTGTCTGATCTCGCTGCTGGCACAGGCCTTTCTGCTCGACGAAGGCAAGCGGCCGGCCGACACGCTGATCCTTACGCATCCGCCCTACAGCCTGGTGGAAGACACGACCATGTTTTTCGGCGCGGTGGAAACCAGCCGCATCTTCGGTGGCGGCCGGGATGCGGCGATGGAAGACCAGTACGACGCCATCAGCAATCGCCAGACCCTGCATGCGCGCCTGCAAACGCTGGTGCAGATCGTGCAGGGCGTGGTGGCAAAAAAGCACGCCACGCCCGCCTTCGCGCAGATCAAGGATCACACCGTCTGCCATGGGATGGCGGGCGCGGCATGGCGCGCGGAAGCGGACCGCGACAACCGGGGCAAGGTCTACCTGTACTTTTGTCCCGAAGACATGACGGTGGCGCTGGATAATATGCAAGGCATCGGCTGGCAGGGGATACCCGACCACATCGACGGCCATGGCCTGTCAAAGACCAGGGGCAAGACGGACAAAAGCATCTGGGGCGATGGCCCCACCTATTGGGAAAAGGAATTCCAGCGCCGCCAGCCGCTGGTGGAACTGGGTAAAGGATTTTACCAGCGCGTCTTTACCAACAAGCAACGCCTGGATGCCACTGGCAAGAACAGCGGGCCGGTGCTGGTGGGCCTGCCGCCGCACGACTTCGCCCTGCGCGTGGAAGGCGAGGACGACCATGCCTATGTGGCGGGCGCCAATCGGGGCCATCGGGGCAACCATGCCGAGACACAATGGCCGCCCGTCAAACCCGCAAAATGGAATATCTTTTCAACGGAAGCTGGACGGCGCGAAGGCTTACGCACGATCAATGGCGAAGCACTGCGCGTTCCCAGGGCGCCCGTGCTGGACGGTGGCGAGATCCGCCCTGGTAAGTTCCCTAGGGATTCCGACCAGGCCAGGCTGCCGCGCGACCAGCAAGGACCGTGCGAGGAGGTCGACCCGATCGATGCGGCCATCGCGGTGACCAGCAAGCAAGGTTTGCGCATGCGCAGGCAGGAAGTCATCGCCGATCCCCGGCCACTCAAGCATCGTATTCCCGAATACGGCGCCGGCATGTTCGGCGCGGGCGAGCGCGAGCAAGTGGAAAAGGCCCTGAACCTGGGCAAGGAAGCGGGCGACCAATGCAAGCTCGACCGCGTCTCGCGCCATCCGGGCGGCGGCGACATGCTACTTGTGAATCGCGAAGAAACCCCGAACGAGGCGCGCCAGCGCTGGCAGAACGAGGTCAGCCCCAAATCCTTCCACGGCGCCATCATCGGCAACGCGGAAAACCACCGCAACGTGACGGCGTATGACGTGGCTATTGGCGGGGGCAAAGCCAGCAGCGATCCGCTGTTTTACCGGTATTTGTGTGCGGTGGCGGATTGGCGGCTACAACGAAATCCACTGATACTTAAGCGACCGTCCATACCCAGATGGGAAGAGTTCTTGACGCAATTTGGCATCTATTGGGCCGCTGAGTCCGCGCAGCGCAAACAGATTATTGAAGGCAATGCTCAATACTATAGCTCGGGAGAGTTACCGGCCTGGCTACCTGCCCTGCAGGCTGGGCTGCCCTCCACCGTTGTATGTGAAATAGTCAACGGCAGGCGTACCGAATCGGTCGTTACTCCTGTCGTCCATAAAGCCAGCAACGACATCCCAAGATGAAAAATTTATTCCTCCGCATGCAATATCCGCTGTATGCAGCCGCCATCGTCATGGCACTGCTACTGCTGTGGTCTTTGCTGATCAGCCCATTACCTTTCTTGCTGGAGTCCACGATGCGCAGCAATATATGGAAACACCTGCAGTGGCTGTTGCTGGTCCCGCCTATCGTCGCGGCCACATTGCTTGGATCACGCTGGTTACATTCGCCCAAGCCCGTGGCAGTCGCGAAGCAGCATGTGCAGTTGGCGGCGCCCACCGAGCAGGAAAAGCGCGAGTACATGCTGGAAGTCATCGGCCTTGGTATCACCCTGGACAAGTATCGCCAAGGCAAGCTGTGGGAAGCGCTGCAGAATGGAAATGTCTACGCCAGCATCCGCGAGCAGGATACTAAAAAATATCCTTGGGATGCGATGGAACGATCTGGAATGGCTGGTGGCCGCGGCGGCGACGCGCTGGAAAATGGCGCGAGGGATACTCCGATGTATTTTGGCGTGCCCGTTTTTAACGCAGAACCACCGATCATTAATTCACGCATGCGTGACAGGCCCGACGCACCGGTTATAGGCTTGGCCGCTGGCGCAGCACCTTCCGGCATGCATTGGCATCTGTTCGCTGCCGGTCCGCGCCGCTTCAGCGAATACCCGGACCGTATTCTGGAAGACATATTTGCCTTCTTCGATGCCCATCCCGACGTGCCGTACATCGTACTCAACTCAGAGGACAGCATGTCCACGCGCGATCTTTACCGGCCAAATGAATCGCCATCACTCGTCAAGGACGGCTACTACATTCCCGAAATGCCCGACGCCTCGGCCCTGTTCGTGCTGGCCCGGCGCGAACGCATCGATGCCGTGCGAAAGTTCGCCTACGACGATGCGCCGCCCGAGGATAGCGTCGATGACTTGAATACCTACGGCGTGGCGCGGCGCCTGTATCTGGCCTACTATGACTTGATGGGTACCGTGCCCCAAGAGCGTCTGGAAAGCGATCCGGCAGCCACCACCCGGCGCCAGCCCACGATCGCCGAATGGCTCCCCGTTGCCGCGCAATTTGCGCAGCGCTCCGATATCCGCGGCACGGGCAGCTTCAGCATGCTCGACAAGCTCCAGCACAAGACCTATCACCCACCGAAAGACTGGCAACCCACGCCCTGGTTTCCCTTGCCGTTCAACAAGGAGCAACTGGCGCAGCTGAACCGCCTGCCCACCTTCGGCTTCATCCACAGGCCCACGTTCGTCAGGATGCTCGACAAGGAGGGAAAACCCTTGACGCGCAAGGACCAGCGCGAACAGGCATTGCAGGCGGGCTGGCACGAAGCCTTGCGCAGCTTGCCGGAAGCCGAGCGTCCCGCCGCACCGGCACGCCTGGTCGCCGCCACGGGCGGCAATCAGGCGCAGCTGGTGGCGCTGCACAAGACCTTGCTGAAACATGCGGAAGATGGCGGCACGGAACTCGACAGCGGCAACACGGCGCAGTGGATCGACACGGATCAGCGACTGGGCAACACGGGCGCGGCCACCCTGTTCGTGCAGATGGCCATCGGCGTGATGGGCAGCTACCGCGATGGGGGGATCAGCGCCGTGGTGAACCTGCGCAATCCGGACGAAGCGACCATCGTGCTGGTCAGCCCGCCGTCGGAAGAAAAACGCCGCACGCAAAAGCATCCGCACGGCGGCGATGTATTGCGGCACTACGTCACGCCAGCCATCGACCCGGCGAATTATCCATCGAACTGATTATTTGCCCTGTGCGGCAAGCTGCGCCAGCGCATTGCCCCGCACCTGGAACGCCACCTGCGCCACCGTCTTGCCGGCGCCATCGACGAGCGCCAGCGCATGCTTGCCTGGCACGGGACGCCAGCTGATGCTCTCCGCTGCGCCGCCCATGTCCTTGCCATCGAGCACCCAGCGCAAGGCGTGGCTGCCCTGGGCCTGGAAGAACACGCGCTGCAAGGCGGGCGGGATGTCGGGGTCGATGGCGAGGATGCTGTCTTCGGCCGGATACACGATGGCGGGTGGCTTTACGGTGTCGCCCAATACGGCGATGACGGGGCTTTCCGTGCCGGCGATAAACCATTCGCGACGCGGCGCTTCCAGCGCGGGCTGGTACGCCACCATCTGCTGCAATACGCCGGGCGGCGCTTTCGGGGCATGGCTGGGCACGTTCTTGTGCAGGTAATCCATCACGTCGCGCCACACGGGCGCGGCGCCCGTCACGCCCGACACGTCCCACATGGGCTTGCCGTCGAAGTTGCCCACCCAGACGCCCACCGTGTAGCGCGCCGAGTAGCCCATGCACCAGTTGTCGCGCATGTCCTTGCTCGTGCCCGTCTTGACGGCACTCCAGAAATTCGTCCCCAGCTCGTTGCGCAAGCCAAAGGTCATGCTGCGCGCGGCGCGGTCGGCCAGGATGTCGCCGACGATGAAGGCAGCGCCCGGCTCCATCACGCGGCGCCGATCCTTGCCCGCCTGGCCCGGCTGCAGGCTGGCCGTGCTGTACAGCCCGCCATTGGCCAACGCACGGTAGGCGTTGGCCAGTTCCAGCAGGCTTACTTCGGACGAACCCAGCGCCAGCGAAGGACCGTAGTATTCGGCCGGTTCCGTCAGGCTGGACAGGCCCACGTCCTTGAGGCGGTTATAGAAGCCGTCCTGCCCCGTCAGCAACACCGTGCGCACGGCGGGAATGTTGAGGGAACTGGCCAGGCTGGTGCGGGCGCTGACATACCCTTTGAAATTGCGGTCATAGTTTTGCGGCGCATACATGCCGGACGCCGTGGCGACGTCGAGCGGTGAATCGTCCATGACGGACGCGGCCGTCATCAGCCGGCGCTCGATGGCCAGTTCATACAAGAACGGTTTCAAGGTGGAACCGGCCTGGCGCAGGGCCGCCACGCCATCGACATGGCTGCCGCCCGCATTGCCCACATAGGCGAGAATGTCGCCGCTGCGGTTGTCCAGCACGATGATGGCGCCATCGTTGACATTGCGCTCGCGCAAGGACGCCAGTTGCTGGCGCAGGTTTTCCTGCGCGAAACGCTGCAAGGGGCCGTCCAGGGTGCTGGCGACTTGCGCGCCCGGCTGTTTCAACAGTTGCTGCGCCACTTGCGGCGCCGGCGCCAGCTCCGCATACAGGGCGTTACGCTGCAAGGCCGTCTGCACGCGCTGGCCGATCAGCTGGCAACTGCTGTCCATGCGCCATTCCTTCGCCAGCGCGCAGGCGCGGCGCGTGACGGCGGCCGGCGGCGCGTTCGGCGCCCGCACGAGGCTGGCCAAAATGATGCCGTCCGTCTGGTTCAGGCCCGACGGCGCCTTGCCGAACAGGCTGTACGAGGCGGACGCGATGCCCTGCAATTCGCCACGGAACGATACGAGGTTCAGATACGCTTCAAAAATCTGCGCCTTGCTCCAGCTATCCTCGATAGCCTGGGCCGCACGCATCTGGTCCCATTTCTGGCGCAGGCTGCGTCCGCCCGAAGACGCCTGCAAGTCCGCGTCCAGCTGGCCTGCCAGCTGCATGGTGATGGTCGAAGCGCCCCGAGGTTTCTTGGAAAACAGATTGTCCCAGGCGGCCGTGGCCAGCGCGGACACATCCACGCCGCCATGCCGCATGAAGCGCTGGTCTTCCGCCAGCAGCACGGCCTGCTGCACGGCGGGAGAGATGTCTGCCAGCGGCACCCACGGCAAGCGGCGCACCTTCATGTCCACGCGCAAGGATTGCAGCGGCACACCGCTGCGGTCCAGCAGCTGCGCTTCCGAACTGCGGTACGCGGCCTGCACCTGGGCAGGCGTCAATATCGCTTCAGCGAAGACCGGGCCGGCCAGCAGGCCGCCCATCAGTAAAACAAACCCTTTCACTGCCCCACCTTCACATTCGCGTTCGGCGACTCGCCAAACATCTCGGGCGAATACATGGCTTCGATGCGCGTGGCCGGCAGGCTGAAATCCCCTGCATTGTTCAGGCGCACCGTGTATTCCACGCTCCAGTTACCCTTTGGCACGAAGGCGTAATACGCGCGGAAAGCGTCGAACGCCCGCTCTTCGAACGTGGGCCAGACCCAGCCCGTGGACCTCTCGCCCGCCGTGAGCAGCTGCGAATCGCGCCCCAGGCCATTGCCCAGCACCGTGGCGCTGGCGGGAATCGGGTCATCGACCACTACCCAGCTCATGTCCGCCTGCGCCGACAAGTCCAGGCGCACGCGGTAGACGTCGCCGCGCGACCAGGCGCCCGCCGTCTTCTGTTCCACCGGCATAATGGTTTTCTTGATCGTGTAACCGCTGGAGACGGGCGCCTTGAGCGGGATGGCCGCCAGGCTTTGCACGGTGGCCCAGGGCTTGCCCGTGCCGCTGTGCGCCAGACCCAGGGTGTCCGTGCCCTTCGGCCACGCTTGCAGCACGGGGCCGACCTTCGCCGCGCCATTCCACACGAGCGCTTGCGTATCGCTGCCCAGTTTGACGGCGCTGGCGCCCGTCACGGGCGTGGCTTCGAACTTGGCCGAGAACTTGGCGATCGCCAGGGTGCCCCAGGCGTTAGCCACCGTCGTATCCCAGCGGCCCTTCTTCTGCCGGCCCATGCTGCCGCGCACAAGACGGCCGATGTCGTCCTTCCACGCCGGATTGTCCATCACGGCCAGCAGCAGCCGGTTGGCATTGACGTCGCCGGAGACCATCAGCCACCACCAGTTATCCTTGCGCTCGGTGGAAAAGCCCATGGTCGTACCCTGGAAATTCAGGCGCGCGCGCAATATCTGCTGCGCCTCGGCCAGCAGGACATCGCGGCGCGCCAGGCTTGGCGTGCGTTGCAGCAACAAGCTCCAGTCGATGACGGCGGACGTCGGCCACAGGTTCGGGCTGATACTGATGCTCTCCAGCGCATCGGGCGGCACCTTGTTCGAACGCGACAGCGCTTCCAGCGCGGCCAGCTTGCGCACGGCCAGGTCGGTCGTATCCAGCGCGGAACGGCGCACGATGCGGCCCTGCACGAAGGCCGTCAAGGCTGCTTCCATGCGGTTTTTCGTCTGTTCGGGAATCGCATAGCCCGCTTCCCGGGTGGCCGACAGCACATACGCCGTCAGGCTGTCGCTGCCCTGCTCCATGATGGGGAAGTATTTCAGCAGGCCGTCGCTGTCCAGGTAGGCGGGCAGGCTGGCGGCCAGCTTGTTCCACGCCTCCTGGTCTTGCAGGGCGATGGCCTTCGACGTGTTCTGCTCGAAGCACGTGTACGGATAGGCCGCCATGTACTCGCGCACGCCGGGCAGCTCGCCGCCCAGCCTGGCGACAAAGCTCGTCTGGATGCCGCCCCGGCCCGGCAAGGCGCCGGCCGGCATCTGCACGGACATATTGATGGGCTTGTCGATCTGCTGCAAGGTGGCTTGATACGTGCGCACGGGCGTGGCCTGGCCCACCTTTTGCGTGATTTTGAGTTTATCCGTATGGCTGCCTGCCTTGGCGACTATCTCCCACACAATGCTGGTCGCGCCGAGCGGCACCTGGTAATCCCAGCCCGTTTCGCGCGCTTCGCCCGCCGCCAAGGTCAAGCTCTGGCGCGGCAATGCCTTGCCGGCCGCGCTGACGTTGAGGTCCACGCTCAAGGATGCGGCCGAGGTGTTGCGCACGGTAAATCCGGCGCGCAACTGGTCGCCTTCGCGCACGAGGGTCGGCAAGCCCGACATCAAGATCAAGTCTTGCGAGCTGCGGATATCCGTACTGCCCGTGCCAAACAATTCCTTGCCGGCGCTGGCGATGGCGACGATGCGAAACGCCGTCAGCGAGTCGTTCAGCGGCACTTGCACGGTCGCTTCGCCCTTGGCGTCGAGCTTGACGGTGCCCTTCCAGAACAGCAGGGTGTCGAACAGCTCGCGGCTCGCGCCCTTGCCGCCGCCACCGCCGGCCGGGAAGGCCTTGCGGCCGAAGTGGCGCTTGCCGATCACCTGCATCTGCGCCGTCGCCGTTTCCACCTGCAGGCTGCGCTGCGCCATCATGGTGTCGAGCAAGTTCCAGCTATCGTTGGGCATCAGTTCCAGCAAGCCCGTGTCGACGGCCGCCAGCGCTACTTCCGCGCCGGCCGGCAAGGCTTTACCGTCGGCGCGGCGCACGCGCACGGACACCTCCGCCTTGTCGCGCGTCTTATACACTTCCTTGTCAGACACCACCATCACGTTCAGCTCATGCGCCTGCCAGCCCACGTTCAGCGGTGCAATGCCCATCTTGTAAGCCGGCTTGCCCAGGTCGACCAAGGCCGTCGGCTGCACGCCATCGACCCGGCCCCGCACGACAAACACGGACACATACACATTCGGCGCGTAATTCGATTTGACCGGGATAGTCACCACAGGTTCCCGGCCATTGAGCTGGCGCACATAGGTGTCGAGGATGCCTTCGCGCTCGACCGTGATCAGCGCCGTGCCCGAGCGGAAGGGCATGCGCACTTGCAAGCTCGCTTCCTGGCCCGGTTCATAGCGTTTCTTTTCCGGCAAGACGTCGATGCGGTCATTGTCGCTGGCGTTGAACCACCAGTCGCCGCTGCCGGCCACCCAGGTTTCGCGGTTGGCGATGGCCGCATTGCCGGCACTGTCCTGCGTGCGGGCGCGCAGAATCAGATTGCCGCTGGCGGGCGCCTTCACGTCGCAAATCAACAGGCCCTTGGCGTCCGTCTTGCCCGAGCATGCAGGGCCCAGCTTGACCACTTCGCTGCTGTTTTCATACGCATAGAAGCCGCCGATCAGGCGCCGGCGGTGCGAATAGCTGTTGCGCTGGAAAAAGTCGACGGCGACCGGGGCGTTCGCCACCGGCTTGCCATTGGTACCGAGTACGGCCACCGTGAACTTGAAGGCATCCTTGCTCAAGGCCCAGGCGTCAGGCTTGATGCCGATCACGACGTTCGATGGCCACAGCGGCACTCTTGTCGCCACGGAGGCCGTCTCGCCATTCGCATCCTGGAAAGCCATTTCCGCCACCAGGTCGCGCGGCGTGGACAGCTGCGGCAGCTGGTCGATGACGATGCGCGCGCCGCCCGCCTTGTCCAGGGTCAAGCTTTGCGTGCGCGCGGCCGTGGCGCCGGGGCCGGCACGGCCGCCATTGCCCTCGTCCTGCCACTCGCCCTCATCGTCGTCGTAACCCGTGCCCTGCTTGACGAGGCCTTCCTTCACGTCGCCATTGCTGAAGCTGTATTCGGGATAATCGGCAAAGGAAACACTCTTGTCTTGCAGCACCGTACGCAACTTGACGGGCGCATTCGTGGCGGCGCCGCCAGCCAGATACGTGATTTGCGCGTCGAGGGCCAGCTGCTTCGCCTGCACGGCGGGCGCCTTCGGTCCCTGCAGCACGGCCTTCATGGTCGGCACGCGAAACGCTTCCACGCGGAAACTGCCGGACGGGCGGCCCGCCATCGTCACGCTGTATTCGCCCTGCTTGGCATCGGCGGGAATGACCCAGTCGCTTTCCGCCGTGCCGCTGGCGGACCAGCGCAGGGGCAACTGGTAGTTCTGGTCGCTGCCCTGGTGCGTGATGACGATGGAGGTGGCACTGCCGGGGCCGTTGTTCTTGTCGATCAGGCTCATGCCTTCGCCCGTGTGCTTGCGGATGAAATGCTTCATGTGCACGGTTTCGCCGGCGCGCAGCAAGGTGCGGTCGAATACCGTGGCCAGCAAGGTGTTGTCGGCGCGCGTGTCGTCCGTGGGCAAATTGAAACGCCAGGCTTCGATGCCGCCCACCCAGTCCGACAGGGTGAACGTCATGTCGCCGCCGCTGCGCGCACTGATAAAGTAGCGGCCATTGTTCTTGCACGAGGAATTGGCCAGCTCGCCGGGGATGTGCGCCACGCCGTCCGCGCCCGTGGCGCCTTGCCACAGCAGCTTGCCGGCGCAGTCGCGCACGGCCACTTGCGCCTTCGCGACAGGCGCGCCCTTGTCCAGCGACGTCACCCACACGAGCGACGATTGCGCGCCATGCTTGAAGTGGGCCGCCAGATTCGTCACCAGCGCGGCCGTGCGGATGTAGGCCGTCGTCGGTTTGCCCAGCAATGCCTTGCCGAGGATGGGGCTGGCCAGCTCGACCACATAAAAGCCCGGTTTCAGCAAAGGAATGCCGATCACTTCAAAGGTTTTCTTGCCGTCCGGACGAGGCAGGCTGATGGGGCGCGTGCCGGCAGCGTCGGCCAGCACGGATTTGCTCATGTTGCCCGCATATTGCGCATATGGCTGCCAGTATTCGCCCCCATCGCCATTGCCGGCCAGGCGCCGCATCCACTCGATGATGAACTTGTCGTCATTGTCGGGCACGCGCAAGGTGGCGCCCGTGGCGGCAGCGGATGGCTGCGCGACTTCCTTGCCGGAGAGCACAGGTTCGATATTGCGCACGGTCACAGGCAGCAAACCGTCGCCCTTGGCTTCGATGATGCCGAACGGCGCCGGGAACTTCAGCAGCGGCGGCTGTTCGCCCGTGCGCACCGTCATGGGGAAGCGCGCGCGGTTGAGCAAGGCGCGGCCCGCGTCATCCGTCAGCTTCGGCGGCAGGGCCAGCACGAAACTGGCCTGCACGGGAAACGGGCCGTTGAAGGTGGCGCCATACAGGAATTCCGCCTTTTCTTCCTCTTTTGCAATCGTCGGCGCATACGTCTTGCCGCCGCCTTTCAGGGTCATGGCGCGCACCTGCGCCGCGCTCACGGGCGCGGAAAACTGCACGCGCATGGGCAGGAAGGGAATGCACTGTTCCTTCGGATTGCTGCGCTCGCAGCTGAACTTGGCCGTGAAATCGGGACGCGTCTTGAACTGCAGTGTTTGCGCCTTGTCCGTGGCGATGCCGCTGGCGCTGGCGATGCCCTCGCCCCACACGAGCGACACCTTGGCGTTGGCGGGAAAACTGCGCTTGCATTGCAACACGGTCACAGGCAGCGGCGGCGCACCCTTGCTGGCGACGGGCATGCCCACTTTCCACAGCGTGCCCCGCTTCTTGAAATACACGGTCAGGTAACGGTCGAGAAAACTCTTGCGCAGGGCCAGTACCTGCTCGAGTTCCTTGCCCACAAGCTGCCGCACGGGAATCTTTTCATTGATGCCATCGGCGCGGCAATACGCGTTGGCGGCCACGCTGGCGTCGTTCGGCACCGCGTCGAGGCCCAGCACGAAGATCTGGTTTTCATCGATATACGGCTGACCGTCATACGGCACGGCCTCGACGATGGCCGGGCCGCCCGTGGAAAAGCGGTAGGCGCTAGTGCCCTGCAAGGGCTTGCCTGCCTGGTCCTTCAGCCCCGCTTTCAAGGCAAAGCTGCACGCCACGCCGGCCGGCAAGTCGCGCTCGAAATCATAGTTCCAGTTGCGCTCGTCGGCCCAGCGCCCCGCGCCCGCCACGACGGCAGGTTCGGCCTTGCCGCAATCGATGGCGAACGGCGCGGGCAAGCCCATGTCGCCGAACGGCACCATCGGCGTGGAGAACTGGGCCCGTACCTGGCGCACGGCCTTGACCGTGCCGCTCGGTGAAAACAGGGACACGCCGCTATCGGCCCAGGCCGGCATAGCCATGCCCAGCGACAGCAGCACCGCCAGCAGACCCAGCGGGGCCAATTTGCCGGACAGCGGGGAAGAAACAGCACGGGGGTGGTCAGGCACGGGTAACTCCTTGATGAAAAGTGGCGGAGCTGACTGCGGCGCACGATAGTTGCCCGAGAGAAGCCCGGAAAAACAACAGAACGCGGCAGGAATACAACATCAATGTAATATTAGTTATCAAGCTCATCATTGTTGCTAATATACAGTGGCATGCTGGTAACAAGTCGTACGATTGCCTCCAGTTACGGCGCCAGAATATGGCCGTGATTGCAAAATTTTCCGGAGGCGAATTAGTTTTTTTCAACACCGAAGTAGTTGTCGTGAATCTGCAACACCATTGATATACAACAATGCTTTGTGCGCTAACGCACCGACCACGTGAACCTGCAACCGTATTCTCTACTCCAACAGCAGTGCATTTATCGCAAGAAAGCGCACCTGGAATTGTTGTCTATCTCTAGCAATAGCATGTCTGGCAGTTGTCGCATTGATGCATTAGAGAAAATCTCTTATCAACGTTGGGAGTTACTTGTGAATAATCTAAAAAAAATCGCCGTTGCCGCCGCAGTACTGTGCTCCGCCCTCGGCGCACAGGCCCAGGAAATCAATCCTTCCTGGTACATTCAACCTAGCCTCAACGCCCTCAAGCCAGATTCCGACTTCGCTACGGATAAAACCGGGTATGGCGCAGGCTTGCGTTTCGGTAAACCTGTTTCCCAGGACTGGGATATCCAGCTGGGCACCACGTATGCCCGCTCCAAGGATGGCCAACAGCGCTACCAGCAAAATACGCTGGGCGTAGACGGTCTGTACATGTTCTCGCGTAAAGCCTTCCGCCCCTTCCTGCTGGTCGGTGCCGGCATGCAGCGCGACAAGGACACCAGCTTCGCTTTCGGCGAACGCAAAAAGAGCTCGCCGTACGCCAGCGTCGGTCTGGGCTTCCAGTCCACGATCAACGATCAACTGTCGTTCCAGGCTGACGTGCGCAACGTGCACGGCTTCCTGCGCGGCAATACGTTCGACCCGAGCAGCAAGGCCAACAACTACTACGTCACCGTGGGCCTGAACTTCGCGTTCGACAAACCACCTGCACCGCCGCCACCACCGCCACCGCCGCCAGTGCGTGAAGAAGTCGTCGTGGTCGTGCCGCCACCACCGCCGCCACCGCCAGCACGCTTTGAAAAAGTGACGATGGCAGCAACGGAACTGTTCGCGTTCGACAGCGCCAAGCTGGGCCCGACACAGACCAAGCTTGACGAAATCGCCCGCGTGCTGAACGCAGCGCCGGACGTCAACAACGTCGTCATCAGTGGTTATGCCGACCGCATCGGTTCGGCCAAGTACAACCTGAAACTGTCGCAGCAGCGCGCTGATGCAGTCAAAGAATACCTGGTCGCCCACGGTGTCGCCGCCAACCGCCTGACGGCCGAAGGCAAGGGTTCCACCAATCCTGTCGTCACCTGCGATAACAAGAAGCGTGCCGACCTGATCAAGTGCCTGGAACCAAACCGCCGCGTTGAAGTGGAACAAATCACCATCGAACGCCGCGTGCAGTAAGCTAAACAGTGGTACGCCACTTGTGAATAAAAAAAGGGGCTCGCGCCCCTTTTTTGCATTGAAAGCCACCATGAATATTTCTACCCGCTATCCCAGACTGGCCGGCCTGGCGCCGTTCAGCAAGCAGATGCGCAGTGTCATCGTCTGTTCCGTCACCGAATGGCTGGAACACCGCGCCTCGAGCAAGGGCGCGGCCCTCGCCTATTACACCCTGTTTTCCATCGCCCCCATCCTCGTGCTGGTGATTGCCATCGCCGGCTTTTTTTATGGCCCGGCCGCCGCGCGCGGCGAACTGATGGGACAACTGCAGGGATTGCTGGGCACGCAGGGCGCCGAAGCCATCCAGCTGGTGCTGGCCGGCGCGAAGAACCATGAGCAGGGACGCATCGCCACCCTCATCGCCAGCGCCCTGCTGCTGTTCGGCGCCACCAGCGTGTTTGCCGAACTGAAAGCCAGCCTCGATGAAATCTGGCAAGTACCGCCCTTGAAGGAAGCGGGCGCCTGGGACATGCTGCGCACGCGCTTGCTGTCCTTCGGCCTGGTGCTGGTGCTGGCCTTCCTGCTGATGGTGTCGCTGGTGGTCAACGCGGCCATGGCCATCCTCGCCAACTTCTGGGAAGGCGTGTGGAAGGACACGGCCGTGCTGTTTACCATCCTGTCGAACCTGATCGGCTTTGCCGTGATCGCCAGCCTGTTTGCCGTCATCTATAAAATGCTGCCGCGCGTGCGCCTGTCCTGGCGTGACGTGCTGATCGGCGCCATCGGCACGGCCTTCATGTTTTCACTGGGGAAATACGCCATTGGCGTATATATCGGCAATAGCGGCGTGGCCAGCAGCTATGGCGCGGCCGGTTCGCTCGTGGCCCTGCTGCTGTGGGTATATTATTCAGCGCAAATCTTCTTCCTGGGCGCCGAATTCACGCGCCAGTTCGCCCTGCAGCTGGGCAGCATGAAGGATATGCCGAAGACGGACGATGGCGATGTGCAAGTCAAGATACTGAAACGCCACCAGTCGTAAGCGATAAGTCTGCATGCAACAACGGCGCCCGCGGGCGCCGTTTTCTTTACGTTGCCGCACGCTATTCGCCCAGCAGCTCGGCCACCACTTCCATGCCCTGCACGCGCTCGGCCACGACCTTCACGATGACGATGATGGGCACGCCCAGCAGCAAGCCCCATACGCCCCACAGCCAGCCCCAGAACAGCAGGCTGATGAACACGGCCGTGGGATTCATCCGGGCGATGCGTCCCGTCATCCAGGTGGTGACAAAGGTGCCCACCAGGGTGGCGATGGCCATCGACGTGCCCGTCACCAGCAAGACCATTTCCAGCGATTCGAACTGCAGGAAGGCAACGAGGCCCGTGGCGATGGTGATGAGCAAGGGGCCGAAATACGGCATGATGTGCAGCAAGCCGGCCACGATGGCCCAGGCGCCCGCGTTTTCCAGGCCGATCACGCGCAGGGCGATCCACATCAGGACCGCCAGCAAGCCATTCGTGACGAGCAGCATGAACATATAGTTCTGGATCGACGTATTGATGTCTTCCAGGATGTGCACGGTGACCTTCTTGCGGCTCAGCGACGGCCCCGTCAGCTTGACGAGCTTGCGCTTGAAGGTATCGCCCGACAACAGCAGGAAAAACACGAGGAAGATGACCATGGTGGCCTGGCTGAGGAAGCCCACCAGACCCAGCGAGCCGGCCCAGACCCAGTCCATGATCTTGAAGTTGGGCGCCTCGGCGGCGGCCGCGCGGCGGTTGTTGCGGCGCGCTTCGGCGCCGGCAGCCACTTGCTCGATTTCATTGGCCACGGCCTGCATCTTCTGGAAGGTGCTGTTCTTGCCGCCCGTACTGGCGGCGATCAGGCGCGACAATTTATGCGTGGCGGCCGGCAATTCTTCAACGATGGATTCGAATTCGCCCTGCACGCGCTCGACCACGACGATGGAGCCGAACAGGATCAGGGCCGTCACGGCCGTGGCGCCGATGGCGCGCGGCAGGCGCAGCTTTTCCAGCCAGGCGACGACGGGATTGAGGGTGTAGGCGATGAAAATGCCGAAGATGACGGGAATGAGGAATTTCTGTGCCCACTGCAGCGCATAAATGAAGCTGACGGTGGCGATGATGCCCAGCGCCATGCCACGCGCATTGACATGCAGCGGTAAACGCAAGGATGAGTCTGGCTGCTCCGCGGGCGCGCCGGGAGGTGGCCCGGCAGGCTCGGTGGAGGCAGCCGCCACCGGCTCGGGCGGGGTATCTGTAGGCTGGATATGCATGCGATTCCCGCGACGGTCGGTGGAGGGCCGCAGGGCCAACCCTGGGGCTGGCCGCTGCGGCAGGTCAGGCCATTACTTGACGCGGATGTCGTTTTTCACGGACTTCACGCCCTTGACGCCACGGGTGATTTCACCCGCTTTGGCGGCATCGGCTGGCTGGGCCACGAAGCCGCTCAGCTGAACCACGCCCTTGAAGGTTTCAACGTTGATTTCCGTCGATTTCAGGGTAGGCTCGTTAAAGATGCTGGCTTTCACTTTGGTGGTGATGGCCGCGTCGTCGATGTACTCGCCCGTGCCTTCCTTGGTTGGGGTCGAAGCGCAACCTGCAACAGCGAACAGGGAAGCGACGAAAAGGCCAGTAGCGATAGATTTGGTGAATTTCATGGTTTTTTCCTTAGGAGTGGTCAATCAATGTGCTCACAATGAGCTTCTTATACCAGTTTGGTGACTGCGCGCCGGAGGGAGCTCAGTAACCGAACTGGGTTTTTGCAGCCTTGATACAGTCATCCTTGGCTGCGCCGGCTAATGCATCGCATTTTTCTGTCGCGACCTTGTACTCGGCTTTTCTTTTTGCTTCACGCGCATCGCTGCGCGCTTCGATGACTTTCTTGTCTGCCTTGGCATCGGCCAGGGCCGCCACCTTGGTGGACTTGGCCAGCTTGACGCAGACATCCTTGTCGTTGCCCGTCAGCGCATTGCAGCGCGTCAGGTCGACGTCGTAATTGGCATCGGCAATCTTGATGCGCGCCTTGGTGTAGGCGCGCAGGGTATTCGTGTATTGCGCCTGGGCCACAGCTTCATCGTAGGTGCGCACGGCCTTTGCTTCGGCGATGCAGACATCCTTCGGGTTGCCCGTGATTTTTTCGCATTCGGCATGGGCCAGCTTGTAATTCAGGCCCGCCTGTTCATTGGCCGCCTTGTAGGCTGCTTTTGCTTCCGGCGTGGCAGCCACGGCCTGGCCGCCCCAGGCGGCGCACGCCAGGCTGACAACGATGGCGGTGAAAAGCTTATTCTTGTTCATGTATTTCTCCCTGGTAGTGACAAGCATGTCTGCTTGGCATGACTACCGTTTTACGTGGATCGCCGCCTCTCTTCTGTACGCTGCCGTACACAAGTAATTTATTTTGAAAGCGGAAGGCAGACAGGGATAAATAACAACGTTTTGCTGGATCGTCCCGGTAAAAAATACCATTTTCGGCACCAAATAAGTACGTGCGGCAGCGTACAGACCGGAAACAGGGGCATGACTAAGATGGCACTACACCCTCACCTCGTCAGGAGAATAAAATGAAAACCAACGCCACCTTGGCTGCACTGATGCTCGCCGCCACCGCCGTACTGAGCGGTTGCGCCACCGGTCCTTCCCAGTCACAACAATATTACCCGGCCAACCAGCCTGAATCCGCCATGTACGGCACCGTCGACTCCATCCAGATCGTGCAGGGCGGCGGACAAACCAGCGGCGCGGGCGCCGTGGTCGGCGGCATCGCCGGCGCACTGCTGGGCAATACCATCGGCTCGGGCGGCGGACGCACGGCCGCCACCGTGGCGGGCGCCGTCGCCGGCGGCGTCGTGGGCAACCAGGTGGAAGGCCGCAGGCAGCAAGCGCAGGCCTACCAGATCAGCGTACGTCTCGACAACGGCGAATACCGCACCGTGGTGCAGGACAACGCGAATGATCTGCGCCCGGGCAACCGCGTGCGCGTCGTTGACGGCCGCGTCTACCGCTATTAATTTTCGGCGGAGCTTGCCAACAGGCAGCCGCCATCCCGCATGAGTCGTACGATAACAAGGAGTTGCCATGGGCACCATCATTCTGATCATCTTGATCCTGGCCCTGGTCGGCGTCCTGCCTACCTGGCCGCATAGCCGCAACTGGGGTTACGGTCCCAGCGGCATCGCCGGCCTGGTCGTAGTGATACTGATCCTGCTATTACTGACGGGCAGGTTGTAAAAAAAGGCGCTGCGGCGCCTTTTTTATTTCAAGGAGGAACTATCATGACTATTCACAACACACTCTTGGCCACCCTGTTCGCCTGCAGCCTGGCGCCACTGGCACTGGCCCAGACGGCCACGCCGCAGCCGGGCGACCCGCAACGCTGGTACCAGGAAGACAGCACGGCGCAAGCCCAGCTGCGCACCCTGCGCAAGGAAATCGCCGCCGCCCTGGCCGAGGCCAAAAAAACCTGCCGTTCGGAACCATCCGCCGCGCGCGCCACCTGCCTGAAGGATGCGCAGGACACGTATCGGCAAGACATGGCCAACGCGGAAAAACTGCGCGAAGCGGCCCATCCGCAGTAGTGAAGCGTACTCTTGCGACTCGGCCTGATCAGGCGGCGTCGCGCTCGTAGGGCGGCAGTTCGTGCACCACGAGTGGCGTATCTTCCGTGACAAAGGCCAGCCAGCCGGCCGCCTTGATCGCGCGCAAGCCATCCTGGTAGCCCTGCTCCCAGCGCCACTCGATGGAGCCCCGGGAAAAATTGATATCCTTGGCCGCCATGTGCCAGTCGCGCCCCGCATACGGCAGACGCACGATGTGCATGGTGCTGTCGCAACCGAGCGCCACCAGCTCTTCCGTCTGCTGGCGGTTGTGCTTTGTGTCGGGCAGGCCGGCGTACAGTTCGCGCAATTTGCGCTGCAAGGTATGCGTATTGACGTAATCGGCGATATGCCGCTTCGAGCGCGACGCGAAGGTCACATCCTTTTGCCGCGTCTGCACTTCGTCGAGGGTGGTCGGTTCCGGTCCTTCCGAGCTCCACAGGTCGACCATGAAGACCAGGGTGTCGACGTGGGGCGTATCGTCAAGCACGGTTTCCAGCGGAGTGTTCGAGTACAG
The DNA here is from genome assembly GCF_001758645.1 of Janthinobacterium sp. MP5059B. NCBI lineage: Bacteria > Pseudomonadati > Pseudomonadota > Betaproteobacteria > Burkholderiales > Oxalobacteraceae > Janthinobacterium > Janthinobacterium sp. MP5059B. The sequence continues at coordinate 65,271 of NZ_LRHX01000004.1, read as the reverse complement.
GCCGCCGTCCCAATATAAATCGCCATCGACGCGCACGCCGGCAAAACCGGGCGGCAAGGCGCCGCTGGCGCGGATATGGTCCGCCGTCAGGGGCTGCTGCTGGCTGTCGAAACTGGTGAGACTGCCGCATTTGACGCGCAGGGCGTTGACGGTCAGGCGCATGCCGCCGGGCTGGTTCAGGTAATCGAAATCGACCAGTTCCTCGAGGGTGCTGGACAGCTCGCTGGTGTCATAAAAACTGGCATCTTCCGGCTTGACGGCGATTCCGGCGGGAAACAGGCTGAAGGCGCGCGGCTTGAAGAAGCCAGGCACGCCACGCAGCAGCGTATCGAGCGTGGCCAGCCAGATGTTCGAGCGGCGCTGCTGGTCCGATACCAGGTTCATGTCGATGCTGTCGCGGTGCGCCACGCGCTGCCAGAACTCCTTCAGACGCACGAGCCGGTCTTCGTGCTTGTTACCCGCCAGAATGGCGGCATTGATGGCGCCGATCGAGGTGCCCACTACCCAGTCGGGCGCCAGGCCATGTTCGTGCAGCGCGTGGTAGACGCCGGCCTGGTAGGCGCCCAGTGCGCCGCCGCCTTGCAGCACCAGCACGATGCGCAGGCGCGAGGGATTTAACTGATTGATCGGTGTCTTTGAATTCGTCATCGAGATGGCCCTCTGTCCGCCGCGCGGATGCGGCGTGAATCATTGTAAGGGATTGTGCACGCGCTTGCGCCTGCACGTGCCGGACGTTGGGTACGGGCAAAAAAAACGCCGTCAATGACGGCGTTCCTGTGCAACACGGCTGGCGTTCAGCGCTTGCGGCGCAGCCAGCTGGCGGCGACGGCGGCCACGGCCACGAGGACCAGGGCCGGCTTGACCAGCTTCTTGCGTCCGATAAACGATAGCGCCGTCAGCACATAGGGCATGGCGCCTTGCAAACGCATGCCGCCCGGCGCCAGCAGGGATTCGACGCGGTGGCCGGCAAAGCCGACCGCCGTTTCGACCACGCCCTGCAGCATCGATTCCGGGCGCAGCGCATAGCCCACGTTGGCGCGCGCATGCACGATGCCCACGCGGTACATTTCGCCCTGGGCGATCAGCAGGCGCTTGCGGGCGGCTTGCGCCGCCAGTTTGTCGTTGTCCGACATGAATTCTCCTCGTAATGCAGCTTACATCAGCATGTCGCGGTCAGCCTTCAATTCCGCCATGGTGGCCGGCATGGACAGCTTTCCTTGACGCAGCATGGCGCGCGCATACATGACCAGGGCGATGGCCAGCAGTACGAACACGACCGTCATGATCGCCAGGATCTTCCAGCCCAGGCTATCCCAGGCCAAAAAGACGATCAGCACGCTGCCGTAAGCGATGGCAAACAAGCCCGCCACGGTCGCCAGCGCGAAAATGACAATCAGCTGCAGCATGTGATTGCGCACTTCCGACAGTTCGATGGTGGCCAGTTCCAGCCGCGACAACATCAGTCCGACGGCGTTTTTGGCCAGGCCGGCGACCGAGCCGATCAATCCCGGCCCCTGGTGAGACGAAGCAGACTTGTCCATATCGCTCCTGACAGTGGATTACTTGCGGCCCAGGATGAAGCCGACCAGTACGCCGACGCCAGCGGCGACGGCCACCGTGCGCCATGGGTTTTCCTTGACATAGCCGTCAGCCTGGGAGGCGAGCTGCTTGGTGGCAACGATGGCCGACGCTTGCGCTTCATGCGCCTTGGCCAGGGCGGCATCCAGGGTTTTCATGCCCTTGACGCGCACTTCATCGGCTTTTTCGCCGGTCAGGGCGGCAGCGGCGCTGAACAGGGCTTGCGCATCCTTGACCAAGGTTTTGACATCGTTATTGACGGTGGTGATATTGTTTTCCAACATGGTTTAGCTCCTTAGCTGTGGATGAATGTAGTTACTATACCTACTTTACTCAAAAACACTATTCCATTAGATCGCGCATATCATCGGCGTGCTCTTCCTCGACAGCCATGATCTTGATCAACAAATGGCGTGTGGTCGGGTCTTTGTCGCCGATTTTTACGATCATCTGGCGATACGACTCGATCGCTACCCGTTCCGCGATCAGATTGGCACGCACCATGCTCTGCACGTCTTCGGAGTCATCATACTCGGCATGGCTACGCGCAAGCAATGTTGCAGGGTTAAAATCTGGCTTGCCATTCAATTGCACGATGCGTTCAGCCAGCCAGTCGGCGTGCTCCTGTTCCTGCTGCGCATGCTCAAGGAACTCGGCCTTGATGGTGCCGTTGTCGCGTCCGCTCACCGTGTAGTAATGGCGCTTGTAGCGCGCAATACACACCAGTTCGGTGGCCAGCGCCCCATTCAACAGGGTAATCAACTCCTGGCGGTCGGCCTGGTAGCCAGCCGTCACGGCGCCATCGTCCAGGTTTTTGGCGGCAGCGCGGATGGCTGCCGTATCGATGCCAGCTGGAATCTCAACAGATGTTTGGGTCATGATGTTTCCTTTCAAGTCTTGCATGGGTATCCACCGGCCAAGCTTCGGCCGGTGCTGCCTACTAACAAATCAAACACTAGGCAAAACCGTAGCGAGCGGCAGTGAATTGTGGCCGAGAAGCGGAGCTGTGCTAGAGCACAGTGAGCATCGGAGGCCGCAAGTCGCGACGCGCAGCAGGTTTGGCCTGGTGTTTTAGCGGCGGGCGGGAATCGCGGTGTTATCTTCCGACAAGACGATTTCCACCCGGCGATTCAGCTGGCGGTTCGACGCCGTGTCGTTGCCGGCGGCCGGATAGGCGGCGCCATAGCCTTTCGTGGCGATGCGGTCACGGCTGATGCCTTGCTCCAGCAGCGCATTGCGCACGGATTCCGCGCGGCGTTGCGACAATTCCAGGTTGTGCGCGGAGCCGCCCGTGCTATCCGTAAAGCCTTCAATCAGCACGGTGCGCTGCGGGTTGTTTTTCAGCACATCGGCCAGCTTGCGCGCCGTATTTGCGCCATCGGCCGTCAGGTTCGCCTTGTCCGTACCGAACAGCACGTCACCCAGGGTGATCACCATGCCGCGTTCCGTTTTCTTGGCAGCCAGGTCGGCCAGCTGCGCTTCGAGTCCGGCGGCGCGCGCTTGCGCATCGCGGGCCGACGCTTCGGCCGCTTGCGCCTGGGCCTTGGCCGCTTCCGCATCCGCCTGCGCCGACTGGGCGCGGGCCGTGGCCTGGTCAGCCTGCTGCGTGCGCGCATCGAGGCGCAACTGGTCGCGCTGCTTGCCGGCGTTGGCGATATCGGCTTCCGCGGCCTTCTGCTTGGCGACTTCTTGCGCCGTGGCTATCTTTTGCTTGGCCAGGTAGGCCAGCTTGTCGACTTTTTCGCTATCTTCCTGGCGCGTGGCGGCCGCGTTTGCCGCTTCCAGCGCAGCGCTCGCTTCGCGGAATTCGCGTGGCGCATAGGTCGACACGATCGGGTTCGATTGCGCCGCCATGTAGTCGCCGCGGGTCTGGTCGAGCAGGCTGGTGGTGGTCGGTGCGGAGCTGCAGGCGGCAACCAGAGCGGCCATGGCCAGCAGGCCGGGAATGGTAGTGTAGGTAGCTTTTTTCATGATGGGGTCCTGTTATTAGTTATTGTTGTTGCTTATTGTTTTGGGGCTTGCTGATTGGCACGGTCGAGTTCTTCGCGCATGACGCGGATGTTCTCGTTGATTTCATCAGCGGCGCTGGTGGCCTTGGCCGAATTGGCCTTGCTTTGCGCCAGCTTGGCATCGGCTTGCGCCTGGTCCGCCAGATCGCGCGCCGTCTTGTAGTCGCGGTCTTTCAAGGCCTGGTTAGCCATGCGCATTTTTTCGCGGGCCGAACGCATTTCATCAGGCGCCAGGTCGGCGGCGCCAGCGCTGGCAGCGTTATCGACGGCGGCGCGCGACACGGCAACATCGGCCGTGGCCGGCGTTTTCAGGCTGGAGCAGCCAGTCATCAGGACGACAGCGGTGGCGCAGGCGGCCAAGGCGGCCAATGGGGACATCTTGAAATCTCGGTTTGTCATTTTTCTTCTCCTGGAGAATGTTAAGCAATAGGGTTCATACGTCGGTGCATCTGGAATCAGGAACTGCGTTTGATGTATGACGTTATAGGCTCCGGCTCCCCGCATATCCGTTCGGTGCCGCACATAGGGTAAGAAATCGACAATACTTGCATGGGCAACGTGCGCCAGCGCACGTGCCCGCCAGCAAAACCTGAAACAGGCCCGGCTTTGGAGCGATTCCTGTAGCATCGCAACTACTTGTCCAGAAAGAATCAGCTTATGCCGCTCTCCCGCCGTCAGAAAATCGCCCTTGCCAGCACCGCCGTGCTCATCGCCCTGCCCGTCACGGCTTCCATCATCGTCCTGAACATGGACTGGAACCGCGCCAAGCCCTGGCTCAATGCGCGCGTCAGCGATGCGTTGGGAAGGCCGTTTGCCATCGAGGGCGACCTGGCGCTGACGTGGCAGCAGCCAACGGCTGGCGGGCAAAAAAGCTGGCGCGACTATCTGCCGTGGCCGCACCTGCAGGCAAAGGACGTGCGCCTGGGCAACCCGAGCGCCATGACGGACACGGATGGCCAGACGCAGCTGGCCAGCGTCAGCCAGCTGGCGTTCTCGCTCAATCCGCTGGCCCTGCTGGACAAGAAAATCATCATTCCGCAATTGCGCTTCGACACGCCGCAGGTGCGCTTGCTGCGCAACAAGGATGGCAAGAACAACTGGACCTTCGACAAGCAGGACCAGCCGTCGCCTTGGCAGCTGGAATTGCAAAGCGTGGTCTTCAGCAAGGGCACCGTGTACCTGGACGATGACGTCAGCAAAACGGCGATGCGCGCCGATGTCGACACCATCGCGGACGATGCACGCTACGGCATCGCCTGGACCTTGTCCGGCAAATACCATGGAGAAAGCATCAAGGGTGGCGGCAAGGCCGGCGGCGTACTGTCGCTGCAGCAGCAAGGCACGCCCTTCCCCATCCAGGCCGACATGCGCGCGGGCGGCAGCAGCGTGGCCATCGAAGGCACCCTGACGCGCCCGGCCAACCTGGCCGCGCTGGACGTGCGCCTGAATCTATCCGGACCCAGCATGGCCCGGCTGTATCCATTGACGGGCGTGCTGTTGCCGGAAACGCCGCATTTCAGCACGGAAGGCCATTTGACGGCGACCCTGGCGCCGCGCGGCGGCGAGTGGGTGTACGACAAGTTCAGCGGCAAGGTGGGCTCCAGCGACGTCCAAGGCAAGCTGGCCTTTTCCGCCAGCACGCCGCGCAAGCGCCTGACGGGGGAAGTCCACTCGCGCCTGCTGCAATTTTCCGATTTGGGTCCGCTGGTGGGCGCCGATTCCAGCGCCAGCAAGAAGGAACGGGGCGTGCCGTCGACGCAGCCGGCCGGCCGGGTCTTGCCGGTGGAAACCTTCAAGACGGAGCGCTGGACCAGCCTGGACGCCGACGTGCGCTACACGGCCGACAAGATCACGCGCGATGCCGAATTGCCGATCAGCAAGCTCGACACGCATGTGGTGCTGACGGACGGCGTGCTGTCCTTGACGCCGCTCAACTTCAATGTGGCGGGCGGCACCCTGACGTCGCAAATCAAGCTCGACGGCAGCGGCAAGGTCATCGCCAATGGCATCGCGGCCGAGCTCAAGGCCAGCGCCCGCCATCTGCACATCCAGCAGCTGTTTCCCCGCCTGCCGGCCCTGCAAGCGAGCGTGGGCGAAATCAATGGCGACGCCTCGCTGTCGGCGACGGGCAATTCCGTCGCCACCCTGCTGGGCAGCTCGAACGGCGAAGTGCGCGCGCTGATCAACCGGGGCAGCATCAGCAAGCTGCTGCTGGAAGAAATGGGCTTGAATATCGGCAGCGTCGTGCTGGCCAAACTGGCGGGCGACAAACAGGTCAAGCTGAACTGCATGGCCGCCGATTTCGCCGTCACCAAGGGATTGATGCGCACGCGCCAGTTCATCGTGGACACAGATGACGCCGTCCTGAATATCGACGGCACGGTGAACCTGGCCGATGAACGGCTGGACCTGACCCTGCGGCCGGACAGCAAGGGCTTGCGCATCTTTTCGCTGCGCTCGCCCCTGTATGTGCACGGCACCTTCAGCAAGCCCGACGTGAGCGTCGACAAGGGCGTGCTGGCCCTGCGCGCCGGTGGCGCCCTGGCGCTGGCCGTGGTGGCGCCCGTGGCGGCGCTGCTGCCACTGGTCAATACCGGCCCCGTCGAGGACAGCGAATGCGCGGCACTGCTGGCCCAGGCACGCGTGAAGCCGGTGGCGCCGAAACCGGGCAAGGCGCCGCGCAAAAGCCGGTAAGTCACACGTAGCCGTGCACGATTACAATTGTTACACCCCTATGTGCGTTGCCGAACAGACCCTGCCTTGCCACAATCCTATTCTGTAATCGTGCCTGAAACACCCAAGACGTGGCGATACGAAGTCTCACCGGCCCATACCATGCCGGCGCCACGAGGTCCGAATTCATAGGAGAACTATCATGCAAATCATTAAAAAAATCGCCGCTACCACTTCCGTTGCCGCCCTGCTGCTGAGCTTGACCGCTTGCGCCAACATGTCCGGCCAGGATAAAAACACCGCCATCGGCGCTGGTGTCGGCGCCGTTGCCGGCTCCGTGCTGACGGGCGGCAGCGCCGTCGGCGCAGTCGGTGGCGCCGCAGTCGGCGGCGTGATCGGCAACCAGGTCAAGCCGAAGTAATTATTGATCGAGAAAGCGGGGTGGGTGCCCAGGCGCCCGCCCCGCTTTTTTGCGTCTGCGGCAGAAGGATGAACGCCAGCAGGAAGAATCAGACGAAGACGTTGGCCATGCCGATGGCGCCGCTATCCTTGACCAGCTCGTAGCAGCGGCAGGACACGGCTTCCAGCCCCGCCGAATCGAGGATCTCGATATTGCCGCGGCTGTAGGTGATGAGTTTTTGCTGTTGCAGCGCGCTGGCCGCCTTGGTCACGCCGACCCGCCGCACGCCCAGGGTGTGGGCAAGAAATTCATGCGTGAGGTGAAATTTTTCCGACTGCAGGCGGTCGCGCGTGATCAGCAGCGAACGGGCCAGGCGCGCCTCGAGCACGTGGAAGCGGCTGCACACGGCAATCTGGATGGCTTGCGCCAGCAGGGTGTCCGTGTAGCGGTACAACAAACGCTGCAAGGACTCGAGCTGGGCGAACTCGGCGCAGAACTCGGCCCGCCCGATGCGGCTGGCCGTACCGGAACGCTGCACCACGGCACGCACTTGCGCCAGGTCATGACCGAGCGCGACGGACGCGCCCAGGACGCCTTCGCGGCCGACGGAGCCCACTTCCAAGGTCATCCGGCCTTCCGCCACGGCCAGCAGCGAGATCAGGCAATCGCCAGGGAAATAGATGTGGCCGATAGGCTGGCCCGGTTCGTACAGCACCTCGCCCACCTCGACCGTGACGGTATCGAACAGCGCCGTCAGGTGCCGCAAGTCGTGCTCGGGCAGGCTGGCCAGCAGGCGGTTGCCGGCGTCAAGCGCGCCCACGGGCGAACCCAGGCCGGATCGGCCTGCATCGCGGGACAGGGTCATGCTGGCAGTCGTTGGTGGCATTGCTTTTCCTTGGTGTCGTTACAACTCGACATAATTTTTACTTAGCCTACGGTGCAGTACCGGCCCTGTATGTACGGTGACGCACGGAAGCGGAGCAAGCGGCACAGCACACTGGCAATACACGCACAGAACAAGCATCAACAAACAGAACACGCAGCACCCTTTATTTAAAATAACCAAGGAGCCTTCCATGACTACCACCACCAAATCCCTCCATCCGCTGGTGCTTGCCGCCGCCGTCGCCGTCCTGCTGTTCTGCGGCGTCGGCACGGCTGCCCTGATGGGCTGGCTGCCTTCGTCCCAGGGCGATAGCCAGCCACTGGCGGCCAGCACCTCGGCCGAACAAATGACCAACCTGCAGGCAAACCAGCCGCCAGCAAACTTGCAACCGGCCAGCGCGCAGCCGCTGGCCGCCCTGCCGCCACAGCAGCAGCAACAGCAGCAGCAGCAGCCAGTGCGCCAGCCGCAACCGCAGCAACCGCAGCAACAATACGCGGCAGCCCCGGCGCCGCAGGTGTGCGCCAATTGCGGCGTGATCGAAGCCATCCATGAAGTCAATACGCGCGCCGAAGGCAGCGGCGTGGGCGCGGCTGGCGGCGCCGTCGTCGGCGGCTTGCTGGGCAACCAGGTGGGCGGCGGCCACGGCAAGCAACTGGCCACCGTGCTGGGCGCCGTCGGCGGCGCCGTGGCCGGCAACCAGATCGAAGGCAGCGTGCGCGCCACGCGCAGCTACAACATCGTCGTGCGCCTCGATAACGGCAAGACGCGCACCGTGCACCAGAGTGCCGCGCCAAACTGGCGCCAGGGCGACCGCGTGCGCGTCGTCAACGGCGGCTTGCGCGCCATCGGCTAAGGCATAGGCCGCAGCGCTGCCGCCGCTGCAATAAGTTGCAAACTCAACACACGCCCGGCTTGTCCGGGCGTTTTCTTTTTAACAATGTTCGTTGGCGTACAGATGAGCTTGCCGTCCCGCGAGATGATGCATTCAGGAAAGTTCAACGAAACGTCATCAAGGAGTAGCCATGCAAGACGACAAGGCAGGCAGCAACAGGATCTGGCTGGGTTTTATTGGCGGCGGCTTGCTGGCCACCGCGCTGGGCTTCTGCGCGCTGGACCTGGCACCCGAAGCGGGCGGCCCCGTGTTCGGCGTCATGCTGCTGCTGACGGGCGGCATGGTCAGCTGCCTGGCCGGCGCCGTCGGCATGGCCGGCATGCTGGCATGGGTGCCGGGCATGGCCGATGAACACGCCGACCGCTCACGATAGTTGAGTCTTGTGTACGACAGCGTACAGAACACAAGGGAAACAAAGTAGACACTTAGTCATGGCATCAGCGTTCAGCGACCCAGTCGCCGCGCAATGACAAGAACCGATGACGGCGCCACGCACCAGCGCCTGCAAGGCCAAGGCCGTCGCCGTCATCCACACATTACTCTCGGAGGACACATCATGCTATATACAATCGCCGTCGTACTCATCATTCTTTGGCTGCTGGGCCTGGTAACTTCCTATACCATTGGCGGCTTCATCCACATACTGCTGGTGGTCGCCGTGATCATGGTGCTGCTGCGCCTGATCAGCGGACGCGGTTTATAGAGGCCAATTTACTGGCCAGACGGGGCGGCGCGCGTGCGAACGGGCGCCGCCCTTTTGCCTGTAGTGCGCACACACTGGCACGCCGCGCCATTTTGCAGTAACGTGTGCAGGTAATTCCTGGGTATGTCCCAATAACAAAACAAGGAGAAAATCCATGAAAGAAGCATTCAAAAAAGGCCCTGGCGCCAAATCCCTGATCGGCATGCTGGTGATCGCATTGGCCGCCAGTGGCTGCGCGGACATGTCCGCCACGCAACGTGGCACGGCCACGGGCGCCGGCGTAGGCGCGGGCCTGGGCGCCTTGATCGGCGGCACCACCGGTGGCGGCAGCAGCGGCCGCACGGCCGGCGGCGCCCTGATCGGCGCGGCGGCGGGCGCCGTGATCGGCAATATCTGGTCGAACCGCATGGAAAACCAGAAGCGCGCGATGGAACAAGCGACACAGGGTACTGGTGTGCAAGTGACGCAAACGGCCGATAACCGCCTGAAAATGGAAATCCCCAGCGATATTTCCTTCGACACCAACCGCGCCGACATCAAGGGCAATTTCCGCCCCATCCTCGACCGCTTTGCCGCCACCCTGAACGAAAACCCGAACACCACGGTCAGCATCATCGGCCATACGGACAGCACGGGCAGCGCTTCCATCAACGAGCCGCTGTCGGTGGAACGCGCGGCCCACACGCGCGACTACCTGTCCATGCGCGGCGTCTCGCCGACCCGCGTCGTCACGGAAGGCCGCGGCGCCCGCGAGCCGATCGCCTCGAATGCGGATGCATCGGGACGCGCACGCAACCGCCGCGTGGAAATCTACGTAGCAGAGCTCGCTCCCCGCTAAGGCCGGGAAATCGCCATAAAAAAAGCCCGCTGGCAAATAACTTGCCAGCGGGCTTCTTTATTTAAAACAGCTTACTTCGACGTCGTTGCCTTGGCGCCGCTTTCACCCTCTTTCGCCACCTTGGCAAAGTCGCCGGCCACCACCACCGAGACGGCCGATGGCTTCAGGTACTCGCGCAGGCCCTGGTTCACTTGCGCCAGGGTCAAGGCGGCCACTTTCGCTTCCAGGTCCTTGTCGTAAGCCATGGTACGCTCTTCGGCAAGGTAGCCGGCCAGTTCGCGCGCCAGGCCGCTGTCCTGCGTGCGGCCCACTTCCTGCGATTGCAGCCAGCCTTTCTTCGCTTCGGCCAATTCCTCTTGCGTGAAGCCGTCGGCCAGCGCCTTGGCGATTTCCTCGCGCAGGGCCGCTTCCACCTTGACCGTGTTTTGCGGCGCGCTGATGGCATACGCCATCCAGTAGCCGGCCGGTTCGCGCGACGGGATGCTCACTTGCGAACCGACGCCGTACGACAGGCCTTCCTTCTGGCGGATGCGGTCGGCCAGACGGCTGCGCAAGGCGCCGCCACCGAGCATGTGATTGGCGATCAGCAAGGCGGGATAGTTGGCGGCGTCATCCTTCAGGGGAATCGGCTGGATGGCGAACAGCACGCTGTTCGCCTTGTCCGGCGTTTCCAGGGTGACTTTTTCGCCGCTGACAGGCTTGACGGCATCAAGTATGCGCGCATACGGCTGCTGCGCCTTCCAGCTGCCGTACAGGCTGGCCACTTGCGCCTTCAGCACGGCCGGGTCGAAGTCGCCCACGGCAGCGAAAGTCGCGTTCGCCGCGCCATAATAGGCGCCATGGAAGGCTTTCACATCGGCCACCTTGATGGCTTTCCATTGCACCAGTTCGGCCGGCAAGGTGGCCACGTGGCGCACATGGCCTTCCGGCGTGGCGTCGAGCAGGCGGCGGAAGGCGTTCACGGCCAGCGGCTGCGGCTCAGGCAACTCCTGCTCCGCGCGGCCGACGCGCTCGCGCTGCAATTCCAGGAATTCCGTCTCGTTCAAGGCCGGCTTTTGCAGCACTTGCGCCAGCAGGTCCATGGCGGCCGGCAAGTTCTCGCGCTTGCCCGTCAGCATGGCGGTGACGCCCTCGGCGCCGCCCGTGATGGCGACCTGCATGCCCAGCTGGTCGAACTTGTCCTTCACTTCCTGGCGCGACAGTTTATCCGTGCCGCGCGACAGCAGATTGGCCGTGTAGACGCCCACTTGCGCCTTGCCGCGCAAGCTCTCTTCGCTGCCGATCTGCAATTTCAACACGACGCTGACCGTGCTGCCCTTGGTTTTCTTCGGCAGCAAGGCGCCCTTCAAGCCATTCGGCAAGGTGAAACGCTGGGTGCGCGCTTCGATATTGTCGGGGCTCGGATCGAACGCTTCGCCCTGCGCTACCACGGCCCGGCCCGTGTAGCCGGCCAGTTGCGGCGCCACGTCGGCATAGGCCGGCACGACGGTGCGGTCCGGCGCATCGGTAGGAATGAAGCGGCCCAGGGTGCGGTTCGAGCTCTTCAGGTATTTCTCGGCAGCCGCCTGCACCTGCGCCGTCGTCAGCTTGTCGAGCTGGTCGCGCTGCAGGAAGAACAGACGCCAGTCGCCGGCCGCCAGGGACTCCGTCAGGGCGATCGTCATGCGCGCCGTGTTTGAGGTGATCAGTTCCACCTGCTTGTTCAGCTGCTGTTTCACGCGCGCCACTTCCGCATCCGTGATGGGCTGCGATTTCAAGTCTTCCAGCACTTTCAGCATGGCCGTCTGCGCCGCATCGAGGTTGCCATCGAGCGGCACCAGCGCGCCGAACAGGTTGTAGCCCGGCTCCAGGTTGCTCACGGAGTTGTATTCGATCTTGCTGGCCAGCTTGGTCTCCACCAGCGCCTTGTGCAGGCGGCCGGCCGGCGCGTCCGTCAGCACGTGACCGAGCACCTCGATGGCGACGGCGTCCGGGTTGCCGGACGGCGCCACGTGGTAGCCGGCGCCGACGAACTGCGTGCCGCCGCTGCGGCGCACCGTCACGGCGCGCTCGCCATCCTGCACGGGCTCGGCCGTGTAGGTCGGTTCGATCACGCGCGTCGGTTTCGGGATCTTGCCGAACAGTTCATTGATCTGTTTCAAGACATTGGCTTCATCGAAGCGGCCCGCCACCATCAGCACGGCATTATCGGGCTGATAATATTTGTGGTAAAACGCACGCAGGCGGGGAATGTTCACCTGCTCGATGTCGGAGCGGGCGCCGATGGTCGACTTGCCATAGTTGTGCCAGTCGTAGGCGATGGCCTGGATGCGCTCGCTCGTCACACCGATCGGGTCGCTCTCGCCCATCTCGAACTCGTTGCGCACGACGGTCATTTCGCCCTTCTGCGTCTTCGGGTTCCACAGGTCATTCTGGTCGATGGCCGCGTTGACCATGCGGTCCGCTTCCATGGCCAGCATCTGGCGCAGGTTGTCGTCGTTGGCGGGGAAGGTGGCGTAGTAATTGGTGCGGTCGTACCACGTGGTACCGTTGAAATCAGCGCCCGTCGAGTTCAGTATCTCGACGGGGGTCTTGCTGCCCTTCTTGATGCCGAAGTTGGCGCTGGGCTTGAACAGCAAATGCTCGAGCAAGTGGGCCATGCCCGTTTCGCCATAGTTTTCATGGCGCGAACCGACCAGGTAGACGATGTTGGTGGTCAGGGTCGGCTTGCTGGCGTCCGGGAACAGCAGCACGCGCAAGCCATTGGCCAGGCGGTATTCGGTGATGCCTTCGACGGACGTGACTTTGACGGCGGCGGCACGGCTGGGCGCAGCCTTGCCGGCTTTCTGGGTCGGCGCCGCTTCCACGGGGGTGGCGGCAAGGATGAACGATGGCGAGAGGATGCCGGCGGCAAGCAGGAGGGCAGTAATGGGTTTCAAGGCAGAGTCCTGGTAACACTACGTTATAGACGTGCGCAAGCAAACGGCGCAGGCGCAATGTGATACGAACGCAAGAATAGTCACGGGGCCCGCGCTGCGTCTTCGCCGCCACGTGAAATTATTGCTATTTCATAATTTACGGCATACGTATCACTATTGCAAGCCTCTGTCATCAGGCTGCCATACAGGCGTGTTATACTCGACCGTTCCAGAACTATCTGCCTGTATATGAGACGAGCTCTCGTCCTGCTCTGCCTTTTTGTTTTCATCGCGTTACCCCAGGCGTTTGCCAGCATGGCTTACGCCAGCCCTTCCCCATTCCAGCATGCAATCGCGGCCGGCGCTAGCGCCACGCCCGCCTTCAGCATCGATTGTGCCGATGCCAGCCTCCATGCGGGCCTGCCTGGCGACAGCTGCGATAGCTGCAGTAGCGAAGAATGCGACAACGACCCCATCACGCTGTACCCGAGCTCGCGCCAGGCCGTGCCGTTTTACGCCATCATTTGGCAAGCGGGACCGGGCGCACTTGCCGAAGCGGACGTGCGGCTGGCCACCCGGCCGCCGCGCGTCCGCCCCTGAAGACATGCATGCAGCACCCACGCGCCCGGGGCATTAGCCGCCAGGCACGCTTTACACTGATCGACTTTACAAGGTTACACACATGGAATGGTTATTTGACCCGACAATCTGGGTCGGCCTGCTGACGCTGGTCGTACTGGAAATCGTACTGGGTATCGACAACCTGATTTTCATCGCCATCCTGGCCGAGAAACTGCCGCCGCACCAGCGCGACAAGGCTAGAGTGCTGGGCCTGACCCTGGCCCTCGTCATGCGCCTGGGCCTGCTTTCCCTGATTTCCTGGCTGGTCACCCTGACCACGCCATTGTTTTCCATATGGACATTCTCGTTTTCAGGGCGCGACCTGATCCTGCTCCTCGGCGGCCTGTTCCTGCTGTTCAAGGCAACCAGCGAGCTGCACGAGCGCCTCGAAGGCATCACGCACGCCCAGACGGGTCCGAAGGTCTATGCCGGCTTCGGCCTGGTGGTGGCGCAGATCGTCGTGCTCGACGCCGTCTTTTCGCTCGACGCCGTCATCACGGCCGTCGGCATGGTGGAAAACCTGTACGTGATGATGGCCGCCGTCGTCATTTCCATCGTCGTCATGATGCTCGCGTCGAAGGTGCTGACGCGCTTCGTCAACGCCCACCCCACCGTCGTCGTGCTGTGCCTGAGCTTCCTGCTGATGATCGGCCTCTCCTTGGTGGCCGAGGGCCTGGGCTTCCACATTCCGAAAGGATATCTGTACGCCGCTATCGGTTTCTCGATCGTCATCGAATTCTTCAATCAATTGGCGCGCCGCAACTTCCTCAAGCTGCAGTCGAACGCCCCCCTGCGCGACCGCACCGCGCAAGCCGTGCTGAGCCTGCTGGGCGGACGCAAGGGCCGCGAAGCCGTGGAAGAGCACGAAGTCAAGGAAATGCCCGATGTCTCCGCCTTCGGCGTGGAAGAGCGCAACATGGTCAGCGGCGTGCTGACCCTGGCCGAACGCTCGATCCGCTCCGTCATGACGCCGCGCGGCGACGTGTCGTGGGTCAACCTGAACGACAGCAGCGAGAAGATGCTGCAACTGCTGCGCGACACGCCGCACAGCATGATTCCTGTCTGCAATGATGACCTCGACAATGTGGTCGGCATCGCGCGCAGCAAGGACCTCATCGAGGATCTGGTCTCACGCGGCAAGATCGACCCGGACAGCATGCGCGAAGCCGTCGTCGTGCCGGAAGCGGCCGGCGTGCTGAAAGCCATGGAAACGTTAAAGCGCTCGCGCGGCCAGCTGGTGCTGGTGGTCGACGAGTTCGGCACCGTGCAGGGCGTGCTGACGCCGATCGACATCCTGGAAGCCATCGCCGGCGAATTCCCCGACGAGGACGAGCAGCCCGACGTGGAAGTGCTGGGCCCCGGCCACTGGCGCATCGACGGCGCGACAGACCTGCATTATCTGGAGCAAGTGTTCGAAACGGAAACCCTGGTCAGCGAAGACGGCGAATACAACTCGCTCGCCGGCTTCCTGCTGGCGCATTTCGAAAACATGCCGGCCGTGGGCGAAGTACTGGAGCTCGATGACTTGCGCTATGAAATCATCGAGGCCGACGAGCGCCGCATCGCCTGCGTGGACGTGCGCCGCATCGAGCCCGATCACAGTTTGTAACACAATGGCAAGCGTGCCCCGCTTGCCATGCCGTATGCTGGGGTCTGCCCATACCGGAGACCCCACGATGAAAAAATCCCTGCTACGCCTGACCCTGCTGGCTTGCGCCGCCTTCGGCGCCCACGCCAATGCCATGGCCGCCTCGCAGTCCGCCACCATCAAGCCGGGCCTGTGGCAAGTCGACAGCAAGATGGCGTCGCCGGACGCCGCCACCGACAACGCCATGTCCATGGTGCTGCAGCAACTGGGCAACCTTCCTCCCGATCAACGCAAGCAGCTGGAAAGCATGGCGGCCAGCCGCGGCATGGCCATGCCCACCGTGGGCGCCGATGGCGCCGTGCGCGTGACGGCATGCGTGACGCCGGACATGGCGGCGCGCAAGCAGATTCCCACGGGCCAGCCCGGTGACTGCAAATCGAAAAACACGGATATCGCGGGCGGCATGAATGTCTCGTTCACTTGTGCCAATCCGAAATCGAGCGGCGAAGGCAAGGTACTGTTTACGGGCGACCAGGCGTTCAGCATGCAACTGGCGGTAACCACCAGCGCGCGCGGCACGCCGGAACAGGTGAATGTGACGAGCAACGGCAAATGGCTGGGCGCAAGCTGCCCTGCCCCATCGGCGACCGCGGCTCAGAAACCGTGACGGAAGCCCAGGTTGAAGGCAGCATCGCCGCGACCGCTGTCGCTGGCATTGCCCACCGTGTAGCGGGCGCCGTTCTTGTTGTGGATCTTCGCGTAGGACGCATAGAAATCGCTGCGCTTTGACAGCGAGTACGTGAGGCCGACGGCCATCTGGCTGGCGTCGCGGTTGGCCAGGTCGCGGTCATCCTTGCGCACGTACGAGGCCAGCAGCTTGAAGCCGCCTGCGGGCACCGATACGCCCAGCAAGGTGTCGCGGCTGTCCGACGACGACATCGACAGGGCCAGCGCGCTGTAGGCATTGTTCGGGTCCCATGGCGAGCTGCCATAGCCCTTGTTGATGCCCACGGCGGCAAAGGCGGTGGCCACTTTCAGGTCGATATTCGCCGCGATCAGGGTGTTGCGGGCAGACATGTCGATGGCGGGCAAGGTGCCGGAAGCGAGGATGAGGTTATTCTTGCGCTGGTGCGACACGCTGACATTCACGGCGCCGGCCGAATAGCCGAGGGTGGCGCCATACGCGCGGTTGTTGGCGTTGCTGTACGGCGACTCGCCAAAGCTGTAGATGGCGCTGGCAGTCACGCCGCGCAAGGCGGGCGTCACGTATTTGACGGTATTGTCGTAGCGTTTCACGCTGTAGCCGGCCAGGTTGCTGGCGCTGCCGGCCATGCCGCCCTTGAACGGGTCGGCCACATCGGTCAGTGTCAGGTATTGCAGGTTGTACTGGCGCCCCAGGGTCAGCGCACCCAGACGGCTGTCGAGGCCCACGTAGGCCTGGCGGCCGAACAGGCGGCCCTCGTCCGATTGGCCCGTGTCGTTCTGGATGCCCGCTTCCAGGGTAAACACGGCCGTGACATCATTACCCAGCGCCTCGCGGCCCTGCACGCCCAGACGCGAACCGGACGCGACGCCGCCGGACACCTTGGCGCCGGCGCAATTGGCGGCACAGCCCCGCTCGGCCACGATGCCCGCGTCGAGCACGCCGTACACGGCAACGTTACTGGATGCGGCACTGCCTGCGCCATCGGCAGCCTGGGCCGTCGCGCCCAGCGCGAAAGGCCCCATCCCTATCACAGCAAGCGCAAAATACGAGGTCTTCATGATAAATATCTCGGTAACGTGAATTGAAACTTCCCGGTATTGATCAGGACATGCGCTGTGTGTCTGATCTCAGTGTTACCTTATCCCCGCTTTTTGTCCAGCGTCCGTGCGTTGTACAACAGAAACTTCAGCTTAGCCCAGGAAAAGAGTCGCACACTGACAACACGCAATATTGACCATGATTCAGCTAATTTGCGGCAAAATGGCGTTAAATGCAGGCCCTGCCGTAAAGCAATGTTCGGTGGCGAACGTTGCGCGATTTGACGCAGGCGGTACACTACTGGTTTTACCGACAGCGGCTCGCCCGTTTTTTCTGCATGCTAGCTATCCTCGAACGCATTGACCCCAACTCCAGCAATATCGACTTGCTGGTGGAATTATTCAACTCACTGCGTCCCAAGCGCTCCCACGACAGCGCTACCGCGATTGCCAACGTGCGCACCCTGCGCCAGCTTCTCAAAGGTAACCCCGCGCAAGCGCGCGCCCTGCACGAATACGTGCTGCGCGTGCTGGCCGCGCGCCGCCACGCCAGCCTGTACACCGACATCGGCGTGCTGTCGAACAGCGGTTTCTTCACGGAATTGAAACGCCGCATCGCCTACCGCATGCTGCCACCCGCCCTCGGCGACGAGTACCTGAACGACGCGCTCGACCAGGTGCTGTACCTGAAGACCGATTATTTGTGGATCAGCAATGTGCCCGCCACGGACTGGCTGGAACTGTTCGACGTACTGACCAGCGACGAGATCGAACTGGCCGTCGGCGATGGCAATATCATGCTGCCGGGCATGCTCGACGCCATCCGCACCCTGTCCTACCGCGTCTGCGCCATGGGCCTGGAGCCGGAACTGACGCGTTTCCACAACGAAATCGAAGTGTTCCAGTCGCCATTCATGGTGCAGAACACGGAAGTGAACGCCTACCTGGATGCCTACACGAATCTGCTGCACGGCGATCTCGAGCACATCGAAGACGCGCGCCATTTGCTGGTGATGCTGGACCAGTGCGACGCCGTCATCGCCAAGATCCGCAAGAAGGCGCTGTACCAGGGCACCAGCATTCCCCTCACGTATTTATTGGTGGCCTTGGCGCAAAGCATCGAGCGCCTGCGCAAGCTGCTGTTCCTCGTCGACACGAGCGGCGAGCTGCCTGCCTCCAACAACGTGGACATCGCCGCCATCACGGTCGACGCCACGCAAGACTTGCTGTACCCGCAGCCCGTCAGCCGCCGCCGCGCGGGCGCCGTCGGATTGGCGCTGGAACTGATACGCGCACATAACCACAAGTACAAGGTCAGCGACCTGTTTTCCGACAATATCAACTTGCTGGCGCGCAATGTGACAGAAAACGCCAGCCGTACGGGCGAGCACTACATCGCGGAAAACCGCCGCGAAATGGGCGCCATGTTCCTCTCGTCCGCGGGCGCGGGCGTGATCATCGGCTTCATGGCCCTGTTCAAGATATTGATGTCCTACCTGCGCTCGGCGCCGCTGGTCGAAGCGTTCATGTTCAGCATGAATTACTCGATCGGCTTCATGTTCATCCACTTGCTGCATTTCACGGTGGCCACCAAGCAGCCGGCCATGACGGCGTCGCGCATCGCCGCCGGCCTGCACAGCAAGGATGGCAGAAATATCGACCTCGACAGCATGGCGGAACTGATCAACAAGGTCTTCCGCACGCAAAACATGGCAGTGCTGGGCAACCTGGCGACCGCCATTCCCACGGCCTGGCTGATCGCGCTCGGCTACAAGGCGATTACGGGACACAACCTGGTGACGCCCGAGAAAGCCATGCATTTGCTGCACGATATCGACCCCATCGGCAGCCCCGCCATTTTCTACGCCATGATCGCCGGCGTATGCCTGTTCGTGGCGGGCCTGATTTCCGGCTACTATGACAACCAGGCCCTGTACACGCGCTGGGCGCAGCGCATCGCGCAATTGCGCGGCCTGGGCCGCGTGATCGGCCAGGAACGCTTGCAGCGGCTGGGCATGTACCTGGAAAACAACCTGGGCGGGCTGATGGGTAACTTCTATTTCGGTATCCTGCTGGGCTCCATCGGCACCCTGGGCTTTTTGATCGGCTTGCCCATCGATATCCGCCACATCACCTTCTCGGCCGCCAACTTCGCCACGGCCCTGGTGGGCCTGGACCACAACATGAGCTGGCAACTGGCCGTCAAGTCGCTGTCGGGCATCTTCGCCATCGGCACGGCCAACCTGCTGGTCAGCTTCGGCCTGGCCCTGTGGGTGGCTCTGCGTTCGCGCCAGGTGCGCTTCAAGCACGGCATGCAGTTGTTGAAGATTCTGGGCAAGCGCTTCCTCCGGTCGCCCATCGTCTTCTTCTTTGGTTCAAAAAACCCGCCGCCACTGGCACTGGCCGATGATTCGGCAAACCTGTCACCTACCACCAAGGCTCAAAAATGACCGCTCGGCGCATGCAACCCTGCCTCACCGCCCTACTGCTGTGCTGGACTCTGGCTGCATGCGCCTCGCTGCCCAATGTCAAGAAGCTCAACACCACCCTGGAGCCGGTGGCCAAGCCCAAGGTGATCACGGGCAAGGGTGCCGTGCTGAACGTCAACAGCCGCGCCGCCCTGCTCAACAAGCGCTGGGCCAAGTCCGGCATGGACTTGAAAACCCAGGCGGCGCTGGAAGAGGCGGCCACGGGCGTGCCTTTGATCAAGGGCAACAAGGTGACCCTGCTGTTTGACGGCCCGCAAACCATGGCCGCCATGTTCCAGGCCATCAGCGAAGCGAAGAACAGCATCAACCTGGAAACATATATCTTCGACCAGGATCCGCTGGGCCTCAAATTTGCCGACATGCTGATCGAAAAGCAGCAGTCGGGCGTGACGGTCAACGTCATCTACGACAGCGTGGGCACCCTCGGCGTGCCGCAGGCGTTCTTTGACCGCATGCGCGCGGCCGGCGTGCACCTGGTGGCCTTCAACCCCGTCAATCCCGCCAAGCTCAAGGGCGACGACTGGAAGATCAATAACCGCGACCACCGCAAGGTGCTGATCGTCGACGGCAAGATGGCATTTACGGGCGGCATCAATATCAGCGATACCTATGCAAAAAGCTCGCTGTTCCGCTCGAAATCGAAACCCACCGACAAGAAGGACGTGGGCTGGCGCGATACCCATGTGAAAGTGGAAGGCCCGGCCGTGGCCGCCTTCCAGTGGCTGTTCATCCGCACCTGGGCCCAGCAAGACCAGGCCGACTTGCCGGACGCCAATTATTTCCCGACCTTGTCGGAAGTGGGCGACAAGCTGGTGCGCGTGGTGGCCAGCGAGCCGGAGGGCGGTTTCGAGATCTACAAGGCGTATATCCTGGCCATACAGGAAGCCAAGAAATCCATCCACATCACGTCCGCCTATTTCGTGCCCGACCAGCAGACGGTCGACGCCCTGATCGCGGCCGCGAAACGGGGCGTGGACGTCACCGTCGTGCTACCGGGCGTGTCCGACAGCGGCCTCGTATTCCATGCGGGACACGCGCTGTACGACCAGCTGCTGGCCGGCGGCATCCGCATCTTCCACTTGAAACTGGCCGTGCTGCACGCCAAGACGGCCGTCATCGACGGCGCCTGGTCGACGGTAGGCTCGACCAACATCGACATGCGCAGCTTCCTGCATAACAGCGAACTGAACGTGATCGTGCTGGGCGACAGCTTCGGCAGGGAGATGGAAAATGCCTTCCAGGAAGACTTGCGCGACTCGGAAGAAATCACCAGGGCGAAATGGGAAACGCGGCCGATTGCCGACCGCATGAAGGAGTGGGCGGCGCGCTTCATGAACTACTGGCTCTAAGAGAGTCGCCGCCAAACAGGCGTAGGTCGGATTAGCGCAGCGTAATCCGACATCACCACAGCTATTACCAAAGCCAACAATAGCGTCCGATTACGCGGGGCCTTGCCCCGCTCACCGACCTACAGCGGCCGCAAGCTGGCCCACACCCCGCCCTGGCGCTCGAACGCTTCCGTGCTGACCTTTTCAAAGTCGGCGCTGTCCTCATTCCAGCTGTAGCGCTCGACGCGAATACAACTATTTTCCACGCGCAGCACGTTAAAGGAGTTCGACTCGCCCCGGCCCCGCGTGGACGTGGCCGTGCCCGCCTGCACCATCAGGGCAGCGTAGCCGGCGATCTTGTAGCGCTCGGCCGTGTTGCCCGCCACGCTGGCGTGCAAGTGCCCGGCCAGCAGCAAATCCACGCCGCATTCGGAAAACATTTGCAGCGCCTGCGGGGCGCGGTCCACCAGATCATCCTCGTCGAAGTGCTCGGGCAAGTCAAATGGATGGTGCGTGACGATGATGCGCGTCAAACCGGGCGGCAAACTGCCCAGGCGTTCACGCAGGAAATCGATCTGCTCGTGGCTGATGCGGCCATCCTTGAACGTCATGGAGCGGGCCGTATTGATGCCCAGCACGGCGATTTCCTCATCCACATATTCGGGCGACAAGTCGTCCGTCACATGGCGCCGGTACTTCACCAGCGGCGTCAGGAAGCGGGAAACGACGTTGTAGAGTGGCACGTCATGGTTGCCCGGCACCACGATCTGCGGCCCCGGCAAGCTGTCGAGAAAGTGCCGCGCTTCCTGGAACTGGGCGCTGCGGGCGCGCTGCGTGAGGTCGCCCGAGACCACCACCACGTCAGGTTCCAGGCGCTCGACCAGCGCGCGCAGGGGCGCCAGCAGGTCAGCATCGACCCTGCCAAAATGCAAGTCGGACAAATGCACGATGGTACGCATGGCGTTCTCCTAGCTGGCTGCGGGTACGGGCGCCGGCACGATCACATCGAGCGCGGCCGTGCGGATGCGGTAATGCAGCGGCGTATTCATGACGGTCACTTCGCCATCGGTGGCCACGCGCAAACGGCGGTGTTGCGTGGCAATCTCCAGGTCGGTGGCCGTCAACACGTCAAAATCCTTGGCCTGCGATAACTTGCCAAACAGCGCGTGCAAGGCCAGCTTCAGCAAGCCCAGGCGGCCCGGACGCTGCGCCACGTACAAGCTCAGCTGGCCGCCATCGAGCCGTTCGCGCTCGCCGATATTCAAGCCTTCCATCAGGTATTCATTATTGCCGATGAAGACGAAAGGCGTGCGCCGCGCATGCACGGCGTCGTTGAGTTTCAATTGCACGCTGAGGAATGGGTAGCGGCGCAGCGCGGCCACCAGCGCCCAGCTGAAGGCCAGCCACTTGCCCCGTCCCAGCCGGCGCTGCTGCTTTTCGCGGTCGCGCACGATATCGGGATACAGGCCCAGGCTGGAATTGTTCAGGAAGATGCGGCCATTGACTTCGCCCACGTCGACCTGGTGCCGCACGCCCTGCGCTACATTGGCAATGGCCGCATCGAGGTCGAGCGGGATATTCAAATCCTTGGCGAAATGGTTCAGCGTGCCCAGCGGCAAGACACCAAACGGCGTGCCGCTGCCGACAACGACGGATGCGACGGCATTGATGGTACCGTCGCCGCCACCGGCCACGACGATGGGCGCGCCATCGCGCAGGGCTTGCTCGGCCGTGGCGATCATGTCGGCGCCGCTTTGCGCCAGGGTGATGGCGGCGTCGAGTCCCACGGCGGCAAAAGCCGCTTCGAGCTGCTGCGCCCAGTCGGGCGCATAGCCGCAACCGGCGCCCGCATTGATGATGACTGCAATCTTGCTCAGGATCGTACCCCTTATTTGGTTTGCCGGATATGCCGGCGGCGGCGCAGGGTCGACACGCCGGCGATGCAGATGGCCAGCCAGCCATAGCTTTCCGCCATGGCCGCCAGCACATCGCTCAGGTAATGCGCGCCCAGGTAAATGCGGCTGAAGCCCACGAGTGACGCCATCAGGAAAGCGCCCAGCGCGATGGCGATGCGCTTGCCCCACGCGCCCGGCGCCGTCTGGCAAATCAGGTAGGCGGCCAGCAAGCCGTACAGGGCTGTCGAGGTGGCCGTATGGCCACTGGGAAAGCTGTACGTGCTCAGGGCCGTCTGCAAGATGGGCTCGTCAAAGCTGGGCCGCGCGCGCACAAAAATGTACTTTAGCAGCAGGTTCAAAAACATGACGCCCGGCATGGTGATGACCAGGGTAAACAGCCAGTAATCGGCGCCCTTGCGATGCAGATACCAGCCCAGCAAGACGGCCAGGGTGATGGCGCCGATCACGCCATGCATGTGCGTGACGACCAGCAGGCAGCTGGTGATCCACGGCACGGCATGCTGGTTGAACCAGTGCGCCACCTGCAAGTCGATCACCGTGATCCGGGCCATGCCCATGACGGCTTCGGCGATTTCGTGAAACACCACGATGGCCACCAGCATCAGCGCCACGCCCACCGTCATATGCAGGCCCAGCTCGCCTTCCGGCGACAGGCGCGCCTCGACGAAGCGGCGCAGTTTCGTGGTCCAGCCCGTGGTCATGCCCATGTCATTTTTCTCTTGCAAACTCATCTCTCTTTCATGTTCCTGATACTGATCAAAAAAACCACACCAGCAAAAAAATACTGTTTATTCATACAGTAGCTGTGTATTCATACAGTACTTATGCTATTCTGATGACTCGTTCAACACATCTCCCTCAAAGGAATTGTCATGGCAACATTGAATAGCGGTTTTGGCTCACGGTTCGGCCTGGAATACGCCCCAAGCTCTTTCCTCGTCCGCATGGGCAAGCGCGAAATCCTCGTCTGCCGCGACTTCCGCAAGCGCTACTACACCGTCAATCCCTTGATCGAGTGCGGTACGGGCATCGAGCCGGGTTATGTTGAAGTGCTGCTGATGCGCCGTTGGCTCCTCATTTTATCCAAGGCGCATTAAGAATGACTTTAAAACAAGGTGTTCGCACCCTGTTATCAAGTCAGCTCCGTCCGGCCACGCCGGGAACGCCCCGGTATCGGCCAGCAACATGCTGGCCGCCCCCTCACTACTGTGTGCGTTCCGGCGCGGCCGGGCTGGCAGGTGTTTCGGCAACCGTACCGGCAAGTGCGTCGGTACCTGCATCGGCAGCTGTGCTGGAAGGCATGGTGGCCGGCGGTACGCGGTCAGTCGTATTCGCTTCGTACCACAAGGTAACAAACAGCACCATCACGACAGGGCCGATGAACAGGCCCACGAGACCCAGGGTTTCCACGCCGCCCAGAATGCCGAACAGCACGGCAAGAAAAGGCAAGCGGGTGGCGTTGCCGATCATGCCGGGGCGCACGAAGTGGTCGGCAACAAACAGCACCACGGTGCCCCACGCGGCCACGCCGATGGCCGCGCCCACATTGCCCTGGAAGACCAGCAAGGCGGCCGCGCACAGGTAAGCGAGCGGCGCGCCGAACGGGATGATGGCCAGGATGCCCGTGGCAAAGGCCCACAGGGCAGGCGACGGCAAGCCGGCAATCGCATAGGCGATGCCGATCAGCACGCCTTCGGCCAGGCCCACCAGTACCAGGCCGTTGACAGTGGCGCGGATGGCCGTGGGGATCTTTTGCGCATAGCGGCCCCACCGTTCTGGGCGCAGGAAATGGCTGCCGACAGCCGTGATCTGGCGCGTCAGCGCCTCCCCATCCTTGTAAAAGAAAAACAGGCATAAAAACGCCAGACCGAAGTCGACCAGGCGATGGAACACGTCCGCCCCCAGCACCTTGAGCATGTCGCGCGCGGAATGAAAGCCGCCCACGGCGCTGCCCGCAAAGAAGTGGCCCAGGCCGTGCGGCTGGCTCAGGGTGGCCAGCCACCAGTCGCCGATGGCGCTGCCGGCCAGCGGAATATGCGCCACCCAGTGCGGCACGGGCAAGCCATCGGCATTCGCATGCACGATGAAATTGGCCAGCACGGGTACTTCGCGCGCCGCCTGCGCCACGCCGAACAGCACGGGAATGATGAAGATGCAGGCGAACGCCAGGGTCAGCGCGGCCGCCGCAATGATGGGGCGCTGCCCCAGCGCCGCGCGCACGCGCAGGTACAAGGGCCAGGTAGCCACGCACAGGATGCCGGCCCACACGAGCGGTAAAAAGAAACGCTGCATGACGAAGGCCGTCACGGCGATCAAGGCCAGGGAAAAGGCTGCGCTGACAATATCGCGCTGGGTATCGTTCATGCCACTCCATTCGTGCCCGGCGCCACAAGCCGCCGGTTTTCGCTACGCGCCAGTTGCGCAGGCGTAGCGTAACACGGTGGCATTCCGATTTACACGAGCCCCAGCTCCGCCGGTTTCACGCCGGCAAATACGTGATCGAGCTGCGCCGAGGTCAAGCCGAACGTGCGGCGCAGCAAGCCGCCCAGCACGGCCCGGTATTCATTCAGCACGGGCATGTCGCGGTTCTGAAACAACGTCCCCTGCGCAATCGCCACTTGCTCGCCCGCCACCTGCTTGCCTTTGATGCCGCCGCCCAGCACCCAGAACACGCTGCCGTGGCCATGGTCCGTGCCGCGGTTGCCGTTTTCGCGGAAGGTGCGGCCAAATTCGCTGACCACCACCACGACGGTATGGCGCCAGGCGCTGCCCATTTCCTGCGAAAACGCTGACAACCCCCGTCCCAGCTCATCGAAGCGCCCCGCCAGGTAGCCGCTGGCGCCGCCCTGCCCCACGTGCGTATCCCAGCCGCCCACATCGACGAAGCCGAGGTTGTATTTATCCTTCATCAAACGGGCGATGCGCTGCGCTTCCAGTTCAAAGCCCTTGGTACTGATGGCGTTGCGGTTGGCCGCCTGCATCTCTCCCGTCAACTCCTTCGTCACGTCGTCGCGCACGACAAAGCCCGCGCTGACGGGTTGCTGCAGGGGCGTGCCCCGGTACATGGCGGCGATGATCTGGCTTTGACGCGCATCAATGCCGGACTTGCCCACGGAACGCAGCGCCATGTTCGGCACTTGCACGCCGCCCTGGAAGATCAGCGGCAGCTGGTCCGTGAAGGCGATGGCGGGATAGACCGGATTGGCCTTGCTGCCATTCAAGGTCTGTACCAGGCGGTTCAGGAAACCGGAACGGAAGTCGCGGCGCGTGTTGATCTCTTGCCCCAGCTCGATCGTATCCTGCGTTTCAAAATGGCTGCGCGTCAAATCCGTCGTGCCCGCAAACGGGATGAAGGCCGCCTCGCCGCCCGTGAACATGGGATAGATGGTCTCGCGCAAGGCTGGATGCAAGGCCCAGTCAGCGTTCAAGGCCAGCGCGCCGTTTTCCTCGCCCGGTTTCGCAATGGCGATATTCGGCCGCGCCGCATAGTAAAAATCGCTGCCGACCGGCACCAGCAAGTTGTTCGCATCATAGCCGCCGCGCAAAAAGACGAACAGCAGCTTCGCATCCGTGGCGGGCGCCGCCAGCAGACTGCCCGCATGGGTCAGCAAGGGCGCGGCGGCCAGGGCTTTTAACAAGTCACGACGATTCATGGCAATCCTCCGGTTTCAACTTAGCGGTGCATCATTTCGGGTGACGAGAGCAGGAAGGTATTCCACTCCTGCGGCGAGGCGGCCTGTTCCAGGGCCAGGCGCGTGGCCGGACTCAAGGCTGGCTGCAGCGACTGGTAATACAGGGCGCTGGCCAGTTGCGGGAAGGCCACTTTTTCCTGCGGCTGCGGACCATCCGTCTTGAACAGGCCGGCGCTGCCCGAGCCGATGGTGCGGGCGATATCGAAACGCGTCGTCATCTGGCCGGGACTGGCCCAGGAGGCGTCCGTCAGCGGATAGCCGTCCGGCGTCTGGCGTCCGTACAGGGGCTGGCCCATGCGCGAGAGCCAGCTCAGCATGGGGCCCGCGTTCAGGATGGGCTTGTCGTCATAGCTGAGGCGCACGGCCGACACCACATAATGCATGGGGTCCTTGAATTTCTTGCCCAGCGACTGCTTGAACTCCGGACTGCTGAACATGGTTTGCAACACGTCGGCGATCATGCCATCGCTCTGCTGGAAGGTAGCGGCCATGCGCGCCACCAGCGGCGCGGGCGGATTATCGCCAACGAAATACTGGGCCAGCTTGCCGCTGATGAAATGCGCGGTGGCCGGACTGCGGCTGAGGCGGTCCAGCGCTTCATCGAGCTCGGCCAATCCCCTGCCCTTCACCGTCTGTCCGAGGAATTGCTTATCGCCGTAATCGTGGCGATTCGGATTGAATTCAAACAAGCCCCGGCGCACGTATTGCGATTGCAGCACCGGTTTCACCTTCGGCGTGTCCGCGCCCAAATTCACGCCCACGCCCGTCAGAATGCGCGCCAGTTCCTGCACATCCGCCTGGCTGTAGCCGCCGTTGACGCCCAGGGTGTGCAGCTCCATCAGCTCGCGCGCATAGTTTTCATTGATGCGCTTGGCGGCGTTGGCTTCATTGTCCAGGTAGCGCAGCATGGCCGGATGGTGGACGGTCGCGCCCAGCAAGTCGCGAAATTTCCCCAGCGCGTGCGGCGCGATGGCGTTCGCCTCGTAATCGCCCACCATGGCGCGCAAGTTGTGCTTGCCCTGGTGCACGCTGAAATGGTTGAGCCAAAACCAGCTCAGTTGCTGCTGCAACTGGTTCGGCGAATACACATCGAGCAACAGCGAACGCGTGGCCGCTTCGCGCGCCAGGCGGTTCAGTTCCTGCTGGTACTCCTTTTGCGCCTGCTGCTTCGCCATGTCATCCATGACGCCGGCCGACTCCTTGCGCTTTTGCTCGATAGAAAACACCAACTGATCGAGCGGCACCTGGCTGATGGTCATGGCGTCGATTTGCGCGGCGATGGCCGGCGGCAAGGCCGCTTTTCCTGGATGCAACTGCGCCTGCAAGTAGGCATTCCAGCCTT
This sequence comes from Janthinobacterium sp. MP5059B, assembly GCF_001758645.1. Taxonomy (NCBI): domain Bacteria; kingdom Pseudomonadati; phylum Pseudomonadota; class Betaproteobacteria; order Burkholderiales; family Oxalobacteraceae; genus Janthinobacterium; species Janthinobacterium sp. MP5059B. The sequence continues at coordinate 37,676 of NZ_LRHX01000004.1, read as the reverse complement.
GCACCTGCACCTGGCGCACGCTGCCCCCGCTCACGCCCCAGCTGACCCGTTCCAGCATGGCGATGTCCTGCGCGGAACTGGTTTGCGCGCGATGACCGGCCTGGACGGCAGGTTCGGTTGCGGCGCAGCCGGCCAGCAACAGCAGGGAAATCAAGGTCGTCGGCAACAGTCGGTTCGGAGTCATGGCAGTCCTTCAAGCGGTTTCATGCAGAATGCCTGAGGGTACGCCCAGGTTGACCTGCGCATGATTGCCATTTGCAACGAGTTGTAATCCAGCGGGATAGTTTTCCGGCCAACCTTTCGCCGGCAAGAGTGCCGCGAGTACCATTACGAATGAATAATCTCGGATAAAATATTATCGGGAGAATGGCGTATTGCAATGGCAGCTGCGTATTTTCTCTCGAACCAGGCATTATCCATACAAAAGTCATATTGGAAATAGATGAAAATATTGTTTATCGCTGCATTCGGAATGTTATCGCTGATTCAAACACCATCCTCCTTCGCGGAAAATCTCAACGGGAAAACGCTGTATGTACAGAGATGCGCCGTGTGCCATGGGGCAGAGATCAAGGGAACCGGGCCATTGGCGAATAAAAGCAATCCTCCCACGCCGGACCTGACCACCGCCGCTTTCAAAAAACGCCTGAAGGATTATCCGGGCGTGATTGTATCGTCGGTCATCCTCCGTCCGAATGGCGATTTGATTCCAAAGACCTTGAAAGAGAATGGCGTCAAGATCGCGCCATATGCCTGGCGGGTGAAGGATTTTCGCGATTTGAATCAATACATGAGTGACGTGATTTTAAAAAATCGATGAAATCAGGTTGAGCGGCGGGAACATCGCAAATGAGCAATCCACCGTCAATCATGCTGTTTCAATAGCTCCGCACATTGGTCGCGCAGGAAATCGCGCAGCTGCAGCACCAGCGGCGTCACCTGCGCCCGGTGCGTGCAGACCAGGTGCAAGGGCGTGGCTTCGCCCGCCACGCCGGGCAACAGCGCTTGCAGGCGGCCGGCGGCCACGTCTCCCGCCACGTCGAGCCGCGATTTGTAGGCGATGCCCAGCCCCGCCACGGCCCAGCGCCGCACCAGGTCGGCGTCGTCGGCGCTGCGGTTGCCGCTCACGGACACCGTCACTTGCTCGCGCTGGGGCAGGCGGTAAAAGGTCCAGCGGTCGTGCAAGCCGTCTTCCAGCGCAAAGCGCAGGCAATTACGCTGCGACAAATCTTCCAGCGCCAGCAGGGGGCCATATTCGCGCAGGTAGGCGGGCGACGCCACCAGCACCCGGTCGTTGGCGGGCGCGATCGGCATGGCGACCATGCTCGAATCGTCTTGCTGGCCATAGCGGATGGCCACGTCGACTTGCTGGCGCACCATGTCGGCCACCCGGTCGCTGACGCTGAGCTGATAGTGCAGTTTCGGATGGCGCGACTGGAATTCGTCCAGCCAGCCCAGCATCAGGTTGCGGCCCAGGTCGGAGGGCATGGCAATTTTCAAGGTTCCGCCGAAACTGTCCTTGCCGGCCAGCAGCGCATCGTGGCCTGCGCGCAGCAGGCGCAAGGCTTCGCGCGCGTGTTCCAGGTATTGCGTGCCTTCCGCCGTCAGGCTCAGCGAACGCGTCGTGCGGGCCAGCAAACGCAAGCCCAGCTCCCCTTCCAGGCGCTTGACGGCGGCGCTGGCCAGCGCGGGCGAAATGCCGAGCTCGCGCGCGGCCGCCGACAAACTGCCCCGGTCGGCCGTGCGCACAAATACCTGCAAGTCATCGAGTCGCAGCAATTTTCAGCATTCCTTTGAAAGTGTTTCGGTACGTACCCCCTGTTTCCAGGAAGGCATTGCCGCCATCATACGGTATCCACCCAACGAGGAAGCACATGAAAGCCATCGCCTACCACCACAGCCTGCCCATCACGGATGCCGACGCCCTGCTCGACATCGAGCTGCCCGAGCCCGTCGCCACGGGGCGCGACCTGCTAGTCGCCGTGCACGCCATTTCCGTCAATCCCGTCGACACCAAGGTGCGCAAGAACCGCGCCCCGAAAGAGGGCCAGCCGGAAGTGCTGGGCTGGGATGCGGCCGGCGTCGTCACCGCCGTCGGCCCCGACACCACCCTGTTCCAGGTGGGAGATAAAGTCTGGTACGCGGGCGCCATCAACCGCCCCGGCAGCAACAGCGAATTCCAGCTGGTCGACGAGCGCATCGTCGGCCACATGCCCGCCAGCCTGGACTTTGCCCCGGCCGCCGCCCTGCCCTTGACGGCCATTACAGCCTGGGAACTGCTGTTCGACCGCCTGCAGCTCAGCCGCGACAAGAATCTGACAGGCAAGTCGCTGCTGGTAATCGGCGCGGCCGGCGGCGTCGGTTCCGTGCTGGTGCAGCTGGCGCGGCAATTGACAGGCGTCACCATCATCGGCACGGCCTCGCGCGCGGAAACGGCCGCCTGGGTCAAGGAATTGGGCGCCCACCACGTGATCGACCACAGCCTGCCGCTGGCGGGAGAAATCAAGCGCCTGGGCTTGCCGCCCGTCGATTATGTGATCAGCCTGAACCAGACCGACAAGCACTTCGAGCAGATCGTGGAACTGATCGCGCCGCAGGGCAAGTTCGCCCTGATCGACGACCCCGAGCACATCGACGTGCGCAAGTTCAAGGGCAAGAGCGTGTCCCTGCACTGGGAACTGATGTTTACCCGTTCGCTGTTCCAGACGGCCGACATGGTCAAACAGCATGATCTACTGGAAGAGCTGGCGCAGCTGGTGGATGCGGGCACCATCAAGACGACCCTGGCCGAACGCTTCGGCACGATCAATGCGGCGAATTTGAAGCGCGCACATGCCCTGCTGGAAAGCAATACGGCAAAAGGGAAGATTGTGCTGGAAGGTTTCCAGTAATCAGGTAATCAGGATGGCCCGGAAATCATTGACGTTCGTCAATGTCGGGCCCGTGACCACACTGTCTCCCAGCGCCTGGAAAAAGCCGTGGCCATCGTTGTCGTCCAGGCTATCGCGCGGTTTGATACCCTGGATCCAGGCCCGTTGCAGGGTGTCGGGCGCCAGAACAGCGCCGGCGATGTCTTCCTGGCCGTCGACGCCATCCGTGTCGCCGGCCAGCGCGTGGATACGCTCGTGCCCATCGAGCGCGATGCCCAGCGCCAGCAGGAATTCCACGTTGCGCCCGCCACGGCCGTTGCCGCGCACGGTGACGGTCGTTTCGCCGCCCGACAGCAGCACGCACGGGGCGGGAAACGGCTGGCCCCGCACGGCAGTTTGCAGCGCGATGCCGGCCATCACCTTGCCCACGTCGCGCGCCTCGCCTTCCAGGCTGTCGCCCAATATATACGGCGTGACGCCGGCCGCGCGCGCCACGGCGGCGGCCGCTTCGAGCGCCATCTGCGGCGTGGCGACCAGGGTGGTGTGCGTGCGCGCCAGGCGTGGATCGTCGGGTTTCACGGATTCGCCGCGCCCGCTTTCCAGCACTTTGCGTATGCTTTCCGGCAAGTCCATGCCATAGCGGCGCACGATGGCCAGCGCGTCCTCGCACGTGGTGGCGTCGCCCACCGTGGGGCCGGACGCGATATCGCCCAGCTTGTCGCCGGGCACGTCGGAAATGGCCAAAGTGATGACTTGCGCCGGATGGCAGGCGGCCGCCAGGCGCCCGCCCTTGATGGCGGACAAATGCCGGCGCACGCAATTCATTTCGCCGATGGTGGCGCCCGACGCCAGCAGCGCGCGGTTCAGCGCCTGCTTGTCTTCCAGGCTGATGCCCTCCAGCGGCAAGGCCAGCAGGGACGAGCCGCCGCCCGAAATCAGGCACAGCACCGTGTCGTCGGCCTGCAAGTTGGCAACCAGGCCGAGCATGCGCCGGGCCGCCTCCATGCCGGCCGCATCCGGCACGGGATGCGACGCTTCGACGATCTCGATGCGCTCACAAGGCACGGCATAGCCATAGCGCGTGACGACCAGCCCGGACAGCGGCCCCGGCCAGTGCCGTTCCACGGCTTGCGCCATGGCGGCCGACGCCTTGCCGGCGCCAATGACGATCAAACGCCCCTTGGGCGCGGGCGGCAGATGGGGCGGTATGCAGTGCGATGGCTGGGCCGCTTCGATGGCGGCCTGGAACATGGCTTGCAGCAAGGCGCGTGGCGCTGGGGTGGTCGTCATTTTGTTTCCTCCGGGATCCGATCCCGATCATAGCAGGGCCGGCAGCCTTGCAGCTACAATGGCTGCTTGACGGTAAAAACAGGAATGCAATGAACGAGGCAATTGAATGGACTGGACTGGCCCGCACCTTCGGGCTGTTTACCGTCACGGCCGTGGCCGAACTGCTGGGCTGCTACCTGCCCATGCTATGGCTGAGCAACAAGGGCAGCGCCTGGCTGCTGTTGCCGGCCGCCATCAGCCTCTTGATCTTCGTCTGGCTGCTGACCTTGCACCCGGCCGCCAGCGGCAGGGTGTACGCCACGTATGGCGCCATCTATATCGCCACGGCCCTGGGATGGCTGTGGCTGGTGGACGGCGTCACGCCGGCCTGGACGGACATCGCCGGCGTGGGCCTGGCCCTGGCCGGCGCCGCCGTCATTGCGATGGGACACAAGACGGCTTGATGTGCATCAGGCGGCATGCGCGCGGAAGTTCGTTTCCGCCGACCATGCCGCGCTGGCGCGGGCCAGCAAGACGGCTTCGCCATCGGCCAGCCAGTCGTCCGCATCGGCGATCTTCCACATGGCTTGCAACAGCTTGCGGCGCAAGTCCGGGTCATCGATTTCATCGAGCAAGCTGTCGATCACGCCATTGGCCAGCTGCACGGCGCCATGCACGGTCGACGTCAGCATGTCGTCGCACAAGTCTTGCAGCAGTTGCTGGAAGGCGGCCGGCGCCAGGTCGATATGCTCGAGGATCTTGCTGCGGTGCATGGCTTGCAGCTCGGCGCTGGCCAGGTTACCGTCGACCACCATCATCAGGGCCAGGATACGTCCCGCTGCCTGGGGACTGTTTACTTCATACGTACGCATAATCTCTTTTCCATTGTGAGTTTAAAAAGCGCGCCACCGCCACGCGGGGCGCGCCGTACTGCTGTTTTACTGTTTGTCGCTGCGGGTGATGAACACGCTGGCCACGCAGCTCGACACGATCAGGACTGCCACCACCAGCAACGATGCTTCCACCGGCACGTGGTACCACGGCATGATCAGCATCTTTGCGCCGATGAACACCAGCACCATCGCCAGGCCATACTTGAGCATGTGGAAGCGGTCAGCCACGTCCACCAGCAGGAAGTACAGGGCCCGCAATCCCATGATGGCGAACAGGTTCGACGTGAAGACGATGAACGGGTCCGTCGTGATGGCGAAAATCGCCGGGATCGAGTCGACCGCGAATACCAGGTCTGTCACCTCGATCAGGATCAGCACCAGGAACAGCGGCGTGACATAACGCAAGCCACCCTTTGCCACGAAGAAACGCTCGCCATGGTCGCCATCGGCCACCCGCAAGTGGCGGCGGGCAAAGCGCAGCACCGGGTTGTTCGCCACGTCCGGTTCCGCATCGGCCGCCACCAGCATGCGCATGCCTGTAATCAACAGGAAGGCGCCGAACAGGTACAGCACCCAGCTGAACTCGCTCACCACCCATGCACCGGCCATGATCATCACGGCGCGCATGACGATCGCGCCCAGCACGCCATAGATCAGCACGCGGCGCTGGTACTGGATCGGCACCTGGAAGGCGCTGAAGATCAACAGGAAGACGAACACGTTATCGACCGACAGCGCTTTCTCGATCAGGTAGCCGGAGAAAAATTCCAGCGCCTTCTGGTTGGCGATCTCGGGACCGGCCGTGCCGTTCAGATACCACCACAGTCCGCCGTTGAACAGCAGGGCCAGGCTGACCCACACGAGCGACCATGTCGCCGCTTCCTTGACACTGACCTTGTGCGCCTTGTTGCCGCCAAAGACGAACAAGTCCAGCGCCAGCATCACCAGGACAAAGGCGATGAAACCGGCCCACATGGGGGCCGTTGCAATACTTTCCAGGCCGTTCATCGGCGGCCTCCGCAATGCTCTGTTTGTATCCTGAAGTCCATGGCACTCTCCTTGCATGAATTGAGCAGCCATCATAGTCCGAATATAAACATCGAACAAATCGAATATAATTTAAGAATACATCGAAAAACTCGATGCATTAATCTACCGGAAAATACCATGTCGACACTCAACTTCAAGCACTTGCGCTATTTCTGGATGGTGGCCAAGACGGGCAGCATCGCCCGCGCGGCCGAGCAGCTGCACCTGACGCCGCAATCGATTTCCGGCCAGCTCAGCGAATTTGCCGACACCCTGGGCGTGGAACTGTTCCGCCGCAGCGGGCGCCAGCTGGAATTGACGGACACGGGCCGGCGCATCCTCAGCCATGCCGAAAGCATCTTCAGCACGGGCGATGAATTGCTGGAAATCGTGCGCGACCAATCGCGCACCACGACGACGACCTTCCGCGTCGGTTGCGCCGATTCCGTCTCAAAACTGATCGCCTGCCGCCTCGTCGCGCCGGCACTGGGACTGGCTGAACCGCTGCGCATCATTTGCCGCGAAGGCCGGCTGGCCAGCCTGCTGGCGGACCTGGCCGTGCACCGGCTCGACCTGATCATGGCGGACCGTCCCATGCCGGCCCACTTGAGCGTGCGCGGCTTTAACCATTTGCTGGGCGAAAGCGGCATGACCCTGTTCGGCACGCCAGCGCTGGCCGCCACCCTGACGGGGAGCTTCCCGCAATGCCTCGATGGCGCGCCGCTGCTGCTGCCAGGCGAAGACTTCGCCATTTACGGACGCTTGCTGCAATGGCTGGGCGACAATAACCTGCACCCGCGCATCGTCGGCGAGTTCGACGACAGCGCCATGATGAAAGCCTTCGGCCAGTCCGGCGCCGGCCTGTTCTTTGCGCCCACCGTCATCGCGCCCCAGGTCTGCGAACAGTACGCCGTGGTGGCGCTGGGCCGGGTCGACAGCCTCGTCGAGCAAGTCTACGCAATCACCACGGAACGGCGCCTGAGCCACCCGGCCACCATCGCCATCAGCCAGAGCGCGCGACACGAGCTGTTCGTGTAAGCCAGATTCAATCGCAGACGACGATCTTGCCCGGCTGCCCGCCCCGCTCCAGCAGCGCATGCGCGCGCCGTAAAGTGGCGGCATCCATCGGCGACAGGCGCTGCCGCAGCGTATGGCGCAGCACGCCCTCGTCCAGCAACCGCGCCACCCGCTGCAAAATCCGGTGTTGCTCGATCATGTCTTCGGTAGCGAACAAAGGCCGCGTAAACACCATTTCCCAATGCAGCGAGACGCTCTTGCCCTTCAGCGGCGCCGCATCAAAAGCATCGTGGTCGTCGATGACGGCCAGCTTGCCGTGCGGGGCGATGAGCTCCACCAATTCCATGACATGCTGCGCCGTGTGCGACAGGGCGGCGATGTGGCGTACCGGCGCTACGTGCAACGCCGCCACCTGCGCCGGCAACGGCAGCGTGTGGTCGATCACGTGATGGGCACCCATGGCGCGGCACCAGTCCGCACTGTCGCCGTGCGAGGCCGTGGCGATCACTGTCAAGCCCGTCAACTGGCGCGCCAGCTGAATCAGCAGCGAACCGACGCCGCCCGCGCCGCCCAGCACCAGCAGGCTGCCCCGCGGCTGCCGGTCGCCAGGCGTGATGGCAAAACGCTCGAACAGCAGCTGCCACGCCGTCAGCGCCGCCAGCGGCACGCTGGCCGCCTGGGCAAAATCCAGGGTCGCCGGCATGCGCCCCGCGATGCGCTCATCGACCAGGTGATATGCGGCATTGGCGCCCGCGCGGTCGAACGAGCCCGCGTAGTACACGGCCTGCCCCGGCGCGAACAGGGTCACATCGCTGCCCACCGCATGCACGATGCCAGCCGCATCCCATCCCAAGGTCACGACACGCTCCGGCACGTCTACCCGCCCGGCGCGCACCTTGGCGTCGAGCGGGTTGATGCCCACGGCGCGCACCTGCACCAGCACGTCGCGCGGACCGGGCACGGGCATCGCCCCTTCCATATCGAACAGGCTGGTTTGCTCGTCCACGCCGCGGCCCTTGTTGAAACCGATCATCTTCATTGCCTACCCCTGCAGATAAAAGCCCATGGTAAGCAGCCACGCGACAAAGAAAAATATGCTTCAATGCATTTCAATACTGACCAAACTGTCATGAATCATGCAAAACCAAGACATCGATAATCTCTCCGGCGTGGCCCTGTTCGTGCAACTGGCGCAGGCGGGCAGTTTTGTCGCCGCCGCGCGCCAGGCCGGCATTTCGCCGTCAGCAGTCAGCAAGAGCCTGGCCCGGCTGGAGCAGCGGCTGGGCGCGCGCCTGTTCCAGCGCAGCACGCGCCAGTTGAGCCTGACGGCCGAGGGCAAGCTCTTTCTCGCGCGCAGCGAGCGCATCCTGGCGGAAATGCAGGCGGCGCAGGAGGAACTGGCAGGCAATCTGGCGCCGCGCGGCCGTCTGCGCCTGGGCTTGCCGGAACTGGGCGGCCTGTTCCTGCCCGCGCTGGCCAAATTTTCCCAACGGCACCCTGCCATCGCCCTCGAGCTGGACTTTTCCGATGCGCTGGCCGATGTCGTCGGCGATGGCTTCGACGCCGTCATCCGCATCGGCGCACCGCGCGATTCGCGCCTGGCCGCGCGCAAGCTGGGCCAGTTCCGCTCCTGCCTCGTGGCCTCGCCCGCCTACCTGGCCCGCCACGGCACGCCCAGCCGTCCTCTTGATCTGCAACACCATACTTGCCTGCACTACCGCTTCCGCCACAGCGGCAAGGTGGAGCAGTGGCGCTTGCGCCAGGACGATGGCGAGGCTGCGCCGGACTTGCCTTTGTCGATGGTGTGCAACAACGTGGAAGCACGCCTGCACTTCGCCCGGCAAGGCCTGGGCATCGCCTGGCTGCCCGACTTTCATGTGCGCAGCGCGCTCGCCGACGGCAGCCTGGTCGAGGTGCTGAGGGACTACGCGATCGCCGGCCATCCAGCCCACAGTTGCTGGCTGCTGTGGCCGTCCGGACCACACCTGGCGCCGAAAGTACGGGCCCTCGTCGATTTCCTGGCCGAGGCGAAGCTGTTGTCGCCTCTTGCCCACAAATAAGGCACAGGAAATACATTTGAACAAATACATCTATATAATGGCAAGTCTCCCCGACGCCCTGCGCGCCCCTTCCTGGACTTGCCGCAATGAAGCACTTGCACGATATTCCCTCTGCCTTCAAGCATGAATTTGCCAACCCGCGCCTGTGGTGGTCGCGCGCCGTCGTCGTCGGCATGGCCGCCATCGCGGGCCTCGTCGTCGTGGGCTTTACGTGGCTGGCGGAAGAAGCGCTGGACCTGTTTCTCTTTTTTAACGGCAAGGCCTGGTGGTTCGCCCTGCTGTGGACGCCGGCCTGCGCCGCCGTGCTGGTCTGGCTGACGCGCCGCTACGCGATGGGCGCGGCCGGTTCCGGCATCCCGCAAGTGATGGCCACCCTGGACCCTGCCGTGGCACCGGAACAGCGCTCCTTGTTTGTCTCGTTGAAACTCAGTGCCGCGAAAATCTGCCTGACGGCCGGCGGCTTGCTGGGGGGATTGTCCCTGGGGCGCGAAGGGCCGTCCGTGCAGATCGCGGCCGGCGTGATGCTGGCCGCACGCCGCTGGCTGCCCCGTCACTCGCAGGTGAGCGCCCATTCCCTGCTGGTGGCCGGTGGCGCGGCCGGCATCGCGGCCGCCTTCAACACGCCGCTGGCGGGCGTCATGTTTGCCATCGAGGAACTGTCACGCTCGCCGGAACAGCGCAACAGCGGCCTCATCGTCGCCGGCATCGTGCTGGCCGGCATGATGGCCGTGTCGATCCACGGCAACGCCACCCATTTCGGCATCATCCACCCCGGCCCCATCGGCCTGGCGCTGGCCTTGCCGGGCTTGCTCGTGACCCTGGTCGCAGGCGTGGCGGGCGGCCTGTTCGCCCGGCTGCTGCTGGCCTCCGCCCGGGGCAATCCGCTGGGAAAATTGTCTGCCTGGAGAAAGGGCCGACCCGTGCTGTTCGCCGCCGTGTGCGGCGTGCTGGTGGCGGCCATCGGCATCGCCAGCCACGGCGCCACGTTCGGCAGCGGCACCGTGGCCACGCGCGCCATGCTGGAAGGCGCCAGTGACGCCTCCCCCGCCTTTGTCGCCTTCAAGTATGTGGCGACGTGGCTGACCGTCTGGTCGGGCGTGCCTGCCGGCATCTTCGCGCCATCCCTGGCCATCGGCGCCGGCATTGGCCACGATATCGCCGTGCTGCTGCACTACCCGCACGCGCCGGCCCTGATCGCGCTGGGCATGGTGGGCTTCCTGGCCGCCGCCACGCAGGCGCCGCTGACAGCCTTCATCATTGTCATGGAAATGGTCGACGGCCACGGCATGGTGCTGAGCCTGATGGCCTGCGCCGTCGTCGCCAGCACGGTCTCGCGCGTACTCAGCGAACCGCTGTACGGGGCGCTGGCACAGCTGCAATTGCAACGTTTGCCAGCGGCAGCAAGCTAGAAATTGCGGCAGGCACGCAGCAAGCGGCCATCCTGCCACTCGCAGATGGTGCGCGTGCCGTCGCCGGCCCAGGCCCGTTCCAGGCCCTGCTTGCGCCCGTGCACGTAATCCACGGCATGGCGGGGCGAGCCGTCCGCATGCCACTCCCGCCACGCGCCATGCGGCACGTCATCATGGTAGGCAACGAGCCGGGCAAGCTTGCCGTTCGCATGCCATTGCCTGTCCTCGCCCTGCGCGCGGCCCTGCTCATCCTGCTGGCGCTGGCGCAGCGGCGTGCCATCGTCGCGCCAGCTTTGCGTGCTCAGCATGACGCCATCCTCGAACAGGTTTTTCTGGTCCAGCTGGCCATTCGCAAAATACAGCAGCGACCAGCCCTGCGGCTTGCCATGCAGGAAATTGAGGCGCGACATTTCACGGCCGTCCGGCCACCAGGCCTGGTGCAGGCCGTTGCGCTGGCCGTCTAGATACGGTCCCCGCTCGGCCAGCCGGCCATTCGGATGGAACGCCGTCACTTCACCGGTCAGCACGCCATCGACGAAATGCGCGCGGTTGCTGACCTGGCCATGCTCGTCAAAGCTCAGGAATTCGCCATCGGCGGGCTGGCCCGCGTGATACAGCAATGCATGCCTCAGCTGGCCATTCGCATGGTAGTGGCTATGCAAGCCTTCGTACTCGCCTGCGCGGTAAGCCTTGCGGCTTTTCACCGTGCCGTCCGCATAGTATTCCACGTTCACGCCATCGAAGTCTCCTTCCCCATTGCGCTCTTCCAGCAAGCCCAGCTGGCCATCGGCGAAATACACGCTGCGCTGGTAGACGTAACCGGGCGACGCCAGGTCCGTGCTGCGCAGCCAGGCATCCATGTGCAGCTTGCCTGGCGGCTGCGCGAAATGCAGCTGCCAATGCCAGGCCTGGCGGGCCGCATCGTGGTGCAACGGTGCGCGCTGCTCGTACATGGCCGCAGCGGGCGCAGCGGGCTGGTAATCCGCGTCGAAATAGAAGGAGGCCGGCGATTGCCCGGAAGGCAAGGCCGGGATGGCCAACTCATTGGCCATGCAAATGGTGGAAGAACCGGCCAGGACGGTGGCCAGCAAAACGGAAGTGAATATCTTCAATGCGTGCTTTCATCAACGGTGCGACAGCGCCGATGATAATGGCAAGCGCGGCGGTCCAGCCGCACGCTTGCCAGTGATTACATGGTGAACGGAAATGGTTGCATGCCCGCCTGCCTGTCATCGGGAGCGACGACGGCCAGCAAGGCGCTCAAGCCCTGGTTCAGGTGCGCCAGGCTGTCGGCATCGAGCTGGCTCAGCGCGCTGGGCAGCAAGCCGCGCGCCGGCTGCGGCGCGCCGGCGATCACGGTCTGCCCTTCCGCCGTCAGGGTCAGGGTCACCACGCGCTGGTCGGGCTGGTCGCGCGCCTTGCGCACATAGGCTTTTTTGACCAGCGCCTCAATCAGGTTGCTGGCCGTCGTCTGGTGGATCGACATCTTGCTGGCCAGCTCGCCCATGCGCAGGCCCGGCCGCTCCAGCAATTCCTGCATCACCCACAATTGCGCGCCCGATACGCCGCATTGCTTCTCGATCTGCGCCGAGTGGCGCTGCGCCGCGCGCATCACGACGCGCATGTTTTGCAAGGCCATGCCTTGCGCCCTGGCCATCGCCGATACTTCCGCTTCCACCACCATTGCCTCCAGTTATCCCGCCGGCTTCACGCCTGCTGGCGGGCCGGAATCCCTGCATGATACCTGCAAAGGCGGACGACTCCTAGCGCATGGAAACTGGTTCTCCGGCTTGCCACGCCTGTTCCAGCACCAGCTTGCCGGCCTTGTCCCACTGGCGCTCGATGCCGTGCTTCTTGCCGTGTTCGTACGGCACGATCTGCCGCAGGCTGCCATCGTCGTACCAGGTCTGCAGCAAGCCGTGGCGCTGGCCTTCGACAAACGGGGTCACGCTGGCGCGCGCGCCGTTGGCATGCCAATCCGTCGTGTCGCCGTGGTCGCGCCCCTGCGCGTCTTTTTGCCAGGCAAACACGGGCCGGCCACTCGGGGCCCACGTTTGCAAGCTGAGCACGGCACCCTTCTGGTACAGCGTCTTGTTCGACACGACGCCATTGCCATGGCTTTCAAACGACCAGCCGTCGGGTTGGCCGTGCACCCAGACGGTCCGGGCCAGCACCTTGCCATCCTGCGCGTACATGACGAACTCGCCCTCGCGCTGGCCATCGACGTACCGCCCCTTCCGGAACAGCTTGCCATCGGCATAAAACGATTCCTCCACACCATCCATCTGGCCATGGCGTCGATACGAGCGGTTGCTGACGGCCCCGTTCGCGCCATACGACACTTGCTCGCCATCGGCCATCTCGTCGCCGTGATACAGCGTGCGGCTCATCAGCTGGCCATTCTGGTGATACCTTTCCGATATGCTGTCGCGCCCGTTCGGCAAGGCGGTCACCCGCTGCTGGACCTGGCCATTCTCGAAGTACACACTGCCGCCGAGCAGCTCCTCGCCCTGGGCATTGAAATAGGTTTCGCGCAGCAGCTGGCCATTCTCGTGGTAGTACTTGCGAAACTTCACGAACTTGACCTGGCTCAGGTCCAGGTCCGTGGCATAGGTTTCAAAGGCCAGCACGCCCGGCGTGTCGGGAAATTCGAGCCGTACATGCCAGGCGCCCAGCGCCTCGTCGCGCACGGGCGGCGTGCGCAGCGCATACACGGCGCGACGCTCGTTGCTGGGCATGAAATTTTCATCCAGATACATGGTCCTGTCCTCTTCTTGCGCGTGATGGGAAGCCGTTGCCGGCGACGGCGTATCTTCCTGTGCCGCCAGCGGCAAGGCCGTACTCATACCCAGCGCGGCGGCCAGCAGCCAGCGCATTGTCTGTTGATTCTTCATGTTGCTCCATTGTTCATGTTGCTTTGCGGCTGCCATCATAAAGGCAAGCGCCGGTCGCCACAGGCACGATTGCCGCCCCATGAAAAAAGGCCGGGACGGACCTGCTGGTCCGGCTCCGGCCTGGCGCATGGGCAGGATGGGCCAGGCGTCAGCCCAGGGCATCCTTGACGGGAGATAGCTGGCTCGCATGCAGGCGCGCATACGCGCCGCCCTGCTGCAGCAAGTCCGCATGGCTGCCCGATTCCACCAGGCGCCCGCCCTGCATGACGACGATGCGGTCGGCGCTTTCGATGGTCGACAGCCTGTGGGCGATGACGATGGTGGTGCGGTTGCGCATCAGCACTTCCAGCGCGGCCTGCACGGAGCGCTCCGACTCCGTGTCCAGCGCGCTGGTGGCTTCGTCGAGCAGCAAAATCGGCGCATCCTTGTACAGGGCGCGGGCGATGGCCAGGCGCTGGCGTTGTCCGCCCGACAGGCGCGAACCATTCTGCCCCGCCTGGGTGTCGTAGCCTTGCGGCAACTGCATGATGAAGTCGTGGGCGTAGGCGGCGCGCGCCGATGCTTCGATGCGGTCCTGGTCCGGGGCCGGGTCGCCGTAGGCGATATTCGCCGCCATCGTATCGTTGAACAGGATCACATCCTGGCTGACGAGGGCGAACTGGCGCCGCAGGGCCAGCAAGGCGTAGTCGCGCACGTCGACGCCGTCGAGCAGAATCTGGCCGCCGCTGACGTCATAGAAGCGCGGCAGCAAGCCCAGCAAGGTTGTCTTGCCGCCGCCGGAACCGCCCACCAGGGCCACCGTTTCGCCGGCGCGGATGTCGAGCGTGATATTGCTCAAGGCCGTGGGCGTATCGGGATCGTCGCTGTTGTAGCGGAAATGGACGTTCTGCAAGGACAAATTGCCCTGCACCGCGGCCGGGGCCACTGTGCCCGGGTCCGGCTCCAGCGGCGTGTCGATCAAACCAAAAACGGACTCGGCCGCAGCCAGGCCCCGCTGCAGCGGCTCATTGATCTTCGTCAAATTCTTGATCGGCGACTGCATGGCCATCAGCGCGCCCATGAACGCGACGAAAGCGCCCGGCGTGATGGCACCGCTTTGCGCGCGCAGCATGGCAAAGTAAATCACGGACGACAGGGTAATGCCGACGAGCATCATGATGAAGCCGGAATTCATGGCCGAGGTAGCCGCGTGCTTGACGGCCAGCTGGCGGTTGCGCTTGACCACGTCGACGAAGCGCGCCTGTTCATAATCCTGGCCGCCAAAGATTTTCACGACGCGCTGGCCGGCTATGCTTTCGTCCAGCACGGACGTCAGTTCGCCCACGGCTTGCTGCGAACTCTTGCTCAGGTGACGCATGCGGCGTCCCGCCAGGGTCACGACGATGGCGACGATGGGCATCGAGGCCATGCAGAACAGGGCCAGTTTCACGTCGATGCTGAATAGCAGAATCAGGTAGCCGACGGTGGCGACGGAGTCGCGCACCATCACGTTGAGCACGTTCAAGCCCGCCTGCGACACCTGGCTGGCGTCGAACGCCACGCGCGACTGCGTCAGGCTGGTGGTGGTGGTATCGAAAAAGCGGCTGGGCAGGCGCATGATGGTGGCGAACATCTTTTCGCGCAGGTCGGCCTGTACCCGGCTCGATAGCCAGACGGAACCATAATCGCCGGCAAAGCTCGACACCATGCGCAGCACGGCCAGGCCCAGGATAGTGGCGGGAATCACCCACAGGTCCACCTGCCCCGCCTGTGCCGGCAAGAAACGGTCGACCCAGCCCTGCAGCATGCCCATCACGCCGGACACGGGCGCGACCTGCGTGCTGGCCGTCGCGCGCATGGCGTCGACGACGTTTTGCAACTGGCGGATTAACAACACATCGGTGGCGGACGCCACGCCCACGGCCAGCAAGGTGGCGGCAACGATGGCGCCATAGCGGCGAAACTGGCCGGCCAGGCGGAAAAACAGGAGGCGACTTTGCTGCATGCAGGTGAGAAAAGTGAGGGTAAAGCGTGATTCTAACCGCTGCAACACTTACTTATGAGAAAGTCGCACCTTGCCGGTGCAGAACCGGCAAGGGAAATGCACGGACAATCAGCTCTTCGCCACTTTCCACGCGGCCGTGCCGGCCTTGCAGACCTTCAGCTTGAGGGTCTGTTCCTGGCCCTTGGCGTTCAAGGCAACCTGCACCTTGCGGCATGTTTGCGCATCCGTCTTTTCCGTGTCGCTGGCCGTGATCTCGGCCGCGATGCGCACGGAATTGCGCAAGCCTTCATTGCTCCATTGCACGGTTTCGCCATCCTTCTTGTCATTGAGCACGTCGGTGACGGCCTTCACGAAGACGGGCTTGTCGTTCTTGTTCAGGTAAGCCATGGGCGTATCGGCCAGGAAACCCAGGCCGACGGCGGAAGCGGAAGCGCTGAAGACGACGCTGCCGAAGATCAGGGCGGACAGCAATGTGGCGGGACGAATACGCATGGAAAACTCCTTTAAAGTAAAAATAGGGACCGCCGGGACGGCCCTCAGCCGGGATCCGCCGGCGAAATACCCACGGCCAGCAAGGCATCGATGCTGGGCACAAAATAGATCGCCGACGACAGCGCCGTGGAAAAATCCAGCAGCCGGTCCGTCTTGGTGACGCCATCATAGCCTACGCCGTACATTTGCCGCAGCATGCCCATGGTCACCGTGATGTCCTTGCAGAAACCGACAAACATGACGCCCGCCTCGCTGGCATTGGCGTAATTGGCATTGCGGCGCACGATATCGACTTCCTCGCCATCGCGGATGAACTGGTTACGGCCCACATGGGAATCGACGGGCAGCGGCGACAATTCATGGCTGCCGGCCTTGGTGCGGCCCCACACCTGCTCCGCCGCGTGCACAGGCAAGGCACGCAGGCGCTCCACATCCATGCGCCATTTTTGCAGCAGCACGGTGGAGCCGCCCGCGCCCGCTTCACCGTCCGGAATGATGACCACGCCGTTGGCGCGAAACGGATTCGGGTTGGCGACGCCGTCGGCAAAGCCGTCAAACGTCACATTATTGTGATACGGAAAACACACCTGCTCGCTGGCCAGCTCGGCGAAAGGACTCAGCAAAGTGAGCGTCGTGCGCATGCTGTCGTACAGGGTGGCCGCGTTCGACTGCGTGATCCAGACCCAGAAATCGTGCTGGGTGGCCGGCGCCGTCTTGCCGTTGGCACCCACCAGGTCTTGCCCGAACGACACCATATTGTCCGGCACGCAACCCGGGCAAGCGGCGCGCCACAGCTCGGGCTTGAATCCCAGTACCACGTTGGCCGTGCCGCCCGTCAACTGATGGTGGCGGTTCAGGGTGGGGTCCAGGATACCCGTGACCTCGGACTCCCACAGCTTGCCCAGCACCTTGAACAGCTGCTCCGGTTCAACGCCGGCCTTCACATTGAACTGCAAATGCACTTCGTCGCGCGCGACGACAGACAGCATGCTTTGTGGAATTGCCATGACCAATATTCCTTTTTTCGTTTTCTATGTGGATGGTAAACCAGAAGTACGGGATGACAGTTTCATTTCGACAACATGCGATAACTGTAACTATAGGTAGTCATGAATTGGACGATAATGCAATGACGTAGAGCAAGAATCAAAGAATGGATACCATTGCATGAAATTGTATGAAAAGCTCGTCAGCGACATCGAGCAACTGGTGGCCAAGGGCGTGCTCTTGCCCGGCGAACGCATTCCCTCCGTGCGCCAGACCAGCCAGCAGCACAAGCTGAGCATCACCACGGTGCTGCGCGCCTACGTCAAGCTGGAAAGCATGGGCGTGATAGAAAGCCGGCCCCAGTCCGGCTACTTCGTGCGCCCGCGCGCCAGCGACACGGCCGCGCCCGCCATGTGCATGCAAGCGTCGCATCCCAGCCCCGTGCCGGCGGAAGTGCACGTCAGCCGCCTGGTGCTGTCGACCCTGCGCTCGATCGGCTTGCACGACGCCATCCCGCTGGGCTCGCCCTACCCCGACCCTTCGCTGTTTCCCTGGGAGCGCATCAACCAGTATGCGGGCGCCGTGGCGCGCCGCAACCGCGCGTGGAACGTGACGGACGACCTGCCGCCGGGTAACCCACAGCTGATCCGCGAAATCGCCCGCCGCTACATGGAGAACGGCCTGGCCGTCGATCCCGACGAAATCATCGTCACCGTGGGCGCCACGGAAGCCATCAACCTGTGCCTGCAAGCCGTGGCCAAGCCGGGCGACACCATCGCCGTCGAGTCGCCCACCTTCTATGCCATGCTGATGGCCGTCGAACGGCTGGGCATGAAGGTGGTGGAAGTATCCACCGATCCGTACGACGGCATCAGCATCGAGGCGCTGGCCGACATCATGGCCCGCCAGCCCATCGCCGCCGTCATGGTGATGCCGAACTTCCAGAATCCGCTGGGCTTCCAGATGTCCGACCAGCGCAAGCGGGCCCTGTACCAGCTGCTGGAGCAGCACGACGTGCCCGCCATCGAAAACGGCGTCTACAACGAACTGTATTACGGCGATGCCCATCCGTCCTCGCTCAAATCGTACGACCGCAAGGGCCTGGTGCTGCACTGCTCCTCGTTTTCCAAGAGCCTCAGTTCGGCGCAGCGCGTGGGCTGGGCCCTGGCCGGACGCTACCGGGGCAAGGTGGAAGAGCTCAAATTCCTCAATACCCTGGCCACGTCCTCGTTTCCGCAGCTGGCCATCGCCGAATACCTGCAAAACGACGGCTACGAACAGCATCTGCGCCGCACCCGCAAGGCGTATGCCCAGCAAGCGCGCATCATGGCGGCCGCCGTACTGCGCTTCTTTCCTGCCGGCACGAAAATCTCGCACCCGCAGGGCGGCTACGTGCTGTGGGTGGAGCTGCCCGGCAATATAGATTCCATGCAGTTGTACCGGCGCGCGCTGGAATGCAAGATCACGGTGGGTCCGGGCCGCATGTTTTCCGTCAGCCAGGCCTACAAGCATTGCATCCGCCTCAACTACAGTTATCCGTGGAGCGTGGGCGTCGAGCAAGCCATTATTCTGCTCGGTAAGCTCATCACCGAATTCCTGTAGGCATTTCACGCAGTCCCGTCACCCTCCCACCAGCGACATGCGCACGGTGGGATACTGCTTGCGCCCGCCAACCTGGGCCAGCGCGCCGCGCACTTCCGAGTAGCGGTCGCCACGGCGCTGCCAGTGCTGGCGCAGCAGGGTTTCCAGGCCTTGCTCGGAGTCAAGCCGGGACCGCAGGTCGAGGCCGTCCTGGGCAAACAGGCAGGTAAACAACTTGCCGTCCGACGACACGCGCACGCGGCTGCAGTCGCCGCAGAACGGCTGCGACACGCTGGAAATGAAACCCACTTCGCCGCCGCCATCCAGATAACGGTAGCGGCTGGCCGTTTCGTGCGAGACAGGCTTGCCTTCGCCCAGCGGCACGAGGGGGAATGCTGCGGCGATCAGCGCGCGCGCCGCCTCGGACGTGACGACATGCGTGCGCGACCAGGCGCCGATGCCGCCCACGTCCATGAATTCGATCAGGCGCAGCACCACCCCCGTGTGGCGGAAATGGCGCGCCAGCGGCACGATCTGGCTGTCGTTGACGCCTTTCTGCACGACCATGTTGACCTTCACGGGAGTCAAGCCCACGGCTTGCGCTACCTCGATACCGTGCAGCACTTTCTCGACAGGAAAATCGACGCCATTCATGCGCTGGAAAATGCCATTATCAAGACTGTCGAGGCTGACGGTGACCCGCTCCAGGCCCGCGTCCTTCAGCGAACGCGCCTTGGCCGCCAGCAAGCTGCCATTCGTCGTCAGCGCGATGCTCACGGCGCGCCCGTCCGGCGTGGTGAGGCGCGCCAGCATTTCGATCAGCCGTTCGAGGTTCTTGCGCAGCAGCGGCTCGCCGCCAGTGATGCGGATTTTATCGACGCCGAGGCGCACGAAGGCGCGCGCCATGATTTCGATCTGCGCGAAGGACATGCGCTCGCTGGAGGGAAGAAACGGGTAATCGCTGGGGTACAATTCGGCCGGCATGCAATAGGTGCAGCGGAAATTGCACTGGTCGATGACGGAAATGCGCAAGTCCGTCAGGGGGCGGCCCAGCATATCCACGCATGGCTCACTATAGTCTGGCTGCCAGAGCGCTGGCTGCGGATACATGATGGTGTTCATTGTGCTTCCCCCTTGATGTGCATTCGTCTGTGTCCAGCATAGGACGAATGGGAGCAGGCAAAGAGGTACAGTCCGGCGCCAGCCGATAGAGTACAGACGCGATCTATTCCGCTGGCGGTGCAGTAAAGACGCTGGCGCACAGTTCCGCGCCCGCCGCGCTGAGTAGCGCGCTGCCGCCGCCGTTCTCCGCCGTGGCGACCACCACCAGTCCCGCGCTGGACAGCGCATTGAGCTGGCGCAGCAAAGTGCTCATCTGTACTCCTGCCCGCTTGGCCAGCTTGGCCAGCGACCATGGTCTCACCGGCGCCTCCTGGCGCGCTTCCCACAGCAGCGCCAGCAGCGCGATCAGGGCCGCGTCGATTCCTTCTTCCTTTTGCATGTTTTTTCTCCTTGTCCACATCATAGATCACGGCCGGCGCCGGCGCGACCGGCATCGTCGTCTTGCCATCTGTACTCTGTTTTTTTACCCGGAACTGTGCGCCTACGGGGTGGTCCGCCGCCCCTACCATGTGATTGTCCCATCGCACATCACCAGGAGAGTCATCATGAGCAAGCCAAAGTCCGACGCGCGCATCGCGCCCTACACCCATGCCGCGGCCGGTTGGGGTGCCCTCAAGTATGTGGCCATCAATCTGTTCAAGGAAAAAGTCAGCGCAGGCAATTACCGCTCCCTGTTCGAGCAAAACCAGCCCGACGGTTTCGACTGTCCCGGCTGCGCCTGGCCCGACCGCGAACACGCGTCGACGTTTGAATTCTGCGAAAACGGCGTCAAGGCCGTGGCCGCGGAATCGACGAGCAAGCGCGTGCGCCCCGAGTTTTTCCAGGAACACACTGTCACCGAACTGATGGAGCAGTCGGACTATGATCTGGAGCAACATGGCCGCCTGACGGACCCCATGGTGTACGACGCGGCCAGCGATAAATACCAGGCCATTTCCTGGGACGACGCCTTCGCCCTCGTGGCGCACCACCTGCACGCGCTGGACGACCCGGACCAGGCCGCCTTCTATACGTCGGGCCGCGCCAGCAACGAAGCGGCCTTCCTGTATCAACTGTTCGTGCGCGCCTACGGCACAAATAACTTCCCCGACTGTTCCAACCTGTGCCATGAGGCGACGAGCCGCGGCTTGCCGGAAACGGTGGGCATCGGCAAGGGCACGGTGCTGCTGGACGACTTCGAGCATGCGGACACACTGCTGCTGTTCGGCCAGAACCCGGCCACCAACCACCCGCGCATGCTGGGCGAATTGCGCGAAGCGTCGCGCCGCGGCGCCACCATCGTTTCCATCAACCCATTGCACGAACGGGGCCTGGAGCGCTTCACCAGCCCGCAGCATCCACTGGAAATGCTGACGGGCGGCAGCACGAACATTTGCTCGCTGTTCATCTGCCCGACATTGGGCGGCGACTTCGCGCTGATCAAGGCCATGGCCAAGCGCGTCGTCGAACTCGATGACGAGGCCATCGCCCACGGCCAGGAGCGCGTGCTCGACTGCGATTTCATCGCCGAACACACGACGGGCTTTGACGCCTTCGCGGCCGACCTGCGCGCGGAAAGCTGGGACTTGCTGCTGGCCGAATCGGGCGTGGCGCGCGACAAGATCGAAGAGCTCACGCAAATCTATGTGAAGGGCAAGGCCGTCATCGCTACCTGGGGCATGGGCGTGACGCAGCACAAGAATTCGCTGGCCACCGTGCAAATCCTGTCGAACTTGATGATGATGCGAGGCAATATCGGCAAGCGCGGCGCGGGCCTGTGCCCCGTGCGCGGCCACTCGAACGTGCAGGGCGACCGCACCATGGGCATCGAGGAGCAGCCGACCAAGGAATTCCTCGACCGCCTGGGCCTGGTCTTCAACTTCGAGCCGCCGCGCCACCACGGCTACGACGCCGTCGGCACCATCGCAGCGATGCTGGAGAAGAAGGTGAAAGTGTTTGTCGCGCTCGGCGGCAATTTCTCGATGGCCACGCCGGACACGCCGCGCACCTGGGACGCGCTGCGCTCGTGCGACCTGACCGTGCACATCGCCACCAAGCTCAACCGCAGCCATCTGGTGCACGGCAAGGATGCGCTGATCCTGCCCACCCTGGGCCGCACGGAGATCGACGTGCAGGCGGGCGTGGCGCAAGGCGTGACGGTGGAGGATTCCATGAGCATGGTGCATATCTCGTTCGGCATGAACCAGCCCGCTTCGCCCAATTTACGCTCGGAAATCGCCATCGTGGCCGGCATGGCGCAAGCGACCCTCGGCAGCGAAAAGATCGACTGGCTGCGCTATGCCGGCAACTATGCGCTGCTGCGCGATTCCATCGAGCAAGTGTTCGACGACTTTTTCGACTACAACTTGCGCGTGGCCAAGCCGGGCGGCTTCCACCTGGAAATTGCCTCGCGCGAACGCGTGTGGAAGACGCAAAGCGGCAAGGCGCAATTCCTCGTCAACGCCATCGAACTCGATACGCCGATCCACCGTGCGCGCCAGCAATATGGCGAGCGCCTGATGGTACTGATGACCACGCGTTCGCACGACCAGTACAACACGACGATCTACGCCATGGACGACCGCTACCGTGGCGTGTTCGGCCAGCGCCGGGTCGTCTTCATCAACAAGGACGACCTGGCCATGCTGGGCTTTGCGGCCGGCGACTGGGTCGACCTGATCGGCGTGTGGGATGACGGCATAGCCCGCCGCGCCGACCGCTTCCTGCTGGTCGAGTACGACATCCCGCGCGGCTGCATCGGCGCCTACTACCCGGAAACCAACCCGCTGGTGCCGCTCGACAGCGTCGGATACGGCTCGCGCACACCGACCTTCAAATCCATTCCCGTGCTGCTGTCGCCTTCGGCCGCAGTCAGCTGAACAGGAGAACGCCATGTTCGGTTTCGATACCCTGGACCTGTCGCGCGCGCAATTTGCGATGACGGCCATCTTCCACATCCTGTGGCCCATATTGACGATCAGCCTGTCGCTGTTCCTGTTTGTTGTCGAGGCGCTGTGGCTGCGCACCAGCGACCCCGTCTACTACCGCCACGCGCGCTTCTGGAGCAAACTGCTGGTACTGAACTTTGCCGTCGGCGTCGTCAGCGGGATTCCCCTGGAATTCCAGTTCGGCACCAACTGGGCGCCGTTTTCGCACCATTCCGGCCAGTTCATCGGCAACATCCTCGGCTTCGAGGGCGCCATGGCCTTCATGCTGGAAGCGGGCTTCATCGGCATCATGATGTTCGGCTGGGGCCGCGTACCGAAGGGCGTGCACCTGTTTGCCACCGGCATGGTGGCGCTCGGGTCCAGCATCTCCTCGTTCTGGATCATGGTCGCCAATTCCTGGATGCAGACGCCGGCCGGCGTGCGCGTGGCGGACGGCAAGATCATCGTCACCGATTACGTGGCTGCCATCTTCAATCCCGACATGGCCTGGGCCGTGGGCCACATGTGGGTGGCGGCCGTGGAAACGGGCTTGTTCGTCATCGCCGGCATTTCCGCCTGGTATATGTTCAAGCGCCGCGAACCGGCCTTCTTCGCCCGCTCGTTCAAGCTGGCGCTGATGTTGCTGCTGGTCATCGCACCCTTGCAGGTCTGGCTCGGCGATTCGAGCGGCGTCGACGTCTTCAAGACCCAGCCAGCCAAGGGCGCGGCCATCGAAGGCCACTGGCACACGAACCGCGATGGCGAAGGGGCGGCCTGGTCCCTGCTGGCCTGGCCCAACCAGGCGGAGCAAAAGAATGACTGGTCCATCGAAGTGCCCGGCATGCTCAGCGTGATTGCCACGCATAGCGCCACGGGAAAGATCACGGGCTTGGCCGACATCGCCCGCGAAGACCAGCCGCCCATGCTGCCGTTGCTGTACTACGCCTTCCGCGCCATGGCCGGCATCGGCATGTGGTTCGTGCTGCTGTCGTTCTGGACCTTCGTTGCCTGGCGCAAGGTGGGCGGTCGCGTGGAAGAGTTCGTGCGCAAGCGCACACTGCTGCTGGCCTGGGTGCTGACAATACCGCTGCCGTATATCGCCGTCGAGTGCGGCTGGATCGTGCGCGAAGTGGGACGCCAGCCGTGGGTCGTGTATGGCTTGCTGCGTACGCGCGACGCCGTCTCCGACGTGGCAGCCCACGCCGTGGCCGGCAGCATGCTGATGTTCTTCGTGTTTTACATCGTGCTGTTCGTCACCTTCTTTGTGTTTGCAAAAAAATGGCTGCAACAAGGCCCGGACGTGGCGCTGCCGCTGCCGGACGCCGCCCATGCCGCGGGGTATTGAAATGCGCCGCTATCTGACGAGGAGTGTGTAATGGATATGAATTCGCATGCCATGCTGGGCAATGCCTGGTTCGGCCTGATCGGCCTGATGCTGATCTTTTACGTGGTCACGGACGGCTTCGACCTGGGCGTGGGTATCCTCAGCCTGTTCACCCGCCGCGAGCAGGAACGCAACCTGATCTTTCAATCGATCGCCCATGTGTGGGACGCCAACGAAACCTGGCTGGTGGTGGTGGGCGGTGCCCTGTTCGGCGCCTTTCCCAGCGCCTATGCCACCTTGCTGGAACAGCTGTACATTCCCATCATGCTGCTGATCGCCAGCCTGATCATGCGCGGCGCCTCGATCGAGTTCCGCCATGCGGCCGGCAACAAGCGCCTGTGGGATGTGATCTTCGGCGTGGGCAGCCTGCTGGCCGCCGTGGCGCAAGGCGTGGTGCTGGGCGAGGTCATCACGGGCTTGCAGCCGGGCTGGCTGAGCGGTATTTTCACGGCCTGCACGGCGCTGGGCGTGGTGGCCGGTTATTGCCTCCTGGGCAGCACTTACCTGATCAAGAAGACGGGCGGCCAGCTGGAAGCGGCGGCGCGCCGCTATGCCACGGCCAGCGTGCTGGCGACGGTCGCGGCCGCCATCGTGCTGTCGGCCGGCACCATGGTCTTCAGCGCCATCGGCCACGACCGCTGGGCGCAGCCGGGCGTGTTCGGCGTGCTGCTGGCCCTGGCCGCCATCGCCGCCAGCGCCTTCATTTACATCCTGTGGGCCGTGCATGTGAACGGCGTGCGCGGACCGTTCCGCGGCGCCATCGTGCTGTTCCTGGCCTCGTTCGCGGGCCTGGCCATCAGCTTTTTCCCCGACCTCGTGCCGGGCAAGCTGAGCATCGCGGCGGCCGCATCCGATGAGCCGACCTTGATCTTCATGCTGATCGGCATGGGTTCCATGCTGCCGATCATGATCGGCTACAACTTGTTCCAATACTACGTCTTCGAGGGCAAAGTCGTGCCCCGGAAACATTAACCGGCATCACGGCATGCGCATTCCATCATGATTATCCGCCCCACCACCAACTGGTTTCGCATGCTGTTCGTCTGGGATGGCTCGGTGCTGCAAGCCATCATCCCGCAATTGCTGCTGATGCTGGTCGTCAGTTCGCTGGCCCTGCTGACGGATGGCCGTATCTTCGGCGTCAAGATTCCGCTCGATACGGCGCCATTTCCCATGGTCGGCATCAGTCTGGCGATCTTTCTCGGCTTTCGCAACAACGCCAGCTATGCGCGCTTCGTCGAGGCGCGGCATATCTGGGGGCAATTGCTGATCGCCGCGCGGGCCCTGGCTTCGCAAGCGATCACGTATCTGCCACGGGAGACTAGCGGGCTCGACCATGAGTTGCTGATGAACCGGCTGATCGCCTTCGTCTACGCGCTCAAGCACCAGCTGCGCCAGACGGACCCGCAGGAAGACCTGGCGCGCTACCTGCCGGCCGAGGAAGTGCAGCGCTTGCAGGGCATCGCCTTCAAGCCCGTCGCCGTGCTGCACACGGTGCGCGCCATGCTGCATGACGCCGTGCAGCGCCAGCCGGGCCAGGCGCAGTTGCTGTGGATGCTAGACACCCAGCTCAACGACCTGGCCGCCACCGTGGCCGGTTGCGAGCGCATCAAGAACACGCCGATTCCATATCCATACGGCGTGCTGGTGCACCGCACCGTCTACATGTATTGTTTTTTACTGCCGCTGGGTCTGGTGGACGCCATCGGCGTGGCCACGCCCCTCATTTCCGTCTTTGTCGCCTACACCCTGTTTGCGCTGGAAGCCATCGCGCAGCAGATCGCCGAACCGTTCGGCCTGGCGCCCAACTGCCTGGCCCTGAACGCCATGACGCGGGAAACGGAACGCTCGCTGCTGGAATTGCATGGCGACCCGCTGCCACCGTCGATACGGCCCTGCCCGCGCTATCAGATCAATTAACCGGAGGAAAAAATCATGGAATGCGATATCGGCATCAGCACCATCGAACGCGACGGTTACCTGGACGTCCCCATGGTGCGCCACCAGGGGGGCGTGGCCACGGCGGGCCGCGACATGGTGGCCGAGGAGTATCCGGTAGCCCTCGTCTACAACGGCATCGCCCACGCGGTAATGATGGCCACGCCGCGCGACCTGGAGGAATTCGCCGTCGGCTTCACCTTGACCGAAGGCATCGTCGGCAGCGTGCGCGACATCTACGACCTCGATGTGTGTTGCGGCGAGGATAGCGCGGAAGTGCGGCTGACCATCGCGCAGCCGGATTTGATCAAGCTCAAGGCCCGCCGCCGCGCGCTGACCGGGCGCACCGGTTGCGGCGTGTGCGGCATCGAAAGCCTGGCCCTGCTGGACCTGGTGCCGGAAAAGATCACGCGGCCCCTGCCGCCGCTGGTCGCCAGCAGCGCCATCCTCGGCCGCGCCGCGCGCGAACTGCTGCCGTACCAGGAATTGATGCACAAGACGGGCGGCGTGCACGCGGCCGCCTGGTGCACGGCCGAAGGCGCCATCGTGAAAGTGTTCGAGGATGTGGGCCGGCATAACGGCCTGGACAAGCTGATCGGCTACCTGGCCCTGCACCGCATCGCCATGCACGACGGCTTCGTCTTCCTCTCCAGCCGCGCCAGCTATGAACTGGTGCGCAAGTCGGCGCGCATGCATATCGGGCTCGTCGCCACCATCTCGGCGCCCACCTCGCTGGCCATCCGCATCGCGCGCCAGGCCGGCATGCAGCTGGCCAGCTTTTGCCGCCGCGACGGCTTTGTCGACTACACGGCCGGCGACGGGGAAGATGGCGGCCAGCATGCACCTTAGCATGTACCTTTAACGGCAGATGCTGCATTCTTTGCTGTAAAGCAAGTGCACGCTTGACTTGCCGACGCTGCGGGCTTTCAATGGGAATAGTTTCCTATTATTAACTTTGCCTGCGGCCACTCTCCTGGCGCGGCAACGATGAAAGGATGGCGTCGATGGCCCAGGCACAAGAGCAGCATCTGATGGATACATGGCAAACGGGCGGCTTGAAGCCGCGCGCCTGCGACTGCGGCGGCACCGTCTTCACCATCCTGCACCAGCGGGTGATGGCCGACATGCGGCGCCGGCAATTTCTCGGCGGCGCGGCCGCCATGCTGGCACCCTTCGTCGGCCTCGGCCTGTCCACCGGCAACGCCATCGCCCAGCAGCCGCAAACGCCCCAGCGCCCCCTGCTGCTGACCAATCTGCGCCTGTTCGACGGCACGGGCAAGGCGCCCCGCTCCGGCATCCACGTGCTGGTGACGGGCCCGACCATTACCGCCCTGCTGCCGGCCGGCGAGAAGGTGGACGGCGCGCAAGTGATCGATTGCCAGAGCAAGCTGGTGATGCCGGGCCTGATCGACGCCCACTGGCACACCATGCTCGCCGCCATCAACCAGGTGACGGCCATGACGTCCGACGTCGGCTATCTGTACCTGGTGGCGGCGCAGGAAGCGCAGCGCACCCTGCTGCGGGGCTTTACATCCGTGCGCGATCCTGGCGGCCCCGCCTTTGCATTGAAACGCGCCATCGATGAAGGCATCGTCGACGGTCCGCGCATCTTTCCATCGGGTGCCATGATTTCGCAAACCTCGGGCCATGGCGACTTCCGTTTGCGCTCGGACATCCCGCGCGCTGCCAATGCGCCGCTGGGCATGGCGGAAACGGCGGGCATGGCCATGATCGCCGATGGCGAGGCGGAAGTGCTGCGCCGCGTGCGCGAACAATTGATGCTGGGCGCGACGCAAATCAAGATGATGGCTGGCGGCGGCGTCGCTTCGATGTACGACCCGCTCGACAGCACGCAGTATTCGGAACGCGAACTGCGCGCCGGCGTGGAAGCGGCCGCCGACTGGGGCACGTATGTGATGACCCACGTCTACACGCCGAAAGGCATACAGCGGGCCATCCGCGCAGGCGTGCGCAGCATCGAGCATGGCCAGCTGGCGGACGACGAATCCGTGCGCATGATGCGCGATACGGGCACGTGGTGGAGCCTGCAGCCTTTCCTGCAAGACGCGGATGCGAATGTGTATCCCGATGCGGCGCGCAAGGCCAGCCAGGCCATTGTCTCGGAAGGCACGGTGAAGGCGTATGCGCTGGCGCAAAAATACGGCATCAGGACGGGCTGGGGCACGGACATCCTGTTCAACGCGAAAAACACGCCCACGCAAGGCCGCCAGCTGGCCAAGCTCACGCGCTTTTACGATCCCCTGACCTTGCTGGCGCAGGCGACGGGGCAAAATGGCGAACTGCTGGCCCTGTCCGGCCAGCGCTCGCCCTACCCGGGCACTTTGGGCCGCCTGGCCGCGGGCGCGCTGGCCGACTTGCTGGTGGCCGATGGCGACCCTGCGAAAAACCTCGATTTCCTCGCCCGGCCGGAAGAAAACCTGCTGCTGATCATGAAGAACGGGCGCATCTACAAGGACAAATTGCGCGCGCCATTGGCAGGCTGAAGGCGGGCGCGTTGGCAACGGCGGTGGCTTGCCGCATAATGCGCCCATGTTCAAACTGACTTTTCTCGGCACGTCTTCCGGCGTGCCCACGCGCCACCGCAACGTCACGTCGCTGGCCCTGCAAACCACGCACAACCGCGACTGGTGGATGATCGATTGCGGCGAAGCCACGCAGCACCGGCTGCAGCGCCTGCCCCTGTCCGTGCACGACCTGGTGGGCATTTGCATCACCCACGTACATGGCGACCACAGCTACGGGCTGCCGGGCTTGCTGGCCAGCGCCTCGATGACGGGGCGCAAGAAGCCCCTGCTGCTGATCGCCCCGGCCGCCATCAAGGCCTGGATCGACGCGACACTGCTGCACACGGAACTGTTCCTGACATATCCGCTGATCCACATCGACGTGGACAGCGCGCCAGTGGTGTACGAGGAAGCGGGCTTGACCGTCTCGCGCCATGCGCTGTCGCACCGCGCACCGAGCGTCGGTTATCGTTTCGCGCTGGAAACGAGCAGGTGGAAGCTGGACAAGGCGGCCCTGCAGGCAGCGGGCGTGCCGCCCGGCCCCGCCTGGGGACTCTTGCAAGCTGGCCAGGATGCGCTGCTCGACGATGGCACGGTCTTGAACGCCGCCGCTTTCCGCCAGGTGGAAACGCAGCGCGCCACGGTGGTGATCGGCGGAGACAACGACACGCCGGCCTTGCTGGCGGAGGCTTGCGCGGATGCGCAATTGCTCGTGCATGAAGCCACCTACACGGAAGCGATGTTGCAGAAAGTGGGGCCCGGCCCCACGCACAGTTCCGTGCAGCGCGTGGCGCAGTTCGCCGAAGCGGTGCGCCTGCCGAACCTGATCCTCACCCACTTCAGCGCCCGCTATCACAATGCGGACGGCATGGCCGAACTGGAAGCGGAAGCCCGGCTGCATTATTCGGGCGAACTGTTCCTGGCGCGCGATTTCGACAGCTATGAACTCGACGCGGCCGGCGTGCTGAGCAAACTACCTGGGAAATCCCAATAACAACGCCTAACAAAACCGTAGCGAGCGGAAGTAAGTTGTGGTTGAGAAGCGCAACTGTACGAAGGTACAGTGAGCATCGCAGACCGCAAATTACGACGCGCAGTAGGTTTTGTTAGGTGTTACTTTAGTGGGGATTGACGCCATACTGCGCCGCATACTCGGCGGCCAGCGCGCGCGCCGCCTGCTGCTGTGACGGCGTGAGGATTTCCAGCAACTGGTCGCGGTTCTTGATCGATTGCACGCTGCCTGCCTCGGCCGGCATGGCGATCCACGCATACGCCTGCACGTAGTCGAGCTCCACGCCCTGCCCTTGCGCGTACAGCAAGCCATATTCGTTCTGCGCCGACAGGGAACCGGCTTCGGCCGCCTGCTTGTACCAGAACGCCGCTTCGGCAAAGTCTTGCGGTACGCCATCGCCCTTGCGGTAAGCCTGCGCCAGGTTGAATTGCGACTGGCCATCGCCCGCCTCGGCCGCCTGGCGGCCGTACGCGAGCGATTGCGCCATGTCTTGCGCGACGCCATCGCCGCCCGCATACATCAGGGCCAGGTTGGCCAGCGACGGCGGGAAACCCGCCTGCGCGGCCGCCGTGAACAATTCCACCGCTTTTGGCAAATCCTGCGTCACGCCATGGCCCTGGTAATACAGGCTGGCCAATAAATGCTGGCCGGCCGGATCGCCGGTGCGCGCCGCCGCATCGAATTGCTTGAAGGCCTCGGCATAATGACCGTCGTTATAAGCGAGGATGCCCGCTTCATTCAAAGATTCAGGAGAGGAGCTCATAAAGATTCCTTGTTCGGGGATTTTTGGGCATTGTACACAGCACCGTTCCGCGCAGAATGCACGATAGGGAATGGTGTGGCGCACTGCCCAAATCCTGCAGTATGATCACTCTCCGCCTGATGCAATCGGGGCATTTTCCCCAACGCCCGTCCACGAATATCGCCATGAAACTGATTGCTCTGCTTTTATCCCTGATTTCCACCTCGGTTTATGCTGGCACCTTGCATCTGGATAAAGCAGTGACAGGCAAAGTGTGGCAAGCGGCCGATATCCGTTATGCGAATCACGATGAAAAACAGACGTATCAGCTGAAAATCGGGAAGCAGTGGCTCAATGGCCGTTGCAGCAGCAGCGGCACGGGCAATTTGCACGCGCTGCTGCTGGACATGAATTTCGACGGCCTTGCCGACCTGTGGGTCACCGGTTATACGGATAGCCAGGGGCGCATCCGCTGTTCCGATGTATGGCTATGGGATGCGCCGGCGAAGCAATACAGTTTCAACAAGCCATTATCAGCCATTCCAAATCTGGATATCGGCATGAACGATCAAAGAATCGAAGGCGGCATCGCCAATTGCGGCTGCGCGGCGCAATGCTTTTATGAAGACAGCTATGCGTGGCGGGCTGACACATTAATCGCCACCGCGCGGCGCGAACAGGATTGCGAGCGCTATCGGGAATATCGCTTGAATGACAAAAACCACTTGATCATCGTCAAGGATGAAATCATCGATAGCAGCAACCCGGGCCAGCAGGCCATCGAGAATACAAAAGTAGTTGACTGGCAGCGTCACGCGAAAATCATGCGCAAACCCTGGGAATGATATTTATCCTGCCCTGCCCTGCCCGCCATTCATCCCACACCATCGAGCAAATACATGACGACACACCCAGCATCGATTACGTTCCACCCCGCCAAGGCGGAAGACACCCCCGCCTTCATCGACTTGCGCGGCAAGACGCGGCAAAATGCCATTCCCGCGGAACGCCTGGCGGAAGTGGGCATCACGGCCGACTCCTGGGCCGAGATGATGCGCTCGGGCAGCCTGCCTGGCCAGGTCTGCCATCACGACGGCCAGCTGGTCGGCTACTGCTTTGGCGAGCGCGACACAGGCGAAATCATCGTCCTGGCCCTGCTGCCGGAATTCGAAGGCTTAGGTATCGGCAAGACCTTGCTGGAATTGGTGATGACGGAACTGCGCGCGCAAGGCCACCAACGGCTGTTCCTCGGCTGCTCCGACGACCCCGCCTCGCGCTCCTACGGTTTTTACCGCTACCTGGGCTGGACCGCGACGGGCGAGACGGACAAGTATGGCGACGATGTGCTGGAGTTCCGCTTTACGGCCTAGGCTGCCAAGCGGTTGGCATCCCACACGCGCATGATTTGCGTGATAGCGGAGTCAAACACGGCGTAGCCTACGCCATCGCGGGCTTGGATAGCCACGCCCGACAGAAAGCTGTCGAAGACGGACGCCAGCGCCACGGCATCCATATCACCAGACAAGTCGCCGCTGGCCATGCCCCGCTCGACGCAACGCACGAAGCCGGCACGCGTGCGGGCGCGCGATTGCGTGAGGGGCGCGGCCACGGCCGCGTGTTCGGCCGTCGGCGCGCTCATGCAGCCGAGCGCCACCATGCAACCGGGCGGATGTCCCGGCTCGGACTGCATGCTGGCCGACTGGCGCAAGGCCAACTCGATGGCCGCGCGCGGCGCCAGGCTATCATCCCACAGGCACTCCGTCACGCGGGCAAACGTGTCCAGATAGCATTGTGCCGCTTCGCGGAACAGCGCTTCCTTCGAACCGAACGCCGCATAAAAACTGGGCGCGGAAATGCCGCCGCCCAGGCTCGCCTTGAGCTGGCTCAAGGACGTCGATTCATACCCCTGCTGCCAGAATAAAAACATGGCCTGCTCGACCGCTGCCTGCCGGTCGAACGTGCGCGGCCGTCCCATTTGCGCCATCCTTCGCTCCTCCTCATTTACTTACATACTACTCGATACAGAAGTCATTGACAACGCGGCACATCATCACCTATATTTATACCGATCGATACATATGTACCGCAACGATGGTCAGGGGCGCTCCTGCGCCTGATCTCTTTACAAGGATGTTTGCCGTGAATCTCGCCACTATCACCACCGGAGCCAGCCCCGCGCTGGCCGACCGCCTCCCCGTCGCCGGCCTGCTGGCCCTGGCCATGACGGGTTTTATCTGCATCGTCACGGAAACCTTGCCCGCTGGCTTGCTGCCGCAGATCAGCTCTGGACTCGGCATCAGCGCCGCGCTGGCCGGGCAAATGGTTACGGCCTATGCCCTCGGCTCCCTGCTGGCAGCCATTCCGCTCACCATCGCCACGCGCGGCTGGCGCCGCCGCAACGTGCTGTTGCTGACCATCATCGGCTTTCTCGTGTTCAATACCGTCACGGCCTTGTCGTCGCACTACTGGCTGACCCTGGCGGCCCGCTTCTTTGCCGGCATGGCGGCCGGACTGGCGTGGAGCTTGCTGGCAGGCTATGCGCGGCGCATGGTGGCGCCACACCAGCAAGGCCGCGCCCTGGCGCTGGCCATGGTGGGCGCACCGGTCGCCCTGTCCCTGGGCGTGCCGCTGGGCACCTTGCTCGGTTCGCTCGTCGGCTGGCGCGCCGCGTTCTGGATCATTTCCGCACTGACATTGATCCTCATCGCCTGGGTGCTGGCCAAGGTGCCGGACTACCCGGGCCAATCCGTCCATGAGCGCCTGCCCTTGCGCCGCGTCTTCACGACGCCGGGCGTGCGCCCCGTGCTGGCCGTCGTCATCGCCTGGATGTTGGCACACAATATTCTCTACACCTACATCGCCCCATTCGTGGCGCCGGCCGGATTGACGGAGCGAGTCGACCTGGTGCTGCTCGTCTTCGGCGCCGCCGCCATGGCTGGCATCTGGATCACGGGCAAGCTGGTCGAGCGCCACTTGCGCGCCACCGTGCTGGCCAGCCTGGCCGTGTTCGCCGCGACGGCCCTCGTGCTGGGCGTCGCATCGCACATTCCCGCTGTCATCTACCTGGGCATGGCTGTCTGGGGCTTGTCATTTGGCGGCGCGGCAACGCTGTTGCAGACGGCGCTGGCCGACACGGCAGGCAGCGGCGCCGACGTGGCCTTGTCGATGAACGTCGTGGCGTGGAATGGCGCGATTGCGGCCGCGGGCGTGGTGGGCGGCGCCCTGCTGGAAACGTGGGGCGCGGACGCCTTCCCGTGGGCAATGGTCAGCTTGCTGGTGCTGGCGCTCCTCGTCGGCTGGTCGGCCCGCGCGCACGGCTTCCGGCCGGGACGGCGCAGCGGCGGCGCGTCCGTGGCCGGGCATTGAGAAGACACCATGAATGAGCCGCCGGCACCGTCAGGATGCAAGGCACATCTTGCATGGTGACTCCTCAGCTCGGACGCGATGAGGAGATTGTCGCGGCGCGCCGCGTGCTGCGCTGGCCGTCAAGGCGTGTTCTCGCCCTCTTCCTTATCGGCCGCCGCCAGCCCCCAGTCATTCCAGCCTTCGCCAAACAGCTCGATCGGATGCTGCGTGCGCTCGGAACCATTGCCGCAGCGCATGGCGTCCGGCGGACAATACTTGTCGCAGCCCCAGCAGATGCGTTCGGGATTCTTGGGGTTCAAGGGAAAAGGCTTGGCCATGGTGTGGGCGCCGGGGTCGGTTGGGTCTTGTTGATGACTCTAGACCTGGCGCGGTGGGCGGTCAAACCAATTTCAGCTAAAAACTTGTCCAATATCAAGCTTATGCAGATAGTGGAGCATCGGCATGGCGCGGTCCCCTACTCTTTATCTTTTATGACGGAGATGGCCACTTCCAGCACGATACGCGCCACATTGACACCACCGTCGGCGCCTGGCTGTGCCTTGAGCTCATCGAGCACGTAGACCATCGTCAGCATGGCGCCAGGCACGAACAGCTTGATGTCCTGTTTGTCGTTCATGTAGATGCTCTCGTCCACTGCCGAGCCATCCGCCAGGCGCAAGGTGAAGCTGTTGACTTGATCGCCACGGCGGCTGTCCTGGCCCGCGAAATAGGTGCGTTCGATGCTGCCCGTCAAGGTTTGCGTCGGGAGGCGCTTGGCCTCGATGCTTTTCCACCATGCTGCGGAAGCGAACAGGCCGTGGCTGCCTTTCAGGCCCATGTGGGGCCTGGCACTGTCGAGGGTGAGGGCCTGGATTTTGGCGACGCGGCTGGGGTCTTTTGCCAGGGCTTCAGCAAGGGTATACACGCATTTCATTGAGCTGTATTTTTCCGAGGACGAGAATTGGCGTAGCTTATGGAAGGTTGAAAATATCGGCTGCATGAATGGCGCTCCGGGTATGCCAGCACTTTATAATATTGCCAAGTATAACAAGCACCCATATCGACCAACTCCCTTCACTGATCAAATAACCATGTCTTCAAAAATATTGGCTGGCCTGCTCTTACGTTCGAAAACCTTTCGCGCACTGGCACTGCTTTCCTTCACCCTCGCCTGCGCCGCAGTATCGGCGGAAGGCTTTCAAAACATCACCGCCGGACAGACCCTGGGCAGTATCAAGGCACAATTTCCTGCTGCAACCATTGAATCCGTGGAAGCTGCATGGGTAACGGAGTCAGATGGTTTCTATCGGCTTTCAGGTCCGGGGTTTCCAGGCAAGCTATATCTGGTATTTTCCGACATGCGCCCTTTTCAACGAAAAATGCTTGAGAAGATAAGTGAGAAAATCGAAGCTTCCCCCGAAGGTACGATCACGAGAAAGGATGTATTCACTTTCGAGTACTGGACAAAACTGGCCAATGAAACCACCGATAACAGTTTAAAAATAAGCAACATGCGCTGGGTACCGGACGCATCCATCCCGCTGCAGCGCTATATTGCCAAGTATGGCAAATCCGACGCATCGGGTTTCAGCGACGCTGACATGAAGCCCTATGCCGAGTGGAAAAAACGCGGCATTTATCTCAATTTATCGGATGATCAAAAACAGGTTCAATCCGTTGAATTTTCTTTCACAAAAGAAGAAGAACGCGTCGAGTGCCGCAAGAAGTATCAAAAAGCCGATTGGGCCAAGGAGTGCGCTTAAGACAGCACGCGCGCGCCGGATGAAGCTAGTATACGCCTGTATGGAGCGTCGTTCGCCGTGAAAGCTGGCTCATCATAAGCAAGCGGCGAGATTCAAGTCCCGTGGCGCAGCCATCGCATGGAAGCTTGCGTCTTAATGCTTGCGCCGGATGACGTAGGCATTGCCGGCATGCTCAAAACCGAGCGTCGGATAGTAGGACATGGCGTCCGGGGCGGAGAGCAGTATCAAGGACGCGTCGTCGCCGATGATGGCCCGGGTCCGCTTGACAAGTTCCTTGCCGATTCCCAAGCCCTGGTAATGCTTGTTGACGGCCAGATCCGACAGATAGCAGCAATACGCATAGTCGGTCAACGACCGGGCCAATCCTACCAGCTCCCCATCCACCCACGCCGACAGCAAGAGGCAAGGCGCGGCGAACATGCGCGCGATTCTCGGGAGATTGTCGGTGGGGCGCTTGATTCCGGACTGATCGAAAACCCGGACGACATCGACCGGATCAAGGGGGAAATTGTGACGATATTCTACGGTGATGTTTTTCATGTTTTCAAAGGTGGAGGTAAGCGCGCTTGGGCGTGCTGTACCCATGATATGGCAGCAGCCTGTTTCGACAAGTATCGCTCATGTCGGCGTATTCATAGTATGGCAGTTGCGGGAAATGAGGGCTGTTCCCGTCCCCGCCACGCACCTGTATTTCAGTCAATTGCCCGGAACTTTAAAAAACATTGGCCCTCATACTCCACTTCACAATCCAATGCGAAGCCGATTCTTGCAAGCCCCTTGACGCGAGTGCGGCTGGGCGGCAGCAGTAGAGTGACCGGGCCAATACCCAGTTCCAGCCGGAGGTGCATGATCCGGCGAACCAGTGCAGGACCATGTCCCCAGAACGCGGGGAGCAATACCAGTGCCAGGTCAGCTTCGCGCCCTTCCTTCTGAAAACCACCCCAGCCGGCAAACGCGCCATCACTCCGGATAGCCCACGGCCCATAGCCATTTGCTTGCCACTGCGCGTCCTTGCCTTTCGCCCATTCCATCACAGCGTGCTCATCCCAGCTTTCGGTGGCGAGCGGCATGTGGCGGATGACGTCCGGGTGATTCAACAGAACGAGCCATTCTTCATTGGCAATATCGGAGAGCGGGTGAAAAGTAAAAGCCATGTGCGTCTTGTCAGTTTAATGAGAACCCGATGAACTTCTCATCGTGCCACGAAAACTACGCACTCACCAGTGGAGAACAAAAACGCTGGAGCCGGGATTGTTGACTGTAGACGGGGCAGTTCCATCCTTCCTGCATTCGCAAGACTGTGAAGGCAGAGTCAACATGCGTAAGGCAATCCTGCCAGCAAACGAGCAAGCTGTCGGCAGCTTGTGTGACAATGCACACACTGGAAATATGGAAGCTTTCATATCTCTATCTGATATCGAACAGACTTGGCAAGGATTGTAAATATGTTGGCACCATTACGTTTGAATAGACGCATGTACGCTTCCTTTGTCGCCGCCGTTTTTCTTGTTGCTGGCGTCTCATCGGCGCGCGCGACCACGCTTGACGAGGACAGGACACGCGGTGACATACATGGCTTGTTTGAGATCAGGGATGCTGCAGTAAAGTTCATGGCAGCAGAGAATTCCAAAAACGGTACACGGTGGCGGGTCTTGGAGCCGAACCGGAAGATTCTGGTGACGAAATGCGCAGTATCTTTGCGTGTGGAATGGGTTCCGAAGAGCCGTGGCCTGTCTGGATCAAATGTTGCGGTGAGCTGCGCCAAGACTGTAAAGCCCACGATACAACATAAATGGGAAGTGTTTGTGCCAATCGTCAAGGGTCCACAACGCGTCACAGTTATTCCAGAAAACTCCTGAGTGACACGGCTTATTTTGAACTGCGGACGAAACTGCCACACAAATATTTCAATTTGGCAATGTCGATTCGCATTTTCTGAAAAATCATACATCTATCACGACTACGTTCCACACCACAACATTGAACGCATCAATTACAAATATTTCACATTCCATTGAAAAATTCAGCTCTTTCAACGTTTTTCGCCTATGCGCATGCGGCAGCTGTATACTCCATGTCATACGCATCCTATTCCGATGCCAGTTATAGCGAGCAGGTGGTCGAAGACAATTCAATTCATTGCGCAGCCAAAAAACTTCATCTGCTTAATTCAGTGCCCAATATTTGAACAGCAGCATTGTATAAATCAGTTATCGGTTTTTGCCACGCATGAGGAATTGATGGAACTGGGTTTCGAGGGACTTGACGACAGGGTTGCGACATTCGCGAGGGTATGGCGGGAGGGTCCATCCTGACAAAAAAGGAATATCGAAATTGCTTGAAATCTCAAGATTGCAATAAAAAAGCCAGTCAAATGACTGGCTTTTTTATTATGCAGGACTTTCCTGAAACTGTTTTGCATTATCACAAATTTCATACCATGCGGGCTTGGAG
>NZ_LRHX01000003.1:0-90364 GCF_001758645.1 Janthinobacterium sp. MP5059B | reverse complement strand
GTCGCCTTGCGCGGCGCGGAACTGGAAGGCTGGATCCGGCTGGGCTTGCAAGAGGATTTTGGCGAAGCCTTGCTGCCCGACGTGCTGGGGCGCTTTGCCCGCGCGCATCCGAAGGTGCGCATCGAGGCGCACGTGGCGCGCAACACGGCCTTGATGCAAGGCCTGGCCATGGGCCAGCTGGACCTGGCCCTGCTGTGGGGCGGCGCGTGCATCGCTGACGTGGCCGAGTATCCGTCGCAGCAGCGCCAGCATATTGCCGAACCGGCGATGCGCTGGATCGCCTCGTCCAGCCTGGCCTGGCGGCCCGAGTCGGGCGAACCGTTGCCGCTCATTGCGTTCGACCGCGACTGCCTGTTCCAGCGCTGCGCCACGCAAGCGCTGGACCATGCCGGCATCGCCTGGCGCACGGCGTTTACCAGCCCCAGCCTGGCCGGTCTGTGGGCGGCGGCCGCAGCCGGGTTGGGCGTGACGGTGCGCACGGGCCTGGGCTTGCCCTCAACCGTGCGCGCGCTCGATCACGTGGCGGCGGGCTTGCCCGCCCTGCCCCCGTTGTCGCTGGAGCTGCTGCGCGCCTCCAGCGTGTCGAGGCCGCCCGTCGAGCGGCTGGCTGGCTTGATCATCGAATCGCTGCAGAATGGGGCGATTGAAAACGCCTGAAATTCAAGTGCGCGCAATCAACACCTGCACGGGCGCCATGGGGAAATCGCTGGCGCTGTATTGTTCCACTTCCCGCCAGCCCGTGTCGCGCAGCAACTGCGCCAATTCTCCCTGTAGAGTTACCGTGCGGCCCAGCATGCGCATCGGCAAGTAATACGGCAGCACGCGCGCCGCGTCGCCGGCTGCCGGGGCGATTTCCGCCTGCACGCAGATGAAGACACCTCCGGGTTTCAAGGCTGCATGGATCTTGCGCAAGGCCGCCGCCATGTCGGGCACGAAATGCAGCACGGACGAGCACCAGATGAGATCGTAGCCACTGCCGATATCGTCGCTGTCCAGGTCGCCACCCAGCGTTTCCAGCCGGTCCGATAGTTGCGCATGGGCGATGTTCGCTGCCGCCACGGCCACCGTTTCCGGCCAGTCGAAAACGCAGCCGTGCAAGCCCGCATGGGCTTGCGCCAGTGCAATGGCAACCCAGCCCGGGCCGCCACCCACGTCAAGCAGGCGCAAGGGCGTGTTGCCGTTCGCAAACGGGGCGATGCGCTGCATCACGGACAGGGCCGCGCGCATGGTGACGGCGCGTTGTTCCTGGCCAATCTGCTGCTGCGCGGCAGCGGCCCAGTTGACCCCAGTCGCCGTGTTGTACGGTGCGGCCTTGCCACCCTCGCGCACCAGTGTACTGAGCTGCGTGGCGAAATGGCGCAGCGCATGCAGCCGGTACAGCCAGGCGTCGCCGCAAAAGGCCACGGAGGTGCGGCAGAAATACTGCAAGGTGGCGGCCGTGCAGCGGTAGCGCTGTGCCTCGCCATCGGCCGCATCGCGTTCCAGCACCTGCATGCTCCAGAGTAATTCCAGCAGCAGGGCCGTGTGCGGCGCGTGCAGCGACAGGGTGTCGGCCAGCTGCGCCGGCGTGTGCGGCGTGACCAGCAGTTCAAAAATGCCCAGTTCCAGGGCGGCGGCCAGCCCGTCCGCCTGCACGGGGGCGACGGCCAGGTCCCAGTAGGGTTGCAAGGCGTGTTGTGAGGTGAACGGCATGGTGCTTCCTTTCTGCGTAGTGGGCACGAGGTGTGCATAACGCTATTTTATGCAACAATGAGAATAATTATCATTTGCATTTGTGTGCGACCCGGCGCATTTCGTATGCGCGACGGCGCGCGCGAAAACAGGAGGAGCGATGATGGAACAGGACAGGGAAGCGGCAGGCTGGACGCGGCGCCAGCTTGATCCCGGCATGGGCGAGTGCCGCGCCGACCAGCGCCAGGTCGATCAGGGCTTGCTGCTCGTGCATTCCGATTACCGCCCGCGGCTGGCGCTCGTCGAGCAATCGAAGCATGACGATGCGGGCGGCATGGTGATCACCATCGGCCTGCAAGGCGTGTCCGGCTACACGACGCGCGATGGCGAACAATTGCGTTTCCGGGGGGGGCATACGACGGTGACGGCGTTTCGCCACGTCAGCGGCGAGCGCCGTTTCGAGGCGAATCAACGGGCGGCGCAATTGCGCGTGCTGGTCGCTGAAGACGCGCTGGCGCGCTACTGGCCGGAGGGCCTGGCATCCCTGCTGCCCAACGGAGGCGCGCGCCAGCTGGCGCATGCGGCCACCACGGCGGCCTCCGCCCTGCAGGCGCGGGCGCTGCTGCGTGCGACAGACCCGCTGGCCGTGCATATCGGCGTGCTCAGTGTCCTGGCGGAACAGTTGCGGGCACTGCGCCCGGCGCCCGCGTCCGCTCCCGCGCCGCGCTGGCCCGAGGCCGAGATGATCAAGCTGGAGCGTGCCTACGCGCTGATGCAGGAGCAGATGGCGCAAGACCTCACGCTCGATTACTTGTGCGCGCAAGTGGGGCTGAGCCTGTTCAAGCTCAAGCAAGGATGGCGCTACCGCTACAACGACAGTCCGCAGCGCACCCTGCTGGCGCTGCGCATGCAGCGGGCAAAGTTACTGCTGGAAAATGGTTGCCAAGTCGCCCAGGCGGGCTGGCAAACGGGCTATCGCCATCCGTCCAATTTCAGCGCCGCGTTCAGCCGCTATTTCGGCTACGCGCCGAAGACCGTGGGACGCGCTGGCACGTAAAAAGCCGGTGTAGAATCGGCGGGCAGCACACTCATACGACCCACAAGGAGACATGATGGCCCGCAAAATCTTTGTCAATCTGCCCGTCCAGTCGCTGGAACGTTCCGTGACGTTCTTCACGGCGCTGGGCTTCAGTTTCAACGCCCACTTCACCGATGAAACGGCGACGTGCATGATCGTTGCCGACGACATCTTCGTGATGCTGTTGACGCACGACAAATTCCAGCAATTTACGCCCAAGCAGCTGTGCGATACCAAGGTGGCGACGGAAGTGCTCGTGTGCCTGTCGGCCGAGAGCCGGGGCGAAGTCGATGAGCTGGTGGCGAAGGCCGTCCAGGCGGGCGGCAGCATCTACAAGGAGCCGATGGATTTCGGCTTCATGTATGGCCACAGTTTCCAGGACCTGGATGGACATCAGTGGGAGTTGATGTACATGGAACCAGGCGCCGTACCTGGCTGATAGGTGGTGGTGTCTGGTGGTGTCGGATTACGCGGCGTGCCGCCGCTAAGCCGACCTACGCGACAGATCGGGTAGGTCGGATTAGCGCGGCAACGCCGCGCGTAATCCGACGTCTCCGGCCAGCTCAGGAAGCCAGCGCCAATAAATCGACCACTTCCAGTCCGGCCAGGTCTTGCGTCGTGTTGCCCGCAAACGCGGCGCGGCTCGGCTGGCCGTTCTTCAGCCAGGTGCGCGTGACAGCCTTGATCTGCGCCAGGGTGCAATTGAGCACGCCGGTGCGGAATTGCTGGCGCACGGCTTCCGTCGTGCCGCGCTGCTGCATGTTCCACGCCGTCAGCGCTTCCGCGTATGGCGAGTGCGGCTTGTCGAGGCCCTTGATGACGCAGATGATGGCTTCTTCCACTTGTTCCTGCGAGAAATCGCCGTCGAGGATTTGATCCAGGGTCGTGCCGAAGTCGGCGTACGTGCCGGCCAGGCGCGGATCGCGGTAGGAACTCAACGTGAACGTGCCGGCGCCGGCCGCATAGCTGGCGCTGCCGCCATACGCGCCGCCTTTTTCGCGCAGGGCCGTATGCAGCACCTGGTTGGTCATCAGTTCGGCGGCCACGGCCAGGGCGGACGCGTCCGGGTTGTGCACGCCAGGCACGGCCCAGGACACGAAGCAATGGTTGATCTGGCTCGTCGCATGCAGGGCCGTGTTGGCCAGCGGCAAGGCATTTGGCGTTGCCGTGTCGCTTGGCGTCGTGGCATCGGTGCTGGCTGCCGGCAATTCCAGCAAGCGGGCCAGGGTGATGCCATCTTGCTCCAGGCCTGCGCACAGCACGGTCGGCTGCTGGGCGATGATGTGCGCGTGCAGGGTGTCGAGTTCGCGGGCGATTTCCTGCAAGCCTGCCGACGTCTTGCTCAATTGCTGCAAGCGGCGGTAGAACGGCAGCGCTGCCGGGCCGCCGACGATGTCGTCGAAGCGGCGCGTGGGCGACAGCGGCGCCGCCGCAGCCAGCATGGCGTAGCGGTTGCCCGATTCGGCCAGGCTGCTCAATTTGTCCTGCACCAGGCTTTCGATCAGGAAAGCCAGGCGCTCTTCTTCATCGAAGCGGGGCTTGGCGATCCAGGCCGACAGCACGGCGGCGATCGCCGCGTGTTCTTCACGCAAGCCGCTGGCCGAGAACGACAATTCCACGCGCATCGCTTGTTGCGGGCGGGGAATGGCTTCCAGGCCGATGTGGAACGAGGGAACCATGCTCTGGCGCCAGGCGCTGGCGTCGTCGAACGACATGTCGCCCACGCCCAGTTCCGGCGCCAGGTCCGTGTACAGGCGCAGCCAGGGCCACGACGCTTCCGGCAGGTTCGACACGTCGTACAGTACGTTGGCATAGCTGATGCCGTTCGAGGCGATACTGAACGCCACGGCGCCGTCGACGGCGGCGGGAATCGGCAGTGCCGGGCGCGGCAGCGCACTGACGTCGCCGGGGCGGATGCGCGGCAAGACTTCGGAATTCGATGGCAGTTGCTGATGCGCTTCCAGCGCGGCGGACTCGGCCACGATGTGCTCGCGTTCCGCATCCGTCAGCGTCGCTTGCAGGGCCGCCAGCTTGGCGTCTTCCTGTGCGGCGCGGTCCGTGAAGTAGGCGCTGTCGGGCACCACGTGGGTCGTCAAGCGGGTCGGATTGGCGATCAGCTCGCGCACCAGCTGCTTGAAGAATTCCGGGTCTTCGATCTGTTGTTCCAGGGTTTCCAGGATGGCCGCGTTGTCGAACGCATCCATCACGTCGCCGCCGTACATGGCCAGCGGCAAGGCGTGCAGCAAGCGGCCCAGGCCGTATGGCATGCGGCCGCTGCTGATTTCGCGCTGGCTGTACTTGATGTCGCGCAAGGCCGCGTGCAGCACGGCGGCGGGAATACCCTCTTGCGCCGTCTCTTCCAGGGCCGTCCAGATGCGCTGGTGCGCATCGGCGATTTGTTCTTTGGTTAAACCTTCCATGCCGATGTGGAACACCATCTGGCGGATGCCCGCGTCGCGGCCATTCATATCCGATGGGCGGCCATAGCCGGCCGATTCCATGGCGCGCATGATGGGCGCCGACGATTCGCCCAGCAAGCCGTGCGACAGCAGATGCGCGTGGTAGTACGCGATGGGGTCGCTCGACTCGCCCATCAGCCAGGCGAATTGCAGGCCGAACTCATCGTCGCGCGCTTCCTGCGACGGAATCTTGACGATGTTTTCCTGCGGCGTGGTCCACGCGGGCGCCAGCTGCGGCAGGCGGCGTTCGGAGAAACCGCTGAGCTTGGACAGCACGCGCTCGGCGACTTGTTCCTGCACGGCCGACGCTTCGATATTGCCGGCGGTCATGATCACGGCTTGCGACGGATGGTAGTGGCTGGCGTGGAATTCTTTCAGCATGTCATGCGTCAGTTCCGGGATCACCAGCGGATCGCCGCCCGACTCCACTTCATACGTCGTACCCTTGAGCAAGGCGCTGGCGATGCCGCTGTCGAGCGCGCGCATGGGGCTGTTGAAAGCGCCCTTCATTTCATTGAAGACGATGCCCTGGTACACCAGCTTGTCGCCTTCGAACGCATGGCGCCAGCCTTCCTGGCGGAAATTCAGGTAATCGAGGTTCGGGAAGAAGGCCGCGTCCAGGTAGACGTCGAGCAAGTTGAAGAAATCCTTGCGGTCGGTGCTGGCGAACGGGTACACGGTGCGGTCCGGATAGGTCATCGCATTCATGAACGTGGCCGTCGAGCGGCGCAGCATCGAGAAGAAGGGGTCGCGCACCGGGTAGCGGGACGAGCCGCACAAGGCCAGGTGCTCGAGGATGTGGGCGCGCCCGTCGCTCACTTCCGGCACAGTGGGAAAGGCCACCAGGAACACCATCTCAGCCTGCTCGGTATGCATGTGGATATGGCGCATGCCCGTTGCTGGCTCGACATATTGTTCGATGGTTGCCTGCAAGACTGGAATGAAGTTGCTGCTGACTTTTTCAAATGTGCTCATGCGGTATGGGATCTCTGCGGTAGGTGATTCGGAGTGTCAGTGGGGCTGCATCACATATGGGGGCAAACTGGCGCAATGCCAGGGCGGGCCCCAGTTTGATGCCTGTATGAAGCTTTTCTCTATTGTACTAGGAGTATTCGTGCGCCGCCGCCGGGGCCTTGCTGGCGGCTGGAAAAGCGACAGTGTTGCAAAATTGATCATTTCAGAGTGGCTGGCGTCTCCGAATGAAAGCTTAGCGTACCATGCGCCTTTTACTGTCCAGACTGAACCGAAGGCGCCTACCTTGTCCCGACTTTCCTTTCGCCAACTGTTATTTGCCGCCTTCATTTTGACGACGGGCATTTTGACGGCCACCTCCGTGCAAGCCCTGCTGACCCTGGAACACCTGGCGCGGTTGGGGCGCGAGACGGCGGCGCAGGCGATTGCCTTGACGGAACAGTCGCAGCGCCTGTCCGAGCGCACGCTGGCCATGGAGCGCAGCGCGCGCCAATTCCTCGTGCTCGACGACCCCGTGTTCCGCGAGCGCTACGCGGCGGCCCGCGACGAAGCGACGGCGGCGCTGCAAGTGCTGAACCGGGCCACGCCCGAGTTCGCTCCCCAGCTGGCCG
Organism: Janthinobacterium sp. MP5059B; assembly: GCF_001758645.1. Taxonomy (NCBI): domain Bacteria; kingdom Pseudomonadati; phylum Pseudomonadota; class Betaproteobacteria; order Burkholderiales; family Oxalobacteraceae; genus Janthinobacterium; species Janthinobacterium sp. MP5059B. The sequence continues at coordinate 83,573 of NZ_LRHX01000003.1, read as the reverse complement.
ACGAATGGACGGTGCAGGCGCAATCGGCGTGGGAAGTCTTGCAAGCGGGTAAGCGCCGCAAGCGCGATGGCCATGCCGTCGTGTACCGCGCGTTTGCCCGCATGACGCAGATCAATGACAGCCTGGCGCGCGAAAGCAAGACGGAAATCGGCAGCCGCAACGACGCCCTGCTGGCCGAGCTGGAACGCCAGCGCCGCCTGCTGGGCGTACTGGTGGGCGGCGCCGTGCTGCTGGCGGCCGTGCTGGCCACCTGCTTTGGCTTCTTGCTGTCGCGCCCGCTGCGTCGCATCGAGACGGCCATCGAGCGCCTGGGCGACAAGCGCTATGACCAGCCCATCGTCGTCGGTGGACCGGCCGATACGCGCCGCCTGGGCCAGCAGCTCGACTGGCTGCGCCAGCGCCTGGCCGATCTCGATGCCGACAAGGAGCGTTTTTTGCGCCATATTTCGCATGAGTTGAAAACCCCGCTGGCAGCCCTGCGCGAAGGCGTGGCCTTGCTGGAAGACGAGGTGGCCGGCAAGCTCAGCGACAGCCAGCGCGAAATCGCCGGCATCCTGCAGCAAAACACGGCCTCGCTGCAAACCCAGATCGAAGACTTGCTGCGCTACAATACCGCCGCTTTTGACGCCCAGCACCTGGCGCGCAGCAAGGTCGATCTGCTGGTCTTGCTGCAAGATGTGGTGGCCGGGCAGCGCCTGCAATGGCTGGCGCGCCGTTTGACGGTCGAGGTGCAGGGCGAGTCGCTGATCGTGCAGGCCGACCGCGACAAGCTGGCGACGGCCTTGGCGAACCTGTTGTCGAATGCCGTGCGCTTCAGCCCGGAAGGCGGCACCATACGGTTTACCCTGTCTTGCGAAGGCGGCCGCGTGCGCATCGACTGCATCGACGAGGGAGCCGGCGTGGCGCCCGAGGATGCTGCGCGGATTTTTGAACCGTTTTACCAGGGAGTGCGCCAGGCGGCCGGCGCGCGCAACGGCAATGGCATCGGCCTGTCCATCGTACGCGAATATATCGCCGCCCACGATGGCAGCGTCACTCTTTTACCGCGCCCCGCCGGCGCGCATTTTTCGGATAGAACTGCCCTTATGATGACGAGAATTTCCCTGGCCGGCATGGCCGCCAGCGCGCTGCTGTTGGGTGCTTGCGCCGCCAAGCCCCCCATCCAGACGCCCGTGCTGGTGCAAACGCCGCCGCGCGTGGTGGTGGTGGCCGATCCTCAGCTGACCGAATTGCTGGCGTATCAAGGCGCCTTGCGCCTGATGACGCCGTCGGAACTGGTGAAAGCGCAGCTGGACCTGGCCAAGGCCGATCACGCGCCGCACAACACGCTGCGCCGCGCCATGCTGCAAGCGGCCTTGCGCGGTCCCGGGGACCTGGCCCGCGCGCAAGCCTTGCTGGAACCGCTGGCCACGGCCACGGGCAAGGACGCGCAATTGCTGGCGCCGTTGGCGCAATTGCTCGGCAGCCAGTATGCGGAGCTGCGCCGCCAGGAAGAGAGCATCGACAAGCTCAACACGCAGTTGCGCGACGCCCAGCGCCGCATCGACCAGCTCAATGAAAAACTGGAAGCACTGAAAAACATCGAGCGCAGCCTGTCCGTGCGCCCCGCCGCGGGAGCGCCGAAATGAGCGAGCACGCCCACATTCTATTGGTCGACGACGATCCCGACCTGCTGCGCCTGCTGACCATCCGCCTGAAGGCGGGCAACTATCGCGTGACGGCCGTGGGCAGCGCGGAAGCGGCACTGGCGCGCCTGGCCGTGGAATTGCCGGCCTTGGTCATTACCGACGTGCAATTACCGGGCCGCGACGGCCTGGCCTTGTTCGATGAAATCCGCCGCCAGCATTCGGCCCTGCCCGTGATTCTCTTGACGGCGCACGGTACCATTCCCGATGCCGTCGAGGCGACGGCGCGCGGCGCGTTTGCGTATCTGACAAAGCCGTTCGACGGCAAGCTGCTGATGGAAAAAGTGGCGTATGCCATCAACTTGTCCACCGTCATGCCGGCCGCAGCGTCCGGTGACGAGAGCTGGCGTGCCGAGCTGATCAGCCGCAGTGCGCAGATGGCCGAACTGCTGGCCGAAGCCAAGCTGGTGGCCGGATCGGACGCCAGCATCCTGATCCGCGGACCCTCCGGCACGGGCAAGGAATTGCTGGCGCGCGCCCTGCACAACGCCAGCCGCCGCGCCAAGGCGCCGTTCATTGCCGTCAACTGTGGCGCCATTCCCGAGCAGCTGCTGGAATCGGAACTGTTTGGCCACGTCAAAGGCTCGTTTACGGGGGCCGTCGGCAACCGCGAAGGCTTGTTCCAGGCGGCCGATGGCGGCACCCTGTTTTTAGATGAGATCGGCGACATGCCCTTGCCGCTGCAGGTGAAACTGCTGCGCGTGCTGCAGGAGCGGGCCGTACGCCCCGTGGGCGCCGACCAGACGCGCCCGGTTGACGTGCGGCTCCTGTCCGCCACGCACCGCGACCTGGACGTGGCCATGCAGGAGGGGCAATTCCGCGAAGACCTGTATTACCGCCTCAATGTCGTGACCTTGACCCTGCCGCCGCTGGCCGAGCGCCGCGAAGACATTTCTCTGCTGGCGAACCATTTCCTGCAGAAGCTGGCGGCCAAGTACCAGAAACCCCTGAATGGCTTCGCGCCCGATGCCTTGACTGCCCTGGTGGCCGCGCCATGGCCCGGCAATGTGCGCCAGTTGGTCAATGTCGTCGAGCAAGTGTGCGCGCTGGCCACGGCGCCGCTGGTGCCCTTGTCCCTGGTGCAGCGCGCGCTGCGCGTGCCGTCCTTGGAGGCGCTCAGCTACAACGAAGCCAAGCAGCGCTTCGAGCGCGACTACCTGATCCAATTGCTGCGCCTGACGGATGGCAACGTGGCCGACGCGGCCCGCTTGGCCGACCGCAACCGCACGGAGTTCTACCGTTTATTACAGAAATACGAGCTGACGCCGGCCCTGTTCCGGCTTGACGGCGACCCTGTCGCTGAATAGCGACAAAAATAAAGCGTTGAAAATCAGGGGCTTGGCGTAAAACATTGACGGTCTTGCCACAAGCTGTCGCTGTCAGGCGACAAAAAGCCCCGTTTTTTCGGCCAGATCCGTCTCAAACGGGCTGGAAAAATCGAGTTAGAATGTAAGTCGTTGATTTTCAAGGAAATTTAAAAGCTGGCACGGTGCTTGCTGTATGGGTAGATGTGACGCTTCAAAGTGTTGCTTTATCCAAGTAAGAAGCTTTTAACTTCATTGAGAGGAACTACCATGCAAACATCGAAACTGTTCAATACCCTGGTTGCCGCTATCGTACTGTCGGGCGCCTCGATCACCGCTTCGCATGCAGCTGACTCCGCCCCAAAAGCACAAGCTCCTGCTGACACCGTAGTGGCCGCCAACGCTGCCGCTGCCGTCCCTGATGAAACCATCACTTCCTCGGCCAAGGCCGCCCTGAGCGCCGATGCGCAAGCCGCTGCCCTGCCAGTCAAGGTAGCAACCCAGCAAGGTGTGGTCGTCCTGTCGGGCGACGTGCCGAGCGCCGAAGCGGGTGACCGCGTCGTGCAGATCGTCGCTTCCGTGAGCGGCGTGAAAGAAATCAAGAACGAGCTGAAAGTCAAAGCCGCCGGCTAATCCCCGCGCGGTAACGCCTCGCGCTGTACTTTACTCCGGGTTGCCCTGTCTGCGGACAGGGCATTTTTTTGTCCGCCCGGTTTGCGCCGAAAAGCCAGGCCATGCCATCAGGCAAGGAATTGGGCAATACAGGTAGAATAGCCAGTACTGGCGCCGCTCCCGGCGCTGTTTGTCATCCCCGGCACAGCATGCTGTTGCAAGGCTGCACCGTTACCAGGCTACCGCATGTCTTCTTTTTCCCCCGCTGCCCTGTTGCGCAATCTGAAACCCGATAATTTCACCATCGCCCTGCTCGTCACCGTGGGGCTGGCCACATTCCTGCCCTGTACGGGCCAGACGGCCGTGGTCTTCGGCAACATCACCACGGTTGCCATCGGCGCCCTGTTCTTCCTGCATGGCGCCAAGCTGTCGCGCGAAGCCGTGGTGGCCGGCGCCATGCACTGGCGACTGCACTTGCTGGTGCTGGCCAGCACCTTTGTCCTGTTTCCGCTGCTGGGCCTGGCCCTGCGTCCGCTGGCGCTGACCTTCCTGACGCCCGACCTGTACATGGGCATTTTGTTCCTGTGCGCGCTGCCCTCTACTGTGCAATCATCGATCGCCATGACGGCCATGGCGCGCGGCAACGTACCGGCCGCCATCTGCAGCGCCTCGGCCTCGAACTTCATCGGTATCTTCCTCGCCCCCATCCTGGTGGGCTTGCTGGTGGCCAAGGGCGCGGAAAGCAAGTCGTCGGTGGACGCCGTGCTGTCCATCGTCATGCAACTGCTGCTGCCATTCCTGGCCGGCCAGTTCCTGCGTCGCTGGATCGGCCGTTGGGTTGACCGCCATAAAGCCACCCTGAAATATGTCGATCAGGGTTCGATCTTGCTGGTGGTCTACACGGCCTTCAGCGAAGCCGTCAGCGAAGGCCTGTGGCATACGATTTCGGTGGAAACCCTGGTCGCCCTGGGCTTGATCAGCCTGCTGCTGCTGGCGCTGGTGCTGGGCATTTCCACCTTCATCAGCCGCCGCCTGGGTTTCAACAAGGAAGACGAAATCGCCATCGTCTTTTGCGCCTCGAAGAAAAGCCTGGCCAGCGGCGTGCCGATGGCCAAGGTGCTGTTTTCCACCCGTTCGCTGGGCATGGTGATCTTGCCGCTGATGTTGTTCCACCAGATTCAGCTGATGATCTGCGCCGTGATCGCGCAACGCTATGCGCGGCGCGATGAGGGGCAGGAAGTGCCTGCTTCAACGCTGTGATGGCTATCCTGCCCTAGCAGCAGCGCCTGCCGCAACCCCGCCACGATCACTTCGTAAGCCTGCCGCCGGCTCCCCTCATCCGGCGCGCGCAGCACATACGAGGGGTGATATACGGCGACCACCCAGCGTCCATCGTGCCGGATGGGCGTGCCGACCAGCGGCGTCATGCTTGCCGCGCCGTCCTGCAGGATGGACTTCAATGCCGTGCTGCCCAGCGCCACGATCACTTGCGGTTTCACGCTGGCCAATTCCTGTTCCAGCCAGCCATGGCAGGCGAGGATCTCGCGCTGCGCTGGCGTCTTGTGCAGGCGGCGCTTGCCACGAGGTTCCCACTTGAAATGCTTGACGGCATTGGTCAGGTAAATACTGTCGCGTGCCATGCCCGCTTCCTGCAGCGCCTGGTCCAGCAGCGCGCCGGCCGGGCCCACGAACGGCAAGCCTGCCAGGTCTTCCTGGTCGCCCGGCTGCTCACCCACCAGCATGATGCGCGCCTGAGAAGGCCCCGTGCCGGGCACGGCTTGCGTGGCGTGCTGCCACAGCGCGCAGCGGCGGCATTGGTCCAGGGTGGTGGGCAGGTCGCGCGGGGGCTGGGCGCGCTCGGCGGAGACCGGGATCATGGTCGCGCCGCTGCGCTGGCCCACGCTGGCCGTCTGGCCCGTGCGCCGTTCGCCGTTGGCGGCGCCGCTGAGCATGGCGGGCACGATGGCGCCTTCCGGCAAATTCTTCCAGAAACGCGAGGGGATATGGCTGCGCAGCAGGCCGGCATTGACGCGCGCGGGATTGAAGATGCTGCGGTAGTAAGTCAGCCACAGGGCTTCGCCCGCATCGTCGATATCGGCCGCGCCGCGCAGCAGGGCCGGTCCCGCGTGCAAGGTCGTGCCATCCCACAGCATGCTGGCGGTCGGCGTGGCGATCATCCAGCTGTTGGCTCCCATGCGGCGGGCGAAGTGGCGCGCCACCTGCGGCAGCACGTCGTGCGTGGGCTCGAACCAGGCCACGAAGCGGGGCGCGCCCTCGCTTTCCGCCCGCTCGCGGAAGCGCACATACGCATGCATGTCGTGCTCTTCGCGGTGCACGGCCTTGGCCATGGCATGCAGGCGCGCGCCGTCCGCGTCGGCCGGCGACATCACGTCATGCTGGCCCAGCTGCCAGCGCCAGAGCACCTGGTACAGGAATGCCCAGCGGTCATGCACGTTGAAACAGGCGGCGCTTTCCAGCAATTCCACCAGGGAACGGGGCAGGCGCAGCAGTGGCGCGCTGGTATCCGTCGCATCTGGCGTCGAGGAAAACAGGTCGCCATCACCAGGCTGTGACTGCCAGGCAACGTCGGCAGGTGGCACGCCGCGCGCGATCAGTTCGCGCGCGGCCGCGCGCCACTCGTCGAACGATTGGGCCAGCCGCACCACCGTACTCATGCGGCCTGCAGCTCAGGCCACAAATTCATCTGCTGCGGCGCTTCCGCCATGGCGCGGCGCAGGTGTTCCGAGGCGGTGGTGTCGCGCGCGGGAAAGTAGTCGGCCGTGATGATGAAGGGGGCGATTTTCTTCATGCTGCAGCGCAGGCGCGACAGGTCAGCGTAGCGCACTTGCCGCAACTGGCGCAGGTCGACGATGCGCTGCGCGTTGCGCAGGCCGATGCCGGGCACGCGGGCGATCATGTGCTGCGCCGCGCGGTTCAAGTCCAGCGGAAAATGTTCGCGGTGCGCCAGCGCCCACGCCAGTTTCGGATCGATATCGAGCGCCAGGTTGCCGCCCGTGGCGGGCAGCAGTTCGCTGGCCTGGAAACCATAGCTGCGCAGTAAAAAGTCGGCCTGGTACAGCCGGTGTTCGCGCAGCATGGGCGGCGGCGCCAGCGGCACGCTTTTCGGGCTGTCGGGGATGGGACTGAACGCCGAGTAGTACACGCGCTTGAGCTTGTAGCTGCCGTACAGGGTCTCGGCCGTGGAGAGGATTTGCTGGTCGTCGCTGGCGTCGGCGCCGACGATCATTTGCGTGCTTTGCCCGGCCGGCGCGAAACGCGGCGCGCGCGGTTCTTCCGCTTTCTCATCGAGCTTGCGGCGGATGGCGCCCATGGCCAGCTTAATCGTATGCACGCTTTTTTCTGGCGCCAGCTTTTGCACGCTGTCCTGCGTCGGCAGTTCGATATTCACGCTGAGCCGGTCGGCATAGCGGCCCGCCTGCGCGATCAGGGCGGGATCGGCGTCGGGGATGGTCTTCAGATGGATATAGCCGCGGAACTGGTGCACCTCGCGCAACTCGCGCGCCACCTGCACCAGCTGCTCCATCGTATAGTCGGCCGACTGGATGATGCCGGAACTGAGGAACAGGCCGTCGATATAGTTGCGCAGGTAAAAGTCGGCCGTCAGCTTGACCACCTCGGCCACCGTAAACCGCGCGCGCGGCACGTTCGAGCTGCGACGGTTGACGCAGTACTGGCAATCGTACAGGCAGTAATTCGTCAGCAGGATCTTGAGCAGCGAGACGCAGCGCCCGTCCGGCGTATAGCTGTGGCAAATGCCCATGCCCGAGGTGGCGCCAAAGCCGTCCTTGCCGATGGAATCGCGTTTGGGCGCGCCGCTGCTGGCGCAGGACGCGTCGTACTTGGCCGCATCGGCCAGGATTTCCAGCTTGTCCGTCAATTCCATGGCTCACCCCGATATACTGTGTTTATATACAGTATATCAGGAATGTGCAGCGACATTGCCTGCAAAGGGCCGTGTCTTTTGAATATGGAAGAATGGCCTGAAAACGGTAAGGACATTACGTATAAGCAATGAAATATAGTGCTAACATGTCAATGTTAGCTGGCGTTTCATTCTTTGAGACGCTTAGCCAAAAATACCTCCGATTCACTCTCATGTTCAGCCTATTCCAGAAAAAACTCGTTTTAGTATTCCTCATCCTCTTCTTCCAGAGTCCGTTTGCACAAAGCTACACCATGCCCACGATCACCGTTACCGCCGAGCGGGAACGGCAGGCCTATGAAGACTGCGTTGCCATGAGCGGTGTATTTTGCCGCTGGCCCGGCGACATGTTCGACCTCTACAACCGTCCTTCGCGCGGTGCCGGCACGCCAGGCCCCGCCAATACCGATGCCGCGCCATCGAATGCCAATACGAATATCAATCGCTGCGGTGCCATGACGGCGCATCCGGTGGTCATTGCCACCGGCGAGAAGATCAAGCCTGAGGTGGATTTCCAGTCCTTGGGCCTGTACGGCCTGGGGCTGAAGCGAACCTATCGCAGCAAGCATGCGGTCGGCACCCTGTTCGGACCACAGTGGCTGTCCAACGTGGATGTGCCCAGGTTGAATGAACCGAATTGCGGCAATACGGGAACGGGGCGATGCATACCCCGTTCCGTGACGGTGACCGATCCCACCGGCAGCACGACCAATTATCAATTTGTCGGGGAAAACGAGTTCCCCTCCACCTTGGACCCGAAAGCCGGTTCTTACTTATACCTGTCAGGAAAATCGGCGCGCAGGGGAGAAATGGTCTACACGCCGGGAATGGGATGGGTCCTGTGGGCCAATGGCAATACGTATACCTATAATAAAGTGGGTGCCATCGTCTCCATCATGGAAGGTGCTAGCGCGCAACTCAATTTCCAGTACGGCGCCAATCCCAACCAGCTTGCCAGTGTCAGCAACAGCAGCGGCCAGCTGATCCAGTTCACCTGGGGCGGCAATGGCAAGGTGAGCCGCGTGCGTGATCCGGCGGGCAATGATTGGAATTATGAATACCATGCCAGCGGCATGCTCGCCAAGGTCACGGCGCCAGCCAGCCAGGAGGTACGCGAGTATCACTACGAGACGGCCAATCCCGTTTTGTTGACGGGGATCAGCATCAATGGGCAGCGCCATGGCCGCTATGCGTATTTCGCCGATGGCCGGGTCAGCGAGAGCGGCCTCGAGGGTGGAGAGGAGCGCGAGACGTTCGTCTATGGCGCCAATCAAACGACGGTGACCGATGCGCGTCAACAAGCGACCACCCACAAGTTTGCCCTGATCGGTGGCGAGCTGAAGCCGACATCGGTTTCCCGCGCCGGCACGGCGACGTGCGCCGCGGCGGCCGCCAGCACCGCGTATGACGCCAACGGCTACGTCGACTATACGCTGGACTGGAATGGCAACAAGACGGACTACAGCTATGACGCCGGCGGCCGCCTGCTGAGCCAGACGACGGCGGCAGGCACGGGCGCGGCGCAGACGGTCGTGCATAGCTGGAATGGGAATGAAATTGAGAAGACCGAATACCGCAATGCGGGCAACGTAGCCTACTTGCGCGTCAGCTATACCTACTACCATGCGTGGGCCCCGTCGGGAAAGCTCGAGAGCGAAACCTGGGATGATCTGAAGACCGGCAAGCAAAAGAAATTCGTGCACACGTACACGTTTTATCCGAACAGCACCATGTCGAGCTGGACAGTATCGCGCAGCCTGCCTGGTGGCGCCGCAGTCACGCGCTATGACTACGACACGCGCGGCAACCTGACTGGCATGACGAATCCGCTGGGCCACCAGCAAGCGTGGGCAGGCCATGACGGCATGGGGCGCCCATCGAGCTATACCGACAGCAATGGTGTCGCCAGTACCTATGCTTACGATGACATGGGCCGCCTACTGGCAACGACGCTCAATGGCAGCCAGACGACGCATCTTGCCTATCATGCGGGCGACCTGGTGCGTTCCATCAGTTATCCAGACGGCAGCATGACGCAGTATCAATACACTGCCGGCGGCCGGGTCGAATATGTCGGCAATGCGCTGGGGGAATTCACGCATATTGCGGTGAATGTTCCCGACAACAGCGTGCGTGTGAGTTCTGCCCTGCATCATGCGGAGGTGAGTGCTGGCGTGCCAGTCCCGGTTGCTGCCGGTGAGATGAGCGCCACGATGGAAATGGATTCCTTGGGCCGTCCGTATAGTGAGCTCGGTAATAATAGTCAGCGTCTCGACAAACGATACGATCACAATGGCAATCTCGTGAGCGTTACCGATGCGGCTGGCCGCTCGACCTCATATGCGTATGACGCCGCGAATCGTCTCGTCAAGATGACCGCGGCCGATGGCGGGGTAACCGTAAGGGGCTATGATGCCGAAGGCAGGCTGGCATCGGTGACTGATCCGCGCCCCTTGCAAACGCGTTATACCTATAATGGTTTTGGGCAGGTGACCAGCATCGTCAGTCCAGATACGGGTACCGCCACATATGGCTATGACCCTGCGGGCCGGTTGGAAAGTGAAACACGTTCCGATGGCAGAGTTACCCGCTACACCCTGGATAGTCTGGATCGTCAAATATCACGCAGTAATAGTGGTGAAACCGAGAAATTTACCTATGACGAGGGACGGTTTGGCAAGGGGCGCCTGACTGGTTTCACGGATCTTACGGGGTACACCGGCTACGCCTACAACGCATCTGGGCAGCTCACTGTACAAGTCAATAATATATACGGCACCAGCTATACGACTGTCTGGGACTATGATGCCGCTGGTCGCCTGGAGGGCATCCATTACCCATCGGGCACGCGTACCTTTTATTCGTACGATGCTTATGGCCGCGTGAGTGAACTGTTGACGAATGCGACCGGTGTGTGGACGAAACTCGTTGATTCAGTCCTGTATCAGCCGGTCAGCGGCCAGCCTCATGCATGGCGCTACGGGAATAATTTACCACGCAGAGTGACGCTGGATGCGGATGGCCGCATTACGCGCATTTCCGGCAATGTGGAAAACGTGGAATATCGCCATAACAGTACGAATCAGATCATTGCCATGATCGATTCGGGCAATGAGCATATGAATCAGGGAATTGACTATGATGCTGCTGACCGCGTAGGACTGGTGACGCGTCGGATCGACTATCAGAGTTTCTCCTGGGACCAGGCTGGCAATCGTACAGGCCAGGCCAGGAAAGGCAGCAATTATAGTTTCGTGCTCGATAGCGGCAGCAACCGGCTCGCATCATGGAGCGGCAATGGCGAGTTTCGTAACTTCAGCTACAACCCCGTGGGCACGCTGGCCAGCGAATCGCGCCATGATGGCAGCCGTTCCTATACCTACGATGGATTCAACCGCATGCGTGGCGTGATCGTCAATGGCCGTTATGTCGGAGACTATCGTACCAATGCGCTGAACCAGCGTGTGCAAAAAGATGGAGCCGGTGGCATCACGCAAGCCATTTATGGTCCAGGCGGTGAACTGCTGGCAGAAGTGGGAGCGCAAACCAGTCATTATTTCTGGTTCAACGGCGAGCTGATTGGCATGGCGCGTGCCAACCAGGTTTACTTTAGTCACAATGATCACCTGGGTCGCCCTGAAGTCATGAGCAATGCCAGTGGTGCCGTTGTATGGCGCGCCGCCAATGCCGCATTTGACCGCGCCGTCATCGTCGACACGATTGGCGGCCTGAATATCGGCTTCCCGGGCCAGTACTACGATGCCGAATCGGGCCTGTGGTACAACTGGCACCGCTACTACGATGCATCGCTGGGGCGGTATTTGCAGAGCGATCCCATCGGGCTCCGAGGTGGCATCAATACCTACGCATACGTTCAAGGGAACCCGCTCCGCTATACGGACCCGCGTGGATTGAATCCTGTCGGCGGAGCCGTAATTGGAGCAGAAATTGGAACTGTTGTGTTTCCAGGTGTCGGCACAGTAGTGGGTGGTGCCATCGGGTTAGGCGTCGGCCTGTGGGTCGGCGATAAGATAATAAAAGGAATTTCGCAACCAAAGTCCGCTAGCAGTTTCCTTCCAGGAGTTTGGCCAGGAGATAAGGGCGCGGATGAATGGGGGCGAAGGAATGGATTAGGTCAGAAGGAAGGCAGGGGGCGGTTCCACGGAATCAAACAGGACTGCCTAGGGAGTAAGCCGACGGACGTCTTTGGTGTCAATCCCGAGACTGGCGACGTTTTTGATCCGGACGGCGAAGTAGTTGGAAACCTTGAGGATGCCAAACGAAAATGAAGGAAATGGATATGAAAATCGACGTTTCGGTTTATCTGCGTGGTGACTCACTAGACCCGGTTACAGTGTCTTCCTTACTCGGTATCGAACCTTCAAAATCTCGGCGCAAAGGGGAGTGTTGGACGACGAGTTCGAACCGGGAGGTGACGGCCAAAATCGGCATTTGGGCTATTGTTGCTGACGCAAACTCTTCAGGGCTGCAGGCCGTAGTTGACGAAGTAACTACAAGATTTAGGGATAACCGGATCAATTTGTCGGAAATCAATGGTGTCGAAGAAGCATACGTGGACGTATTTGTGGCGATCGACGCCGAGGCCGACGGCGGAGGGACTTGTAATTTTCAGTTGAGTAAGGAAAACGTCTCGGCTCTGAATTCGCTCGGATTGCCTGTTCGGTTCACTGTCTCAGTTATCAAATCGTAAAAAAGCGCGAGCGGCGGATCAGTCCCGATAAACGTACACGAACGGAGCAGTAAGGTAAAAATTGGCCGCATCGACGTCAGTTGACGGCGGCCGTATCTTGTTCGTATCTTGCTCGTATCGTGTCGTGGTCTATTCGTATCCTAGTCGTATCCCGTCCGGGCGGCTGAAAAATTCCGCCCTGGTACGAAGACTCGCTCGAAACACGATGGCGGCGGGGTGCGCGGGGAACCTGCCGTGACGCCGCTGGAGCAGCGGGCGATCGATGGGGATGGCAAGGCCATTGCCGAACTGCGCCAGGAATATTTGAAAAAAGGCGAAGTATCCACAGCGAATTACTGGCTGTATGCGGGAGCCCTGCGCGGGAATGCCGCATTGGTGGAGGAATATGCGCAACGGTTTGCGGCGATGCCGGAAGACAGGCAGGCGGCGCAAATACAAGGCATCAAGACCAGTTCCGCCTCGCCCGCGCAAAAAAAGGCCTTGCTTGAGAGGCTGGGCAGGAATTGATCGCTTCATCTGAGCGGTGAAATTACTCGGCTGGGTGCTGTCACGCTTCATCGGCGTACCGCAGCCGGCCTGTCCTCTCCCGGCGCCGGCTGCATTTTCCTCTTTTGCCGATTTGCCATTGCTTGACCCACGCGATGGCAGAACGCTATATATAAGTGTATATTACGGTCCTTGTCACCGTTCACTTACAAGGATACGATCATGCGCCTCACCTCCCTCGCCCGCCTGCTTGGCACCGCTCTTCTCGCTACTGCCGCCAGCTCCGCCCTTGCCGGCGAAGTGGTGGTGTCGGCCGCGGCCAGCCTGACGAATGCGTTCAAGGATGCGGCGCAAAGCTATGAGGCGCAGTATCCGGGCAGCAAGGTGTCCTTGAACTTTGCCGCCTCGGGCGTGCTGCTGCAACAGATCGTCAAGGGCGCGCCCGTGGACGTGTTTGCTTCGGCCGACCAGGAAACCATGGATGCGGCGCAAAAGCAGGGCCTCGTCTTGCCGGCCGACCGCATGGATTTCGTCGGCAACAGCCTGGTGCTGATCGTGCCGCACGATAGCAAGCTGGGCATCAAGAGCCTGGCTGACCTGGCGCACAAGGGCGTGACCCGCGTGGCCATCGCCAACCCGGCCAGCGTGCCCGTCGGCCGTTATTCCGAAGGCGCGCTGAAGAAGGCCAAGCTGTGGGACGCCGTGCAGACCAAGGCCATCGGCACGCAGAACGTGCGCCAGTCGCTCGACTACGTGGCGCGCGGCGAAGTCGATGCGGGCTTTGTCTACGCCACCGACGCGGCCATCATGAAAGACAAGGTCAACGTGGTGCTGGACGTGCCATTGGACGCGCCCGTGCTGTATCCGATCGCCACCATCAAGGGCAGCAGCAATGCCGCCGAAGCGAAGCGCTTCGTCAGCTACCTGCAGACGGCGCCGGCGCAAGCCATCCTCGCCAAGTACGGTTTCAAGAAGCCATAATTCAGGTAGGCGCCTGCATGGATATCGCCTGGACCGCGCTGGCCCTGTCGCTCAAGGTGGCGGCGTGGGCCACGGCGCTCAATTTGTTGCTCGGCATCGGCACGGGCTATCTGCTGGCGCGCACGCGTTTCCCCGGGCGCGAGCTGCTCGACGCCCTCCTGACCCTGCCGATGGTGATGCCGCCCACCGTACTCGGCTATTACCTGCTGGTGCTGCTGGGCCGGCGCGGCACCCTGGGCGTCTGGCTGCAGGACAGCTTCGGCATCAACCTGATTTTTACCTGGCAAGGCGCCGTGATCGCTTCCACCGTGGTCGCCTTTCCCCTCGTCTTCAAGCCGGCGCGCGCCGCCTTCGAGGCCGTCGACGGCCAGCTGGAGCAGGCCGCCCGCGTGCTGGGCATTTCGGAAATGGCGATCTTCTTTCGCGTGACCTTGCCGCTGGCCTGGCGCGGCATCCTGGCCGGCGTGCTGCTGGGCTTTGTGCGCGCCCTGGGCGAATTCGGCGCCACCCTGATGGTGGCCGGCAGCATCCCCGGCAAGACGCAAACCCTGTCGGTGGCCGTGTATGAAGCCGTGCAGGCGGGCCAGGATGACGTGGCCAATACGCTGGTCCTGATTATCTCCTTTGTCTGCATCGTGGTGCTGTTGTCGGCTGGCCGCCTGGCGCCCGGGCGCATCGCGCACAAATGACGGCTATGATGACGCCTATGCAACTCGACCTCGACATTCGCGCCACCTTGCGCTCCGGCAAACGCCGCTTCGACATGCAAGTGCAATGCACGTCCGATAGCCAGCGCATCGCCATGTATGGCCCGTCCGGCGCAGGCAAGAGCATGACCCTGAAAGCCATTGCCGGACTCTTCACGCCTGACGCGGGCCATATCCGCCTGAACGGGCGCACCCTGTTCGATGCCGCCGCCGGCATCAACCTGCCGCCGCAGCAGCGCAATGTCGCCTACCTGTTCCAGGATTACGCGCTGTTCCCGCACCTGACGGTGCGCCAGAACGTGGGATTTGGCCTGGCGCGGGGCTGGTTCAATCCGCGCGCGCGCGAAAAATTGCAGAAGGTCGAGCATTGGCTTGACGCCTTCCACTTGCAGGAACTGGCGCACCAGTTTCCCGACGAGTTGTCCGGAGGCCAGCGCCAACGGGTGGCGCTGGCGAGGGCGCTCGTGGCCGAGCCGACCGCGTTGCTGCTCGACGAGCCGTTTGCCGCCCTCGATCCTGCCCTGCGTGTCAAAATGCGTTTGGAACTGAGCCAGTGGCAGCAGCGCCTGGACGTGCCCATGATCCTGATCACACACGATCCGGAAGATGCGCGCATCCTGGGCGAGCATGTGCTGTACTTGCGCGACGGACAGATCGATAACAGGGAAGAACACATGGCATTGGGTGAACGCATTGGATAAATCAGCGGCAGCGGAAATCGGCTTGCAAGGCTCGGTATGGATGACGGTGGGCGGAGAAAACCTGGGCGGTGCCGGCCGGGTGGAATTGCTGGGCGCTATCGCCGAATGCGGCTCCATCACGCAGGCGGCCAAGCTTGTGAAGATGAGCTACAAGGCGGCCTGGGACGCCATCGACGCGATGAACAACCTGGCCGGCGAGCCGCTGGTCGAGCGCCTGACGGGCGGCAAGGGCGGCGGCGGCACGCGGCTGACGCAGCGGGGGCGCCAGCTGGTCGACAATTTCCGCATCATCGAGCGTGAGCATGCCCGCTACCTGCGCCAGCTGGGCAGCCAGGCGGAAGGCATCGCCGACGATCTTTTACTCATACGGAGAATGGCCATGAAAACCACGGCACGCAATCAATTCCTGGGCAAGGTGGCCGAACTGAAACAGGGCGCCGTCAACGACGAAGTCACCCTGGAATTGCCCGGCGGCCAGCAGATCGTCGCCATCGTCACGCAAGGCAGCAGCGCAAGCCTGGGCCTGGTGTCGGGCGCGGAAGCGTTTGCGCTGATCAAGGCCTCGTCCATCATCCTTGTGGCGGACAGCGAAGGCGCGCGCTTTTCCGCGCGCAACCAGCTGGCCGGCACCGTCACGCGGGTGCAGACGGGCGCCGTCAACACGGAAGTGGTGCTGGACTTGCCGCGCGGCGGCACGATTGCGGCCATCATCACCAACCAGAGCAGCACCGACCTGGGCATCGCCATCGGCAGCAGCGTGACGGCGATCTTCAAGGCATCCAGCGTGATCCTGGGCGTGCCCGCCTAAACCCAAAGCAAGGACTGGGGTCGTACCCTGAGGGTACGACCCCGGCCTTTATCTCTTGGGTTCAAACGAGCTTAATCCTTCAGCCTGGACAACCAATCCGTCGCCGCCGCCAGCGCCTGCTCCAGTTCCTGCGCCGTGTGCGCCAGCAGCGCCGGCACCTCGTCCAGGCGGCCCGCGTCGATGGCTTCCTCGGTGGCGAACGCGGCGCGGATCAGGCGTTTCGTGCCCAGGGTGCCCACGGAGCCGCGCACGCCGTGCAGGATGCGCGCCACGTCGCTGTGGCGGCCCGATTGCAACGCTGTTTCGGCGTCGCGCACGGGCGTCATGCCCTTGTTCAGCGCGTCTTCCACCATGCGCCGCAGCACGCCGCGCCCCTTCGCGTCGCGTCCCATCACGCGCATCAGCGGCGCCATGGAAAACACTTCTTCATCGGCGACGCGTACCGGCTCGGCCGCCTGCACTTGCGGACGCTTGGGCAGGTGGCGCAGGATGACTTCCATCATCTCTTCCACCACCACGGGCTTGGCGATGAAGTCGCTGATGCCGGCCGTCATGCAGCGCTCGCGCTCGGACGCCAGCACGCCGGCCGTCATGGCGATCACGGGCAGGTTCAGGCGCAGTTCCGTGCGGATGATGTGGGTGGCGCTGAAACCGTCCATGACGGGCATCTGCATGTCCATCAGCACGATGTCGTAGCGCAGCGCTTCCGTGCGCAGCCGTTCCACGGCTTGCAAGCCGTCGCCCACCACGTCCAGGGTGGCGCCCATGTGTTCGAGGATGCCGCGCGCCACGGCCTGGTTCAAATGATTGTCTTCCACCAGCAGGAAATGCACGCCGGCCAGTTCCGTGCCCAGCGGCTGGTGCAGGATGCGCTGCTCGCCGCCGTCATTCTTGGCGATCAGCGCCTGGTGCAGGGCATCGAACAGGCTGGAGCCCGTGATCGGCTTCATCAGCACGACATCGGCCTCGGCCGCGCTGGAGATTTCCTCCAGGTGGTTGCGGGCGAAGGCGTTGACCATCACCACGATGGGCTGGCGCTGGCCGCTGGCCGCCTGGCGGATGGCCTTGGCCGTGGCCAGTCCGTCCATCACGGGCATGTGCCAGTCGGCCAGCACCACGTCATACGGCTGCTGCTGCGCCAGGCGTTCGCGGTACAGTTCGATGGCGGCAAAGCCGGAGTCCACTTCGTCGGCCAGCCAGCCCCACGCCTCGATCAGCTTGACGATCAGTTCGCGCGTGGTGCGGTTGTCGTCGGCCACCAGCAGGCGCAGCTGGCCCAGGGCCGGCGTGCGCCGCGTTTCGGCCGGCTGCGCCAGCATCTCGAAGGGCACGCTGAACCAGAAGCGGCTGCCCTTGCCTTCGCTGCTGGCGACGGCGATGTCGCCGCCCATCATGTGGATCAGCTGCTTGCTGATGGCCAGGCCCAGGCCCGTGCCGCCGAAACGCCGCGTGATGCTCTGGTCGCCCTGCGAAAACGCGGCAAACAGCTGCTGTTGCTGCAGTTCCGTCATGCCGATGCCCGTGTCGCGCACTTCGAAGCGCAGCCAGGCGCGCCCGTTTTCGCTTTCGGCCAGGCTGACGGCCACCACCACTTCGCCGCTCTCGGTAAACTTGATGGCGTTGCCGGCCAGGTTGACGAGAATTTGCTGCAGGCGCTGGGCGTCGCCCACGAGGCGCCGCGGCACGTCGGGCTCGACGGCGATGGCCAGTTCCAGCTCCTTTTCGCCCGCATTCATCGTCATCGTCGTGGCCAGGGTATTCATGACTTCATCGAGGTCGAATTCGACGGGCGACAATTCCATGCGGCGCGCCTCGATCTTCGAATAGTCGAGCACATCGTTGAGGATGCCCAGCAGCGACTGGCCCGCCACTCTGACCATGGTCAGGTACTTGCGCTGTTCCGTGTCGAGCCTGGTATTGCCCAGCAAATACACCATGCCCAGCACGGCATTGAGGGGCGTGCGGATTTCATGGCTCATGTTGGCCACGAAATCGCTCTTTGCGCGGTTGGCCGCCTCGGCCCGGTCGCGTTCCTGCTCCAGCTCCGCCGCGCGCGCTTCGAGTTCCTGCTGCAGGCGGTCGCGTTCGCTCATCAGGCCATTGAACGCTTCCGTCAGTTCGCCGATCTCGTCGCGCTGCTGTACCGGCACGGGGGTGAAACGGCTGCCGCTGGTGCGCAGGGCCAGCAGGGTGTCGCGCAGGCGCACCAGCGGCGACAGCAGGCGCACGGTGACCAAGCCCAGAACAAAGGCGGCCAGCAGCGAAGCGAGGATGCTCCACAGCACCAGCCGGTACAGTACGCCATCGAACGGTTCGAAGGCATCCTCGACGGGCAGCGAGGCGGCCAGCAGCCAGTTCACGGATTTCAGGCGCTTGAAGCTGTTGACGGCCGTGATGCCGCGGCTGTTGGTGCTGACCATGCTGCCTTCGCCATCCTCCTTCAGCAGCTGGGTGGTCGTCAGGTTGGCGTTCGGCTTGCGCGGCTGCAGCAAACGGCTGGTATCGGGGTGCAGCACATAGCGCGGCACGGCGCCGCGCGTGAGGATGAAGTAATAGCCGCTCTTGCCGATCTTTTCCGAGCGCAGGCGGCCCAGCAGATTGTCCTTGTACAGGCGCAGCACGCCGATCACCACGCCGGCCACCTGGCCATCGGCGGCCAGCACGGGCGCCACCATCTGCACGATGGGCATACCGCTCGACTTGCCCAGCATCGGCTCGGTAATCATGGGCTGGCGCGTGCGCAGGACGGTCTGGAAATACTCGCGCTCGGCGACGTTGATGCCGGCGCGCCCCGCCACTTCCGGCATGTCGGCCACGATGGCGCCATGCGCGTCGAGCACCAGCACGTCGTCGAACAGCACCAGCATCGAGCGGCGCGCATAGTATTCGCGCAGTTTGGCTGGCTGGGCGATCAATTCCGGCGGCGTCTGCCTGGCCGTCAGGGTGACAATCTGCAGCAGCATGCCCAGCTTGTCGTCGAGCTCGGCAGCGGTGCGGCTGATCAGGGATGACTGCTGGCTCAGCAGTACTCGGGTGAAGTCGTCGCGCATGTGCTGCACCTGGATCATGGTGACCAGCGCGATCATGGCGATCGAGGTCAGGCTGGTGGCCAGCGCGACTTTTGCTTTAATGCCGAGAGGCTTCATGATTTCCTTTTCAGTGCCGGGCGGCACAGGCGGCAGATAATGCTGTCAGGAATTTTCCTATCAATACCCCAGCTTGGCAAGCGCCGCCGCGCAAATTGCCCGCCCCGTATGGGCTTTTGACGATGTTGCCATATAATTAAAGGCTGGACGTCGTTTATTCGCCGAATTTACGGTGAAATTGGCATACGGCAACCCTGTATGCAGCTGTATGCAGTAAACTTGTTGTTGCATTTTCTAAAAGGTACCGACATGACTGAAGCGCTACTCACTCCCACCTTGCCCACCGTGAACGTGGAGGCGTTGCGTGCACGATGCTCGACCTGCAGCATGCATCAATTGTGCCTGCCGATGGGGCTTGATGTGGGCGACATGGATAGGCTGGACCAGATCATCGGCCGCCGCCGCAAGATCGTGCGCGGGGCCTCGCTGTTCCGCATCGGCGACTCGTTCCAGAACCTGTACGCGATCCGCCTGGGGCACTTCAAGACCTACCAGATCAATCCGGGTGGTGAAGAGCAGGTAACGGGTTTCCAGATGGCCGGTGAACTGCTGGGCATGGATGCCATCAGCGCCGACCGCCACCACTGTAATGCCGTGGCGCTGGAAGACAGCGAAGTGTGTGAAATTCCGTTTTCCAGCCTGGAACAATTGCTGGGCAATATGCCGACCCTGCTGCGTCATTTCCACCGCATGATGAGCCAGGAAATCACGCGCGAGCAAAGCGTCATGCTATTGCTGGGCAATATGCAGGCGACCCAGCGTTTTGCCGCCTTCATCGTCAACCTGGCGTCGCGCTATGAAGCACGCGGCTATTCGGGCAGCAATTTCCAGCTGCGCATGTCGCGCGAGGAAATCGGCAACTATCTGGGCCTGACGATCGAAAGCGTCAGCCGCTTATTGTCGAAATTCAAGAAGGAAGGCTGGCTGCGCGTCTCGAACCGCGAGATCGAAATCCTGCAGCCGGCCAAGTTGAAAGCCATTACGGCCGGCACGGACGTCTGCAAATAAGACTTACAGTTCCTCGTCCGCATGCAGCGCGATGCTGCGTTGCAGGGGCCAGGTCCAGATGCCGGACAGGCGCCACTCGCGTTTGTCGTTTTCCACCAGCACTTGCCAGCGGCTGCGCTCGAGCATCGGCAGTGCCACGGAAAAATTGCCGGCCGCATCGGGCTGCACCAGCAGCTTGATATCCTTTTCCGGCAGGGTCGCATGCGCCAGGTGCAGCTGCAGCGGCGCCTGATAAGCCTTGCCGAAGCTGTGCACGGAACCACTGAGGCGCGCTGCAGCCACGTCATATGACAGGCGCGTATCCATGGCCAGGTCGCTGGCGATCGTGTCGCGCTTCAAATCCTGGTTGATCGCCTTGCCCTGCTTGTAATAATCGCCCACCACCAGCGCATCGGGCTGCGTAAACGCGATATAGCCCATGAAGCTGCCGACGACCACGGACAGGCCGGGACCGATCATCAGCAGCCATGGCCAGCGATGCTTGTACCACGGTGCAACGGGGGGTTGCAGTTTCAGACTGTCGGACATGGTGTTTCTCCTGTTTAATCAGCCAGTCCCCGCATGGGGACCGGCCTTCCTGCAACTTCGTGGCGGCGGCGAGGGCACCCGGTCCCCGTCCGCCTTTCCTTGTTAACGTGGCACGATGAATACCGCGCTTTCACGCACATGCAGCGATGGATCGTCCAGCGATTGCAATTCGATCGCAATCTTGTTCGAGCCCTTCTCGCCGACGCCGTGCGGCACGCGCAGGCGGATCGGCCAGCCCAGCGTTTCCGTCGGCTGCAAGGTCACTTCTTCGCGCGTCAGCAAGGTCAGGCCCGGCAAGCCGGAAGCGCTGATTTTAAAATGCTGGCTTTGCTCGGACGTATTCATGATCTGCAGGCGGTAGACGTTTTCGATCATGCCGTCTTCGACTTCGCGTCCCATCGAACCGCGGTCGCGGATCACGTCCATTTTCAGGGGCGTGCGCAGGGCCAGCGAGGTACACACGGCGATGATGATCAGGGCCAGGATGGAAGTGTAGATCAAGACGCGCGGGCGCATGGCGCGCTGGCGTATCTGCTTCGAATTGAAGTTGTTTTCCATCGCATGGTCGGTGCTGTAGCGTATCAGGCCGCGCGGCCGCTCGACCTTGTCCATCACGCTGTTGCAGGCATCGACGCAGGCGGCGCAGCCGATGCATTCATACTGCAGGCCGTTACGGATATCGATGCCGGTCGGACACACCTGCACGCACAGGGTACAGTCGATGCAATCGCCCAGCTTGTCGTTGTTGCCGGCCTTCTTGCTCATGGCGCCACGCGGTTCGCCGCGCTTGGCATCGTAGGTGATGATCAGCGTGTCCTGGTCGAACATGGCGCTCTGGAAGCGCGCGTAGGGGCACATGTATTTGCACACCTGCTCGCGCAGCCAGCCCGCGTTGCCGTAGGTTGCCAGGCTGTAGAACAAGACCCAGAACCATTCCCAGGGACCGAAATTGAGGGTGGTCACCGACTGCGCCAGTTCCTTGATCGGCGTGAAGTAGCCGACAAAGGTAAAGCCCGTCCACAGGGCGATGGCGCCCCATACCAGGTGCTTGGCCGTCTTCTTGAAGGCCTTGCGCACGGAGGGGCCCTGCTTGTCGAGGGCCATGCGCGCGCTGCGCGTGCCCTCGATGCGGCGTTCGACCCACAGGAAAATTTCCGTGTATACCGTTTGCGGGCAGGAGAACCCGCACCACACCCGCCCGGCAATGGCCGTGACGAGGAACAACAAATACGCACAGATGATCAGCAGGGCCGCCAGATAGATGAAATCCTGGGGCCACAGCACGACGCCGAAAATGTAGAACTTGCGCGTGGTCAAATCGAACAGCAGGGCTTGCCTGCCATTCCAGGTCAACCACGGCAAGCCGTAGAACGCCAGCTGGGTAAGCCATACGCATACCCATCGCCAGGTAGCGTAGCGTCCTTTGGCCTCGCGAGGGTAGATTTGCTCGCGGGCCGCATACATCTTGATGACTTGAGGTTCCATTTTTACTTTGCGGGCGCCTGCGGATTCGACAGGCTCCAGACATACGCCGACAGCACGTGTACCTTGGATTCGCCGAGGAAATCGCTGAAGGCCGGCATGGTGTTGCTGCGTCCCTTGCGTACGGTTTCCATGATGGTGTCGGCGCTGCCGCCGTACAGCCAGGTCTTGTCCGTCAGGTTCGGCGCGCCCAGCATCTGGTTACCCTTGGCATCGGCGCCATGACAGGCCATGCAGGCGCCGAACTTGGCCTTGCCCAGCACGGACTTGACGGGATCCGAGGTCGAGCCGGACAGGCTCAGCACATAATGGGCCACGTTCTCGACATCCTTTTCGGAGCCCAGGGCGGCGCCCATCGGTGGCATCTGCCCATTGCGGCCGTGCATGATGGTGGTCTTGATGATGTCGGGTTCGCCGCCATACAGCCAGTCCTTGTCGGTCAGGTTGGGGAAGCCCTTGTTGCCGCGTGCATCCGAACCGTGGCATTGCGCGCAGTAGGTCAGGAACAGGCGCTGGCCGATGGCTTGCGCCTGCGGATCGGCGGCCACCGTCTTCAAGTCCTGGCTCAGGTACTTGTTGAACAGGGGACCGTAGTCGGCTTCCGCCTTCTTCAGTTCTTCCTCGTACTGGCCCGTCGATTTCCAGCCCAGGCTGCCGGCATAGTTGCCCAGGCCCGGATACAGGAACAGGTACGCCAGGGAGAAGACGATGGTGATGTAGAACAACCACATCCACCAGCGCGGCATCGGCGTATTGAGTTCCTTCAAGTCCTCGTCCCAGACGTGGCCCGTGGTGCCGTCAGCGGGGGCGCCCTCGACCACTTTGATTTTCGACTGCGAGTACAGCAGCACGCCGCAGCCGATGATGCCCAGCAGGGACAGCACGATGATGTAGATATTCCAGAAGCCATTGGTAAAGTCAGCCATGGTTATGCTCCTTCGCCAGGGTCATTTCGGCCTCGGCCGGATAGTCGAGCGCGTCGTCGGCGAACGGCAGGCGGGCCGCCGCGTCGAAGTCGCTGTTGCTGCGGCTGAACGTCCACCACAGGATGCCCACGAACGTCGTAAAGGAAACCACCGTCATGACGCTGCTGGCGCTGTCAAACAGGTTTTCGATTGCCATGCTAATTCCTTGTTTTGATTAATGTACCGAGGCCTTGCAGATAGGCGACCAGGGCGTCTTCTTCCGTCTTGTCCTGCAGCTGCGCGGGGCCGGCGGCGATCTCTTCATCGCTGTACGGCTGGCCCAGGCGTTTCAGGGCGCGCATCTTCGGCATGATGTCGTCAGGCACCAGCTTGGTCTTCGCCAGCCAGGGGTAGGACGGCATGTTCGACTCGGGCACCACGTCGCGCGGGTTGTTCAAGTGCGTGCGGTGCCATTCGTCGCTGTAGCGCGCGCCCACGCGGGCCAGGTCGGGGCCCGTGCGCTTGGAACCCCACTGGAACGGACGGTCGTAGACGAATTCGCCGGCGACCGAATAGTGGCCATAGCGTTCCGTTTCCGCGCGCAGCGGACGCACCATCTGCGAGTGGCAGTTGTAGCAGCCTTCGCGCACGTAGATGTCGCGGCCCGCCAGGCGCAGCGGCGAGTACGGTTTCAGGCCGGCGACCGGCTCCGTCGTGCTCTTCTGGAAGAACAGGGGAACGATCTCGACGGCGCCGCCGATGCTGATCACCACCGTGACCAGGGCGATCAGCAGCCAGGGGTTTCTTTCAATCCATGCATGTGAAAATTTCATTTGCTTTCGCTCCTATCAGGCGTGCGCCGCGTTCAGTTCCGGAATGCGGGCGACGGGGAGTTTGCTGCCGCGCAGCGTCATCCAGGTGTTGTAGCCCATGATGCACATACCCGACAGGTACAGCAGGCCACCGGCCACGCGCACCACGTAGTACGGATACGTCGCTTTCACGCTCTCGACAAAGGTGTAGGTCAGGGTGCCGTCCGGATTGACCGCGCGCCACATCAGGCCCTGCATCACGCCGGCGATCCACATTGCGGCGATGTACAGCACGATGCCGATGGTGGCCACCCAGAAGTGCACGTCGACCAGGCGCGTGCTGTGCATCTGCGTGCGGCCCGCCAGGCGCGGCAGCAGGTAGTAGATCGAACCCATGGTGATGAAGCCCACCCAGCCCAGGGCGCCCGCATGCACGTGGGCAACGGTCCAGTCGGTGTAGTGCGACAGCGAGTTGATGGTCTTGATCGACATCATCGGACCTTCGAAGGTGGCGATGCCGTAGAACGACAGCGAGACGATCATGAATTTCAGGATCGGATCGGTGCGCAGCTTGTGCCAGGCGCCCGACAGGGTCATGATGCCGTTGATCATGCCGCCCCAGCTTGGTGCCAGGAGGACCAGCGAGAAGACCATGCCGATCGATTGCGTCCAGTCAGGCAATGCCGTGTAGTGCAGGTGATGCGGGCCGGCCCACATGTAGGTGAAGATCAGCGCCCAGAAGTGGACGATCGACAGACGGTACGAGTACACGGGGCGCTCGGCCTGTTTCGGGATGAAGTAGTAGACCATGCCCAGGTAGCCGGCGGTCAGGATGAAACCCACCGCGTTATGGCCGTACCACCACTGGATCATCGCGTCCTGCACGCCCGCATACGCGGAATACGACTTGGTGAACGAGGCTGGCATGACGGCGCCATTGACCACGTGCAAGATCGTCACGGCCAGGATATAGGCGCCGAAGAACCAGTTGGCCACGTAGATGTGCTTGACCTTGCGCTTGATCAGGGTGCCGAAGAAAACGATGGCGTAGGCGATCCAGACGACGGCGATGAGGATGGCGATAGGCCATTCCAGTTCGGCGTATTCCTTGCCGCGTGTCATGCCCAAGGGCAGGGTGACGACGGCGCACAGGATCACCGCTTGCCAGCCCCAGAACGTGAAGGCGGCCAGTTTGTCGGAAAACAGGCGCACCTGGCAGGTGCGCTGGACAACGTAGTACGAAGTAGCGAACAGGCCGCAGATGCCGAAGGCGAAAATCACCGCATTCGTGTGCAGCGGACGCAAGCGTCCGTATGTCAGCCATGGTATGTCGAGGTTCAGGGCAGGCCAGGCCAGCTGAGCGGCGATGATAACGCCAACCAGCATGCCGATGATGCCCCATACCACAGTAGCGACCGCGAATTGCTTCACGATCTTGTAGTTATAGTTCAGCGATTGATCCACAAAGACTCTCCCTGGAATTACTATTTATGATGGTGGCCAGAGAGTAAGTGTTTGACCGCGAAAAAACTTTGATGTGGATCAAAATTCCCCGGATGAAATAAGCGTAGCGAACTGGCATCGAAATAAAGTGATATTTCGGTCAAAAAAGCCATGCAAGATCCCGGCAATCCGGGCGGGTGAAATCAGGGATGCGGTTCGCCGGGCGCCGGCTTGGCCGTCGTATCGTCGTCCTGCAGCACGCGCAGGCCCGGTCCGACGAGGTCGTCGAACTGGCCGCCGTCCGAGGCCGTGAAATACACCCACAGGGCGATGAAGACGACCACGACGCTCAAGGGGATCAGGAGGTAGAGTGCTTCCATGTTCAGGCTTTCCGCAGGCGCAGGGCGTTGGCGATGACGACGGCCGAGCTGGCAGCCATGCCGACGCCGGACAGCCAGGGGTTCAGGAAACCCAGCGCGGCGGCCGGGATGGCCGTCAGATTGTACAGGGTTGCCCAGCCCAGGTTTTCGCGGATGATGCGCATGCTGCGCGCCGCTGTTTTCGCCGTGTCGAGCACGGAAATCAGTTGGCTCGACAGCAGCACCGTGTCCGCATGCGCCTGCGCCAGGGCGGCGCCGGAACCCATGGCGAAGGACACGTCGGCACCGCTCAGCACGGCGGCGTCGTTGATGCCGTCGCCCACCATCGCCACCACGGCGCCCGTCGCCTGCAACTGCTGCACGAAATCGAGCTTTTCATCGGGCAGGCATTCGCCGCACGCCGTGTTGATGCCCAGTTCCGTCGCCACGCTTTGCGTCAGCGCTTCCTGGTCGCCACTAAGCAGCACGACCTGCTTGCCGCGCCGGTGGAAATACGCGACCACGTCGCGCGCCTCGGGGCGCAGCGCATCGCTGAGTAAGAAGCGCGTCAGCCAGCGCCCCTGCGTACCCAGGTACAGCGGCGTCATGCCCTGCATGCCGACGGCCGTGTCGCCCAGCGGCGGCCCGGCGATGGCGGCGACAAAGGCCGCGTTGCCCAGGCGGTAGCGCACGCCATTGATCACGCCCTCGAGTCCCTGGCCCTGCACTTCCTGCAAGTGCTCTACATGTGCGCGCGGCTGCTGTATTGGCAACCCTTCTGCCGCTGCCAGGATGGCCTGCGCCAGCGGATGGGCGCTGCCCGCTTCCAGCGCGGCGGCCACCTGCAGGCAAGCGTCCTCGCTCATGCTGCCGAGTCCCTCGATTTGCCGCAGCACGGGCCGGCCCAGCGTCAAGGTTCCCGTCTTGTCGAAGACGATGTGGGTGGCGCGGTGCAGGGTTTCCAGCACATGCGGCTGGACGATCAGCACGCCGCGCCGCAGCAGGCTGTCGGTGGCCGCCGCCAGCGCCGTCGGCGTGGCGAGAGACAGCGCGCAGGGGCACGAGACGACCAGCACGGCGATGGCCACGGGCCACGCCTGCGACGGGTCGTGCCAGCTCCAGAAGGCGAACACGGCGATGGCAAACAGCAGCAAGCCCAGCACGAACCAGGCGGCGACCTTGTCGGCCCACTGCGCGATCTGCGGCTTGCCGCTGCCGGCCCGTTCGATCAGTTTCAACAGGTCGGACAGGGTGCTTTCGCGCGCCGGTTTCAGCACGCGCAAGATGAGCGCCGCGCTGGCGTTGATCGCCCCGCCCGGCACCCGCTCCCCGGTTTTCCTGCGCTGCGCCGCGCTCTCGCCCGTCAGCAGGGATAAATCGAGCGCGCTCGTGCCTTCGACGATGATGCTGTCGGCGGCAATCGCCTCGCCCGGTTTTACCAGGATGACGTCACCGATGGCCAGGCTGCCGGCAGGCACCAGCGTGGTGGCGCGGTTGTCCGGGAAGCCCGCCATCAGCGACGCGGAGGCGGGCAAGGCGTGCTGCAGGCGCTCGAGCGCCGAGGCGGCCTTGCGGCGCGCCTGCAGCTCGAAATAGCGGCTGCACAGCAAGAGGAAGATGAACATTGTGGCCGAGTCGTAATACACCTCGCCGCGGCCCGTAAAGGTCGCCACCACGCTGCCGAAGAAGGCCGCCAGGATGCCCAGCGCCACGGGCACATCCATGCCCAGGGTGCGCGCGCGCAAACTGGCCCAGGCGCCCTGGAAAAACGGCATGGCCGAATAGCAGATGGCCGGCAGGGTCAGGAGCAGGCTGGCCCAGCGCATCAGGCTGGCCATATTGTCGTCCAGCGTGCCATCCTCGGCCAGATAGGCGGGCGCCACGTACATCATCACCTGCATCATCGACAGGCCGGCCACGAACAGCTGGCGGCCCAGGGTCTTGCTGGCTTTTTGCAGGCGTTCGCCATGGCGCACGGCGTCGTACGGATAGGCCGTATAGCCGACTTGGCGCACGGCTTGCAGGATGTCGCCCGGCTCGCATTCGGCGCGGCTCCAGCGCACGTACAGGCGCTCCGTGGCGACGTTCAGGCTGGCTGCCTGCACGCCGGGCAGGCGCGTCAGCTGGCGCTCGATCAGCCAGACGCAGGCGGCGCAGCGGATGCCTTCGACGGACAGGGTCGCTTCGCAGCTGCTGGCGTCGCGCGCGAATTGTGCATCGTCATTGCTGTACAGGCGCAGCTCGGGCGGCATCAGGGTGGCATCAAACGCGTTGACGGCGTATTCATCGCGGTCGCGGTAGTACGCGCTCTGGCCGATGTCGACGATGGTTTGCGCCACCGCTTCGCAGCCGGGGCAGCACATGGCGCGCGGCACGTCGTCGATGGTGACGTTCCAGCTGGAACCGCTCGGGACGGGCAAGCCGCAATGGAAGCAGGCGGAGGGTTGTAAAACAGCATTCATAGGTTTGGTTTCATGCGTCTTTTCATGGATGGCCCGTGACGCACAGGGCGTCGAGCCAGCCCAGCGATACGCCATTCGCGGCGCGCAGCAGGCCCAGCACGCCAAAGCCCAGCACCAGCAAGCCGCTGGCGATGCGCACGGGACGGCGCTGCATCTGCGTGCGCAAGCGCGTGCCCAGCAAGCCCATGCCCAGCAGGGTGGGCAGGGTGCCCAGGCCGAAGGCGGCCATGGCGGCCGCGCCGTTCAGGGCAGAACCTTGCATCATGGCCGTCAGCAGCGCGCTGTAGACCATGCCGCACGGCACCCAGCCCCACAGGCCGCCCACGGCCAGCGCCTTGAACGGCGTATCCATCGGCATCAGCGGTTTCAGCAGCGGGCGCACGCGGCGCCAGACGACATTGCCTGCCGCTTCCAGATGGGCCAGGCCGCGCCAGGCATCCATCAGGTACAGCCCCAAAGCCACCAGCATCAGGTTGGCCAGCCAGTAGCCGGCCACCTGCAATGACGCCAGGTGCAGCATGCCGGCGCCCGCCAGGCTGCCGGCCATGGCGCCAGCCAGCATGTAGCTGCCTATGCGTCCGCCGTTGTACGCCAGCACGCGCAGCACGTTCGCTTGCACGCTGGTCTGCAATGCGGGGCGCGCCACGGCGATGGAAATGACGGGGCGCACGGGCGCCGCCGGTGCGCCCCCGCCCAGCGACAAGGCGCCGACGATGCCGCCGCACATGCCGATGCAGTGCACGCTGCCGGCCAGGCCGACCAGGAACATGGGCACGAGGCTGAGGGCATTCATCGCGCTGCGCTACACCGTTTTCGAGTAGCGCAGCGGCTGCACGGCGTCGGGCGCCGTGTTGGCGCGCGCCAGGGTCAGGTAGCGGTCGAAGACCATGCAGATATTGCGGATCAGCAAGCGTCCTTTCGGCGTCACCGTCAGCCAGTCTTCCTCGATGACGAGCAAGCCGTCGCGCGCCAGTTCGCGCAGCTTGTCCAGTTCGGCGGCGAAATAGCTGCGGAATTTGACGGGGTGCGCTTGCTCGATGCTGGCGATCGACAATTCGAAATTGCACATCAGCATCTGGATGATGATACGGCGCAACAAATCGTCCGTGTCGAGCTTGATGCCGCGCGCGATCGGCAGCACGCCTTCGTCGAGCTTTTCATAATACGCGTCGAGCGTTTTCTCATTCTGGCTGTACACGGCGCCGACGGAACTGATGGCCGACACGCCGCAGGCGATCAGGTCCGCTTCCGCGCGCGTGGAATAGCCCTGGAAGTTGCGGTGCAAACGGCCCTGGCGCTGCGCCACGGCCAGATCGTCCGTCGGCTTGGCGAAATGGTCCATGCCGATGTAGACATAGCCGGCGGCCGTCAGGCGCGCGATGCACAGGCCCAGCATGGCCAGCTTGGTGGCGCTGTCGGGCATGTCGGCGTCGAGGATGCGGCGCTGCGGCTTGAACAGGTGCGGCATGTGCGCGTAGTGGTACAGGGCGATGCGGTCGGGGCTGGCGGAAATGACCTTGCGCAAGGTTTCCGTCATGGTATCCAGGCTTTGCTTGGGCAGGCCGTAGATCAGGTCGATGCTGATCGAGCGGAAACCGGCATCGCGCGCCGCCTGCATGATGGCCACCGTTTCCGCTTCCGGCTGGATGCGGTTGACGGCCTTTTGCACGTCGGCGTCGAAATCCTGCACGCCCAGGCTGATGCGGTTGAAACCTTGCGCGCGCAGGGAAAACACGCGCTCGCGCGACACGGTGCGCGGATCGATCTCGATCGAATATTCCCCGTCTTCATCGGACGCGAACTCGAAATGCTGGCGCAAATGCGCCATCAGTTCGTCCATCTGCTTTTCGCTCAGGTAAGTGGGCGTGCCGCCGCCGAAATGCAGCTGCTCGATCTGGTTCATGCCGGCAAACAGCTTGCCCTGCATGGCGATTTCCTGTTTCAGATAGCTGAGATAGGTAGCGGCCTTGCTGCGGTCTTTCGTGATGATCTTGTTGCAGGCGCAGTAGTAGCACAGGGTGTCGCAGAACGGCACATGCACGTACAGCGACAGCGGACGGCGGCCGCCGCGCATGCGCAAGGCGGCCAGCGCTTCGAGGAAGTTGCCGTAGCCAAAGTCGGCATGGAAACGGTCGGCGGTCGGATAGGACGTGTAGCGCGGGCCGGACTGGCTCATCTTGCCGATGATGACCGGGTCGAATTCGACGACGGCGTCCAGGTCGGCGGAAGCACTGCTGAGTAGTGTAGGCATGGTGTGTATGAAGTCTTGAAAGGTTTAGGCGGCCAGGCGTTTCATGGCGGGTTTGCCGGCGTTCGCGGCGCCCGCAGCACCCGATTTGCCGCCAGGCATGGCGACGCGGCGCGGTGGCGGCATCTTGCCGAAATTGAACAGGCTCACGGCTTGCGACAGGCTGGCAGCTTCTTCCGCCAGGCGCGTGGCGGCCGCGGCGGCTTCTTCCACCAGGGCCGCATTCTGCTGCGTCACCTGGTCCATATGGGCGATGGCCTGGTTGACCTGGTCGACGCCGATGCTCTGTTCGCGCGAAGCGATGGAAATTTCCTGCATGATGGCCGTCACCTGCTTGACGGAGCTGACCACTTGTTCCATGGTGGCGCCGGCGCGGTTCACCTGCAGCATGCCGGCGCCCACCTTGCCGACGGAAATTTCAATGAGTTGCTTGATATCCTTGGCTGCCACGGACGAGCGCTGCGCCAGGTTGCGCACTTCACCCGCCACGACGGCGAAGCCCCTGCCCTGCTCGCCGGCGCGCGCCGCTTCCACGGCCGCGTTCAAGGCCAGGATGTTGGTCTGGAAGGCGATGCCTTCGATCAGGCCGATGATGTCGACGATTTTCTTCGACGAGGTGTTGATCTCGTCCATGGTGGTGATCACTTCGGAAACGATCTCGCCGCCCTGCACGGCCACTTTCGAGGCGGCCACGGCCAGTTCATTCGCCTGCACCGAGTTGTCCGCATTCTGTTTCACGGTCGACGAGAATTCCTCGATGCTCGAGGCCGTCTCTTCCAGGCTGGCGGCCTGCGATTCCGTGCGGCCCGAGAGGTCCATATTGCCGACGGCGATTTGCTTGGTGGCCACGGCCATGGTTTCCACGTTGATGCGCACGTCGCGGATGGTGGCGATCAGGTTGCTGTTCATCTGTTGCAGCGCGCGCAGCAGTTGCCCCACTTCATCCGTGCTTTCCGTTTCAAAACTGCCCGACAGGTCGCCGGCGGCAATGGCCCGCGCGCCGTTCAGGGCCTTGCCCAGCGGCTTGAGCACGGACATGCGCAAGGTGTACCAGAGGAAGACGTTGATCAGGAAGCCGAACAGGGTGGCGCCGAAGATGGCGTAATTGGTGATCTTTCCGCCGCTGGCGAACAGGCTGATGACGCACACCAGCAGCTGCAGACAGTTGACGATGGAGGTGGCGGCCCAGATGCGTAGGTTGAGCGACATGTGCGTCAGGTTGTGCAGCAGGTGCGCCAGGCCCGGGCGCACGATCTGTCCGTTCTTGATGACGATGTTGCCGCCTTCCTTGTTGCGGATGGCCGCATAGGCTTCTTCGGCCGTCTTGACCTGGTCCTTGTCCGCTTTCACGCGCACGGACATGTAGCCGATGGTCTTGCCCGCTTCGCGGATGGGCGTGACGTTGGCGCGCACCCAGTAAAAGTCGCCGTTCTTGCAGCGGTTCTTGACCAGGCCCGTCCACGGCGTGCCGGCCTGGATCGAGGCCCACAGGTCGGCAAACGCTTCTGCCGGCATGTCCGGGTGGCGCACGATGTTCTGGGGCGAACCGAGCAGCTCTGCCTCGCTGAAGCCGCTGACCTGGCTGAAGTAGGGGTTCACATATACGATATTGCCGTTCATATCCGTTTTCGACACGATGGCCTGATCGTCCAGGACGAGGACTTCACGGTTAGTCACTGGCAAATTTTGTCGCATGGTCGCGGCTTCCTGATCAGTTAAACAAGCAATTGGTGAGTAAGACTTGCACGATTGCAAGAATGGAGATCAGTGTAAGGAGTCGCCTGCGCAAATTTATTGATGTAGATCAAAATCCTCCAGATTGGTCGTGCTTGCACGCATTTAGCGATAGCAATGCGGCATTGTTTTAAAGGCACTGGTTGTCGGCAGCGGCTAATCGACACCCGCCGTCAGGGGGCGCAGGCTGCCCACGGCGTAGCCTTGCGCGTAGTCGATGCCCAGTTCGCGGATGACGGCCAGGGTGGCATCGTCTTCCACGTATTCGGCCACCGTTTCCAAGCCCATCACGTGGCCCACCTCATTGATGGCCTTGACCATGGCGCGGTTGATGGCATTGGTGGCGATGTCGCGCACGAAGACGCCGTCGATCTTCAAATAGTCGACGGGCAGGGCCTTCAGGTAGCCGAACGAGGAAAAACCGCTGCCGAAGTCGTCAAGCGAAAAGCGGCAGCCCAGGGCCTTGAGCTGGCGCATGAACACCTGCGCCTTGGGCAGGTTGGCGATGACGGCCGTTTCCGTGATTTCAAAGCATATTTGCTCGGGAGCAATCGCGAATTCTACGAACTGCTCGGTGATGTAGTCGTGCAAGCCGGCATCGGCCAGCGACATGCCCGACAGGTTGACGGAATACAGGGCCGGTGCGCGGCGCCGGCTTTCCGCCAGCGCGTCCAAAGGCGGCAGGCTGTCGCGCACGCTCTGGATATGGTGGCAGACGGCACGGATGACCCAGCGGTCGATGGACAGCATCATGTCGTAGCGTTCGGCGGCCGGAATGAAGGCGCCCGGCAAGATCAGGTCGCCCTGGCTGTTGTGGATGCGGATCAGCACTTCGTCGTGGTGTTCCGGGCTGTCGTGCAGGTGCACGATGGGCATGGCGTACAGGCGGAAATAATCGTGTGCGAACGCTTCGTTCAGGCGCGAGATCCACAGCATTTCGCCATGCCGCTGCGCCAGCATGACGTCGGACTCCTGGTAGACATGGATGCGGTTGCGGCCCTGCTCCTTGGCCAGGTAGCAAGCCTGGTCGGCGGCGCTCAGCAGCTCGCTCATGGACTTGCTG
Organism: Janthinobacterium sp. MP5059B; assembly: GCF_001758645.1. NCBI lineage: Bacteria > Pseudomonadati > Pseudomonadota > Betaproteobacteria > Burkholderiales > Oxalobacteraceae > Janthinobacterium > Janthinobacterium sp. MP5059B. Next base: position 50,445 of record NZ_LRHX01000003.1, on the reverse strand, counting down.
TCCTCGTTGATTTCCACGATGCCGATGCTCACGCCCAGCTCGAAGCTGCGGTTATCCCAGGCGAAACGGAAATCGCGGATGGACTGGCGCAGCTGTTCGCCGATCTGGCGCGCATGCTCGAGCGGACAGTGCGGCAGCAGCACGCCCAGTTCATCGCCGCCGAGGCGCGCCAGGATGTCGCTGTCGCGCATGCGCGCCTGCAGCATCTTGGCCAGCAGCTGCAGCAGCACGTCGCCGGCGCCATGGCCGCTGGTGTCGTTGATGACCTTGAACTGGTCCAGGTCCAGGTACAGCAGCGCATGCATGTGGCCATCCTGCTTGGCCGTGTGCAGGGCGCCGGCCACCAGGTGTTCGAATTCGCGCCGGTTGATCAGCCCCGTCAGGCGTCGTGCGTGGCTTGCCACGATAGTTGCTGGCTCAGCTTGCGCTCGTGGCTGACGTCGCGAAACACGACGACGGCGCCGAGGATATCGCCGTCGCGCGACCAGATGGGCGCGGCCGATTCTTCGATGGCGATACGCCGCCCTTCGCGCGTGATCAGTTGCGAGCGGGGCGAAATGCCGATGGCCTGGCGCTGTTGCAGGCAGCGCATGGCCACGTGTTCGCGCGCTTCGCCCGTGCGTTCATCGGCCAGCGGCATGGTCTGGCCGATGTCCCTGCCCTGCGCCAGCGCGTTGCTCCAGCCCGTCAATTGCTCGGCCACCCGGTTCAGGTAGCGCGTCTTGCCGTGCGGATCGGTGGTGATGACGCCGTCGCCGATGGAACTGAGCGTCACTTCGGCCAGTTCCTTGCGCTCGGCGATCATGAGCTCGCGCGCCATGTGTTCGGTGATATCCCAGATGATGCCCAGGGTGCGTTCGGGTTTCCCGCCGGCATCCATGAAGATGTGCGCCTTGGCCGCCAGCCAGTGTTCGCTGCCGTCGGGCCAGACGACGCGGTATTGCAGGGCGTAGCCGCCGCGCCGGCGCACGCCGTCCTGCAGCACTTTGATCACCTTGTCGCGGTCGCCGGTGTGCACGCAGTCGAGAAAGCTGCGAAATGGCTGCGTCAGCGCGCGCTCTTCCAGGCCCAGCAAGGTGGCGCCCTTGGCCGACCAGCTGACCGTGCCGTCGATGACCTGGCCAGCGACGATGCGCGAATCCCAGATCGCCATGTGCGCTGCCTCTAGTGCCATCTGTAAACGTTTCTGCTGGTCGCCCATCATCCTCTCCCGACATGGATACAGGAATAGACGCGCTGCTTCTATTTAAGTTCCCGGTGCCTCGGCGGGCGAGGCGGCCGAGGCACGCGCCACGTCGCGCACATTCTTTTGCACGGCGACGGCGGCAAACAGGCTGAGCAGGAATGCCATGGCATAGAAACCCTTTTCGCTGTTCTGCAGGGTGGCGTTCCACAAGCCGACCGTGAGCAGCAGCAAGGCCAGCAGCACGGAAATCCAGCACAGGCCGAAATAGATGCCCGTCACGGCGATGCCTTCGGCGCGGTCGCGCACGGATTTTTGCAGCGAGATGGCGGCGAACAGGCCATACATGAGGATGGTGAAGTAATAGCCCTTTTCGTTGAGCGCCATGCTGGCGTTCCACAGGCCGGACAGGTAGGTGATGGCGCCGATCAGCAATGCCGCCCAGGAAGCGCCGATAAAGGCGCTGCTGGGACGTTGGATGGGGGAAGTCTGCATAGGGTCTCCATGGGCAGGCAAGCGCCGCCGGCATGGCCGGGGCGGCAGGCACGGATGCGCCTGCCGTCCCATCAGACCAGAAAGTTTATTTGCTTGGCTTGACCATGCGCAATAAAGCCGACACGGCCGTAACGCCGGCCAGCACCAGGCCACCGGCGATGAGGCCGGCCACCGCGTTGATCAGGCTGGGCGTGACGGCGGCCAGCACGGGGCCGATGCCGGCCACGCCGCCGACGGCTGCTTCCGCATGGTGCAGCATGCCGCTGGCCCACGGCCAGCCGTGCGTCAGGATGCCGCCGCCGACCATGAACATGGCCAGGGTGCCCACGACGGAGAGAAATTTCATCAGTTTCGGCGCCGCCGACACGAGCATGCGGCCAAAGCCGCGCACGCCATCCATCAGCGCGCCCGCGCCCTTGCGCGCCGCCAGGTAAAAGCCCGCGTCATCGAGCTTGACGATGCCCGCCACCAGGCCGTACACGCCCACCGTCATGATGAGGGCGATGCCGACGACGACGGCCACCTGCTCGGCGAAGGTGGCCGCGGCCACCGTGCCCAGGGCGATGACGATGATTTCCGCCGACAAAATGAAATCGGTGCGGATGGCGCCCTTGATCTTGTCCTTTTCCAGCGCGACGAGGTCGACCTGCGGGTCGCGCAGCGCCTGTGCCAGCTCGGCCTTGTGGCTGTCGTCCGGGTGCAGATACTTGTGCGCGATCTTTTCGAAGCCTTCGAAGCACAGGTAGGCGCCGCCCACCATCAGCAGCGGCGTGATGGCCCACGGCGCGAACGCGCTGATGGCCAGCGCGGCGGGCACGAGGATGGCCTTGTTCTTCAGCGAGCCGACGGCGACGGCCCACACGACGGGCAGTTCGCGCTCGGCGCGCACGCCGGCCACCTGCTGCGCGTTCAGTGCCAGGTCGTCACCGAGCACGCCAGCCGTCTTCTTGGCGGCTACCTTGGTCATCAGGGAAACATCGTCGAGGATGCTGGCGATGTCGTCGAGCAGGGCCAGCAGGCTGGAGCCGGCCATCTCAGCGTGCTCCCACGGTGGTGGCAGGGCATGGCGGAGCGAGGAAAGTGTTGTTTTTCATGATGTTATTCTTGGTTGTACGGCAAGGAGGTGTGTGAGTGCGATCTTACCTCAGGGCGGGCCGGCAAGGCCGCACTGAGCGGGTTAAAATTGTTCATCGTCACCATTTTTTGGAAACCGCATGCACTTCGCCACCTGGATAACCTTTGTCATCGCCGCCTCCATCATCGCCGTCTCGCCCGGCTCGGGCGCCGTGCTGTCGATGTCGCACGGCCTGTCGTACGGGGTGAAAAAGGCCAGCGCCACCATTCTCGGCTTGCAGCTGGGGCTGCTGGTGGTGCTGGGCATCGCCGGCGCCGGCGTCGGTTCCTTGCTGCTGGCCTCCGAAGTGGCCTTCAATATCGTCAAGACGGTGGGCGCCTTGTACCTGATCTACCTGGGCCTGTCGCAGTGGCGCGCCAAGGTGGCGGTGGCGGGCGACCTGCATGCCGACGCCGTGGTGCCCTCCATGGGCCGGCGCGTGCTGACGGGTTTTTTGACCAATGTGACGAATCCGAAAGGCATCATTTTCATGGTGGCGGTATTGCCGCAATTCATCAGCCCTGCTGCACCCCTGCTGCCGCAACTGCTGATCCTGGCCGTCACCATGTGCACGATCGATCAGGTCGTGATGCACAGCTATGCCTTCCTGGCTTCGTCGATGCAACGCTTTTTCCGCGATGCCAGGGCCGTGAAAAAGCAGAACCGCTTCTTTGGCGGCTTGCTGATGGCTGTCGGCACGGCCTTGTTCTTCGTCAAGCGCGGTGGCCAGGCGGCATCCTGAGCCAGATCAAGTTGCAAACATTTGTAAGCCCGCTTGCGATGCCCGCCCGATAGGACTGTAATCGGGGTGTTGTCTACCTTTCATCTCTGTCCGTCCTGCCTGGAGCGCGCCATGCGTCCGATCCTGTCTTCCCCCTTCTTGAACACCGTGTGCGCCGTGCTGCTGTCGTCGGCGTGCTCCCTGGCCCTGGCGCAGGACCCGCCCGCCCGCGTGGGGCGCATTTCCACCGTCGAAGGGCAGGTGCTGGTGCGCGCCGGCGATGGCGAGGCGCAAAACGCCCTGCTGAACTGGCCCGTCACCACGGATAACCGTTTGACCACCCAGCGCGGTGCGCTGGCGGAGTTGCGCGTGGGCGCGGCCGCCGTGCGTCTCGATGGCGATTCCGAGCTGGAAGTGAGCGAGCTCGATGACGACAGTTTCAAATTGCATCTCAGCTATGGCACGGTCAGCGTGCGCGTGCGCAATCCCGACGCGTTGCGCGGCTTCGAGCTGACCACGGCCCAGGCCCGCGTGATCCTGACCCAGCCGGGCTGGGTGCGCATCGAGGCGGGGCGCCAGCCCGGCACCAGCATCGTCAGCGTGCTCGACGGTGCGGCCGACGTGGATGGGGCGACGGGCAGCGTGACCTTGCGCGCCGGCAAGCGCGCCGAGCTGACGGACGAGGAATTGCGCACGGGCGCCTTGCAGAGGATCGCCTTCGACAACTGGCCCGAAGCCTTGCCCGCCGCCGCGCCGGCCTTGCGCTATGTCACGGACGATACCACCGGCTATGAAGAGCTGGACCGCTACGGTGCCTGGCAGGACGACGCGGAATACGGCCCCTTGTGGCTGCCGAGCACGGTGCCGGCCGGCTGGGCGCCGTACAGCGACGGGCGCTGGACGTGGATCGCGCCGTGGGGCTGGACCTGGGTGGACAATGCGCCGTGGGGCTATGCGCCCTCGCACTACGGCCGCTGGGTGCTGCTGGGCCACCGCTGGGGCTGGGCACCGGGGCGCGAGCGCGGCCGCGTGCCCTGGGCGCCGGCCCTGGTGGGCTGGGTCGGCGGCAGGCCTGATCGCGGTTCGCAGCATGGCCAGCGCCCTGGCGTCGGCTGGTTTCCCCTGTCGCCGCACGAGCGCTACGTGCCCGGCTACCGCGCCAGCGCCGAGTATGAACGCCGCATCAACCGCGTCGCCGAGGGGCGCCGCCCTGTGGCTGGCGAACGCGAACGCCGTGCAGGCATGACGATGCTGCCGGGCGAGCGTTTTGGCGGCTCGCGCACGGTCGACGTGCCGCGCCGCAACCGCACCACCATGCCGCCGCCCGTCATGCAAAGCTTACCGTTGAGCACGGCGCCTGCGCCAGCGGGCAACTGGCAGCGTCCTTCCGATGCGCCGCGCGGCGACAGGGAGTTCCGGCGCGACTGGGTCAACCGCCCTGGCCGCTTGCAGACGGACGATGGCCAGACGCACATGGCGCCCCGTCCCATGCAGCCGAACCGCCCGCCCGTGCCGGCACAGCCGCAACAGCCGCCGGTGCCGCCCCAGCCCGTGATGCCGGCGATGCCGGCCTTGCCACCCGTGCAAGACCAGGTGGCGCACCCCGGCTGGCGTGGCGAGCAGCGGCCCCGTGCCGAACGGCCACTGCCGCGCCCCGTCATGGAACGCCAATTTGATGCGCCGCGCCCGGACCGCGCAGAACGTGGCCCCCGCCGCGAAGTGCTGCAAACGGCGCCGCCGCCAGCCATGCCTGCGCCTGCCGCGCGTGCGCCACAGGAGGCGCGCAGTGCCGAGCGCCCGATGCCGCCGCGTGAGCGCAACCATGAGCGCGGCGGTCCCGGCCGTAATGGCCGGATGCAGGAAGTGGAGCGCTGACGGCCGCGCCGTCTGTCGCGCCGTATCGACGTTCAAGCCGCAAAATGCGCAGTTCGTCACATACCGGAGGTAAAGCTGCCGTGGTTTGTCTACAGTACGACCACTGCTTATCCTCCAAGTGACAGCACCGATTTTCCGGCTATTTTGTCCAAACGAAATAGTTTTTCGCCAGCTTACCCAGCTGGCTTTTTTTTTGCCATGCCGTGTGTGTCATCGCAACGGGCGCAGCCGCCCTCAAAGTTGGCTACAATACGTTTTTATGCAGCCGCCGCGCGCTATGCGCTGCGCCGTCTGTTCTGACCGGCACTGATTGGATTTCCCATGCAAACCACCCCACCCACCGAAGTGACGATTCCTCCCAGCGAATCGCTGATCGAATACCCGAGCGACTTTCCCATCAAGATCATGGGCCCGACGCATGTCGACTTCGCGCCGACCATGCTGGAACTGGTCATCAGCCACGATCCGACCTTTCACGCGGGCCGCATGGAAGAGCGCCCATCGGGCAAGGGCAATTACACGGGCCTGACCGTCACCGTGCGCGCCGTCAGCCGCGAGCAGCTCGACGCCCTGTACATGGCGCTGTCGGGCCACCCGATGGTCAAGATCGTCATGTAAGACATGCTGTTGCCCTGGCGGGCTGGCGTTTCGTCAGCCGCCACACGAGGGCAAAGGCCGCGCTGGCCGCCGCCGTTACCCACAGCAGCGGCTTTTCGCTGCCGTCCGTGATGGCGGCGATGACGGCGCCGCAGGCGGCCGTGATGAGCATCTGCACGAAGAAGAACAGGCCCGAGGCGCTGCCCGCCTGATCGCCATACGGCTGCAGCACGGCCAGCTGGCAGGCCGGGATGGCCATGCCCACCGACACCATCACCAGCAGCATGGGCGCCACCAGCGACGCCACGTGCTGCGGCGCCAAAGTCCCCGCCAGCAACAGGCTGGCCGCGCCCGCCACATTGATCAGCACCGCCACACCCAGCATGTAATCGGCGCCCAGGCGCGGTCCTAGCGCGCGGAACAGGCTCGATCCCGCCACATAGCCGCTGACCGTCAGCGCGAACACCAGCGCATACGCGCGCGGCGACAGATGCATGCCCCTTTGCAACAGCACGGACGATTCCGCGATGAACGGGAAATACGTGCAATACACGCAGCCGATGGCCAGCGCATAGCGCAGGAAATACGCGTCGCCCAGCAGGCGGCGGTACAGTGCCAGGGTATTTACTTGGGGGACGACGCTGGCCGGCCTGGTTTCCGGCATATACGCGGCGATCAGTCCCAGCGACAGCGCTCCCAGCAGGCACAGCACGCCAAACACGGCGCGCCAGCCGAACGCCGCATCGAGCAGGCTGCCGGCCAGCGGCGCCAGGATCGGCGACAAGCCCATCACCATCGATATTCTCCCCAGCATGCGCGCCTGCGTGGCGGGATCAAAACGGTCGCGCACCATCACCCGGCCGATGATGGTGCCGCTGCAGCCGCCGAACGCCTGCAGCACGCGCGCGGCGATCAGCACGTGGACGTCGGTGGTCACGGTGCAGACGATGCTGGCGAGCACATAAATGAAAGTGCCGGCCAGCAGCACGGGGCGGCGCCCGTAACGGTCGGCCAGCGGCCCGCAAGCGAGCATCGAGACGGCCGAGCCGGCCATGAACAGGCTCAGGGTCAGTTGCAACTGTGCATCGCTGGCGTGCAGGGCATCGGCCATGGCCGGCAGCGAAGGCAGATAGATGTCGATGCTGATGCGCGACAGGCAGACCAGCAGCAGCACGATGCCGCCCCAGGCCCATAAAGCGATTTGTTTCTGCATTGTTTTACACGATCCATGCAAGCGTGCGCCCCGCTGGCGCACCGGAACGGTGAGAGTAGAATGTTTGTGGTGTAATGCGAAGTGCCAGTCATCAGAAAACTCATTGGACCACTTGGACGATTATCATGCCGCGAGGAAAATCACCGCACGCCCTGGACTTGCCTCGTCCCACCAGCTGGCTCGACAAGGCGGGCGTCAACAAGCAGGATGGCGCGTATGAAGCGCTGCGCTCGGCCATCCTGACGAAGATGCTGCCGGCGGGCAGCCGTTTGCCGTCCAGCCGCACCCTGGCGGAACGGTGGGAGTTGTCGCGCGGCACCATCGAAACCGTGTTCGACCGCCTGCACGCGGAAGCGTACGTGACGCGCGTGCCCGGTTCCGGCACGCGCGTGTGCGCCGTCGTGCCGGAACGCTTCTTGATGGCAGGATTTGCGGATGCCACCCCAGCCGGGACATTCTCCGCGCCGATACCTGTGTCCGATACGGGTGTGCGCGACGGCTTGCCCTTCGTGGCGCGGCGCGCCGACGCCAGCCTGTTTCCCATGGCCGCCTGGTCCAAGTGCGCCACGCGGGCCCTGGCCGCCGCCACGCCGGAACAGCTGTGCAGCGCCGATCCGGCCGGCCTGCCCCAGCTGCGCCAGCAGATCGCCGATTTTCTCGCCAAGTACCGCGGCATCCGCTGCGACCCGCAGGACATCGTTGTCACGACCGGCATCCGCCACGCGATCGACTTGCTGGCGCGCAGCATCGTGCGCGATGGCGACAAGGTTTGCCTGGAAGAGCCCGGCTACCCGGCCGCGCGCGCCCTGTTCGCCCTGGCTGGCGCCGTGCCGGTGGACATTGCCGTCGACGCCGAAGGCATCGATTGCGCCGCCCTGGCCGCGCATGCGGACGCCAGCCTCGCGTATGTGACGCCGGCGCACCAGTCGCCGCTGGGCGTGACCATGTCCGTCACGCGCCGCCTGGCCTTGCTGGAATGGGCGAACGACAGCGGCGCCTGGGTGGTGGAAGACGATTACGACAGCGAATTCAATTACCAGAGCGCCCCGCTGGCAGCCCTGAAGGCGCTGGACCAGTACCAGCGCGTGATTTACTGTGGCAGTTTCAACAAGACCCTGTTTGCCGGCCTGCGCGTGGGCTTCATGGTGCTGCCGCCCGCCTTGCGCCCGCAGTTGCTGCGCACCCTGCAGTTGACGGGCAGGTCCGTGGGCGTGACGGAGCAGCTGGCGCTGTCCGCCTGGATGGAAGACGGCGCTTTCGTGCGCCATTTACGCCAGGCGCGGCTGGCCTACAAGGAACGGCGCGATCTGCTGCTGGCCTGCCTCGAGCAGACGGCCCCCGGCCGCTACGCCATTTCCGGCCAGCAGGCGGGCTTTCATTGCGTGCTGTGGCTGCCGCCAGGCAGCGACGAGCGGGCATTTTGCGCGCGCGCGGCGCAAGAGGGGCTGGCGCTGCAGCCGCTCGGCGATTTTTGCCATAGCGCCAAGCTGGCGCCGGCCGTGCTGCTCGGCTACACGGCCCTGAATGCGGCCCAGATACGCCATGCTGCACAAAAATTGGGCAGATTGCTGCTGTTGCCAGAGTCCGTCCCGGAATGAAACGGCTGCCTGGCTTATAATCACGGCTTCGCCGCAGCGTCCGCAGGGCGCCGGCAGCTGATTACAGAATCCGTCATGACCACCACCCGAACCGAAACGGCGCTGATCCGCGAGCTGGGCCGCGTCGATTACGAGCCCACCTTTGCCGCCATGCGCGCCTTCACCGACGCGCGCACGACGGAGACGCGCGACGAATTGTGGATCGTCGAGCATCCGCCCGTGTTCACCCTGGGCCTGGCTGCCGACCGCGGCCATTTGCTGGCGGGAGCTGACGCGATCCCCGTGGTGCAGACGGACCGTGGCGGCGAAGTCACGTTCCACGGTCCCGGCCAGGTGGTGATTTACCTGCTGATGGACTTGCGCCGCAACAAGCCGGGCGGCAAGCTGTATGCGCGCCAGTTCGTGCATAAAATCGAGCAAGCCATCATCAACGTGCTGGCGGCGTATAATCTCGCTGGCGAGCGCATCGATGGCGCGCCTGGCATCTATCTTGCCGGCGGACCAGACAAGGGTGCAAAGATCGCCGCGCTGGGGTTGAAAGTGCGCGGCAACGGCTGCACCTACCATGGCGTATCGCTCAACGTGGCGATGGACCTGGCGCCGTTTTCCTGGATTAACCCGTGCGGCTATTCCGGCCTGAAGACGGTGGACATGCGCAGCATGGGCGTCGTGGTGCCGCTGGCCGAGGTGCAGCGTGCCCTGGCCCATGAATTGACCGTATTACTCGATGTAAGCGAAGCAAACAGCGCCGCAGGCGCGCCTCAGGCAGCGGATGCCTGAGCAAACAAACCAAACTTTGCCCCTCAAGGGCTTGCAGCCATGACTTCTGAGACCATTTCCAGCACCGCCCCCGCCGCTACTGCCGCTCCCGCGTACAACCCGAGCGAAAAGCAAAAAGGCGCCAGCAAGACTTCGCGCATCCCGATCAAGATCATTCCGATCGAGCAAGTCGAGCGCCTGAAAAAGCCGGACTGGATCCGCGTCAAGGCCGCCTCGGCATCGACGCGCTTCTATGAAATCAAGGACATCCTGCGCGAAAACAAACTCGTGACGGTGTGCGAGGAAGCCAGCTGCCCGAACATCGGCGAATGTTTCGGCAAGGGCACGGCCACCTTCATGATCATGGGCGACAAGTGCACGCGCCGCTGCCCGTTCTGCGACGTCGGCCATGGCCGCCCGGACCCGCTGGACAAGGAAGAGCCGGCCAACCTGTCGAAAACCATCGCCAAGCTGCGTTTGAACTACGTCGTCATCACTTCCGTCGACCGCGATGACTTGCGCGACGGCGGCGCCGGCCATTTCGTCGAGTGCATCCAGCAAACGCGCGCCCTGTCGCCGAACACCCGCATCGAAGTGCTGGTGCCCGACTTCCGCGGCCGCCTGGAAAAAGCCCTGAACCTGTTCAAGGATGGCTTGCCTGACGTCATGAACCACAACCTGGAAACGGCGCCGCGCCTGTACAAGGAAGCCCGTCCCGGCTCCGACTACATGCACTCGCTGAAGCTGCTGAAAGATTTCAAGGCCATGTACCCGGACGTGAAAACCAAGTCCGGCATCATGGTGGGCCTGGGTGAGACGGACGAGGAAATCCTGCAAGTCATGCGCGACATGCGCGAGCACGACATCGACATGCTGACCATCGGCCAATACCTGGCGCCATCGAACAGCCACTTGCCCGTGCGCCGCTACGTGCACCCGGACGTCTTTAAAATGTTCGAGGAAGAAGCGTACAAGATGGGCTTCACCCACGCTGCCGTGGGCGCCATGGTGCGCAGCTCGTACCACGCGGATGAACAGGCGCACAGCGCCGGCGTGGAATCGGCGCTGAATTTCTAAGCACCTTGTGCTGTATCAAAGCCGCCCGCTCGCGCTGGCGGCTTTTTTTTTGCCTGTTCGAATCGTATGTGCCTCATCCGGCCGGGCGTCCTATACTGGCATGCTGAAAAAGCATGATTGACGGATAAGTGATGAGGTGAGGCATGGACGTACGCATCGACGCATCGTGGAAGGCGCGGCTGGAAGGCGAGTTTGCCCAGCCTTACTGGGAACGCCTGGCCGCCTTCGTGAAGGAAGAGTATGCGGCAGGGCCGTGTTGTCCGCCGGGTAAAACCATCTTCCGGGCGTTCGACCTGACGCCGTTCGAGCAAGTCAAGGTGGTGATCCTGGGACAAGACCCGTATCACACGCCCGGCGCGGCCATGGGCCTGTGTTTTTCCATACCCGAAGGCAAGCCGCCGCAGCCGAGCCTGCAGAATATCTTCAAGGAATTACATAGCGACGCAGGCGTGGTGCGCACGCGTACGGATTTGTCCGATTGGGCCGAGCAAGGGGTATTTTTGCTCAACAGTGTGCTGACGGTGCGCGCGGGCACGGCCGGTTCGCACGCGGCCAAGGGGTGGGAGAAATTGACGGACAGCGCGATCCGCCACCTGTCCTCCGAGCGCGAGCACCTGGTTTTCATCCTGTGGGGTGGCTACGCGCAAGCCAAGCGCAGCCTGATCGACCCCGGCAAGCACCTGGTGCTGGCGGCGCCCCATCCGTCTCCCTTGTCGGCAAGCAAAGGTTTCTTTGGCAGCAAGCCATTCAGCCTGGCGAATGCTTACCTGCAAGCGCATGGCCAGGCGGCCATCGCCTGGGCATAATTCCTGGAACCGTACGGCAACCGACAGCGGCAGGCGTTGCTCCCTGCCGCTGTCTTCGCGCGTAACTCTTAGAAGCTTGTCGACAAGCCGGCATAGAAACTGCGGCGGGCGCCGTACTGCGGTGCGCCTACGCCCACGCCGGAACCGTCGCGCAGCAGGTAGGACTTGTCGAACAGGTTGATCAAGGCCAGCCGTCCCTCGACCTTGCCGACCGGCGTATTTTTCCACGTGTGCGTAAGCGCCGTGTTGACGGTGAAATAGCCGGGCAGATGGCCGGAATTTGGTGCGCCGCCGTCCGGCGTCATGCGCAGGCCGCTGCCGTAAAGGAAGTCAGCGCTCACTTGCGAATCGCCAAAGTGATAATGGCCGCCACCCGACAGCGTGTATTTCTGGTCATGATCGAGGTAGACATAGTTCTTGCTGATGTAGTTCAACTCATCGGCGCCAAACAGGGCCTGGCCTGAATTGATGTTGCGCCCCTGCGCCTTTTGCGTGCTGGCGTTGAGGAACAGGCCCCAGTTTTTCTCGCTGTAGATAGCCGACAATTCCAGGCCCTTGGCGTAGCCGTCCGCATAGTTGAATGGCGTCAGGATCAGCGCCTGGCCGAACTGGCCTTCGTCCAGCAGATTGTTGATCTTTTTATAGTACACATCGGCCGTCACGGTCAGTTTCGCATTCACCTGATGGCTGATGCCGACGTCGTAGTAGTGCGTGCGCTCGGCCTTGACGTTGTCCGACTGGCCGATTTCCGGCGCATTCGTCGTGTTCGCATACAGGTCGATGCTGCCTTGCGCGGCCAGCTCCTGCGGCGGCGGCGTGAAATAGCGCGAATAGCCGGCGTGCAGAGCCGTGCCCGGCGCCAGTTGATACGCCAGGTTGACGCGCGGGCTCCATTGCTGCTCGCTGGTGTAGGCCGAGACCTTGTCGAAGCGCGCGCCATAGTTCAGGGTCAGGGGTTTGCTGATATGCCATTCATCCTGCAGGTAGAAACTGGCCAGGGTGCCCGTCTTGCCGCTGTTGTCCAGTACCGTGATGGGTGTGGTGGACGTTTGCGCGCCATCCATCGCGGGGAAGACGGCCACCGTGTTGTCGCTGGTCGTCTTCTGGCGCGTGTAGGCCAGGCCCGCGCGCACGGTGTGGTCCTGATGCAATTTGTAGCTGATGTCGAACTGGGCGCCCGAGGCGCTGTTCGCGCGGCGCGAGTCCGATGCCACGCCGTTGTAGATCAGGTCGCCGATGGCGTCCGGCGTGAAGTGCAGTTCCGAATACTGGTGGAAGGCGGAAACCTGGTAATTGAGGTCGCCCAGGCTCTTTTGCAGCGACAGCACGAGGAAGCGGTTCACTTCGCGCTGGTTTTCATTCAGCTGCGACGACGGGATACTGGACGTGCCCGCCTGCGCATCGCTGTGGCCAGCCAGCGAGAAGCCCGGCGCCTGATCCGGATTGTTCGGTATCTGGAAGCGGCCGTTGTAGGTGCCGAACATGGCGCCCAGGCGCGTATTGTCGTCGAGGAAATACGACAGGCTGCCGAACGATTTGTTCTGGCGCGTCTTGTCGTGCAGGGCGCTGCGCGTGTCTTGCGGGTTTTCCACGCCCAGGGAATTGCCCAGGTAGCTGCCGGACAGGTAGTAATTGAACTTGCCCACGCTGCCGAAAAATTCGGCACTCGGCTCCACATGGTCGTGGCTGCCGACCATGATGCCGATGCGCCCGCCAGGGCTCAAGCCGCCCTCTTTCGTTTCAATATCGACAATGCCCGCCGTGCGCAGGCCGAACTGGGCCGGCAAGGCGCCCGTCATGAAATCCGTCTTGTCGATCAGGCGCGTATCGATCGACTGGCCGAAGCCGCTGATGCTTTCCGGTAACTGCACGCCATTGATGCGGTATTGCACGTTGGCATGATCGTCGCGCACGTGCAGGGCGCCGGAACCCTTAGAATCCTGCGATACGCCCGGCAGGCGCAGCAGTACTTCATTGAATGGCGTGTTGTCGCCCTGGCCCAGCATGTCGACCATGTGACTGTCGATGCTGTAGATGGTGGTGCCGACTTTCGGCGACAGCTCGATGCGGGCGCTTTTCAAATGGGCGGAAGTGACTTCCACCTTTTGCATGTCTTGCGGTGCGGTATCGGCACTGGCTTCGGCAGGCTCGGCGGCGTGGGCGGAAAAGCTGAACAGGCTGGCAAGGGCGAGCGACAGCGCGCTCAAGCGTGGTGTGTGTTGCATGGTGAACCTCGAAAATAGTCTACGCCAGGCAGCCCGGCGCGCATGAGGACGCGGCGGTGCAGCCTGAAAAAAGGATAAAAACAGCGTGGGAACTACAACGAGGCGGCAGGCGGGCCGCGCACGGGCGGCAAGATGAGCGCGGTGATGGGGGCCAGGGTGGCGGGAGCCAGGGCCAGCAGGCGGTACGGCAGTAATTGGGCGGGCGGCTCGACGATGGCCGGCGGCACGGCGATGTCGGCCACCTTGTCGATGACGGTGGCGCACAGCGCGCACTCTTCCGCGTCGAGGGTCGTCTTGTGCAGGTGCGAGGCGGCCGTCGACAGCAGGAACACGAGGGCCAGCGCGCTGAACAGCGCCACGCACAGCCGCCACGGCGTGCGCGCGAGGGCGGCGGCACCGTGATGGGCAGGCTCGCCGTAAGGCGTGCGGGTGGGCTGGCGGGAAGACATGGGCGCATAGTAGCAAGAAAATCGCCCCGCTGTCAGCGCTTGTTGCAATTCATTTGCGCTGCGCGGGCAGGACAGAATGCCAGCTGATAATGATTTTCACTCCGGGCCTTTCATGCTATCGTTTCGCAGCCCAAATTTCCCAAAGTTTCCATGTCGCAACGTTCGATCAAGTGGTTGTTTGCCAAGCTGCACCTGTATGCGGGACTGTGGTTTGGCGCCCTGTTCGTCCTGCTGGGCTTGACGGGCTCCGCCATCGCCTGGATGCCGGAACTCGATGCCTGGCTCAATCCCACACTGTTGCAGGCGAGTACGCCCGCGCCTGGCCAGGTGTTCCAGGTCACGCCGCGCACGCTGCAAGCCGTGGTGGACGGGCTCACGGCCGACCCTGCCTACGGCAAGCCGAGCCAGCTCAATCCACCGGCCGATGCGCGCGACGTGTACGTGGCCTCATACCGCCAGGCGGGCACGCCATCGCCGTTCAGCCAGGCCATCGTGCGCCAGGTGATGGTCGATCCCTACACCTTGCAAGTCAAAGGCGAGCGCGACTGGGGCCGTTTCGGCCTCACGCGCCCGCTGCTGATGTCGGGCATGTTTCATTTGCACCGCTATCTGCTGTCGGGCGACGCGGGCAAGACCATTACGGGCATCTCGGGCGTGATGCTGCTGCTGATGGCCTTGAGCGGCATCTATCTGTGGTGGCCGCGCCTGCAGTGGCTGGCGATCAAGCGCGCCTTGACGGTGTCGCATGGCGGCTCCTGGCCGCGCTTCAACTATACGTTCCACAAGGCAGCCGGTTTCTTTGCCGCGCCCGTGCTGGCCATGCTCGCCTTTTCCGGCATTTATTTTAATTTGCCGCAATTGATCGTGCCGCTGGTGGCGCTCGTGTCGACGGTGCCGGACACGGCCAAACTGAAGAATGTGCAGCAGGACGGCGCCGTGCTCGATGCGGGCCAGGCCATGGCCGCCGCGCAGAAGCTGTATCCGCAGGCGCGGGTGTCGCGCATCGTGCTGCCGGCGAAAAAGGACCAGCCGTATGACGTGCGCGTGCGCCAGCCCGGTGAAATCGCCCACGGCGACGGCGCCACGCGCATCACCCTGGATGCGCGCAGCGGCTTGCCCCTGCGCATACGCGATCCCTTGCGGGCGCCGGCCGGCGACGTCTTCCTGGGCTGGCAATTCCCCTTGCATTCGGGCCAGGCGTTCGGCGCGGCCGGGCGCGCCTTCATTACCGTCTTTGGCCTGATGCCGCTGCTGTTCATGCTGACGGGGACGCTGGTGTGGTGGAAACGGCGGCGCGGCCGGAAATAAGCGGCCGCCAAACCGATGCGGGGAAAGTTGCTATCATCATAGTATTTTCCGGCGGATCCCGGATTCACCCGCACAAGGACCAGCATGAGCAATCCCGAGATTACCGTAGCAATGTTGAATGAACGCGGCACCGGCCGCCTGCCCGGCCACCTGGGCATCGTCATCACGGAAGTGGGCGACGGCCAGCTGACGGCGGAATTGCCCGTGCTGCCGCATTTGCTGGCGCCGAATGGCTACCTGCACGCGGGCAGCGTGGTGACCCTGGCCGACACGGCTTCCGGTTATGGCTGCATCGTCAACTTGCCCGAGGGCGCGAGCAATTTCACGACCATCGAACTGAAATCGAACCACCTGGGCACGGCGCGCGAAGGCACGCTCACCTGCACGGCCAAGGTCGAGCACAAGGGCCGCAACACGCAGGTGTGGGATGCCGTGGTGAAAAGCAAGGAAACGGGCAAGACGATTGCCCTGTTCCGCTGCACGCAGATGATTCTGTATCCCAAGTAAGACTATATTTTCACCCAGTTACCCTTGTACAAGATCGGTCCCGTCGGTCCATTCGGATCCGGCGAACCGCCTTTCGGCTCCAGGGTAACGGCCAGCAGGGCCACGTCGTTGCCGATGGCGCGCTGGGACAACGCCAGTTTCACGTTGCCCTTGTCGGCCAGCAGGCCCAAGGAGCGCGGGTTGCCGCTCTTCGGCACGGCCCACAGTTCCAGATCGCGATCAGCAGGCACGGGCGCGTTGCCCACCATGCGCACCTCGAGGGCGCCGTGGCGGCTGTCGGCCGTCAGCAGCAGGGCCGTTTGCGCTTTCTCGTCCGTCAGGCTGGCGACATAGCTGATCTGCGGCGCGTCCATCACGCGCGTGGCCACGACGATGACCAGCAGCGCGGCGATGGCGCTCGACGCCATGCCCAGCGAACGCCAGAACGACAGCGAATCGCGCCACAACGACCAGCCGCCCTGCGGCGCCAGGTGCAGGCGCTGCTCGATCTGCTGCCACACGCGTTTGGGCGGCGCCACGGGCGTGGCAAATTCCGCCATCGGTTCCAGGCGCTGGCGCCATTCGGCCGTGATATTGCGCAAGTCGGCGTCGTTGTGCAGCCAGCCTTCGAAACGCCGCCGCGCGCCCCCTTTCAGGGTGCCCAGCACGTATTCGGATGCCAGTTTCTGGCGCAGCACGTCATTGCCGCGGATATTCATGATGCCTCCCGTTTCGCCAGGCACGTGCGCAGCCGTTCCAGGCTGCGGCGTATCCAGGTCTTCACGGTGCCGATCGGCAGCGACATCTGCTGCGCCACTTCGCTGTGCGACAGGTCGTGATAGAACGCCAGGGCGACCACCTGCCGGTGCAGCCCTTCCAGGGCCGACATGCAAAACGCCAGCGCCTTGGCGTCACCGCTCAGTTGCAGCGACTCGATCGGCGTGGCCTGGGGATCCCGGAGTGCATTCATGACTTCGCTATCAAATTGTTCGGCATCGATTTCCACGGTATCGTCGCTGCGCCGCAGCACATCGAACGCCTTGTTGCGCACGATGGTGGCCATCCAGGTCATCGGCGCCGCCAGATGGCTCTGGTAAGTGGCGGCATTGTTCCAGATGGCGACGAACCCCTCTTGCAAGGCTTCTTCAGCGAGCTCTTGCTTATGCAATATACGCAGCGCAAAGCCAAACAGTTTCGATGAGGTGGAGTGATAGAGCTGGCGGAACGCGGTGGCGTCCTTGTTGCCGGCGGCAAGCAGCCAGGTTTTCAGTTGCTGCGGGTCGAGCGATTGGGCGGCTGGGGACACGGCTGGCCTTCACAAGGTGAGTGGAAATCACACTTGGGAAGGTTATAACAAGTTGGCAACCTTTAGCAACAAGGTTTTGTGCAGTGTTTGCGCGCTGTCTTAGCCTGCGATGGCGGACTCGAGCAGCTTGTGCAGTTCCGCGAATTCCGGCTTGCCCACATAGCGCTTGAGGATCTTGCCCTGCTTGTCGAGCACGAAGGTGGTGGGCGTCAGGGCCACGTCGCCGTAGGCCTTGGCCGCCTCGCCCGTCACGTCGAGCGCCACCTTGAACGGCAGCTGGCGCGTTTCGGCGAAGTTCAGCACGTAGTTGGCCGGATCGTATTTCATGGCCACGGCCACGAATTCCAGTCCCTGCCCCTTGTACTTGTTGTAGGTATCGACCATGTCCGGCATTTCCGCCACGCAGGTGGTGCACGAGGTAGCCCAGAAATTGACCATCACCACCTTGCCGCGCAGGCTGGCCGAGGTGATTTTCTCGCCATGGATGCCGTGGAACGTCACGTCCGGCGCGCTTTGCTTGTCATTCAGCGACAGGTAGGCTGCCGCCGCCACGCCCGCCACGAAGACGGCGATCAGGGCTGGTTTGATCCAGGACTTGCTTGCGGATGGCGAAGTTGACATGGTTTTCAATAGAGTAGCGCTACGATGCGTCCATTATAGACGCATCATCAGTCTGGCGCCGTAGGCCGGATGGGGGATGCCGCTTATTGCTGTACCGTGTCGCTGGCGCTGCTCGTCGTGCGTGCTGGCGCCGGATCGGGTTGCAATTGCTTCAGTTCCGCTTCCGAAATGTAGTCGAACAGCTTGACCACTTTCTGCACGCCGCCCACGCCGCGCGCCACGTCGGCCGCGACCGTGCCTTCGCGCTGGGTGACTCTGCCCATCAGGAAGACGGTGGCGTTCTCGGTGACGACCTTGAACGAGGCAGCCGAAATGGTTTTCATGTCGACCAGGCTGGCCTTGACCTTGGTGGTGATCAGCGCGTCGTTCGAGCGTGAGGTGTAGCTGGCCGGACCGGCGATGATCAGTTCATTGGCCACCGATTCCACGCCCTCGATATTGCGCACTTCGCGCTCGACGGCATTTTTCATCGCTTCATCGCGCACTTCGCCCGTCAGCAGGACGCGGCGGTTGAAGCTGGTGACATTCACGTGGCCCACGTCGCCGACGATGGAGGGGATGCGCGACTCGCCTTTGAGGGCGATCGACTTGTCTTCGGTCTGCGCGCCCAGGGTGCGGCGGTCCGCTGCGGCAACGCCGCCCATCACCGCGCCGCCGACCATCAGTTCGATGCAGCCGGTGAGCGAGGTGAGCATGGCGCCGCACAGCAGTGCGGTGGCCAGCGGGCGTTGTACGCGTTTCCAGCCTGGGCCAGTACCGAATTTAGTCATTCACGTCTCCTCCGAATAGGGCGACATCGATGCCGTCGCAGATGCAATGTATGGTGGTCAGATGGACTTCCTGGATGCGCGCCGTGCGCTCGGCCGGCACGCAGATATGCACGTCGGCGTCCGTCAGCATCTTGCCGATGGCGCCGCCGTCCTTGCCCGTCAGCGCCACGACGCGCATTTCGCGCTCGAGCGCCGCTTCCACGGCGGCCATCACGTTGGCCGAATTGCCCGACGTGGAGATGGCCAGCAGGATGTCGCCGGCCTGGCCGAAGGCCTGCACCTGCTTCGAGAAGATCTCGCGGTAGCTGTAGTCGTTCGCCACGGCCGTCAGGATCGACGTATCCGTCGTCAGCGCCAGGGCCGGCAGCGGAAAGCGCTCGCGTTCGAAGCGTCCGACCAGCTCGGCTGCGAAATGCTGGCAGTCGGCGGCGGAACCGCCGTTGCCGCAGGCGAGGATCTTGTTGCCGTTGGACAATGCATAAAACATCAGGTCGATCGCCTGCGCAATGGGTTGCGCCAGTACGGTAGCGGCCTGGATCTTGAGTTCGGCACTTTCGTGGAAGTGCGAGAGGATGCGTTGATTATTCATAGTCTGCCGATTATAGTGCAGGCGCGCGGCATGGCGGACAAGCACTGTTAAAAATGCTTACATATCGAGGATGTTCTTCAGCCAGCTGATGCGCCCGCCATCGATGGCCAGCGCGTCGAAGCGGCACGGCGGCAGCGCCTTTTGCCCCAGCAGCCAGGTTTGCGCGGCCACCACCATGCGCCGCTGCTTGGCCGGCGTAATGCTGGCCAGGGCGCCGCCGAAGGTGGCACTGCTGCGTAGCCGCACTTCCACGAACACGACCGATGCGCCATCGCGCATGATCAGGTCCAGTTCGCCGCCCTTGCACAGATAGTTACGTTGTAGCAGCACCAAGCCTTGCAGCAGCAGATACGCGAGCGCATCGTCTTCCCCTTGCCGTCCCCGTGCCTGTTTATTCTGGAACGGCAGGGGTGGCATGGCGTGACCTTATTGGGCCGGCGGCACGGCGACAGGCGCGGCCGGTGGCCAGGTACCCAGCACGCCCTGCTGGTAGGTGGCGGCCTGTTCCGTGCGTTCGAACACGCTTTGATCACCCTCGAAGCGCACGGCCAGGCGGCCCGTCACGCCATCAAGGGTAAATGGTGCGTTCGGGCGCAGCGCCACTTCGCGCGCCACGCGGAAGGCATCGATGCCCAGCGCGTACAGGCGCTCCATGTCGGCCGTCAGGCGGGTGTCGGCCGGTTGCGGCGGCTGTGGATAGACCATCACTTGTGGATGGTCGCGCTGCACTTGCCACGGCAGATCCAGCAGGCGCGCGCCATCGAGCTCGGGGCCGCTGGCGCCGCGCCCGGCGCCGGGATTCAAGGACGAGGTGCCATACAGGGGCAAGTCGCCGCCGATGGCCACGCGCAGCTGGCGCGCCTGGTCGGCGTCGAGCGCGGCAAACAGCAGTCCCGGCGGCGTGGCGGCCAGGCGCGCGCGCAGTTGTACCAGTTCGGCATCGCTCAGGTAGCCATTCGTGGCCGTCAAGTCCATCGTCTCGATCTTGCCGCCCTGGCGCAGCCATTCCTGCTTGAAGGCGGCGCTGATGCGGCGCTGCGAGGGCGATCCGGCCGACAGGACCAGCGCGCTGGCACCAGGCTGTTCGCTGGCGGCCCAGGCGGCGACCTGGCGCGCTTCCGCCTCGATCGACAGGCCCATCACCAGCAGCTTGGCCGGCAGGCGCGCCTCGCCGCGGTTGTCCGGGTGGTTCAGGGCGATCGTCGGTTTGCGCACCAGGTCGCTATTCGCCACGGCCGTGACGGCCGAGCGTGACAAAGGCCCCACGACGATGTCCTGTTCCTCCTGTGCTTGCGCAAACTTGTTCAGGACGTCGCTGCTGCCGTCGCCCGTGTCGATCACCGTCACTTCAAAGCCGCTTCGGTCGCGCTCGTATGCGGCCATGAAACCGGCGCGCAGCAGTTCGGCGGCCGGACCCAGCGAAGCCGAGCGCAGCGGCAGCAGCAGGCCGATGTGGTGGGCCTTGCCGTCGGACGGTGCCGGTGCCGTGGCGGCCGGCATGTCTTGCGGCGTGCCGGTCGCCGGCTTGGTATTGATGGGCGCCAGCGGGGCGCCATTGCCGTCGTACGCGGTGATATCGGGCACGGCCACGGCAAACGTCACCGGTTCGGGTGCGGGCGGCTTGGGCGGCACGGGCGGTGGCAGCGGCTTCGGTGGCGGCAGCGCCCTTGTGTTAGATTCAATAGGCGCGCACAATTGCCCGGGCGCGTCGCAAGGCGTGCTGCAAGCGCTCAGCATGCCGGTCGCGGCACAAACAAGCAGTAACTTCACACTATTAGCAAGCATTTAACCTCCAAAATGACCGTACAAGAAATCAGTTCCATCGCCAGCCTGCCCATCATGACAGAGGCGGCGCACCAGGTCTATCCTATCGCAACATTGTATATAGTGGCCACGCCGATCGGCAATGTGACCGATATCAGCCTGCGCGCGCTGCATCTGCTGAGCCTTGCCGATGCCGTCGCCTGTGAAGATACGCGCAACACGGCGCACCTGCTGACGCGCTTTGGCCTGAACAAGCCGTTAATTGCGGCGCATCAACATAACGAGCGCGAAGTGGCGCAGACCCTGATTGCCCGCCTGCACGCCGGCGAGCGCATCGCCCTCGTTTCCGACGCGGGTACGCCGGCCGTTTCCGACCCCGGCGCGCGCATCGTCGACGCCGTGCGCGCGGCCGGCCTGCGCGTGCTGCCCCTGCCCGGCCCTTCGGCGGCGATTACCGCCATTTCCGCCAGCGGCCTGTTGAATGACCAGTTTTACTTTGTCGGCTTCCTGCCGGCCAAGGCCAAGCAGCGCGAAAATATGCTGCACAGCCTGCGTGGCGTGACCGCAACGATGGTGTTTTACGAGGCGCCGCACCGCATCCTCGATTGCGCCACGGCCCTGGTGGAAGCGTTCGAGCCGACGCGCCAGGTGGTGTTCGCGCGCGAACTGACGAAACTGTTCGAGGAAATCCACCGCTGCCCCCTGTCCGAGGCGGAGGCGTGGATACGCGCCGATGCGCACCGCGAAAAGGGAGAGTTCGTCGTCCTGCTGGAAGGCGCCACGGAAGCGCAGGACGCGGAAGATGTGGAAGCGGAACGCATCCTGAACATTTTATTGGCCGAATGCAGCGTCAAGCAGGCGGCGAATTTGACGGCGCAGATCACGGGCCGCAAGAAAAACGCCCTGTATGAACGGGCGTTGCAGTTGAAGGGGCAGGAATAAGCGGATGACGGCCCAGCCAAAATGGGTTTATTGTTAAATCGTTACCATTTGCAGCCGCTATCTTTCTTGTCGAGCAACATCAGCACGGGCGCCAGCAAGCCTGCGCCTGAATAGGCGGTGCGGCAATCGCCGCGCTTGCCTTGCGCGATGTCGCGCGCCAGCTGGGTTTCCGTTTGCAGCGGCTTGTCGGGGATTTGTCCCACGGCCGTGCCCACCTTGGATGGATCGCGCTCGCCGGCCATCTTGCGCGCCGTTCTTCTGGCCGCTTCCATATCGAATTTCGGCGTTTCCGGGGTTTCTTGCCTGAAGGTATCGGTACTGGCCGCCGGCGCGGCCGGTGATGCCGGCACGACAGTGATGGCTTGCGGGCTGGCCGCCGGCGCCGTGGCCGCCGCCGGCGTTTCCCGGGCAGTGGCGAGTTTCGGCTTGCTGATGGGCTTGGGTTCGCGTTTCGGCTTGACGACTTCGACAGGCGGCGGAGGCGCCTTGGCGGCTAACGGACGTATCCACACGGCGATTGATTCCACGCGCGGTGCCGTGTCCTGCTGGACAGGCGGCTGCACATGGCGCCACAGATAGAGCAAGGCGCCATGCAGCAGCAAGGACACGGCTATGCCCAGCACGATGCCGCGGCGGTTCGGCATGGGCCGGCCACCGTCGCTTCTTTCTATCCTGAACTCCATTGCCGTCGTCGCCTTCATGTCTGATCGGGAAAACTTGCCAAGCCAGTGTCGCATACTTCAATCGTTTTGAAAAATACATGGGTTCCAGTGCCGCCCGTAAATAATTTACATAGAGTTTCACCTGACCCTTGACCGAAGTCGATACGGCCTGTATTATCTTGGTCTTCGGAGTGTGGCGCAGCCCGGTAGCGCACCTGGTTTGGGACCAGGGGGTCCAAGGTTCGAATCCTTGTACTCCGACCAAATTTGTAGAAAAAAACCCAAGAGTTTCGGCTCTTGGGTTTTTTTTCGTCTGTACGGTTCAGGCAGGACGGAATAAGTTGGCGTAGGTCGGGTTAGCGCCAAGCGCGTAACCCGACAACAGTGTTGGCCATGACCTTGGTGACGTCGGATTACGCGTGGCGTTGCCACGCTCATCCGACCTACGCAGCGAGGCGTTTCGCCGCGATGGCATTGCCCGCGCGGCTGGAACCCTTGCGCCCCAGCTGCTGCGAGATGAACTGCCCCGCATCGACCACCAGGTCCAGGTCGATGCCGGTGGCAATCCCCAGTCCCTGCATCATGTACAGCACGTCTTCGGTCGCCACATTGCCGGTGGCGCCCTTGGCGTAGGGGCAGCCGCCCAGGCCGGACACGGACGAGTGATAGATCGCGATACCCGTTTCCAGGCTGGCGTAGATATTCGCCAGCGCCTGTCCATAGGTGTCGTGGAAGTGGCCGGACAGGCCGCTCACGTGGAAGGCTGCGATGGCGCGCTGCATCACCGCCTGCGTTTTGCGCGGCGTGGCCACGCCGATGGTGTCGGCGATGTCGATCTCGTCGCAGCCGAGGTCGCGCATGCGCCCCACCACGTCGGCCACGGCGTCGAGCGGCACATCGCCCTGGTAGGGGCAGCCGAAGGCGCAGCTGATGCTGCCGCGCAGGCGCAGACCGTGTTCCTTGGCCGCCTTCGCCACGCCTTCGAAGCGGGAGATCGATTCGGCGATCGAGCAGTTGATGTTCTTTTGCGAGAACGCCTCGGAGGCGGAGCCGAAGATCACCACTTCATCGGCCTTGGCCGCCAGCGCCGCCTCAAAACCCTGCATGTTCGGCGTCAGCGCCGAATAGATCGTGCCGGGGCGGCGCGCGATTTTCTCCATGACTTCCGCGCTGGTGGCCATCTGCGGCACCCATTTCGGCGACACGAAGGACGCCGCCTCGATATTGGCGAAGCCGGCCAGGGTCAGGCGGTCGACCAGTTCGATCTTGACGGCGGCGCTGATGGTGTCCTTCTCGTTTTGCAGGCCGTCGCGCGGACCTACTTCGACGATCTTGACCTGTTTCGGCAAACTAGCTTGAGCATGCATTTCAATATCCTTGCAAACGGTTGACGATGCCGGCGACAGAGTCTCCGGCTTGCAGGCGGCGCATCTTGGCGGCAATCTGCGCCACGCTTTCGCGGCGCAGGGTGGCCGCTGAAATATGCGGCGTGATGGTGATGCGCGGTTCTTGCCAGAACGGGTGCTGCTGCGGCAGCGGTTCGTTGCGGAACACGTCCAGTGTCGCCCCGGCGAGATGCCCGGAGCGGATCAGGGTCAGCAGATCCGGTTCGGCGATATGCGCGCCGCGCGCCACGTTGATGACATAGGCGCCCGGCAGCAGCATCGACAGGCGCGCGCGGTCGAGCAGATTGTGCGTGTCCGGCGTGAGCGGCAGCATGCACACCAGCACGCGCGTGCCGCGCAAGAATGCTTCGAGTCCCTCTTCTCCCGCATAGCACTGCACGCCATCGACGTGCTTGCGGCTGCGGCTCCATCCGCGCAAGGGGAATTCGAACTGCGCCAGCGCTTGCAGCACGCGGGTGCCCAGCACGCCCATGCCCAGCACGCCGACGGGAAAATCCACCCTGTCGAATGCGGGTAGCGGTTGCCAGATACCGGCGCGGCCCTGCGCCTCGTAATCGTCGAAACGGCGGAAGTGGCGTAGCACGGCGTGGCTCACATATTCGGCCATCTGCACGCCCATGCCCGCGTCGTCCAGGCGCACCAGCGGCACGTGGGCGGGCAGCGCCTCGCCAAACTTCAACAGCGCGTCGACGCCGGCACCCGTGTTGAAGATGGCTTTCACGTGGGCCAGCTCGGGCAGCATGGCGGCGGGCGGCTGCCACACGACGGCGTAGTCGCACGGCGCCACTGTTTCGCCTTCGCGCCAGAAGATAATGTCGGCCTCGGGCAGCAAGTCGCGGAAGTCGCTGATCCACGCCGCTTCCTTGCCGTCCGAACGTTGTAAAAGGATGCGCATGGCGTTCTCTTACGCGGCAGCCTTGAAGGCCAGCAGCGGTGCGCCATCGGCCACCTGGTCGCCAACGGCATACAGCACGTCTTCCACCAGGCCGTCGTGCGGCGCGGCGATCGTGTGTTCCATCTTCATCGCTTCCATGATGACCAAAGGTTCGCCCTTCTTGACGTCCTGTCCTTTGTTGACCAGCACGGCGACGACCTTGCCCGGCATCGGCGCCGTCAGGCGCCCGCCTTCCGCTTCCACTTCGCCCGCATGCGCCATCGGATCGCTGTAGTGCAGTGTGTAGTGCAAGCCGCCGCTGAACACGTGGAACTGTTCCCCGTCGCGCAGCACGGTGCCATGCACGGCACGCTCGCCGAGCTTGATGTGCAGTTCCAGGCCTTTGCGCGCCGTCAGGGTGAGGGGCTGGCCGTTGAACAGCCAGCCATCCGTCTTGTAGGCGATGCGCGCGGCATAGGCCTTGCTGTCGCCAGTGAGCGCGAATTCATCGGCAAACGCCAGGCTGCGTCCCAGGGTGCTGTTCAGGCGCCAGCCCAGGGCATTGCCCCACGGGTCGGCGCGGTTGGCCGACTGTGCTTCGGCGGCCGCTTTTTCTTCCAGCAGCAGGGCGACGGACGCCAGCGCCAGGGCCGTGTCGGGCGTCGCCTGCAGGGCGGGGAACAGCGACGCTTGATTGCGTTCGATGAGGCCCGTATCGAGGTCGGCGCTGGCAAACGCCTGGCCTTCGACCAGGCGTTTCAGGAAGGCGATATTGCTGGCCAGGCCGACGATCTGGTAGTCGGCCAGCGCCTGCGCCATGCGTGCCAGCGCTTCGCGGCGGTCCGCGCCCCAGACGATCAGCTTGGCGATCATCGGGTCGTAGAATGGCGAAATGGCGTCGCCTTCGCGCACGCCGGAATCGATGCGCACGGCGGCCGGAACCAGCGTGCCACCCAGCTCGAACGTCACGGCGGAAGGCGACTGCATGTGGCGCAGCGTGCCGATCGATGGCAAAAAGCCCTTTTCCGGATTTTCCGCATAGATGCGCGCTTCGATGGCGTGGCCGTGGATCGTCAGTTCGCTCTGTTTTTTCGGCAGCGGCTCGCCAAAGGCGACGCGCAACTGCCATTCCACCAGGTCGGTGCCGGTGATCATTTCCGTCACCGGATGCTCGACCTGCAGGCGCGTGTTCATCTCCATGAAGTAGAACGAACCATCCTGGTTGGCGATGAATTCCACCGTGCCCGCGCCCACATAGCCGACTGCCTTGGCGGCGGCGACGGCCGCCTCGCCCATGGCCGCGCGGCGGTCAGCCGGCATGCCGGGCGCCGGCGCTTCTTCCAGCACCTTTTGATGGCGGCGCTGTACCGAGCAATCGCGCTCGAACAGGTAGATGCAGTTGCCGAGCGTGTCGGCAAACACCTGGATTTCGATATGCCGCGGGCGCGACAGGTATTTTTCGGCCAGCACCTTGTCGTCGCCGAAAGAGCTGATCGCTTCGCGCTTGCACGATGCCAGCGCGGCCTTGAAGTCGGCGCTGTTGTCGATGACGCGCATGCCCTTGCCGCCGCCGCCGGCCGATGCCTTCAGCAGCACGGGGTAGCCGATCTTGTCGGCTTGGCCGTGCAGGAAGTCCGCATCCTGTTCCTCGCCGTGGTAGCCGGGCACCAGCGGCACATTCGCTTTTTCCATCAGCGACTTGGCGGCCGACTTCGAGCCCATGGCGCGCATGGCGGACGCCGGCGGGCCGATGAAGACCAGGCCCACCGCGTGGCAGGCGTCGGCGAAGTCGGCATTCTCGGAGAGGAAACCATAACCGGGGTGGATAGCCTGCGCCCCTGTCGCTAGCGCCACGGCGATGATCTTGTCGCCGCACAGATAGCTTTCCTTGGCCGGCGCGGGGCCGATCAGCACGGCTTCGTCGCACACGGCGACGTGCTTGGCGTTGGCGTCCGCTTCCGAATAGACGGCGACGGTCTGGATGCCCATGCGGCGCGCGGTAGCGGCGACACGGCAGGCGATTTCGCCGCGGTTGGCGATCAGGATTTTAGTGAACATGGTCTCTCTCTATTCTCTCAAAGGTGCAGCGGTCTCTTGATGGACCTGGTCTGTTGGCTTGTCGGCTTACGCGCTGCGCGCTAAGCCGACCTACGGATGGTGAGGCGGTATTCGTAGGTCGGGTTAGCCGGCATGGCGTAACCCGACAGGGCTGGATCAGCAGCCGCACTTCTCTTTCTGTACCGAGTCCAGCATGGCGCCGCGCGTCTGCAGGCCCAGTTTGCCCAGCAAGGTGCGGTCGTCTTCCGCTTCCGGGTTGTCGGTGGTAAGCAGCTTGTCGCCGTAGAAGATGGAGTTGGCGCCAGCCAGGAAGCACATGGCTTGCACGGCTTCGCCCATCTGGCGGCGGCCGGCCGACAAACGCACGCGCGCTTTCGGCATGGTGATGCGGGCAACGGCGATCGTGCGCACGAATTCGAACGGGTCGAGCGCTTCCAGGCCAAACAATGGCGTGCCTTCCACTTGCACCAGATGGTTCACGGGCACCGATTCCGGATATGGATTCAGATTGGCCAGCTGGGCGATCAGGCCCGCGCGTTGCAGACGTGTTTCGCCCATGCCGACGATGCCGCCGCAGCATACTTTCAAGCCCGCTTCGCGCACGCGGCCCAGGGTGTCCAGGCGGTCCTGGTATTCGCGCGTCGAGATGACGTTGTCGTAGAATTCCGGCGCCGTGTCGAGGTTGTGGTTATAGAAGTCGAGGCCCGCGTTTTTCAGGCGGTCCGCCTGTCCCTCTTCCAGCATGCCCAGAGTCGCACAGGTTTCCAGGCCCAGCGCTTTCACTTTGCTGACCATCTCTTCGACTTTGTCCATGTCGCGGTCCTTCGGGCCGCGCCATGCGGCGCCCATGCAGAAGCGCGTGGCGCCGTTGGCTTTTGCCTGGCGTGCCGCGTCGAGCACGGTGTCGATGTCGAGGATTTTTTTCGCTTCCACGCCCGTGTCGTAGCGGGCCGCCTGCGGGCAATAGCCGCAGTCTTCCTCGCAGCCGCCCGTCTTGATCGACAACAGGGTCGCCAGTTCCACGTCGCCATCGGGGAAGTTGATGCGGTGCGTTTGCTGGGCCTTGAACATCAGGTCATTGAAAGGCAGGTCGAACAGGGCCAGCACATCATCGATGGGCCAGGTGGCCGCTTCGGGCAGGGTGATGCGCGCCGCAGGGCGGTGCAGTTCGACGGTTTTTGCTGCTTCTTGGACTAAAGACATGGTGATTCCTTCGCTTCTATTTTTGAGTACGTTCAGTTGTTTGGCTTAATTGTTTGGTCTAGTTCTGCGACTGCTGCGCCGGCCAGTTCGGCAAGCTGCTGAAATCGAGATACGCCGCCGCCGCTTCCGCACTCGGTTGCGCCAGGCGCGGCACCTTGCCCAGCAGCGGCGCCGGGATGCGCTCGATCAGCGCATCGATATTTTCGTCGAGGAAGCGCATTTCCACTTCCAGGGTGTTGGCGACCCAGCCGATCACCGTCAAGCCGCGCGCCTCGACGGCTTCCAGCGTCAGCAAGGCCTGGCTGATGCAGCCCAGGCGCATGCCGACCACGAGGATCACGGGTAGATCGAGCTGCTGCGCCAGGTCGGCCGAATCAAAGCCGGGAGACAGCGGCACGCGGAATCCGCCCACGCCTTCGACCACGACCGCGTCCGAGGCGGCGGCGATTTCCAGGTAGGCGGCCAGAATCGGCACCGATTCGATGCTGACGCCTTCGAGCGCGGCGGCGATGTGCGGCGCGGCCGGCTCCTTCAGCATGTAGGGTGTCGTCAGGCTGCGCAGCATGGTGACGTTGCCGGCGGCGATCAGGCTGTCGGCGTCTTCATTATGCAGTTCGCCGTCGCGCATTTCGGCGCCGGCGGCGACAGGTTTCATGCCGCAGGCGCGCACGCCGCGCGCCACCAGTGCGTGCAGCAGGGCCGACGACGTCAGGGTCTTGCCGATTTCCGTGTCGGTGCCGGTGACGAAACAGGCAAAGCGCGATGGCAGGCCGGTGGCGGCCGGAGCCGGCTGCACGGCCGGCGCCAGGTCCGCCAGCACTTCCGCCGCGATAGGATCATCAAGGCTCATGGCGATTCCTTTCCAGGGTGTTGACTGCGTTGATCAATTGCGCCACTTCCTGCGCCGTGTGGCCGGCCGACAGGGTCACGCGCAGGCGCGCCGACCCCGCTGGCACGGTGGGCGGGCGGATGGCGCCGACCCACAGGCCCTGCTGGTACAGGGTGGCGGCGATGTCCAGCATGTCCGCATTCTCGCCAATGATGACGGGCTGGATGGCGGTCACGGATGGCAAGGCTTGCCAGCGCTGCAGCTGCAAGCCGTCGTTCCATTGCGCCACCAGCGCCGCCAGGTGCATCCGGCGTTGTTTTCCTTCTTCACCGGCGATGATGTCCAGGCTGGCCAGCAGCGCATGCGCCAGCGCCGGCGCTGCCGCCGTGGTGAAGATGTACGGGCGGGCCTTCTGGATCAGGGTGTCGATCACGGCCTCGTGCGCGGCAACAAAGGCGCCGCCCACGCCGGCCGATTTGCCCAGGGTGCCCACATACACGAGGTAGGGCGAATGCAGGTCGAAGTGTTCGAGCGCCCCGCGGCCATGGGCTCCCAGTGCGCCGAAGCCGTGCGCGTCGTCGACCACCAGCCAGGCGCCATGTTGTTCGCACAGGGCCAGCAGCGCGGGCAGCGGCGCCAGGTCGCCATCCATGCTGAAGACGCTGTCGGTGACGACGATCTTGGTTTTCGCCGTGCTGGCCGCCAGCAGAACCGCCAAGGCATCGAGGTCGGCGTGCGGATACACGCGCGTCTTCACGCGCGCCAGGCGCGTGCCGTCGATCAGCGAAGCGTGGTTCAGCGCTTCCGAGAACATCTCCGCGTCCGTGTCGCCCGCCGACAGGGCCGTCAGCACGGCCAGATTCGCCATGTAGCCGGTGCAGAAATACAGGGCGCGCGCCTGCTCCAGGTTGGCGCCCACGAAAGCCGCCAGCCGTTCTTCCAGCTGCGCGTGGGCGCGGCTATGGCCGCTGATCAAATGCGAAGCGCCGCTGCCGGCGCCATACAGGTCGGCGCCCTCTTTCAGCGCGGCGACGATGCGCGGATGCGACGCCAGGCCCAGGTAATCATTGCTGCAAAAGGCCAGCATGGCGCGCCCGTCCACCGTCAGGCGCGGCGCGCACGGCGTGTCGACGGTACGGCGGCGGCGGATCAGGCTGCGCTCTTCCAGTCCTTGCAACTGTTGTTGTAATCGCGCGATCAGTTCCATCTCAGGCCCCGATCACATGATTGAAGACGGCCAGCGTCTGCTGGCCCAGGCCCGCGATTTCCTCGTCGTCGAGGATGTACGGCGGCATCAGGTAGACGGTGGAGCCGATGGGGCGCATCAGCAGTTCGTGTTCCAGCGCCGTGCTGAAGAAGCGGCGCGAAAAGTCGGGCGCCGCATCGACGGCGTCAAACGCCCAGATCATGCCCTGCTGGCGGAAGTGTTTGACTTTTTCATGCTGCGCCAGCGGCGCCAGGGCGCGCGTGATCCTGGCGGCGCGTTCCCGGTTGGCCGCCAGCACATCGTCTTCCTCGAAAATCGACAGGGTCGCCAGCGCCGCGCGGCAGGCCAGCGGATTGCCCGTGTACGAGTGCGAATGCAAAAAGCCGCGGCGCACGTCGGTGCTGTAGAAAGCCTGGTAGATGTCTTCGCGCGTCATCACCAGGGACAGGGGCAGATAGCCGCCGCTGATGCCTTTCGACAGGCAGACGAAATCGGGCCAGATGCCGGCCTGTTCGCACGCAAAGAAAGTGCCCGTGCGTCCGCAGCCGACGGCGATTTCATCGAGGATCAAATGGACTTGATAACGGTCGCACAGGGCGCGCACCAGCGACAGGTACAAGGGATCGTGCATGGCCATGCCGGTGGCGCACTGCACCAGCGGCTCGATGATGATGGCGGCGATCTTGTCCGCTTTTTGCTGGAAAAGCTGTTCGACTTCGGCGGCGGCGCGGCGCGCCACGTCCTGGGCGGACTCGCCCTCGGCCGCCTGGCGGAAGTCGGGCGACATCACCGTCTGCGTGGCGCGCAGCAAGGGGCCGTAGGCATCCTTGAACAGGGCGACATCGGTGACGGCCAGCGCGCCGATGGTTTCGCCGTGGTAGCTGCCTTTCAGACAGACGAATTCCTGCTTTTCACTCTTGCCGCTGTTGCGCCAGGCGTGAAAACTCATTTTCAGGGCGATTTCCACGGCGGACGCCCCATCGGACGCGTAAAAGCTGTGACCGAGCACGCCACCCGTCAAGGCGGAGAGTTTTTCCGACAGTTCGATCACCGGTTCATGCGTGAAACCGGCCAGCATCGCATGTTCCAGGCGGTCCAACTGGTCCTTCAATTCCGCATTGATGCGCGGATTCGCGTGGCCGAACAGGTTCACCCACCAGGAGCTGATGGCGTCCAGGTAGCGTCGGCCTTCGTGGTCATACAGCCAGGCGCCGCGGCCATGGCTGACGGGGATGAGCGGTACAGTCTCGTGGTGCTGCATTTGCGTGCACGGATGCCACACGCTGCGCAGACTGCGTTCGACCCAGCCCGATTGTTTTTCTGCTTTCAAAACTGCTCCAATGATATTGCTAGCCCATGAGCCAACTCGGCTTGCGCTTGTCGAGGAACGATTGCACGCCTTCGCGTCCCTGCTCCGAGGCGCGGATCTGCGCGATGCGCTCGGCCGTGTCGGCCAGCAGCGCATCGTCAACCGGCTGGCCAACGATCTCGCGCACCAGCGTTTTTGCTTGCGCCACCGCGTGCGGGCTGTTGCCCGTCAGCGCTTTGAGCACCTCGGCCGTTTTCGCGTCCAGCGTGTCGCCAGCGACTACCTCGTGGGCAAAGCCGATGCGCAGCGCCTCTTGCGCGGAGAATCGCTCCGCGGTCAGGAAATAGCGGCGTGCCGCGTTTTCGCCCATGGCCTTGATGACATACGGTGAAATAGTGGCCGGGATCAGTCCCAGCCGCACTTCGCTCAGGCAGAAATGCACGTCTTCCGCAACCAGAATGATATCGCATGCGGCGACGAGGCCCATGCCGCCCGCATAGCAGTCGCCCTGGATCTTCGCCACCACGGGCTTGGGACACAGGTAAATCGTGCGCAGCATCTGCGCCAGCTGCAGCGCGTCGGCCTGGTTTTCGGCATGCGTGTAGCCTGCCATCTTCTTCATCCAGTTCAGGTCCGCGCCGGCGCAAAAGGCTGCGCCATTCGCCGCCAGCACGATGGCGCGCACCATGTCGCTGCGCCCCAGGCCCTCGAAGGCGCGCGCCAGTTCGGCGATCGTCGTCTCGTTGAAGGCATTGCGCACGTCGGGCCGGTTCAGGGTCACGGTGGCGACATTGCCCTCGATGACCAGCTTTAAGGTTTCAAATTCCATTCTCTTCTCCCTGAATGCCGCTTACATGCGGAATACGCCGAACTTCGTGTCCGGGATTTCCGCGTTCAAGGCAGCCGACAGGCCCAGGCCCAGCACCATGCGGGTATCGGCCGGGTCGATCACGCCATCGTCCCACAGGCGCGCGGTGGCGTAGTACGGGTGGCCCTGGTGTTCGTATTGATCCTTGATCGGCTGCTTGAAGGCCGCTTCCTCGTCCGCGCTCCACTCGCCGCCCTTGCCTTCGATGCCGTCGCGCTTGACGGTCGCCAGCACGGAAGCGGCCTGGTCGCCGCCCATGACGGAAATGCGCGCATTCGGCCACATCCACATGAAACGGGGAGAAAACGCGCGGCCGCACATGCCGTAGTTGCCGGCGCCGAAGCTGCCGCCGATGATCACCGTGAATTTCGGCACGGCGGCCGTGGCGACGGCCGTGACCATCTTGGCGCCATTGCGGGCGATGCCCTCGTTTTCGTATTTGCGGCCCACCATGAAGCCCGTGATATTTTGCAGGAAGACGAGCGGGATCTTGCGCTGGCAGCACAATTCGATGAAATGCGTGCCTTTCAGGGCCGATTCGGAGAACAAGATGCCGTTGTTGGCGATGATGCCGACTTTCACCCCATAGATATGCGCGAAGCCGCAGATCAGGGTGGTGCCATAGCGGGCCTTGAATTCGTCGAAATCGCTGCCGTCGACGATGCGCGCGATCACTTCGCGCACGTCGAAGGGCTTGCGCGTATCGACGGGGATCACGCCATAAAGTTCCTGCGTCGGATATTTTGGCTCGACGGACTCGCGCATCGCCATCTGTTGCGGCTTGGTGCGGTTCAGGTTCGAGACGATGGTGCGCGCCAGCGACAGCGCGTGCAGATCGTTCTGCGCCAGGTGGTCGACCACGCCGGACAAACGCGTGTGCACGTCGCCGCCGCCCAGGTCTTCGGCCGTCACCACTTCGCCGGTGGCCGCTTTGACCAGTGGCGGGCCGCCGAGGAAAATCGTGCCCTGCTCCTTGACGATGATCGACTCATCGCTCATGGCCGGCACGTACGCGCCGCCGGCCGTGCAAGAGCCCATCACGACGGCGATCTGCGGGATGCCCTTGGCCGACAGGTTCGCCTGGTTGTAGAAGATGCGGCCGAAATGGTCGCGGTCGGGGAAGACGTCGTCCTGGTTCGGCAGATTGGCGCCGCCCGAGTCGACCAGGTAGATGCAGGGCAGGTTGTTCTGGTCGGCGATTTCCTGGGCGCGCAAGTGCTTTTTCACCGTCATCGGATAATACGTGCCGCCCTTGACGGTGGCGTCGTTACAGACGATGACGCATTCCTGGCCCGAGACCCTGCCGATGCCGGTGATGATGCCGGCGGAAGGCGCCGCATCGACGCCCTTGGCGTCCTGGTACATGGCGTAGGCCGCCATCTGGGAAAACTCGAGGAAGGGCGTGCCGGGATCGAGCAGCATCTGCACGCGGTCGCGCGGCAGCAGCTTTCCGCGCGCCAGGTGCTTGGCGGCAGCCGCTTCGCCGCCGCCGGCCGCGATTTTCTCGACCTTGTCGCGCAAATCGTCGACGATGGCTTGCATGGCCGCGGCATTGGCCTTGAAATCTTCACTACGCGGATTGAGTTTGCTTTCGATGTGCGGCATTGCGGTTCCTTTTTATTATCGCCCGGTCTCTCGGGTCGCGCTATTCGGGAAAACTGCCGTCGAGATAAAACCAGCGCAGGGCGCCGCCCTCACCCGCTTCGCGCACGAAGCGGCTCACTTCATGCAGGCGGTGCGCGCGGCCGTTGACCTTGTAGCGGGCCACGAATTCCACGCTGTCGCGCTGTATCTCTTCGGCTTGATCTGCTGATACTGCTTTACGTTGACGTAAACGTAAAGCAGATTTTACCTCAAGTCCCAGCCAGTGGACTTTTTCTTCTTCGGCAAATAAAGCGTCGGTGGGACGGGTGCTGGCGTGCCAGGTGGCAAGCAGATAGGGCTCGTTGCGCAGGGTGAACGCCGTGTAGCGCGATCGCATCAGGGCTTCGGCCGTGGGCGGCAAGGCGTCGCCCGCGATATACGGGCCGCAGCAGCCGGCGTAGGAGGCGCCGCCACAGGGGCAGGCGGCAGATGTCGAGAGTGTGGGCATGCGCTGGCAATCAGGAACAGAAAAGAGGGAACTGAAAAGTTCCGCAATTATCCGCCATATCGGCAGCGGCGCGTGCGCCGCGCCTTGCCTGGCTACTTTGTGGGGCTGAGGAAGTCCAGCGCGAACGGCGGCGCCTTGCCAGCCATGAGGTCGGCCAGGATGCGCGCCGTGCCGGCGGCAAAGGTAAAGCCCAAGGGGCCATGGCCCAAGTTGAGCCACAGGTTCGCATATTTGCTGGCGCCCACCAGCGGTGCGCTGTTCGGCGTGGCGGGGCGCAGGCCGGCCCAGGCCGTGGCCTGGTCGTAATCGGCGCCCTGCGGCATGGCTTCGCGCGCCAGCCGCGTCAGGCCCGCGATGCGGCCCCAGTCGATGCTGTTGTCGGCGCCCACCATGTCGACCATGGCGGCCACGCGCAAGTCGCCACCGATGCGCGCATACAGTACCTTGCGTTCGAAATCCGTGATGCTGATCTCGGGCGCCCGGTGCTGCGCGCGGATGGGCGCCGTCAGGCTGTAGCCCTTCAGCGGGTACAGGGGCAGGTAGATGCCCGCCGTGGCGGCCAGGTCGCGGCTCTGGATGCCGGCCGCCAGCACATAGTGATTCGCTTGCAGCAAGCCCAGGCTCGTATCGACGCCCGTGATCCTGCCCTTGTGCGTGACGAGGCGGCGCGCCTCGCCTTTTAATAAGAGCGAACAATTCGGGTGCTGCAGCAGGCGCGCTTCCAGCGCCAGGCAAAAGGCGTGGCAATCGGCCACCGCCTCGCCTTGCGTAAAAATGCCGCCCGCCAGGGCGCCTTGCAAGGCCGCCAGCGCCGGTTCGCGCTGCACGGCTTCCGCCGGAGACAAGACGATGCGCGCCTCTTCCGACTCGGGCCGGGCCACGGCCCGCTGAAAGATGGCGGGCGAACGGTAGACGATGAGTTTGCCCGCATCGCGCCAGGCATACGCTTCGGGCGGCACGGTCAGCTCCAGCTGCGCCATGCCGGCGCGGCTCCATTCTCCCAGTTGCAGCAGCTTGGCCGTCGTGCGGGCATTGCTGGCGCTGTTGCAATTACGCAAGAAACTGGCCATCCAGCGCCATTGGCGCCAGTCCGCTTCGGGACGGAAGCGCAGCGGACCGTCTTTCTGCAGCAGCCATTGCAGGGCTTTGAAGGGCACGCCCGCATCGGCCAGCGGGGCTACATAGCGATAGCTGAGTTGGCCGCCATTGCGGTAGCTGGCGGCGATCGCCACCTGCTCATTGCGTTCCAGTAAGGTGACCTTGTAGCCGGCCTCGGCCAGCCACCAGGCCGATGTCAGACCGACGATGCCGCCGCCGATGATGATGACTTGTTGCTGCATGTTGCCTCGCTGCGTTGCGCTCCCATGGTGCGGGAGCATTCGGGAAGAGCTTAGAGGCTGGCCGTCAGCGCAGCCAATGAAACATCATGGTGCAGCCATAACTTTCAGGAATGCACCATTTCAATGCAAGGATGGATTGTTGTCAATCGCACCACGGTATAGCGCGGTGAGTATCAATTCCTCGTTGCGCCCCATGGCGGAATACGTGCCAGGATAGTGTTCGGGATCGCTGCCCGTGCCGCCCACCAGCATCACCAGGCCGTTCCTGCTCTTGAAATCGAGCACGAAGGCGGAGACCAGGCCATACGCGTCGCCCAGGTGGCCCACGGCCGTGAAGCCGGCACCCTCGACCAGGCGGTTGCCCTGCCCTGCCACCGCATCGAATTGCTGGTTGCCCAGGCCCCAGGCGTGGTACAGGCCCCGTTCGCTGTCGCCATTGCGTCCGTCTGGCGCCAGCTGCCATTGGCGGCCAAACATCAGCGCGATGCTGGCCGGCTGCAATAGTTGTTTTCCCTGATAGCGCCCGCCGTCGAGCAGCATCTGCATGACCTTGCCCAGTCCCGCAGCAGAGATGCGCAAGCCGCCCGTGGGGCTGAAGACGGTGGCATTGCTGCCGATCACATACCGTTCGAGGCCGGCTGGCGCGGCCGGTGGGCGTTGGTAAAAATCATCGGCTTGCGCGATCCAGGGGCCGTGTGGCTGCCAGATCTCCGTGTCGAGCGTGCGCTTGCGGTACAGAGTAGCCGTGTTTGCCACGTCCTCCGCCGGGAAGGCGGCCGGATTGTAGCCGCCGCGCACATCGAGGGGATCGAGCAGCAGGCGCCGCATCAGCAAGTCGAAGCGCTCGCCCGTGACTTTTTCCATCACGGTGCCGATCACGCCCCAGTTCAGGTTGGCATACGTGAAATAGCGGCCCGGCGCCGCGGCCGCATCCCACATCGTATCGGTGCCGGCCGTAAACACGTCGCGCAAGCTGCGTTCGGGGCCCCAGGCATAGCCGCCCGCATCGCGCAGCGAGGAAGTGTGGCTGAGCAGGCTGCGCAAGGTCAACGGTTGCTGGGGGAAATGCGGGTTGCGCAGGGAAAAACCCAGATAGATACCCACGTCCTGGTCCAGGCTCAGCTTGCCCTGCTCGACCAGCCGCATCAGGCCCAGGGTGGTCATCATCTTCGAGACGGAAGCGATGCGGAACAGGGTGGCCGGCGTCACGGGCAAGCT
Organism: Janthinobacterium sp. MP5059B; assembly: GCF_001758645.1. Taxonomy (NCBI): domain Bacteria; kingdom Pseudomonadati; phylum Pseudomonadota; class Betaproteobacteria; order Burkholderiales; family Oxalobacteraceae; genus Janthinobacterium; species Janthinobacterium sp. MP5059B. Next base: position 13,481 of record NZ_LRHX01000003.1, on the reverse strand, counting down.
GTCCGCCGGAGTGGCGGCTATGTGCCGGTAGCCAAATTGTTGCTGATACGACACCTTGCCGTGGCGGATGGCCAGGACGGACAGGCTGGCCAGCGGGTGGGCCGCATCATCGACGATGGCGGCCAGCGTGGCATCAAGCGCGCGCTGCTGGTCCTTGCCGCTACCGGGCGGGGCGGCCAGCGCCGTCCACGTCGTACCCAGCAGCAGCAAGCCCAGTAAACCCGTCATTTTATTGTGCATGTTCCCTGTTTCGCGGTGTGGTGGAGGCGCCACCAGCATAGGGCGCGATGGTTTACTGCGCTAATGAAAATTGCTTATTTATCCATAATGCAAAGCTATACGTACGGTAAAACATTGTTTTTTTAAGTGTATAACCGTTATTTATGGTCATTTTCCATTTATTCATGGGTGGACGGGCTACGCGCAGGCGCCATCGCTATTACACTAGGAGGACAAGGAGAACTGTATGAGCCAGACCAGCGTAGAACTCAAGGTCGATTTAAATGACAATTCGCCTTTATATATGCAGATCGCCCGCAAGCTGAGCGATGACGTACGCAACGGCCGCTACCAGGTAGACCAGGCCCTGCCATCCGAACGTACCCTGTCCGAACTGCTCGACGTATCGCGCGTGACTGCCCGCAAGGCCATCGACCAGCTCGTCGAGCAAGGCCTCGTCGTGCGCCGCCGCGGTTCGGGCAACTATATTGCCCCGCGCATCGAGCAGCCACTATCGAACCTGTCGAGCTTTTCCGAGCAGCTGCAGCAGCGCGGCTACCGCCCCGGCTCGCGCTGGCTCAAGCGCGAAGTCGTCATCGCCAGCAGCGATGAACAGCTGAGCCTGGGCCTGGCGCAGAACACGAAAGTGGCGCGCCTGGAGCGCCTGCGCCTGGCCGATGACGTCGTGATGGCATATGAAGTGAGCGTCTTGCCGTTCAGCGTGGTGCCGGAGCCTGAGGCGATGGGGGACTCGCTGTATGAATACTTGAGCAGCATCAAGAAGGCCCCCGTGCGCGCCTTGCAGCACATCCGCGCCATGAATGCGACGGACGTGCTGGCCAAGCAATTGGGCATCCCCGATGGCCAGGCCGTGCTGTTCATCACGCGCATCGCCTACCTGGAGTCGGGCGAAGCGGTGGAACTCACGCATTCGTATTGCCGCAGCGATCATTACGACTTTGTGGCGGAAATGCGCCGCGCCCCGTAAGCTTACTGCTCGATCAGGCGGATCATGGATTCCGCCACGCCGACGGACGCTTCCCAGCTCATGCCGGTCACCAGCCGGCCATCGACCTCGACGTGGCTCTTGCCGTTGGCGCCGTGCCTGAATATGCCGCCATGGCGCTTGATGCTCGCTTCTGCCGAAAAGGGATAGGCCTTGTATACCGGTGATTCCTTGTTGAGAAACGCATCGGGGAACGAGGTGAGTACCTTGCCCTGGATCAGGAAGGTACCGTCACGCAGCTTCAGATTCTTGATGCCCTCGGTGCCATGGCAGATGGCCGCGATCACCCCGCCCTGTTGTTCGTAGATACGCAAGGCGATGTCCTGCAGCGCCTTGTTTTCCGGGATACCGACGATGGCCGCGCCGCCGCCGACGAAAGCCATGCCCGCATACTCGTCCGCCCGGACCTCGGAAACGGGCTTGGTATGGGCCAGTGCCCACATGAAATCACTGTCGTACAGGTACTTCTTGAGCAGCGCGTCCGACGTGACGATCATTTCCAGGGGAATGGCGCCACCCTCGGGACTGACGAAGTCGACGGCGTACCCCGCTTTGCGAAAGACATCATAGGTATACGCGATCTCCGGAAAATTATTGCCAGCGTTAACCTTTGTGCCCGGATACTGATGTACATTCGACACCACCAGCAGCACCTTGCGTGCGTGGCGCGGGGCTGCTGGCTCGCGATGGGCCGACTTGCTGACGATTTTCCAGTTGCCGGCGATCTTTTTCAACAGAAAGACATCCACATAGCGCACCCCTTGCTCAGGAATGTGGATTTCGGCCTTGGCGGTGGCCACCTTGCCGCTCACATCCACCTTGATCAGTCGCCCGTGGCGCCCATTGAATTGCCCTGCTTTCTCCTGGGAAAAGAGTTTGGCGTATTCCGGACCGCTCAACTCCCATTCCGCATCGTTTTTGCCGTCCAGGTAAAGGCGGGAATTTGCATGGAAGGCCTGGTTGATCTCGCTTTGTACGTTAAAGCTGGTGCCATGCATATACAAGCGCACGGTTTCCCGGATGGCATTTTCGTCCTGGTCTGCGGCGGTGCCGATGGCGGTGATGCTCAGGAAGCAACAGGCGAGTATCGTTCGCAATAAAAACTGAATCATGGATGTACCCTGCATATAGAACTGCGTTTATCGGAGCAACGACTATTTCAGATCGCTGGTGCTCGATAATTTATCGAAGTGCAGGGGAATGGATGTCGCCAAACACGATTTCAGACTCCGGAATGGCGATTCCGGAGTGCTTTCATGCGGAAATGGCCCTGGCCGGCTGGCCAGATTGAGCCCGGAAGCTGGCGGGCGTCTGTCCAGCCACTTTCTTGAAGGTCGAGTAGAAGGTGGAACTGGAATTGAACCCGCAGCGCTCGGCGACGGTATCCATGTTCCATTGCGGCTCGTCGCTCAATACCTGTTTCGCTTCGGCGATACGGTATTCGTTGACGTAGGTCGTGAAGCTCTTGCCCAGCTTGTCATTCAGTACCTGCGACACCTGCGCCTGCGTGCATCCCGCCCGCTTGGCGAGTTGGGCCAGGGTCAGGTTCGGATTCAGATAGGATTTCTGTCCGCTCATCTGTTGTTCCAGCGCGGCAAGCACGGCCAGCGTATCTTCGTGCGCCAGGCGGTTATTCTGGTACTTCTGCTTGGGCTCGGATGGTGTCAAGCCTTCCTTTCTCAGCAGAAAGACCATCACCGCCACATGCAGCGAGAAGGTGAATGACAAGGCGCCAACGATATAGGACGTGAACGGCGTGCTCGCGTACGCCGCCAGCATGACGCAGCTGCCTGCAAAGACGCTCAGCAGGAGCACGCTGCTGGTCGCCATCCGCTGTCCCTCGTTCCACCATGCGCGGCGGCTTTGCCACAGCAGCCTGGCGGTTGCCAGCAGGTAGCATAGCCAGAACACATGAATGGCATGGCTCGACTGGTTCCATACAGAACGATACGCGGAATACGGAAAGGCAACGCCAATGCCGATCAGCAGGAAGGACAAGCCCAGGTGCCAACGCCATTGTTGTCCAGCAGGCAATTGCGCGAGCCCGGCCAAGAAAGAGCGCACATAGAGATAGGTCAAGGGACCGATCAGCAGGCAGGCCGACAGGCCCAGCTGGCGGAATTCGATTGCGATCGCCGGGTTGAAGTAGAGGAAAGCGGACTTGGCGGTGCGCACCCCGACGGCAAGAAGCAATGCGCCCAGCATGCAGTCGGCCAGGCAGCGGGGCCGGCGGCTGAAAAAATAGACGGCCAGGAAAATGCCGTTGATGGCGCCAAGGGCGCTAAACAGGAACAGCAATTGGCGAGCGATCATGGGGCGTGTCGTGGATGTTGGCGTCGAACCCAAGTATAGACACAAACGGGAGCGTATCGAAGTACAAGTAAGGACATCATCACGTTCCTGCGCCAGCCATAAACTCCCGTTATGCCCGCCCGCCATCCTTTCATGGTTGATCCCGCTCGTTGGTATTAAACTGGTTTCACGGTCAACCATGTTCTGAAATCATGTTGAAAACTGAAACTCCGAGCCGGCGGCATCCGGATCTGGACCTGTATCCGGTGGAGCAACTGGTGGCGGCGCTGGTCGATGACCAGTTCTGGGCCGTCGAGGCCGTGCGGCTGGCGTCGCCCGACATCGCTGCGGCCATCACGGCCGCCCTGCCCCGCATCGCTGCCGGCGGACGCCTGCTGTACGTGGGCGCGGGCACGTCGGGCCGCCTGGGCGTACTCGACAGTGTCGAACTCAATCCCACGTTTTCGTGGCCGCCCGAGCGGGCCGTCGCCATCCTGGCCGGCGGCGCGGGCGCCATGTTCACGGCTGTCGAAGGGGCGGAAGATAATTTGCAGCAAGGCGAGGCGGACTTGCTGTCCCTGCAGCCGCAAGACAATGACGTGGTGATCCTGCTGGCCGCCTCCGGCGCCACGCCGTATGTGCTGGGCGCCCTGCTGGCCGCGCGCAAGGCGGGTGCCTTGACGATAGGCATCGCCAACAATGTGGATGCGCCCGTGGCGCACGAGGCGCAATGCGGCATTGTGCTCGACACGGGCACGGAAGTCATTTCCGGCAGCACCCGCCTGAAAGCGGGCACGGCGCAAAAAATCACCCTGAACACGATTTCCAGCGCGCTGATGGTCGGTTTGCATAAAACTTACGGAAACTTGATGGTAGACTTGAAGCCGACCAACGCCAAGCTGATCTGGCGGGCGGTGCGTCTCACCATGCACGCCACCGGCGCCAGCGAAGTGCAGGCCAGGACCGTGCTGGAGCAATGCCAATTTCACGTCAAGGTGGCGATAGTTGCCTTGATCAAAAAAATCAACACAAACCAGGCACAGGCATTGTTGGCCGGCGCGGACGGCAGTGTGCGGGCGGCACTGGCGGCGTGATCCGATGGCGCGGCATTCTTCTGTCTGGGAGACAACGAAGGATGTATGGAGCTAGTGAAACAAACCGCCCCGGCGCGCGCGAGTAAGCCGTCAAATAAGCCGTGGCTGTGGATCCCCTCCCTGTATTTTGGCCAGGGCATCCCCTATGTAGTGGTCATGACACTGTCCGTGATCATGTACAAGAACTACGGTTTTTCCAATACGGATATCGCGCTGTATACGAGCTGGTTGTACTTGCCGTGGGTCATCAAGCCCCTGTGGTCGCCCTTTATCGATATGTACCGCACCAAGCGCTTCTGGATCGTCGGCTTGCAGCTGGTGATCGGCGCCGCGCTGGCGCTGGTGGCCCTGACGACGTCGCTGCCGCACTTTTTCCAGATCAGCCTGGCTATCTTCTGGCTGATGGCCTTCAGTTCCGCCACGCATGATATTGCCGCCGACGGTTTTTATATGCTGGGCCTGGAAGAACACCAGCAGGCGGCCTTTGTCGGCGTGCGCAGCACGTTTTACCGCCTGGCGATGATCGCCGGCCAGGGCGGCCTCGTGTATCTGGCTGGCTATCTGACGCATGCGACGGGCAATGTGCAGCTGGCCTGGTCCGTCGTGTTTGCGATTTTGGCGGGCCTGTTCATCGCCCTCTTCCTGTACCACTATTTTGTCCTGCCGAAACCGCAGGATGACCGTCCCAGCATCCAGGGCGCCGGTGTTTCTCCGTTGCAGGAGTTCGTCGCCACCTTTGCTTCCTTTTTCAAGAAGAAGGATATTCTCGTCATCCTGGGCTTTCTGCTGCTGTTCCGCCTCGGCGAAGCGCAACTGCTCAAATTGGCCGCGCCCTTCCTGCTGGACCCCGTTGCCAAGGGTGGCCTGGGCCTCAGCACGGAACAGGTGGGCCTCGTCTACGGCACCATCGGCGTGATCGCCCTGACCTTGGGCGGCTTGCTGGGAGGATTCATCATTTCCCGCTTCGGCTTGAAACGTTGCCTGTGGATCATGGTGCTGTCCGTTCACTTGCCCGACCTGGTGTTTGTCTATCTGGCCACCGCTTTGCCCAGCAGCATCTATGTGATTGCCAGTGGCATCGCCCTGGAGCAATTTGGCTATGGCTTCGGTTTCGCTTCGTATATGTTGTACATGATCATGGTCTCCGATGGCGCCCATAAAACGGCCCATTACGCCATCTGCACGGGCTTCATGGCCCTGGGCATGATGCTGCCGGGCATGGCCAGCGGCTGGATCCAGCAAATGCTCGGTTACCAGCATTTCTTCATCTGGGTCTGCATCGCTACCATTCCCGCTTTCATCATGGCCGCGCTGGTCAAGATCGATCCCGAATTCGGCAAGAAGGCCGAAGCCTGATTCTTTTGAACTGTGCGCCCGCATGGATGGCGGGCGCACAGTAAAATGCCCGCACCGATAGACCTGCGCTTCACCACTGCAAGGAATTGTTTTGTTGTCTACTTTCAAAAAACGCTTGGGCGCCACCGCCGGCGTGCTGGCCGCGCTGGCCACCGCCACATTGCTCAGCAGTTGTACCAGCACCAGGCTGCCCTCCGCAGTGACGCCAGGCGAAGCGGGTTTGCCGGCCGTGCCGCCCGTGCAGCACATCACGGGCGAAGTGCCGCCGCCGGCGCCGCGCGAGTTCCGCGCTGCCTGGGTCTCGACGGTCGCCAATATCGACTGGCCCAGCCGCAGCAATTTGCCTGTCGCCAAGCAGCAAGCGGAAGCGCTGGCCATTCTCGACCGCGCCAAGTCCTTGAATCTGAACGCGATTGTGCTGCAGGTGCGGCCCAGCGCCGACACGATTTACCCATCGCAACTGGAGCCGTGGTCGGAATATCTGACCGGTAAGCAAGGCCAGCCGCCGTTGCCCATGTATGACCCGCTGGCCTTCTGGGTGGCGCAGGCGCATGCGCGCGGCCTGGAATTGCACGCCTGGTTCAACCCCTACCGTGCCCGTCACGCGACGGCCAAGTCGCCGCTGGCACGCGACAGTTTCGCTTCCACCAACCCGGCGTCCGTCAAGCAATACGGCCGCTACCTGTGGATGGACCCGGGCGACGCCGCCGCCTCCAGGCACACGACGGACGTGGTGCTGGACGTGGTGCGCCGCTACGATATCGACGGCGTGCACATCGATGATTACTTTTATCCGTACCCGATCGATGCGCCTGGCGCCGGTGCCGGTGCGGAAACAGCCGCGCTGGACGCGGGCAATGGCGGCGCCAAGCGCGAACTGCCGTTCCCCGATGAGCCTTCCTGGCAGCAATATTTGCTGGCCGGTGGCCAGCTGGACCGCCCTTCCTGGCGCCGCCAGAATGTCAACCAGCTGATCGAAGCCTTATATACAGGCATCCACCGCGAAAAGAGCTGGGTGCGCTTCGGCATCAGCCCGTTCGGCATCGGCCGTCCTGACCGCCGCCCTTCCGGCATCGTTGGCTTCAGCCAGTACGATAAATTGTATGCGGATGCGGAACTGTGGCTGGCCAAGGGCTGGCTCGATTACCTGTCGCCGCAGTTGTACTGGCCCGTGGCGCAGGCACCGCAAGCGTTTGGCGTGCTGCTCGACTACTGGCTGGCGCAAAATCCGTATGGCCGCCACGTGTGGCCCGGTTTATACACGAGCCGCATCGACAATTCCGCCAAGTCCTTCACGCCGCAAGAGATCATCAAGCAGATCGAAGTGACGCGCACGCGCCCCGGCGCGAATGGACAAGTGCATTTCAGCATGGTGCCGCTGATGCAGAACCGCAAGGGTGTCAGCGAGCAACTCAAGGCGACCGTATATCAAAGCCCTGCCCTGATTCCCGCCACGCCGTGGCTGGGCAAGGAAGCACCGGGTACGCCCGTGCTGGCCTTGCGCCGCGATTCCACCAGCCTGAACATCAAATTGACGGCGGGCGGCGGCAAAGCCGTGGCGCAGTACGCGGTCTGGGCCCGCTACGGCGAAGACTGGCGCTTTACCGTGGTCACGGGCGTGCAAGGCGAGCTGACCCTGGTCGACGATGCCATTGGTAAAGTCAATGCGGTAGTGGTCAGCGCCGTGGACCGCCTCGGCAATGAAAGCCCCCGCGTTACCGTGCGCGCACCGTTTACGGCCCCCGCCAAGTAGTTGTTGACCGTTCACCGCTAGTCCATAACCTGCAGGCATGAAACATGCGCAAGCTTTCATGCCTGCAAGCTCAGCTTGGCTTTACACTCATGCCATGATTTCCTTCCCTGTAACCAATACTGACACTGCCGTGCTGGGGCTGGGCATCGACGCGGGCGGCACGCAGACGCGTTGGGCCCTGGCCAACGGGGACGGCGTCATCGTGGCCGATGGGGCTGTGGAGGGCTTGTCTGCCTTGCAAATGAGCAGCGCAGCGGGCCGCGTGGCCGTGCACGCCGCATTTTCCAGGTTGTGCGAGGCCGTGCTGGCCGTTGGCCAACCGCGTGCCGTGGTGGCGGGCTTGACGGGCTTTGGCGGCGATGATGTGGCGCTGGCGCCCATGCTGGCAGAGTTGCTGGCGCTGGACGCCGGCGACGTGCGCTTGGGCAACGATATTGATATCGCTTATCGCGACAGTTTTGAACCCGGCGAAGGATATCTGGTCTACGCTGGCACGGGCTCGATTGCCGCCTGGATCGATGCGGATGGCGTGTTTCACCGCGCAGGCGGGCGCGGCGTGCTGCTTGACGATGGCGGCGGCGGTTACTGGATCGCGCGCGAAGCCTTGCGCCACATCTGGCGCCGCGAAGACGAGGCGCCTGGCAGCTGGCAAGACTCGTCCATGGCCGAAGCCGTGTTTGCGCAATTGGGCGGCAGCGACTGGTCGCTGTCGCGTGCCTTCATGTATGGCCAGGATCGGGGCGCCATCGGCCGGCTGGCGCTGGCCGTGGCCGCCAGTGCGGAAAGCGACCCGCTGGCGCTGGACATTTTGCAGCGCGCGGGACAGGAACTGGCGCGTTTGGCGCTGGCCTTGACGACGCGCTACGGTTCCCGTCCTGTGGTGCTGGCGGGCCGCGCAGCGCAATTGCACCCGTCCATCGCGGTTGCCATGCGCGCCGCTTTGCCGGTATCGTTGATGATGGAGCAAAAAGTTGCCCGTTCGCATGAGGCTGCGGCCAAGGTGGCAGCCCGGGCAGCCAGCCAGCGTACTGGCAAGAACTGAACATTTTACCAACCCGAACACGGATCTTTCATGAAAAAAATCGCCCTCGCCCTGCTGGTGGCCCTGCTCTCCGCCTGTACCACGCCCGCGCCGCACCTCGACCACAGCTTGAACGCGCGCAGCCAGAGTCCGCGCGTGAAATTCATCGTCATCCATTACACGGTCAGCGATCTGCCCCGCTCGATCAAGATCCTGACGGAACAAGTGGTCAGCAGCCATTATTTGCTGACCGACACGGACAAGCCGAAGTTTTACGTGCTGGTCGACGAATCGCGCCAGGCCAATCATGCGGGTGTGAGTAACTGGAAGACTTATACACAGCTGAATGTCAGCTCGATCGGTATCGAGATCGTCAACCCGGGCTACAAGGACACGCCGGAAGGCCGCCTCTGGTATCCATTCCCGCAAGCGCAGATCGATGAGTTGATTCCACTGCTGAAAGATATCCAGGCCCGCTACAACATCGCGCCGGAAAATATCCTTGGCCATAACGAGATCGCCCCACAGCGCAAGCAAGACCCGGGCCCCCTGTTCCCTTGGCGCCAGCTGGCCGATGCGGGCCTGATCGTCTGGCCGGACGCGAACCGTGTTGCCGCGCAGCGCCTCATTTTTGAGCAGCAAGTGCCGGACGCCGTCTGGTTCCAGAAAAAGCTGGCCCAGCACGGCTATGCGACGCCGAACACGGGCGTCTTCGATGAAGCGACGCGCAATGTGCTGATCGCTTTCCAGATGAAATACCGCAACACCTTGTTCGATGGCACGCCCGATGGCGAAACGGCGGCCCTGCTGGAAGTGCTGACGACGCCGGCCCCAGCTGTTGTTGCAAAGTAGCATAGCCGTTCCAGCCCATGACTTTTTCTTATATGCTGAACGTTGAAGGCCCAGGTGGCCACGGCAAGGTAAAGGAATAGCTCATGCGGCTGCGTCATATCGAAGTGTTTCACGCCATCATGCAAGTTGGCACCATCAGCGGTGCGGCCCAGGTGCTGCATATTTCGCAGCCGGCCGTGACCAAGGTCTTGCAGCATTGCGAATTGCAACTGGGTATGCCGCTGTTCGAGCGCGTACGGGGCAAGTTGTATCCGAAGCCCGAGGCACACCGCTTGTTTGTCGAGACGGAAAAGCTCAACCGCGATTTATTGGGTATCCGCCGCCTGGCAGCCAGCCTGAAGGGTCATGCGGTGGAAACCATTCGCCTGGTCTCCACGCCGACGATCGCCATCAGCGTCTTGCCGTTTGCCATGACGGAGTGGCGGCGCGACTTTCCCCACACGCGTTGTCAGCTGGCTACCCACCACACGGGCGAGATCGTCAATACCCTGCGCCTCGGTGAAGCGGATCTGGCCGTGTCGCTGCAAGACCCGCGCCATCCGGGCATCGTGGCTGAACCCATCGCGCAGGGCGTCATGACGGTGATTGCGCCGGCCGGCACCTGGCATGCGGCCGATTGCGGCACGCCGTTGACGGCGCATGGCCTGAACGGCGAGTTGATCGGCCATGCGGACAACGATCCACTGGGCGAACTGGTGGTCGCCGCCTGCGAGGCGCAGGATATCCACCCCGTCTTTTCTACCGTGGTGCAGACCTATCAAATCGCCCGTTCCCTGGTGGAAGCGGGCGCCGGCATGGCCGTGGTCGATCCTTTTACTGCCGCGTCCGGCTCGCCTGAGCGCCTGCAGCGCCGTCCTTGGGCGCCCACCATCCCCATCCAACTGTATTTATTGACGGCGAGCCACTCGCCGCTGTCGCATGGCGCGCGGCGCCTGGCCGACAGCATCGGCGTGGCGGCGCGCAACTGCCTGGAAAGAGGAGTCTGATGTCTGTTGCAAGTTTGCAATTAGAAGCGGTCGGCAGCGATCCGCAATTTCGCCACCTGAGCAGCATCGCCGGCATCGCCGTCGACTTGCGCTATGCCACGCCCGACAATTTCGTCGGCCGCGACTTATACAGTCCCATCGATTGCGCCTGGCTGCACCGCGATGCGGCGGCCGCCCTGGAAAAAGCCGTGGCCTGGCTGGCCGTGAAGCGCCCCGATCATCATTTATTGGTGCTCGATGCCCTGCGTCCGCAACGGGTGCAGCAGCAATTGTGGGATGCGTTGCAAGGAACGGAGTTGCTGGGCTATATCGCCGAACCGTCGCGCGGCTCGATCCACTCGTTCGGCATGGCGCTCGACATCACCATCGTCGGCCCGGATGGGCAGGAACTGGACATGGGGACTGGCTTTGACGATTTAAGTGAGCGCTCGCACCCGGCACTGGAGTTGGTTTTGCTGGAGAAAGGGGACATTTCCGAGGAACACGTGGCGCACCGCCGCCTGTTGCGCGACGCCATGTTCCAGGCGGGCTTCTTCGGCATCAACAGCGAATGGTGGCATTTCGATTGCGGCGACCGGGTGCTGGTGCGCCAGACCTACACCCGGGTTCTCTGATTAGAAGACCTGTAAACCCTTCAGCATCACGATCAGGATCAGCACGGGCGAGACAAAGCGCAGCAGGAACAGCAGCACATGCGCCAGGGTTTTATTTTGCAGCTGGCCATGGTTGCCGATCGCATCAATGAAATGGTCCTTGCCCCAGGCCCAGCCTGTAAACAAGGCAATCGCGATGCCGCCGACGGGCAGGAAGATATTCGACGAGACGAAGTCGAACAGATCAAACATATTCAAGTTAAACAGCTTGAAGTCTGCCAGGCTGCTGTTACTCAGGGCGCATACGGAACCGAGCACGGCCAGCAGCAGCATGGTCACGATGGTGGCCCTGGTGCGCGTCCAGCCGAAACGTTCATGGAAAATCACGACGGGCACTTCCATCAGCGACAGCATCGCCCCCGTGGCGGCCACGGCAGCCAGGATGAAGAACACCACCATCAGAGCTTGTCCCATCGGAATTTGCGAGAACACGGCGGGGATGGTGATGAACACCAGCGACGGCCCCGCACTGGGGGCGAAACCAAAGGTGAACACGGCGGGGAAGATGGCGATACCGGCCAGCATGGATACACCGAGGTCGGCCGCCATCACGCGCAAGGTGGTGACGGGGATATTCTGGTCGTCACGGAAATAGCTGCCGTACGTCATCATCGTACCCATGCCAACAGACAATTTGAAGAAGGCCAGACCCATGGCCGTCAGCACGACGGAGGCCGTCAGCTTGGAAAAATCAGGGCGGAACAGGAACGCCAGTCCTTCGCCCGCTTTATCGAGCGACAGGCTGACCGCGCACAGCAGGAGCAACAGCAGGAACAGCAGCGGCATCAGTTTCTTGGCGATCGCTTCGATGCCCTTGGTCACGCCCAACATCAATATGCCGCCGATAAACAGCAGCACGCCCCATTGCCACAACAGCGATTGCAGGGGATTGCTGATCAGCGAAGCGAAGGCCGCTTCTGTTACCAGCTTGTCGCTGCTGAGGATGGAACCATCGATGGCCTTGGCGATATACGCAAACACCCAGCCCACTACCTCCGAATAGAACGCCACGATCAGGAAGGCGGCGATCATGCCGATGACGCCGACCAGCCACCAGGGCTTGCCCTTGGGCGCCAGCTGTTCCATGGTGGAGATCGGGTTGACCTTGGCGCGGCGTCCCAGGGTGATTTCCGCGATCATCACGGGCAACCCTACTAATAAGGTGGCGAGCAGATAGATGAGCAGGAAGCCCGCGCCGCCATTGGCGCCCGTCAGGTAGGGGAATTTCCAGATATTGCCGAGACCGACTGCGGAACCGAGGGTGGCGGCGAGCACGCCGAAGCCAGTGGTAAAGCCAGCCCGTTTCAGGGTCAGGCCTGATCTTTGAGCTTGTTGTTTCATGGTGAATCTTCTATGGTGGGACGCGAATGTGCGCTGAGGGGGCGAAATTGTAGCAGTTGGCCGCAAATACCCGGGAAAAGCCTTGCTTCCGCTGGGGCGCTTTGCTATAGTTCGCCTCCCCAATGAGACGCACTAGTTTGCGGCAGAAAAGGGACAGCCTTCAGGGGCTGGGTAGTAGAAAAGAAGGTGTTGACGATTGTGCTGAAATGCTTCATACTCTTCCTTCTTCGCAGCTGACAAACACAACGCTTTGTTGATGGCGCGAAAGCAGTAACCGAATACAGTTCTTTAACAATTAACAGTCGATAAGTGTGGGCATTTGATGTAAGTGCAGCAGGGATCTTCGGATCGCTGTAAAACTTAAAATATCAAATGTTCACAAGAAATAATGAAATAGGATACTTCTTCGGAAGTAGCCTGTCAGTTTTTTGAGTGAGCGACCCATCAGCAATGATGGTGCCGGTAAAACGGCAAAGTAACAGAGATTAAACTGAAGAGTTTGATCCTGGCTCAGATTGAACGCTGGCGGCATGCCTTACACATGCAAGTCGAACGGCAGCACGGAGCTTGCTCTGGTGGCGAGTGGCGAACGGGTGAGTAATATATCGGAACGTACCCTAGAGTGGGGGATAACGTAGCGAAAGTTACGCTAATACCGCATACGATCTAAGGATGAAAGTGGGGGATCGCAAGACCTCATGCTCGTGGAGCGGCCGATATCTGATTAGCTAGTTGGTAGGGTAAAAGCCTACCAAGGCATCGATCAGTAGCTGGTCTGAGAGGACGACCAGCCACACTGGAACTGAGACACGGTCCAGACTCCTACGGGAGGCAGCAGTGGGGAATTTTGGACAATGGGCGAAAGCCTGATCCAGCAATGCCGCGTGAGTGAAGAAGGCCTTCGGGTT
>NZ_LRHX01000002.1:0-268950 GCF_001758645.1 Janthinobacterium sp. MP5059B | reverse complement strand
TCTTTGCTTCTTCCAGATTCATGGCCTTGTCGTCCTACAGGAGACAAACGCCAGTACAAGTTATGCCTGATGACCATAGCAAGTTGGTCCCACCCCTTCCCATCCCGAACAGGACCGTGAAACAACTTTGCGCCGATGATAGTGCTGCAACCAGTGTGAAAGTAGGTTATCGTCAGGCTTGTTATTCGCAGTAGAGAAAAACCCGTCAAGAAATTGGCGGGTTTTTTTTCGTCCGGTGCTTTTGTCGCGATAAAAGCCCACTTTTAGTCCCATCTTCAGGCAAATTGCTATATAATTCGCCTCCTCAGATCAGATGGTTTGCTGCCCCGTTGGGAGCAGGCTGTTGAAAAAGTTATGCCTGATGACCATAGCAAGTTGGTCCCACCCCTTCCCATCCCGAACAGGACCGTGAAACAACTTTGCGCCGATGATAGTGCTGCAACCAGTGTGAAAGTAGGTTATCGTCAGGCTTGTTATATAAAAAAACCCCGCGTGTGCGGGGTTTTTTTTCGTCTGCAGCATTCATCGGATCAGATGCCCCAGGTGATGCTTTCATTTTCCGCCTTGGCCGAGCGCAGCATTTCCATCAAGGGATAGGCGCGCTGCGAAAAATGCACTTTTTGCGCGCGCGCATGAGCGCCCGTTTCGCCATCTTCCAGGGTTTCCGGGGTATGTGCATCGTGTTCGATGTCGTTTTCCGGATGCAATTTGCTTTCCGCGACTTCTTTTTCCAGCAGGGCCAGGGCATCGCCCGCTTCAGCTGGCGTGATGACGCCGCGCGTGGGGTTCTTGTGCAGGATGTCGAGGATGCGTTGGGCATGTTCCTGGTACATCAGCACTTCTGGGGAGGATTTGGATTTGAATGAGATCAACATAAGCGCTTTCTGAAACTTGTTGTTAGTGACGAAACAATATCACGACTTGAAATGTCGCACAGGCCGTCCGATTGCCCGGATTGCACATTTGCAAGCCGGATAGGGCCATCTGTTGGACACCGCACGCATTTACAAGAGCTTGTTTATCGTGAAAACACCCGTTTAAGCGATCGTTAAGTCTCAATCCAGTTTCACGGAGTCCATGAAGGTGTCGATGGTGTCACGCGACAGCTTGCTTTCTTCACCGAGAATGATGACCTGGAAGATGCGTTTGTCCTGCGCCACAAAACGGCCGACCAGCAGGACGGGCTTGCCCTGCTGCGTCCCCGTCGCTTCGATGCTCAGCGAACTGCGTTGATGGCTGCCGGCCGCCGTGCTGCTGGCCGCCGACGCCGATTTTTCGCTGCGCACGGTACCGTTGATATTTTTCAGCAGTGCCATCTGCATGGCGGGCAGGGCCGCTTGCGCCTGTTCCGCACTGTCGAGCACGGCGCTGCCAATGGCGAAGGTATTGCCATCGACCTCGCTGGCCGTCATGGTCAGGCTGACTTTCTTGCCATCGAGATCGATCTCGCGCGTCAGCACGGCCGGCTTGCCCGGAAACAGGGCCGTGAACTGGGCATCGGGGCTGCGATAGTCGCGCCAGTCGAATTTCGGACTACAGGCGGACAGGACGCTGGCAGCCGCGAGCGTCGCCAGAAAGAGGGCAAGTGATGTTTTTTTCATCAGCAGATGGTAGCAGCGTCGTCCATCACGCGCAATCGCGCACGCGAGGGGCTCATTGGCCGCCTTATATTTCACGCAGTACGCGCCGGTACTGGATCGCTTCGGCAACGTGCGGCTGCGCGATGGCCGGGCTTCCCGCCAGGTCCGCGATGCTGCGCGCCACGCGCAGTACCCGGTGATAGGTGCGCGCGGACCAGTGCAGACGCGTCATGGCGCCATGCAGCAGCTGTTCGCCATGCGTTTCAAGGCGACAATGCTGCTCTATTTCCGTGTTGCTCAGCCGCTGGTTTGATTTTCCCTGGCGCGCCAGCTGCAAGGCATAGGCTGCCGCTACCCGCGTGGCGATCCGCTGCGTGCATTCTCCGGCACCGGCCTGCCGGCCCAGCGCTGCCGGTGGCATGGCGGCCACTTCAATCTGCAGGTCGATACGGTCGAGCAGCGGGCCGGACAGGCGATTGTGATAGCGCAGCACGGCGTCTGGCGTGCAGCGGCAACGGCCGGAAGCGTGCCCCAGATAGCCGCACGGGCAGGGATTCATGGCGGCGATCAGTTGAAAGCGGGCAGGAAACTCGGCCTGGCGGGCCGCGCGTGAAATGCTGATCACGCCCGACTCCATGGGCTGGCGCAGCACATCGAGTACCCGGCGCTGGAATTCGGCAATTTCATCGAGAAACAGCACGCCGCAGTGGGCCAGCGAGATTTCTCCCGGGCGCGGCACGTTGCCGCCACCCACCAGTGCCACGCCGGATGCCGTCTGGTGCGGGGCACGATAGGGTCGCCGTTTCCAGTGTTCCACCTTGAAGTGGCCGCCCAGCGAATGCACGGCAGCCGATTCCAGCGCTTCTTCATCGCTCATGGGCGGCAGCACGCCGGGAAAGCGGCTGGCCAGCATGGTCTTGCCTGCGCCTGGCGGCCCCACCATCAAGACGTTGTGACCGCCCGCTGCCGCCACTTCCAGTGCCCGCCGCGCCTGCTGCTGCCCCTGCACGTCGGCAAAGTCGGGATACGGAAAAGCGTGCGCTGCCAGCACGGGCTGGTGGCGTTGCAGGGCGGTCTGGCTGGTATGCGCGGCAAAATGCGCGCAGACCTCGAGCAGGCTGTGGGCGGGATAGATGCAGGCATCGCCGACGAGAGCGGCCTCGTCCGCGTTCGCCTGCGGCAGGATGAAGACGCGTGGCGTGCCCGACTGGCTGCGCTGCATGGCAAAGGTCATGGCCAGGGCGCCGCGGATGGGACGCAACTGGCCTGAGAGCGACAGTTCGCCCGCGAATTCATAGTGATGTAATTGATCGCCCGGCAACTGGCCGGAGGCGGCCAGGATGCCCAGTGCAATGGGCAAGTCGAAGCGGCCCGATTCCTTGGGCAAGTCTGCTGGCGCCAGATTGGCCGTGATGCGACGCGCCGGCATTTCAAAGCCGCAGTTTTGCAACGCGGCACGAACACGGTCGCGCGACTCCTTCACTTCCGTATCCGGCAAGCCGACAATCGTAAACGAAGGCAAGCCGTTGGCAAGGTGGACTTCGACACTTACCTCGGGCGCCTCCATGCCGGCCAGGGCGCGGCTTTTCAGGACGGCCAGGCTCATCAGACTCCCCTGTAGCGCGGGCGCGGGCAGGATCAGTCTAGCGCTTGAAACGCCGCCAGGCTTGAGGTATGCCAGCAAGGCCGTCAATAACGGGCCCTGCCGGACGCAGTTTACGCCTTGGTGTCGTTCAGGCGCGTTTCCAGTTCGATCAGGCGCAATTCCAGTGCGTCCAGTTTGGCGCGGGTCTTGGCCAGTACTTGCGCCTGGATATCGAATTCCTCGCGCGTGACGAGATCGAGGCGGGCGAAGCCCTGGGTCATCATAGATTTCACGTTTTTCTCGATATCCTTGGCCGGCGAGTTTTCGATGGCTTGATGGATCTTGCCTTGCAAATCGTTAAAGAAGGTATTCATGTCCATGGTCAGTCCTTTTATGGTGCGGCCTGTGCATCGCACCATTGCGGTGCACAGCGGCGTTAATCTGGTGCGAATCTGGGCAAATTCACAATGCTTTAGCAGCCCGTACCCGCATGCCCAGAGGCTTGCAGGGTATGTATGGCCGGAAACGCACCTGTCAAGGTGGCAATGGAGCTGGCACGTATTCTGCTAAAGAAGGTATGAACGCTTTGTGATCTCCAGCCAAGATTTTAAACCTCAACCGCTTTAAAAGTTCAATAAAAGGGAATCGCCATGAAGAATCTGTCCAAGAACATGACTTTAGCTGCAGCGTTGACGCTGGCCATGACCGCCATGTGCGGTAGCGCCATAGCCCAGGATGCAGTGGCGGCGCCTGCTGCGGCCGAAGCCGTGCCTGATAACGTGGTGAGCTATAACGTGGCGCTGACCAGCGACTACCGTTACCGCGGCCTGTCGCAAAGCCGCTTGAAACCGGCCATCAGCGGCGGTGCCGACTATACCCATAACCCGACGGGCCTGTATGTGGGCACCTGGTTGTCGAGTATCAAATGGATCAAGGATGGCGGCGGCGACACCAATCTGGAATGGGATATCTACGGCGGCAAGCGGGGCGAGATCAGCAAGGATTTTACCTATGACGTGGGCGGCCTGTACTATTTCTATCCCTCGAATGGACTGAGCACCAATGCCAACACCTTCGAGCTGTACGGCCAACTCGGCTATGGCCCGATATATGTCAAATACTCGCATTCGACGACGAATCTGTTCGGTGTCGCCGACAGCAAGAACAGCGGCTACCTCGATGTGGGTGCCAACGTCGAGGTGCATGATGGCTACATGCTGAACCTGCATGTCGGACGTCAGAAGGTCGAGCACAATGATTCCCTCAGCTACAGCGATTACAAGATTGGCGTGACCAAGGACTTCGGCGTGGCGACCGTTTCCCTGGCGGCCGTCAAGGCCAATATCGTATCGCTGGCACCGAACGGCAAGAATCTGGCGAAATCCGGTCTCGTGCTGACCGTGTCCAAAACTTTTTAAGCGAGACTGCCATGAAAATGATTACCGCAATCATTAAACCGTTCAAACTGGACGAAGTACGCGAGGCTTTGTCGGCTATCAATGTGCAAGGCATTACCGTCACGGAAGTCAAGGGCTTCGGCCGCCAGAAAGGCCACACGGAACTCTACCGTGGCGCCGAGTATGTCGTTGATTTCTTGCCAAAGACCAAGATCGAAGCGGCCGTCGATGACGCCATTGTCGACCAGGCCATCGAAGCGATCGAAGGTGCCGCGCGTACCGGTAAAATCGGTGATGGCAAGATTTTCGTCTACAACCTGGAACAGGTCATCCGCATCCGTACCGGTGAAACCGGCAACGAAGCGCTCTAAGGGGAATATTGATGCATAAAAATATAACAAAATTGCTAGCTGGGATAGCCTGCCTGTGTGCGTTTGGCATTGCCACGCCAAGCTTTGCCGATGCGCCTGCCAAGACGGAGGCGGCCACAACCACGGCCGTCGCCGCTCCCGCCGTCACGCCGGTTCCTGACGCAGCGCCTGCCGCCGCCGCTCCGGCCCCGGCGGCTGCCGCGCCAGCCGCCGCGCCTGTCGCCAACAAGGGCGACACCAGTTTCATGATGATCAGCACCTTGCTGGTGATCTTGATGACGATCCCCGGCCTGGCCCTGTTCTACGGTGGGCTGGTGCGCTCGAAAAACATGCTGTCGGTGCTGATGCAGGTGTTCATGGTGTTCGCGCTGGTCATCGTGCTGTGGTGTATCTACGGCTACTCGATCGCCTTCACGGAAAAAACCGCCTTCTTCGGTGGCTTCGACCGCCTGTTCCTGAATGGTATCTGGGATCCGGCCAAGGGTACGTTTGCCGCCGCCGCCACCTTCAGCAAGGGCGTGGTCATTCCCGAGTTCGTCTTCGTTGCTTTCCAGGGCACGTTTGCCGCCATCACCTGCGCACTGATCGTTGGCGCCTTTGCCGAGCGCGCCAAGTTTTCCGCCGTGCTGGCCTTCGTCGTGCTGTGGTTCACGTTCGCCTACCTGCCTGCAGCCCACATGGTGTGGTTCTGGACCGGTCCTGACCTGATCACCAGCGCCGCCACCTCGGCCAGCGAAGCCCTGAAGGCGGGCTGGATCTGGCAAAAAGGCGCGCTGGACTTCGCCGGCGGCACCGTGGTGCACATCAATGCCGCTGTCGCCGGCCTGGTGGGCGCCATCATGATCGGCAAACGCGTCGGCTACGGCCGCGAATCGATGGCACCGCACTCGCTGACGATGACCATGATCGGCGCGTCGCTGCTGTGGGTGGGCTGGTTCGGTTTCAATGCCGGCTCCTCGATGGAAGCGGGCGACGTGGCTGCCCTGGCCTTCGTCAACACCTTGCTGGCAACGGCCGCCGCCACCCTGTCGTGGGTGTTTGGCGAGTGGATCAGCAAAGGCAAGCCTTCCATGCTCGGTGGCGCGTCCGGCGCCGTGGCCGGCCTGGTGGCGATCACCCCGGCGGCCGGCTTTGTCGGCCCGATGGGCGGCCTGGTCATCGGCTTGCTGGCCGGTGTCGTCTGCCTGTGGGGCGTGAATGGCCTGAAACGCCTGATCGGCGCCGATGATTCGCTCGACGTGTTCGGCGTGCATGGCGTGGGCGGTATCCTCGGTGCCTTGCTGACGGGTGTGTTTGCTGCGCCACAACTGGGCGGCCAGGGCGTATTCGACTATGTCACCAACAAGATGTCGGCGGATCCGTACTCGATCGGCCACCAGGTGTGGGTGCAGGCGCAAGCGGTAGGCACCACCATCCTCTGGTCGGCCATCGTCTCCGTCATTGCCTATAAACTGGTCGACATCGTCATCGGCCTGCGCGTACCGGAAGAAGAAGAGCGCGAAGGCCTCGATATCACCAGCCACGGCGAGCAAGCGTATCATGGCTAAATAGTCATTATCTGGCATGCCAGCGCCCCGGCGCGGCATGTCCGGCCGGAAAAGGCACCTCATTGAGGTGCCTTTTTTTCGTTGTGGGAATGTAAAAGGTCTTTAAAACAAGGCTTTTGCCCCGATTTGGGGTACTTACACGGTAATATAGTCGGCAGTTCTGTGTGCTTTTTTGAATACTGCACATAATTTAAGGATGTAACTATGGTTCCCCATCTCGTCACGGCCCTGACCGGACCGCTGCTCGACCTCGAAAAAAAGATTCTGGCCGCGACGCCGGCCATTGAGCGCTGGTTTCGCATGGAGTGGCAAGAACACACGCCGCCCTTCTATTGCTCGGTAGACTTGCGTAACGCCGGCTACAAGCTGGCGCCCGTCGATACCAATCTGTTCCCAGGCGGTTTCCATAACCTGGCCACGGAAATGCTGCCCTTGTCCGTGCAGGCGGCCATGGCCGCCATCGACAAGTATTGCCCGGACGCCCGCAACCTGCTGATCGTGCCGGAATTGCACAACACCACGCCGCAGTATCTGCAGAACGTGGCGCGCCTGATGCAGATCTTCCGCCAGACGGGGCTGCACGTGCGTTTCGGCTCCTGGTCGCCCGACATCACCCAGCCGACACCTTTGGCGTTGCCAGATGGCAACATGCTCGTCATCGAGCCGCTCGTGCGTCTGAACAATGGCCGCCGCCTGGGCTTGAAGGATTTCGACCCGTGCACGATTCTTCTGAATAACGACTTGTCAGACGGCATCCCCGATATCTTGCAAAATATTCATGAGCAAAGCCTGCTGCCGCCCTTGCACGCGGGCTGGGCCTTGCGCCGCAAGAGCAACCACTACACGGCTTACGATGAAGTGGTGAAAAAATTCGGCAAGATGATCGATGTCGATCCGTGGATGCTCAATCCCTTCCACGCCAAGTGCAGCGACGTCAACTTCCAGGAAGGCGAGGGCGAAGATGCGCTGGCCGCCAGCGTCGACGTGCTGCTGGCCAAGATCCGCAAGAAATACAAGGAATACGGCATCAAGGAAAAGCCTTTCGTCATCGTCAAGCCCGATGCGGGCACGTATGGTACGGGCATCATGACGGTGCGCGACGCCAGCGAAGTGCGCGACCTGTCGCGCAAGCAGCGTGACAAGATGTCCATCGTCAAGGATGGCAAAGTCGTCACCGACGTGATCATCCAGGAAGGCGTGCCGACCTTTGAAAGCATCAAGGATGCCGTGGCCGAACCGGTCGTCTACATGATCGACCGCTACGTGGTGGGCGGTTTCTACCGCGTACATGCTGAGCGTGGCGTGGACCAGAACCTGAACGCGCCCGGTTCGCAGTACGTGCCGCTGGCATTTGCCCAGCAGCATGCCGTGCCGGACTTGAAGGCCAAGCCGGGCACGGCCGCGCCGAACCGCTTCTACGTGTATGGCGTGGTGGCGCGCCTGGCCTTGCTGGCCGCGTCGCTGGAAATGGAGCGCACGGACCCGAATCCCGAGGTGTATTGATCCATCGCGGAGGCTTGCCGGGCGCGGCGACTACCGCGCCTGGCGATCTCGGCTAGAATCAAGCATTCCTTATCCAGGCTCCCCGATTGGACGCACCATGAAAATTGCATTCCTTGCCGACCCGCTGGCAGGCTTCAAGACTTACAAAGATTCCACCTTCGCCATGATGCGCGAGGCGGCCAGACGCGGCCACGCCGTGTACGCCTTCGAACAGAAGGACATGGCGCTGGAAGAGGGCATCGTCACGGCACGGGTACAGCACATCGAGCTGACGGGCGACGAACACGACTGGTACAAGGTGGTCTCCACCGAGGAAGTACGCCTGTCGGCCCTGGATGCCATCATCGAGCGCAAGGATCCGCCGTTCGACATGGAATACGTGTACGGCACGTATCTGCTGGAGCTGGCGGAAAAGCAGGGCGCTTGCGTCTTCAACAAGCCGTCCGCCATCCGCGACAACAATGAAAAACTGGCCATCGCCCAGTTTTCCGAATTCACCTCGCCGACCCTGGTGACGTCGAACGAAGCGCGCCTGCGCGCCTTCCACGCCAAGCACCAGGACGTCATCTTCAAGCCGCTCGACGGCATGGGCGGCACGGGCATTTTCCGCGTCAAGGCCGATGGCCTGAACCTGGGCGCCATCATCGAGACCCTGAGCGAGAACGGCGCGCAAACCATCATGGCGCAGCGGTTTATCCCCGACATCGACAAGGGCGACAAGCGTATCCTCGTGATCGGGGGCAAGCCGGTGCCGTTTTCGTTGGCGCGTATCCCGCAGGCGGGCGAAGTGCGGGGCAACCTGGCCGCCGGCGGCACGGGCGTAGCGCAGCCATTGACGGCGCGCGACCTGGAAATCGCTGAAAAGCTGGGCCCGATCCTGGCCGCGCGCGGCCTGATGCTGGTAGGATTGGACGTGATCGGCGACTATCTGACGGAAGTCAATGTCACCAGCCCGACCTGCTTCCAGGAAATCATGCAGCAGACGGGTTTTGACGTGGCTGCCATGTTTGTCGACGCCGTCGAGCATGGCGTTGCGCAAACACAGCAGCGCTAGAAAGTGGAATGACTATGGTAGGGATTTTGCTCATGACACATGCACCGCTGGGACAGGCATTCATCGCCGCTTGCGCGCATGTGTTTCGCGGGCCAACGGAACGTTTTGAAGCCATCGACGTCGTCGCCGACCAGGACCTGGCGGAAGTGCAGAAGCTGGCGTCGGACGCCATCTGCCGCCTCGATGACGGCTCCGGCGTGCTGGTGATTACCGACGTGAAGGGCGGCACGCCGTCGAACTGCTGCAACAAGCTGGCCGATGCGGGTCGGGTGGAAGTCATCGCCGGCATCAGCCTGCCGATGCTGCTGCGCGCCATCACGTATCGCCGCGACACGCTCGACGTGGTGGTGGAGATGGCGCTGGCCGGTGCGCAAAGCGGCGCCGTGCGCGTCGATAACCGCATCCGCGTGGGCGAATAAGGAAGTACATGGCCGCCGCCCTGAAGGCGGCGGGTTTTATAGGCCAAGATTGTCATCAGCGTAGTGCATTCAGGGATAGAGACCATACAAAAATGATTCAAAAAGAACTCGAAATCATCAACAAGCTGGGATTGCACGCACGCGCTTCCGCCAAATTTACCCAGCTCGCCGCCAAGTTCAAGAGCGACGTCTGGCTGACCCGCAACGCGCGCCGCATCAACGCCAAGTCCATCATGGGCGTGATGATGCTGGCCGCCGGCAAGGGCGCGAAAGTGACCCTGGAAGCCGAGGGCGATGATGAGCTGGCATGTGTCGATGCGCTCACCGCCCTGATTAATGACAGGTTTGGCGAAGGCGAGTAATGCCCGCCGAACGCAGCCGCAGCCGCATTCCGACAGGTCACCCCATGGCATCTTTCACGCTCCACGGCATCCCGGTCTCCCGCGGCATCGCCATTGGCCGCGCTCATCTGCTGGCGCCGGCCGCCCTTGACGTCAAACATTACCTGGTCGCCCAGGAACAGATCGAAGCGGAAGTCCAGCGCCTGCAAAGCGCCATCGCCACCGTCCACAAGGAACTGCAAACCCTTTGGAACGAGCTGCCCAAGGATGCGCCCACGGAACTGGGCGCCTTCATCGACGTGCACGCGCTGATCCTGTCCGATCCGATGATTTCCGAAGCGCCGCTCGACATCATCCGCAAGCGCCACTACAACGCCGAATGGGCGCTGCTCACGCAGATCGATGAATTGTCGGCCCAGTTCGACGAAATCGAAGACCCGTACCTGCGCGAACGCAAGGCCGACATCCAGCAGGTTGCCGAACGCGTCTTGAAAGTCTTGCTGGGCACCGAGCAGCTGTTGCCCAAGGCGGCCGCCGAAGATGAATTGATGGCGCAGATGATCGTCGTCGCGCACGACATCTCGCCGGCCGACATGCTGCAGTTCCGCGACCGTTCCTTCATCGGCTTCATCACCGACGTGGGCGGGCAGAACTCGCACACGGCCATCGTCGCGCGCAGCCTGGATATCCCGGCCGCCGTCGGCATGTCGCAGGCGTCGATGCTGATCGAGCAGGACGACTGGCTGATCATCGACGGCGATGCCGGCGTCGTCATCGCCAACCCCAGCGTCCTGGTGCTGGAACAGTACCGCGAACGCCAGACGGCCATGCAGCGCGCGCGCAAAAAGCTGGGCAAGCTGAAAAAGACGCCGGCCGTGACCAAATGCGGCACGCCCATCACCCTGCTGGCGAATATCGAGTTGCCCGAGGATTGCCCGTTTGCGCTGGAATCGGGCGCCAGCGGCGTGGGCCTGTTCCGCTCCGAATTCCTGTTCATGGGCCGCGCCCACAAGATACCCACCGAGGACGAGCAGTTCGAGGCTTACCGCAACACGGTGCAGTCGATGAAGGGACGCGTGGTGACGATCCGCACCTTGGACATCGGCGCCGACAAGCCGCTCGACCAGGCCGACCATACGGCATTGAATCCCGCCCTGGGCTTGCGCGCCATCCGTTACTGCCTGGCCGAGCCGCAACTGTTCCTGACGCAGCTGCGGGCCATTTTGCGCGCCTCCGCCTTCGGCAAGGTGCGCATCCTGATTCCCATGCTGGCGCATGCGTTCGAGATCGACCAGTCGCTGGCCATGATCGCGCAAGCCAAGGCCAGCCTGCGCGAGGAGGGCGTCAAGTTCGACGACGAGGTCGAAGTGGGCGCCATGATCGAGATCCCGGCCGCGGCGCTGGCCCTGCCCATGTTTGTCAAACGCATGGATTTCCTGTCGATCGGCACGAATGACTTGATCCAGTACACGCTGGCCATCGACCGCGTCGA
The DNA here is from genome assembly GCF_001758645.1 of Janthinobacterium sp. MP5059B. Lineage (NCBI taxonomy): Bacteria > Pseudomonadati > Pseudomonadota > Betaproteobacteria > Burkholderiales > Oxalobacteraceae > Janthinobacterium > Janthinobacterium sp. MP5059B. The sequence continues at coordinate 257,661 of NZ_LRHX01000002.1, read as the reverse complement.
TTATGAGGTGGCGCATTTGTACAACCCGCTGCACCCGGCCGTGCTGCAACTGATCTCCATGACGATCGCCGCCGGCCACAAGGCGGGCATCGACGTGGCCGTCTGCGGCGAAATGGCGGGCGACGTGAAGCTCACGCGCTTGCTGCTGGGCATGGGACTGCGCGAGTTTTCCATGCATCCGGCGCAACTATTGGCGGTCAAGCAAGAGATCCTCAACAGCGACCTGGGCCTGATTGCGCCACAAATGCGCAAAATTATGCGTTCCATGGAACCAAATGTGATCGCGGAAGCCGTACAACAGTTGCAGCTCATGTAAACTGTCACCCTATCAGCATCAGGACACATCGCGCGCGGCAAGATGTGTCCTGATGCTAAAGTTGCAGCACCTATCATCGCGGTGCTGCATCGACTATGGCCCGTGGGGCCAACCTCCTTTTATAAACCGACACACATGTCATCCATTGGAATCGTTTCGCCGCAAACCATGTATTTTGCGCAACCCTTGCAGCTGCAAAGCGGAGCATCGCTGCAAGACTATATGTTGATGTATGAAACCTACGGCACCCTGAACGCCGACAAATCGAACGCGGTGCTGGTCTGCCACGCCCTGAACGCCTCGCACCACGTGGCCGGCGTCTACGCGGACGAACCGAAAAGCACGGGCTGGTGGGACAATATGGTTGGTCCCGGCAAGCCGCTCGACACCAACAAATTCTTCGTCATCGGCGTCAACAACCTGGGTTCCTGCTTCGGTTCGACGGGCCCCATGCACACCAATCCCGCCACCGGCAAGCCGTATGGCGCCTCCTTCCCCGTCGTCACGGTGGAAGACTGGGTCAGCGCGCAGGCGCGCCTGGCCGATGAACTGGGCGTCAGGCAGTTTGCCGCCGTGATGGGGGGATCCCTGGGCGGCATGCAGGCGCTGGCGTGGAGCATCATGTTCCCCGAGCGCCTGCGCCACTGCGTGGTGATCGCCTCGACGGCCAAGCTGTCGGCGCAGAATATCGCCTTCAATGACGTGGCGCGCCAGGCCATCCTGTCCGATCCCGATTACCATGGCGGCGATTTCTATGCCCATGGCGTGGTGCCGAAGAACGGCTTGCGCGTGGCGCGCATGGTGGGCCACATCACGTATCTGTCGAACGATGACATGGCAGAGAAATTCGGCCGCAAGCTGCGCGACGCGGCGCAGACGGGCGACTACAAATTCGGCTTCGGCATCGACTTCGAGATCGAATCGTATCTGCGCTACCAGGGCGACAAGTTTTCCGAATACTTCGACGCCAACACGTATCTCTTGATCACCAAGGCGCTCGATTATTTCGATCCGGCGCGCGCGCATGGCGGCGACCTGGCCAAGGCCCTGTCGGGCACGAAGGCCAAGTTCTTCCTCGCCTCGTTTTCCACCGACTGGCGCTTTTCGCCCGAGCGCAGCCGGGAGATTGTCGAAGCGCTCGTATGCAACCGCCGCCAGGTCACGTATGCGGAAATCGATGCGCCGCACGGCCACGACGCCTTCCTGCTGGAAGATGCGCGCTACATGAACATGGTGCGCGCCTATTATGGCCAGGTATGGAACGACATCGGGGCGGGCTTGCCCGCTCCTGCACAGCACACCGCCGTCCGCCAGGGCGCGAAGGAGACCGCATGACTTTTGACGAATTGAGCGCGCTGCGCCCCGACCTGGCCTTCATCGCCCACTGGGTGCCGAATAACGCGCATGTGCTGGACGTGGGCTGCGGCGAAGGCGTGATGCTGCAGTATCTGCAAAGCGACAAGGAGTGCAGCGGCTACGGCATCGAGATCGCCGACGACAAGGTGCTGGCCAGTACCGTGCGCGGCGTGAACGTGATCCAGCAAGACATGGAGAAGGGCCTGGCCATCTTTGGCGACAACAGCTTCGATACGGTGCTGTGCCTGTCGTCCTTGCAGATGATGAAGCAGGTGGAGCCGTTGCTGCGCGACATCGTGCGCGTGGGCGCCGAGGCCATCGTCTCGTTCCCCAACTTCGCCTACTGGCCGCACCGCGTGGCGCTGCTCAAAGGCCGCATGCCCGTGTCGAAATCGCTGCCTTACCAGTGGTATGACACGCCCAACGTACGCTGCGCAACCATCAATGACTTCCGCGAACTGGCCGAGGAATGCGGCCTGGAAGTGATCGAATGCGTGGCCCTGGCCGAAGGCAAGATGGTCTCCGTGCTGCCGAACCTGCGCGGCGACCTGGCCGTCTTTCGCCTGCGTAAAAAAGCGGTGCATTGATGACCACAAGCCCGGCGCCAGGCTGGCGTTCCTATGCCAATGGCCGCATGCTGGCCGTGCTGGTGCTGGGCTTCAGTTCCGGCTTGCCCCTGTTCATCCTGCTGTACCTGCTGCAGGCATGGCTGGCCAAGTCGGGCTTGAACGTCAAGGCGCTGGGGTTGTTCGCCCTGGTGCAGTTCCCGTACATCTGGAAATTCCTGTGGGCGCCCCTGATGGACCGCTACCGCATCCTGGGACTGGGACGCCGGCGCGGCTGGATGGCCCTGACGCAAGTGGCGCTGTTCTTTTCCATCGGCGGCATGGGCATGCTCGATCCGCTCACGCAGATCGGCCTGATCGCGGCGGCCGCCGGCGGCGTGGCCTTCCTGTCGGCCAGCCAGGACATCGTCATCGACGCCTACCGGCGCGAAATCCTCAGCGATAACGAGCAGGGCCTGGGCGCCGCCGTCATCGTCAACGCGTATAAAGTGGCGGGCATGGTGCCGGGTGCGCTGTCGCTGATCCTGGCCGACCGCATGCCGTGGCAGCCCGTTTTCTGGATCACGGCCGCCTTCATGCTGCCAGGCCTGGTCTGCACCTTGCTGATCAGGGAGCCGACCGTGTACGGCTCGCCGCCGAAGACCATGCGCGAAGCGATCATCTTGCCGTTCCAGGAGTTCATCGCGCGCGATGGTTGGCGTAACGCAATGTGGATCCTCGCCTTCGTATTACTGTATAAAATCGGCGACAGCATGGCCACGGCGCTGGCGACGAAGTTCTATCTCGACCTGGGTTTTTCCATGACGCAGATCGGCCTGGCCGCCAATACCACGGGTTTCTGGGCCAGCCTGGCCGGCGGCGTGGTGGGCGGCATCTGGATGCTCAAGCTGGGCATCAACCGTGGCCTGTGGGTGTTTGGCGCGCTGCAGGCCATCGCCATCCTCGGATTCGCCTGGCTGGCGCAGGTGGGGCCGAACACCATGCTATTGAGCGCCGTGATCGGCTTCGAAGCTTTCGCCAGCCTGGGCCTGGGTGCGGCCGCCTTTGTCGCGTTCCTGTCGCGCACCACGGACCCGCGCTACACGGCCACGCAATATGCGCTGTTTTCCAGCCTGAGCGCCGTGCCGCGCACCCTGATCAATGCCTCGGTGGGCTTCCTCGTCGCCGAGCTGGGCTGGTTCTCGTTTTTCATCGTTTGCTTCTTCCTGGCCTTCCCGGCCATGATGATGCTGCCTAAAATCGCTCCATGGAGGTCTGCCAATGGCACCAATATCCCTTAAACGTTACACCGTCCTGGCCAGCCTGTGCGCGGCCACCGCGCTGGCGCCCCTGTCGGTCTCCGCCCAGCAGGCGACAGTGCAGGATGGCATCAAGGTGCGTCCTTTGTCGACCTCGCGCATCTTTGCCGGCGGCGCCGATTTCAATGCACAGTCGAAGCAGCAATATACGCAGCTGGTCAACGAAGCGAAGGAAAAAAATGCGCTGGTGCCGGACAGCGATCCGCAGGTGAAACGCCTGCGCGCCATCGCCCAGCGCATCATCCCGTTCGCCACGCGCTGGAACGAGGCGGCGGCCAGCTGGAACTGGCAGATCAACCTGCTCAACTCGGACGAGGTCAACGCCTTTTGCATGCCGGGCGGGCAGATCGCTTTTTACAGCGGCATCATCACCAAGCTGAACCTGACCGACGATGAAGTGGCCGTCGTCATGGGCCATGAAATCTCGCACGCCTTGCGCGAACATTCGCAGGCGCAGGCCGGCAAGGGCAACCTGGCCGCCGTCGGCGCCAAGCTGGCCGGCGCCGGCCTGTCGGCCTGGCTCGGCGTCGACCCGAATCTGACCAGTACCGCCACGAATATGGCGGCCAAGGGGGTGATGCTGAAATTCTCGCGCGACGATGAACGCGAAGCGGACCTGATCGGCATGGACCTGGCCGCGCGCGCCGGCTTCGATCCGCGCGCCGGCGTGGTGCTGTGGCAGAAGATGGCGGCCGTGAGCGCGGGCGCGCCGCCGGAATTCCTCTCGACCCACCCGTCGGGCAAGGACCGCATCTCGCAGATGAACAGCCACATGACGCAAGTGCTACCCCTGTACGCGCGCAGCAAGGGTGTCAGCGTGGATGCCTTGCCGCCATACCGCAGCAACGCCATCGCGCAGCGCTAGGATGTCGAACCGCCACACCGCCGCACCCTTGCCCATGCGCGACGGTGTGGCGCCCAGCTACCTGTGGCTGCCGGAAGGGCAGTGGCCCGATATGCTGGCGTTTCTGCTCGAGCGCTATCCGCAGATCAGCGCCGCGCAATGGCGGGACCGCATGGCGCGCGGCGAAGTGGTCAACGGTGACGGCGCCGTGCTGGCGCCCGACAGCGCATACCGGCGCGGCATGCGCATTTTTTACTACCGCGAGCTGGAGCGCGAAACGCCGATCCCGTTCCAGGAAGAGATCCTGTTCCAGGACGAGCATTTGATCGTGGTCGACAAGCCGCACTTCCTGCCCATGACGCCGGCCGGGCGTTTCGTGCAGGAGACCCTGCTGACGCGCCTGAAGAAAAAGCTGGACTGCGCCGAGCTGACGCCGATCCATCGCCTTGACCGCGAGACGGCCGGCGTGGTGATTTTTTCGCGCCAGATCGCCAGCCGCGGCGCGTATCAATCGCTGTTCCAGCGCCGCGAAGTGCGCAAGACGTACGAGGCGCTGGCGCCGCGCCTCGATGGCCGCGATTTTCCATTTGCCTACCGCAGCCGCATGGTCGAAGGCGAGCAGTTTTTCCTCATGCGCGAGGAAGCAGGCGAGCCGAATTCGGAAACCATCATCGACGTGATCGAAGAGCGCGGCGACGTCAACCTGTACCGGCTGCAGCCGCACACGGGGCGCAAGCACCAGCTGCGCGTGCACCTGGCGTCGCTGGGCATCCCCATCGTCAACGATGCGTTTTACCCGGTGGCCCTGCCGTGCAAGGAAGACGACATGTCGCAGCCCTTGCAGCTGCTGGCGCGGGCCATCGAATTTGCCGACCCGTTGACGGGCGAGATGCGCCATTTCGAAAGCCGGCGCGTGCTCGCGTAACCCACGCCACCAAGGACACAGCCAACAATGTTGTCGGATTACGCTCCAGCGGACCTAATCCGACCTACGGCAGATCAGGCGTAAGCCGACACCACCCGCGACGTGTCAAAGATCAGCTCTTGAGCGTGTAATCGATGATCAGCGGCGCATGGTCGGAAAAACGCTCGTCCTTGTAGACGCTGACCGTATGCGCCTGGGCCGCGATGCCGGGCGTGGCGACGTGGTAGTCGATGCGCCAGCCCACGTTTTTCGCGTAGGCTTGTCCGCGGTTGCTCCACCAGGTGTACTGGTCTTCGCGCTTGTCCAGGCCGCGGTGTACGTCGACAAAGCCCACTTCGTCGAAGACGCGCGTCAGCCATGCGCGTTCCTCGGGCAGGAAGCCGGAATTCTTCTTGTTGCCCTTCCAGTTTTTCAGGTCGATTTCATGGTGGGCGATGTTCCAGTCGCCGCAGATGACCACTTCGCGGCCCAGCGCCTTCAATGCCAGCAGGTGCGGCAGGAACAGTTCCATGAAGCGGAACTTGGCTTCCTGGCGTTCCGGGCCGGACGAGCCGGACGGGCAGTACACGGAAATGACGGACAGGTTGCCAAAATCACAGCGCACATAGCGGCCTTCGGCATCGAATTCGGGGCTGCCGAAACCGATATGCACGGCGTCCGGTTCGACCTTGCTGTACACGCCCGTGCCGGAATAGCCCTTTTTCTCGGCGTAGTGGAAATGGCCATGGTAGCCGTGCGGGTTGAGGAATTCCGGCGTCATGTCGGGCAGTTGCGCCTTCAATTCCTGCACGCAGATGAAATCGGCCGTTTGCGTGCCCATCCAGTTGAAAAAGCCTTTTTTGGCGGCGGAACGGATGCCGTTCAGGTTGGCGGAGATAATTTTTGGCATAGGTCGAGAGTGAAAAGGGCGCTGGACGGGGCCGGCGGGCGCGGCATGGCGATTGTCTCGCCGGTGCGCGCGGATTAAAATACAGGCACTTTTAAAAAATGAGGCTAATGTGAATAATTTACGCCAGCAGTTTATCGCGTTTTCAGTATCCAAGGGAGTCTTGCGGTTTGGCGAGTTCACCACCAAGGCCGGACGCCAGTCGCCGTACTTCTTCAATGCAGGCCTGTTCCACGACGGCGCCACCCTGGCCGAGCTGGCGCAGTTCTACGCGCAGACCCTGCTCGACTCGGGCGTCGAATTCGACATGCTGTTCGGCCCCGCCTACAAGGGCATCACCCTGGCATCGGCCACCGCCGTGGCGCTGGCCGGCAAGGGCCGCAACACTTCGTTCGCATTCAACCGCAAGGAAGCCAAGGACCATGGCGAAGGTGGCACCATCGTCGGCGCCAAGCTGCATGGCAAGGTTGTCATCATTGACGATGTGATCTCGGCCGGTACCTCGGTGCGCGAATCGGTGGACATGATCCGTGCCGCCGGCGCCGAGCCATGCGCCGTGCTGATCGCCCTGGACCGCATGGAGCGTTCCGGCCCGGACGGCCAGCTGTCGCCAAGTTCGGCGGTGCAGGAAGTGTCGAAACAGTACGGCATCCCCGTCATCTCGATCGGCAATCTGGACGACTTGTTCGGCTACCTGAATGGCGCGGGCGCCGATCCGGAACTGCTGAAACATAAAGAGGCTGTTTCCGCCTACCGCACGCGCTACGGTATTTAAGTCGTCTTGTCCAGCAGCGCCCGCAGCCGCGGGTCGCTGCAGGCGGTGGCAGCTTGCGGATGGCATTGCAGTAGCCGCCGCAGCAGCGCGCCGCCGATGCCGCGCCGCCGGAATGGCGGTTTCACGAACAGCATGTTCACCGTCACCCCGTCCCCGCACTTGCTGATGTCGAGCATGGCCACCTGCTGGCCGTCGATCCACGCGCACAGCGCGCTGTCCCCTTGCCAGTCTATCTGCATCACGCCAGCCATGGCTTGAGCGCCGCATGCAAGCCCAGGGCGAACAGCCCGGCAAAAAAACACCGTTTGAATACCTGCTGCGCGATGCGTCCGCGCAGCCATTGACCGGCCAGCATGCCGGCCAGCGCCGGCAGCAGCGCATACGCGGAGGCGCCCGCCGCGCCCAGGCTGAAGTCGCCGTGCAGGGCCAGGCTGGCCGCCAGCGCCACGGTCGATGCCGTAAACGCCAGGCCCAGCGCCTGCACCAGCGCATCGCGCGCCAGCCCCAGTCCCTGCAGGTATGGCACGGCGGGGATGACGAACACGCCCGTGGCGGCCGTCACCAGCCCTGTCGCCGCGCCCGCGACGGGCCCCAGCCACGCTTCGTGTCGGGCCGGTACGCGCAACTGCAGCGAGAACAGGCCGGCCAGCGCGTACAGCATTAGCGCCACGCCCAGCGCGACGACGGCCCAGGTCCCGCTGTCGGTCGGCAGCAGGGCGCCGCCCGCCAGGGTGCCCGCCATGACGGCCGCCAGCATGGGCCACAAACGGCGCAGCAGGGCGCGCAGGCCGGGACCCGCCGCCAGTTGCCAGACGTTCGTCACCATCGATGGCACGATCAGCAGGGCTGCCGCCTGCACGGGTGGCATGACAAGGCTGAGCGTGCCCATGGCCACCGTCGGCAAGCCCAGTCCGACTACGCCCTTGACGAAGCCAGCGACGAGGAAGCTGGCGCCAACAGCCAGCAGAAATGACGTCTCCATCTTTTTTATCCAGAGTGATTTTGCGTGGATTCTGCGCTTGCCCGGGGATTTCGCCAAGGTGGATTATTTTGAGTCAGCCTAAGTAAAATACGAAGGCTGATAAGATGGCGAAAAGGAGAGCCGCCATGCGCTTTGATCTGGTCGATTTGCAGCTGTTTGTCAACGTGGTGGAGGCGGGCAGCCTGACGGCGGGCGCCGCGCGCAGCCATCTCGCATTGGCCTCCAGCAGCGCGCGCGTGCGCGGCATGGAAGAGATGCTGGGCATGCCCCTGCTGCTGCGCGGGCGGCGCGGCGTGGAGCCGACGCCCGTGGGCCAGACCTTGCTGCATCATGCCCGCCTGGTGCTGCTGCAAATGGAAAAAATGCGCGGCGAGCTTGGCGAATTTGCGCGCGGCTTGAAAGGGCAGTTGCGGCTGCTGTGCAATACGGCCGCGCTCAGCGAGTTCTTGCCCGAGGCGCTCGGCGCTTTTCTCGACCGCCATCCGAACCTGACCATCGACCTGGAAGAGCGCCTCAGTTACGATATCGTCAAGGCTGTCTCGGAAGGGCTGGCCGACATGGGCATCGTGTCCGACTCGGTCGACATGCGCGGCTTGCAGACGTTCCTGTTCCGCCCCGACCGGCTGGTGGTCATCGCCGCGGCCGACGGCGTGCACCACCGCGCGCTCGGCAAGGATGGCGTCGTCGATTTTGCCAGCGTGCTGGATCACGATTTCATCGGCCTGGCCGACGACAGCGCGATGCAGCAGTACCTGGGCATGCATGCGGCGCGCCTGGGGCGTCCGTTGAAGGTGCGCGTGCGCCTGCGCAGTTTCGATGCCGTCTGCCGCATGGTGGCCAGCGGCGTGGGCATCAGCGTGGTGCCGCTGGCGGCGGCCAGTCGCTGCCAGCAGACGATGGCGCTGCGCTGCCTTGAATTATCCGATCCCTGGTCGGTACGTAATCTGACAATCTGCGTGCGCCAGTTCAGTGAATTACCCCTGTATGCGCGCCAGTTGATCGATCATCTGAAGGCGTGACAGGGCATGACAGGAGCAGCGATGCGTTTTTCAGAAGACAAGATGGCCAGCCTGCGGTGCAGCGACCAGGTCGAGCGGCCAATCCACATCTGGCAGCCGGAGCAGCCACGTGCAGTGATACTGGCGATCCACGGCGGCATGGCGCATGCGGGCGACTACGTCACGCCGGCGCTGTATTTCCGCCAGCACGGCTTCGCCACCGTCAGCTTCGATATGATGGGCCACGATGGCAAGCGCAAGGTCGATATCCCTTCGTTCGATGCCTTCCTCGACGACGCGGAGCTGTTCCTCGCCTGGGTCAAGCAGGCGTATCCGGGCTTGCCCGTATTCGTCATGGGCCATTCCATGGGCGGCCTGATCGCCACGCACCTGGGGCTGCGGCGCTTCGCGGGCGACCCGGCGATCAAAGGCTTCATCATCTCATCGCCGTATTACGTGAATGCGATTCCCGTGCCGAAGGTGCTGCAGATGCTGTCGGGCTGGCTGGCGCAGCGCTTCCCCATGATGAAGGTGCCGCTAGGAAACTTGACCATGCTGCTGACGCACGATCAAACCATCACCGCGCGCCATTTCCAGGACGAGCGCGACGGCATACGCGCCAGTGCGGCGTCGGTGCGCTTTGCCCATGCGCTGACGTCGGCGCAAAAGGAATTGGCGGGCGGCTTGTCGGACTGGCGCTTCCCCCTGTTCGCCGTGGTGGCGGGCGACGACAAGCTGGCCAACAGCCGCGCCACGGAGAGCATGCTGCGCAGCGTGCCCGATGGCCTGCTCGACTATCACTACTATCCGGCCAATTATCACGAGAACTTCAATGAAGTGAACCGCGACGTGATCTTCGCGGCCATTCTGGCCTGGATGGAGAAACTGCTGGCACCCGTAGCGCCGTGAGGCGCCAGTATCGTTATAATCGGTTCAACTGAATTCACCGCCGGCGCATGCCGGCCCGGTCCCCGCGGTACAGGGGAATACTCAAGGAACGAACGATGCGCTTGCTGATTGCCCTGTTACTCCCGTGGCTGACCTTTTTCACGATCGGCCGTCCGATCGCCGGCATCATTTGCCTGATCCTGCAAATCACCTTGATCGGCTGGCTGCCTGCGACGATCTGGGCCGTATATGCGCTGAGCCAGTACAAGACGGACCAGAAGATCGCCGAGGCCATGCGCCGGCGCTAACCTAAGACTGGCCTAAGCTGCGCTTCCTATCTTGATTCAACCGACATGAGGAGAGTGAGATGGCACCAGACAGACGCGGTACCTTGAACCTGGCGGCGGTAATGCTGGCCGCCGGGCTGTTGCTGGGAAGTGCGGCGCAGGCCCAAACCGACAGCGCACTGCCGCCCGTGCAGAAAAGCGGGGCGGTGGAATACCTGAGCGGCGGCATCGGCCTCGACGAGTCGACGGCCATCCAGAGCGCCAGTCCGCATTGGCCCTTGAGTCTCGTGTTTTCCGTGCAGGCGGCGGGCAAGGCGGAATTTGCCTCCGACGTGAAGCTGGAGATACGCGACGCCAAGGGTGGCGTGGCGCTGGAAACGACGGCCAGCGGACCGTTCCTGCTGGCAAAGCTGCCGCCAGGCAGCTACAGCCTGCACGCCACGCTGGCCGGCAAGGCACTGGAACGAAAGGTGCAGGTCAAGGCGGGATCGTCCGCGCGCGTGGAACTGGTCTGGCCGGCGGGAACGAACCAGGGCCGGCCTTGATGCCGGGCGACGGCAAGGCGCCCGAACGGGGTTTGTCGGCACATATCCTGCCCACGTCGGCGACGATGGTCGGCGTGTGCATGACGGTGCTGTCGATCGGGCACCTGGCACCGCGCGGCGAGGTACGCGTGGCCATCGACAAGCTGCTGGCCATCGATGCCATCGTCTTTCTCGTCAGCGCCGTGCTCTCGTTCATGTCGCTGCGCCCCGGCCAGTCGCGCTTGCGCCACGAATGGTGGGGCGAACTGCTGTTCCTTTGCGGCCTGGCCCTGCTGGCGCTGGGCGCCGTGGTGCTGGCCTTCGTTATCAACTGACGTCGATCAACTGACCGCGAGCACGCGCCCTTCGGCCGCGCTTTGCAGCGCCAGTTCGATCAGGCGTATCGTCGCCGCCGCATCTTCGACCGCCACGGGCGCCGCTGCGCCGTGGCGGATGGCGTCGGCCATGCCCTGGTAAAAGTCCTGGTAGCGGCCCGCCTGCATCTCGAGGTGTTCGACATGTCCATCCGGCTGCGTACCCAGGTGCAGCGCGCCGCGCACGGGGTCCACGCCCCAGCCGGGCTGTCCCGGCCTGCCGCCCGCCTTCAGGGCATCTTCCTGCGGATCGAGGCCAAACTTCACGAAACTGCCCTTGTCGCCATGCACGGCGAAGCGCGCCGTCGGCGCCTTCACCAGGCAGCCCGCTTGCAGTACCACGCGCAGCCGGTCGTAGTACAGGACGATGTGCATGTAGTCGACGGCTTGCGCGCCATCGCGCTGCAGGACGATATCGGCGTACAGCTTTTCCGGCTGGCCGAACAGCTGCATGGCCTGGTCCAGCATGTGCGGGCCCAGGTCGTACAGCAAACCGCCGCCCGGCGCGCCGGACTCGCGCCAGCGCTGGCGGATCTCGGGGCGGAAGCGGTCGAAATGCGATTCGACGCTGGCGATACGGCCCAGAGTACCCTGGGCCAGCAGCGCTTTCAGGGTCAGGAAGTCGCCATCCCAGCGGCGGTTGTGATACACGCTGAGCACCAGCTTGCGCTCTTTTGCCAGCGCGATCAGGCTCTGTGCTTCGGTGCTGGAAATGGTGAATGGCTTGTCGACCACCACGTGCTTGCCCGCTTGCAGGGCCGCTTGCGCCAGGCTGAAATGCGCTTCGTTGGGCGCGGCGATGACGACCAGTTCGATGGACGGATCGGCAAACAGTTGCGCGGGCTCCGCATACACGGTCGCGTGCGGCCAATCCTTGTGTACGAGCTCCGGCTTGCTGGAAGCGACGGCCGTCAGTTCCAGGGCCTCGATGGTGGACAGGACGGGAGCGTGGAAGGTGGAGCCGGCAAAGCCGTAGCCCACCAGGCCGGTTTTGATCTTGTTCATGGCGTGTTCACAGGTGCGTGGAAGAATCCATGATCATACCCGCAAGCGGGCGGCGGCAGCGCTGCTGCAATGTTGCAACGCCGCCGCCGCTGCTTTAGTTCAGGCTCCAGACGTATTGCACCTTGACGCTGGCGCTGACCGGCTTGCCGCCAGCGAGGGCCGGCTTGAACGTGCACTTGGCGATGCCGCTGCGCGCCGCCTCGTCGAGGGCCGGATGGCCGCTGCTTTTGACCACGCTCGATCCCGTTACCTTGCCGGTGGCATTCACGTCGAAGGACATGTTGACCGTGCCCTCTTCCTTTGCCTGCAGCGATGCGGCTGGCCAGACCGGCTTGCCGCAGACGCCAAAGTCGATGACGGGGCGGCGTTCCAGCACGGGCGCGCTGTCGGCGGCCATGGCCTGGCCGTAGATGCCGAGGCAGGCGCCGGCCAGGGCCAGCAGCGGTATGGCCGCTTTCCAGTTCAGGGTTTGTGGTGCGGGGCGCAGCAATCGTTTGATACGTGACATAAGATCTCCTCCGTTGGCCGCCTGGGCCAGGTGGTGGGTTGAGAACTGGAGACGTTCCAGTTCCGAGAGTGCAAGAGCCAGACGCCGCGGTTCGCCCAGTTGTCTTGCTGCGAAATCATCTGCAATGTGTTCGCGTTCGAGGCGCACGCCGCGTGAAATCCACCAGATGGCCGGGTGGAAGAACAGCAGCGCCTCGATGGCGTTTTGCAGCAGGTTGATCAGATAGTCGTGGCGCCGGATGTGCGCCAGTTCGTGCGCCAGCAGCGCGTCGAGCAGGTGCGGCGGCATGCCGGTGACCAGCGAAGCGGGCACCAGCACCATGGGGCGCCAGATGCCGGCCGTGAGCGGGCTGGCGATGCCGTTTAGCACGCGCAGCCGCACGGGCCGCGTCACGCCGGCATCCTGGGCCATGCGCGACAGCCTTGTCTGCAGTTGTCCATGCGTGGCGCCGGTGTTCCTGGCGCTGCGCTCTATCCACAGCATGCCCAGCGCCATGCGTACGGCCAGCACGGCGGCGCACAGCGCCCACACGCCGACGATGGCGCGCAGCAGCAGGTCCAGGTCGGGCAGGCTGTCGGGCGCCAGCAGGGCGGTCGGCAGCAAGGCGCTGGAGTACGGGGCGCCCGTGGCATCGCCGCCGGCCAGGCGCAGATACAAGCCCGCCGCCGGCCATGCCAGGCAGGCCAGCAGGGCGCCGCAACCGACGGCGTAGCGCGCCTCCGCACGCGCATTGCGCAGGGCCGCCCACGCCAGCGCCGTGGCGCAGCCGATCAGCAAGCCTTGCCACAGGAAGTGCAGCAGGGTCCAGCCTAGCGCCGGCACGAAGCCGTTCATGACTGATCGTCCTTGAGCATTTTTTCGATTTCCTCGCGTTCGGCGCGCGACACGCCCGTGCGCAGCGCCGCCAGCACCAGCGCCTTGGCCGAACCGGCAAAGGCTTTCTGCATCAATTCCTTGAGCAGGTTCGTCTGCAGGCTGTCCTGCGCCTGCGCCGGCGCATACACGTGCGAACGCTGGCTTTCGTCGCGGATCAGCAAGCCCTTGCCATGCATGATCTGCATCAGGCGCAACACGGTGCCATACGTGATGGCAGGCTTGGCCAGCGCCATCGCCTCGTGCACCTGCTTGGCCGTGGCGGCGCCCAGCGGCCACAGTGCCTGCAGCAGATCGAGTTCGGCTGCCGTCGGTTTCGGGATGTCGTGCGTCTTGGCCATGCTGTTTTCCTCTTGCCTGAAATTCAATATGGCTAGATTAAACCTTGTAGACAAAAATGTATACTTTAATTTCTGGCGGTCTGAAAACGCCCTTGAAGGAAGAGGAAAAGTCTAGACAAGGCTGTTTATAAACGATGCGTACAGGCGAAAAAAAAGACGCCGCAGCGTCTTTTTTTGGGATGGGGGAGAGTTAGCCCGCCAGCTTGGCCTTCAGCAGTTCCGTCAGCTGGGCCGGGTTGGCCTTGCCCTTGGACGCCTTCATTGCCTGGCCGATCAGCGCGTTGATGGCCGCTTCCTTGCCGGCGCGGTATTGCTCCACCGACTTGGCGTTGGCCGCCAGTACTTCATCGACGATGGCTTCCAGGGCGCCCGAATCCGATATCTGCTTCAGACCCTTGGCGTCGATGATGGCGTCGACCAGGTGCTCGTCGCTGGACTTCGCTTCCCACATGCCGGCGAAGACTTCCTTCGCCGCCTTGTTCGAGATCGTGCCGTCGGCGATGCGCTTGAGCATGGCGGCCAGCTGCGCGGCGGAGACGGGCGCGTCATCCAGGTCCACGCCTTCGCGGTTCAGGGTCGACGACACGTCGCCCATCAGCCAGTTGGCGGCGGCCTTGGCGTTTTCCTTGCCGGCCTTGTCGACCACGGCGACGAAGTAGGTGGCCATGGCTTTCGATTGCGTCAGCACCAGCGCATCGTAGTCCGGCAGCGCGTATTCGCTGATGAAACGGGCGCGCATGGCGGCCGGCAGTTCCGGCATCGAGGCCTTGACGGTGTCGATCCACGCTTGCGAGATGACCAGTGGCGGCAGGTCAGGATCCGGGAAGTAGCGGTAATCCTGGGCGTCTTCCTTGCTGCGCATTTCGCGCGTTTCCTTGCGGTCCGGATCATACAGGCGCGTCGCCTGCACGACCTTGCCGCCATCTTCGATCAGTTCGATCTGGCGGCGCACTTCGACGTGCACGGCTTCCTCGATGAAACGGAAGGAGTTCAGGTTCTTGATTTCGCAGCGGGTGCCGAATTCCTTCTGGCCGACGGGGCGCACGGAAACGTTGACGTCGCAGCGGAACGAGCCTTCCTGCATGTTGCCGTCGCACACGCCCAACCACATGACCAGCGAGTGCAGCGCCTTGGCGTAGGCCACGGCTTCGGCGGCGCTGCGGATTTCCGGTTCCGAGACGATTTCCAGCAGCGGCGTGCCGGCGCGGTTCAAGTCGATGCCGCTCATGCCTGCGTAATCTTCGTGCAGCGATTTGCCGGCGTCTTCTTCCAGGTGGGCGCGCGTCAGGTTCACCGTCTTGGTGACGAATTCGCCATCCTTTTCATAGCCGAAGGTCAGGGCGCCGCCGATGACGACAGGGTCTTCGAATTGGCTGATCTGGTAGCCCTTCGGCGAATCCGGATAAAAATAGTTCTTGCGCGCGAAGACCGAGTGCGGCGCGACAGTGGCGCCGACGGCCAGGCCGAAACGGATCGCGCGGTCGACGGCCTGTTTGTTCATCACCGGCAGCACGCCTGGCAGCGCCAGGTCGACGGGGCTCGCTTGCGTGTTGGCTTCGGCGCCGTACTTGATCGGCGAACCGCTGAAAATTTTGGATTCGGTCGTGAGCTGCACGTGGTTCTCAAGACCGATGACGACTTCCCATTGCATAGTGTTCTCGCTTATTTTTTGGTGGCGCCGCCCGGGCGGCGCGAATTTTTTCTTAAATGCCTGCAGGGCTGCGCGTATGCCAGTCCGTCACTTGCTGGAACTGGTGGGCCACGTTCAGCAGTTTGGCTTCGCCGAAGTAATTGCCGATGATTTGCAGTCCGACGGGGCGCTTGCTGTTTTTCTCGCCGTCGCCGAAACCGCAAGGAATCGACATGCCGGGCAGGCCGGCCAGGCTGGTCGACAGGGTGTAGATGTCGGCCAGGTAGTTCGCCACCGGGTCATCCGTCTTGTCGCCCAGGTCCCAGGCGACGGTCGGCGCGACCGGTCCCATGATGACGTCGCAGACGGCGTTCGGGCCATTCAGCACGGCGTCGAAATCCTGCGCGATCAGGCGACGGATCTTTTGCGCCTTCAAATAGTAGGCGTCGTAGTAGCCGTGGCACAGCACATAGGTGCCGACCATGATGCGGCGCTGTACTTCCGGGCCGAAGCCCTGCGCGCGCGACTTCTTGTACATGTCCTGCAAGTCCTTGTACTCGGTGGCGCGGTGGCCATAGCGCACGCCGTCGTAGCGCGACAGGTTCGACGACGCTTCGGCCGGCGCGATCATGTAGTAGGCGGGAATCGACAGGGCCGTGTTCGGCAACGAGATATCGACCAGGGTGGCGCCCAGCTTTTCATACTGCGCCAGCGCGCCGCGCACGGCCGCTTCCACGTCCTTGGCCAAGCCTTCGCCAAAGTACTCGCGCGGCACGCCGATGCGCAAGCCCGTGAGGGGCTGCTCAAGATCGCGCGAAAAATCTTCCGCCACGCCGCCCTGTTCCGGCGACAGGCTGGTCGAGTCGCGTTCGTCGAAGCCGGCCATGGCGGTCAGCAGCAGGGCGCAGTCTTCGGCCGAGCGCGCCATCGGGCCGCCCTGGTCCAGCGACGAGGCAAAGGCGATCATGCCGAAGCGCGAGACGCGGCCATAGGTCGGCTTGATGCCGGTGATGCCGCAAAAAGCGGCAGGCTGGCGGATCGAGCCGCCCGTGTCGGTGCCGGTGGCTGCCGGCGTCAGGCCAGCCGCGACGGCGGCGGCCGAGCCGCCGGACGAGCCGCCTGGTACGGCATTCTTGTCCCACGGATTCTGCACGGCGCCGAAGGCCGAGTTCTCGTTGCCGGAACCCATGGCAAATTCATCGCAATTGACCTTGCCCAGGGTGACCATGCCGGCCGCGCGGAATTTCTCCACCACGGTGGCGTCAAACGGGCTGGCATAGTCGGCCAGCATTTTCGAGCCGGCCGTCGTGCGCCAGCCTTGGGTGACGAACAAGTCCTTGTGCGCGATCGGCACGCCCGTCAATGGCGTGGCCGTGCCTGCGGCGATGCGTGCGTCCGCTTCGGCAGCCTGCGCCAGGGTCAGGGCACGGTCGACGTGCAAAAAGGCGTTCGAGTTGTCTGCTTCGATGCGGTCGAGGAAATGCGTCGCCAGCGCAACGGCGGAAATTTCCTTATTCTGCAAGAGCGTGGACAGCTGTTTGATGGATTTTGTATGCATGGCGTTTCTATTTTTATCTATTCGGCAAGGTTGGGATTCGTGCACTGCGCCGTTCTAGCGCCTGACAGAAGCGTAGCGAGCGGAAGTGAGTTGTGGCCGAGAAGCGGAGCTGTGCTTTAGCACAGTGAGCATCGCAGGCCGCAAATCGCGACGCGCAGTAGCTTATGTCAGGTGCCAGTTACTCGATGACCTTGGGCACGAGATACAGGCCATCCTGTACCTTCGGCGCCACGGCCTGGTAGGCATCGCGGCGGTTCTGTTCCGTGGCGATGTCCTCGCGCAGACGCAGGGCGATATTGTCCATATGGGCGGCCAGCGGGTGGCTCAGGGGCGCCACGCCATCGGTATTGACGGCTTGCATTTGTTCTGCCAGTGCAAAAATCTTGTTCAATTGGGCCAAAGACGTGACGGCCTGGTCGTCGGCCATTTCAAGTTGGGCCAGGTGGGCGATGCGTTTTACGTCGGAGAGTGTCAGGGACATGGCGAATGGCGCGGAGTGCCGCGCATTAGTATTAAGTTGGCGTTTTGATAAAACGCGGGTATTTACTGCTATTTTGCTCACAAAAATCGAGGAATGCCGCGTAACTCGCGGCTGCAAGAGTCGCACTTTTCCATGGTTTTTGAGCAAATCGCATTCAAATTATAAGGTAGAATGGCGGGTTAATGCGTTGCCGGCGCTGATGGACTGCTGCCGCAGCATAGAAAAGATTGCGCAAGCGCCAAGCGAAACCCGGAAAAATCGCCTTTTGGATTTTCAGGGTGCCTGAAAGCGCCCGCTTTGAAACTCCCCATAAACAGCTTTTGCGCAGCTCGATGCGCTACAGGACACTCATGTTTGGTTTTTTACGCAGGTATATCTCCACCGATCTGGCCATTGACTTGGGCACGGCCAACACCCTTATTTATGTACGCGGCCTCGGTATCGTCCTGGACGAGCCATCCGTTGTCGCCATCCGCCAGGAAGGCGGTCCGAATGGCAAGAAGACCATTCAGGCAGTCGGCAAGGAAGCCAAGCAGATGCTGGGCAAAGTGCCGGGCAATATCGAAGCGATTCGTCCGATGAAAGATGGCGTGATCGCCGACTTCACCGTGACCGAGCAGATGCTCAAGCAATTCATCCGCATGGTGCACGACTCGAAATTCTTCCGTCCATCGCCGCGCATCATCATTTGCGTGCCGTGCGGTTCGACCCAGGTTGAGCGCCGCGCGATCCGCGAATCGGCCCTGGGCGCCGGCGCCTCGCAGGTGTACCTGATCGAAGAACCGATGGCTGCGGCCATCGGCGCGGGCTTGCCCGTGTCCGAAGCGACCGGTTCGATGGTGGTCGACATCGGCGGCGGCACCACCGAAGTGGGCATCATTTCGCTGGGCGGCATGGTCTACAAGGGTTCCGTGCGCGTCGGCGGCGACAAATTCGATGAAGCCATCGTCAACTATATCCGCCGCAACTACGGCATGCTGATCGGCGAACAGACGGCTGAAGCCATCAAGAAGGCCATCGGTTCGGCCTTCCCTGGCTCGGAAGTGAAGGAAATGGAAGTCAAGGGCCGCAACCTGTCCGAAGGCATTCCGCGTTCGTTCACCATCTCCAGCAACGAAATCCTCGAAGCGCTGACCGACCCGCTGAACAACATCGTCTCGGCCGTGAAAAACGCGCTGGAACAGACGCCGCCGGAACTGGGCGCCGACATCGCCGAAAAAGGCATGATGCTGACGGGCGGCGGCGCACTGCTGCGCGACCTGGACCGCCTGCTGATGGAGGAAACCGGCCTGCCGGTGCTGGTGGCCGAGGATCCGCTCACCTGCGTGGTGCGCGGTTCCGGGATGGCCCTGGAACGTATGGACAAGCTCGGCTCGATCTTTTCCTACGAATAATCTGACAGAAGGGCCGGAAACCAACTCCGGCCTTTTTTTGGTTTTGGCGCCGGCGTTTGACCGGGGCCTGCACGTTGGCGCACTGCGCCTGGCCTGATTATTGGAAGTCATGGAATACAGTCCTCCGCCACTTTTCAAACAAGGCGCCTCCGCCCGCGTCAAGATGATGGTGTTCGCCGGCATTTCAATCGCCCTGTTGCTGGTCGATTCGCGCATGCACGCGCTGACGGCCGTGCGCCAGGCCGTCGGCACCGTGCTGTATCCGGTGCAGATGGCAGCCCTGGTGCCGCGCGATGTGGCGGTTGGTGTCGGCAACTACTTCTCTTCGCTGTCCGCCCTGGAAAAACAGGTGCGCGACCTGAAACACGAACAGATCGCCTCGGCGCAGATCCTGCAGCAGGCGCAGCTCAACATCGTTGAAAACAACCACCTGCGCAAGTTGATGGAAGCGCGCGAGCGCGTGCCCGTCAAGACCATGATGGCCGAAGTGCTGTACGACACGCGCGATTCGGCCACGCGCAAGATCGTGCTTGACCGGGGCATCCAGCATGGCGTGGAACTGGGCCGCCCCGTGATCGACAACCTGGGCGTGGTGGGACAAGTCACGCGCGTGTTCCCGTTCACCTCCGAAGTGACGCTCCTGACCGATGAAGAGCAGGCCATTCCCGTGCAGCTGCTGCGCAATGGCGTGCGCAGCGTGGCCATCGGGCGCGGCAAGTCCGGCACCATGGAGCTGCGCTTCACTGCCCCCAGCGCCGACATCCAGATCGGCGACATCGTCATTACCTCGGGCCTCGACGGCCTGTATCCGGCCGGCCTGGCCGTGGCGCGCGTGACCCTGGTCGAGCGCAATGCGCATGGCCCGTTCGGCCGCGTCGTGTGCCAGCCGCTGGCCGGCATTGAACGCAACACCCAGCTGCTCATCTTGATGACGTCGCCGGAAATTCCGCCGCGTCCGCCCGCTGAAGAAGTCAAGACGGGGCGCAAGATCGCCGGCAAGATGGCGCCGATCAAGGATCCCGCCAAGGAGCCTGCCGCTGCGGCACCAGCGGCCGCCAATGCGGCGACCGCGCCGGCCGCGAAACCGCCTGCCAGCCCGGCGCCGAAACCGGCGGCGCCTGCCGCAACACCAGCAGCAACGCCAACACCTGCCGCCGTGCCACCGAAGGAAGCGACACGATGAACCGCCCGCATTACATCCTGCTGCCGGTCAGCCCCCTGTTCATCGGGTTTTCCCTGCTGTGCGCTTTCCTGCTGAACCTGCTTCCATGGGGGCAGTTCGTCGGCGTGCCCGATTTCGTCGCCCTGGTGCTGGTCTTCTGGGGCATCCACCAGCCGCGCAAGGTCGGTATCGGCGTGGCGTTTTTCATGGGCCTGATGATGGACGTGCACGACTCGACCCTGCTGGGCGAGAATGCGCTGGCCTATACCTTGCTGTCGTACTTCGCCATCATGATGCACCGCCGCGTGCTGTGGTTCCCCATCATGACGCAGGCGCTGCACGTGCTGCCGCTGCTGCTGCTGACGCAGGCGCTGCAATTGCTGACGCGTCTGATCGTCTCGGGCCGCTTCCCCGGCTGGCTCAATTTCATCGAGAGCTTCGTCGCCGTCGCCCTGTGGCCCATCGTCACGTGGATCTTGCTGGCACCGCAGCGCCGCGCCGTGGACCGCGACCATAACCGGCCGATTTGACGGGCGCCTGCAATGACTGAACTTAAGAACACCGAGCGCGAACTGCATTTTTTCCGTATGCGCCTGACCATCCTGGGCGCGCTCGTCTTCGTCTGCTTTTCGCTGCTGCTGGCGCGCTTCATCTGGCTGCAGGTGATCAAGCACGAGGACTACGCGACCAAGGCCGAGGACAACCGTATCGCCGTGGTGCCCATCGTGCCCACGCGCGGCCTGATCCTCGACCGCAACGGCGTGGTCCTGGCGCGCAATTACTCGGCCTATACGCTGGAAATCACGCCATCGAAATTGAGCGCCAGCCTCGATTCCGTGATCGACGAGCTGTCGACCCTGGTGCAGATCGACATCAAGGACCGCCGCCGCTTCAAGAAGCTGCTGGAAGAATCCAAGAATTTCGTCAGCGTGCCGCTGCGCACGCGATTGACGGACGAGGAAGTGGCGCGCTTCACGGCGCAGCGTTTCCGCTTCCCTGGCGTCGAGGTGCAGGCGCGCCTGTTCCGCCAGTATCCGATGGGCGAGGTGGCGTCGCACGTGGTGGGCTTCATCGGCCGCATCAACCGCAATGAAGCGAAGGCGCTGGAAGAGGGCGAGGACGCGGCCAATTACAACGGCACCGACCATATCGGCAAGGAAGGCCTGGAAAAAAGCTACGAAAAGCAGCTGCATGGCACCACCGGCTATGAAGAGGTGGAAGTGTCGGCCGGCGGGCGCGCCATGCGCACCCTGTCGCGCACGGCCGCCACCCCTGGCAACAATCTGATCCTGTCGATCGACATCGAGCTGCAGAAGGTGGTCGAGGAAGCGTTCGGCGAATGGCGCGGCGCAGCCGTGGCCATCGACCCGGCCACGGGCGACATCCTCGCTTACGTGTCCAAGCCAGGCTACGACCCGAACCTGTTCGTCGACGGCATCGACCAGCAAAGCTGGAACGAACTCAATACCTCGCTGGACCGGCCGATGGTCAACCGTCCCCTGTCTGGCACCTACGCGCCCGGCTCGACCTTCAAGCCCTTCATGGCGCTGGCCGCACTCGAATTGGGCAAGCGCACGCCGAGCCAGTCGATTTCCGATCCCGGTTTCTTCATCCTCGGCGGCCACACCTTCCGCGATGACAAGGTGGGCGGCCATGGCACGGTGGACATGCACAAGTCGATCGTCGTTTCGTGCAACACCTATTACTACCAGCTGGGTCGCGACATGGGCATCGATGCTATCCACGACTTCATGAAACCGTTCGGTTTCGGCCAGCTGACGGGCATCGACCTGAATAACGAAAAGACGGGTGTGCTGCCGTCGACGGAATGGAAGCGCAACCGCTTCAAGACGCCGCAGCAGAAAAAATGGGTGGGCGGCGACACGATTTCGGTGAGTAACGGCTCCGGCTACAACTCGTATACACCGCTGCAGATCGCCCACGCGACGGCCAACCTGGCCAATAACGGCGTGGTGATGAAGCCGCATCTGGTGAAGATCATCGAGGACGCGGCTACGCGCGCGCGCACCCTGACGGTGCCCAAGGAAAGCTACCGCATCGCGCTCAAGCAGGAAAACATCGACGTCATCAAGCGCGCCATGGTGGGCGTGACCAGCGAGCAGGGTGGCACGGCCGCGCGCATCTTCACCGGCGTGCAGTACACGGTGGGCGGCAAGACGGGTACGGCGCAGGTGGTGGGCATCAAGAAAAACGAGAAGTACAATGCCAAGCTGCTGGCCGAACGCCTGCGCGACAACGCCCTGTTTACGGCCTTTGCGCCGGCCGACAAGCCGCGCATCGCGATCGCCATCGTGGTGGAAAACGCGGGCTTCGGCGCCGGCGTGGCCGCGCCGATCGCGCGCAAGGCGCTCGACTACTACCTGCTGGGCAAGCGCCCGAGCGACAAGGAAAAGGACACCACCAAGGTGCCCAAGGAAGATGTCGACGAAGTGCGCACCCTGGAAGAAATCACTGACGAGCAGGCCGCCCCGGCGGTACCTGCCAGGCAATAAGGAAGCACATGCCCATTAACGAGAGGCGCTCGCTGTGGCGGCGCGCCAAACCCTATCTGGCGGTGTTCGATCCGCCGCTGATGATCATCATCCTGATGCTGCTCAGTACCAGCTTGCTGACCCTGTATTCGGCCAGCATCGGCATCCCGGGCAAGATCGAAGACCACCTGCGCAATATTTTGCTGTGCTTTTTCGTCATGTGGGTGGCGGCCAACGTCACGCCGCAGATGATGATGCGCATCGCCGTGCCGGCGTACACGATATCGGTGATCTTGCTGGTGGCCGTGGCGCTGTTCGGCACCATCAAGCTCGGTGCGCGGCGCTGGCTGCATATCGGCGTGATCGACATCCAGCCGTCAGAATTCCTGAAGATCGCCACGCCGCTGATGCTGGCCTGGTTCTTCCAGCACAATGCGGGCGCCCTGCGCTGGAAATCGTTCCTGATGGCGGCGATACTGTTGCTGGTGCCCGTCTACCTGATTGCGCGCCAGCCCGACCTGGGCACGGCGCTGCTGGTGGTGGCGGCCGGCTTTACCGTCATCTTCCTGGCCGGTTTGTCGTGGAAGGTGCTGGCCGGCTTGCTGATCACCTTTGTTTCATGCCTGCCGATCGCCTGGTCGCACCTGCATGATTATCAGCGCGACCGCGTGATGATGCTGATCGACCCGACCAAGGACCCGCTGGGCAAGGGCTTCCATATCATCCAGTCCATCATCGCCATCGGTTCCGGCGGCATGACGGGCAAGGGCTGGACGCACGGCACGCAAGCCCACCTGGAATTTGTTCCCGAGCGTACGACCGATTTTATTTTTGCCGTATATTCCGAGGAATTCGGCCTGGTCGGTAACTTGATCCTGATGCTGATGTATTTGCTGCTGGTGGGACGGGGGCTGATGATCGCCGCCAATGCCCCCAGTTTTTTCACTCGCCTGCTGGCAGGAGCGATCACTATGATTTTCTTTACTTACGCCTTTGTAAACATGGGCATGGTCAGCGGCATCGTGCCGGTGGTCGGCGTTCCCTTGCCATTCCTTAGCTATGGCGGCACCGCGCTGCTGACCCTGGGCGTGGCCACCGGTATCCTGATGAGCATTCAGCGCCACCGCAAGCTGGTGCAGACCTGATGCGCGCGCCTTTCGATACTTTCGCCATGCGCGGGTTGGGCCTGACGGTCTTGCTGACCCTGGCCGCTTGCGGCACGACGCCGCAAAAGCCCGCATCGAATAACGTGCCGCTGCCGTCCGGCGGCAAGGTCAAGGTGCCCGTGCGCCAGGATCCCACCTTGCCGGCATTGCCGGCGGCCGGCTCCGGGCGCGGCGGCTACTACAAGGATGACGGCCCGGGCGACAATCCGCCAGCCAACCTGCGCGACGTGCCCGATGCGGAAGTGCGCAACGAGCCGTATTCGACGCGCTCGAACCGCCCGTATGTCGTCTTCGGCAAGACCTACACGCCGATCACCGACAATGAGCCCTTCAAGCAAAAGGGCACGGGCACCTGGTATGGCAAGAAATTCCATGGCCAGCGCACCTCGTCGGGTGAAATCTACGATATGTACAAGATGACGGCGGCCCATCCGACCTTGCCGATTCCTTCGTATGCGCGCGTGACGAGCATCGACAGCGGCGAGCAGGTGATCGTGCGCATCAACGACCGCGGCCCCTTCCATGCCACGCGCGTCATCGACGTGTCGTACACGGCGGCGCTCAAACTGGGCTTCCTCGGCAAGGGCAGTCACCAGGTGGTGGTCGAACGGCTGCTGCCTGCCGATATCGATGCCATCCTGGCCGCCCGTGCGGCACCGAAGCCGGTGCCGTCCGTGGTGGCCATCTCCATCGATACGCCGGTGGAAACGGGCGCCGTGGTGCAGCCGGAAGTGTCGTCGCAAATGCTGCCCGTCGACGCGACGGTCGCCGCACCGGCACCGGCGGCGCTGGCCAGCGGTTTCTATCTGCAGCTGGGCGCCTACTCGCGCGCCGACAATGCGGAAACGGGCCGCTCGCGCCTGGAACCCTACGCGGCAGCCCTGGGGACCCTAGGCGTGGTGCAGGCCGGGAATCTGTTCCGCCTGTACGGTGGCCCATTCTCGAGCCGTGCCGATGCGGCGCGGGCGGCGGCCAGCCTGCCTGAATCGACAGGCATTAAGCCCATCGTCATCCAACGATAGGCGCGCCTGACAGTGCAAAGCGCCTGGTAAAACCGTAGCGAGCGGCAGCGATTTTTGGCCAAGAAGCGCAGCTGTGCTGGAGCACAGCGAGCATCGCAGGCCGCAAAGCGCGACGCGCAGCAGGTTTGGTCAGGTGCTTATTTGCAGCTGCGCAGTTCCTGGTCAGGGAATTGCGTTTTGATCTTCTCGAGACGCGCGCGTGTTGCGGCGTCGAGGTCGCGGAACTGGTAGGCCAGCTGCTTGCCGGCACTGTAGCGCGGCGCGACGCGGGCGCTGTGCACACCCTGTTTGTTGAGCGATGCCAGCTGGCTTTGCGCGCTGGTTTCCGACTTGAACACGCCCAGTGAAATACCCCAGCGCAGCGGGCTGCTTTCATTCATGATGAAGTAATTCGTCACGCCCAGCTGCTTCAATTCACCGGCCTTGCGGTCGGCGCCTTCCTTGCTGCCCTGCGGCGGGATATACACCATGTAGCTGGAAATCTCCTGGCCGGCCACGTTGCGGCGCGACTGACGGTCACCCAGGTCCAATGCCGCCACTTGCGCTTCAAAGCGGCGCCCATCGGCCAGCAGGAAATTGCCCACTTCCGTGCAGGCATACGATGTCGGCGGTGCCGGTGCCGCCGCCATCGGCGTCGCGCCCTCTTCGGCGGCGGGCGCCGTGGCCTGCTCCTGCGTCAGCAAGGTGAGCTTGCCCGCCTGCAGCTGGTTTTTCAGGCGCGCCGGTTCGCGCGTCTCGGTGCGAAAACTGCCCAGATATCCCTGGCCGATGGCCAGCACCAGCAGGTTGACGCCGGCCAGCAGCCAGAAGACGAATTTCAGCATACGTGGTTTCCTTGTGTTCCTGCGGTCCCGGTGCGCGCGGCCGCCTGCAGGCCGAGCATGACGATATTGTCCACCAGATCCAGCGGCACGGCCAGCGCCAGGGCCGGTGCGATGCGCGGTGCGGCGCCGCCCGACAGCAAACAGGCGCTGGCGCCATGCATGCGCACGGCCCGTTCGATGGCGCCCGCCTGTGCCGCCAGGCAGCCGGAGAGGATGGCGTCGTCCGTGTTGTCGGCAAAGCCGGCCGGCAGCAGGGCGTCGCTGGCGATTTGCGGCAGCTGCGCCGTGTTGCGCGCCAGCGAGCTGGCCATCAATCCCAGTCCCGGCAAGATCATTCCGCCGAGGAAAACGCCATCGGCCGTGATGGCGTCGATGGTGGTGGCGGTGCCGCAATTGGCGACGATGACGGCTTGGCAAGGCGCCAGCGCCTGCGCGCCGATGGCGGCGGCAAAGCGGTCGCAACCCAGCTGCGACGGCGCGCGGTAGCCATTCGTGAGGCCCGCCAGCTGCGGCAGCGATACAAAGTCGCGGGCGACGACCGGCAGCATGGCGCGCAGGCGCGTGCCGATGGCGGCGCCTGCCACGTTCGACAGCAGCGCTTCGCTGATGCCGAGTGTCTCCCACTGCGCGGCCAGGGTGTCGATCTGCGCATGCGCGACGGCGCCGCTGGCCAGCCAGCCGCCGAGGGGACTGCCGGCGGCCACGAGCGCCCATTTGATGCGCGTATTGCCGGCGTCGATCAGCAGTAGCATGCGCTTACTCCCCCGTCAGGCGCAAGGAAACGTCGCCGGACATGATTTCCTGCAGGCCGCCATCGGTGCGCAGCAGCAGGCGGCCCAGCTGGTCCACGCCTGCCGCCACGCCTTGCTGCAGCAGTTGGCCATTATCGAGGATTTTTACGTGCTGGCCTTGCCAGGCGTGCAGCGCGTTCCAGCGTTCGGTAAACGGTGCAAAGCCCGTGTCGTCGAATTCGGCCAGCACGCCGGCCAGGCGGCTGAGCAGGGCGGCCACCAGGGTATTGCGTTCCATCTGCGCCAGCCAGGGCACGGCCGAGACGCTGCGCCCGATCTGCCGTTCCAGCGCATTGGGCATCAGCAGATTGATGCCGCAGCCGATGACGGCCCACACGCCACCGTCCGCTGCCTGCTGGGTCTCGACGAGGATGCCGGCCAGCTTGTGGCCATCCTTGAGCATATCGTTTGGCCACTTCAGCTGCACCGGAACGCCCAGCGACGTCATGGTCTCGGCCAGCGCCACGCCGACGGCCAGCGGCAAGCCGACCAGCTGATGCAGCGGCCCCTTGAAGCGCCAGGCCAGCGAAAACATCAGGCTGGCGTCCGGCTGCGACACCCACGGCCGCCCGGCGCGCCCCCGTCCGGCTGTCTGCTGGCCGGCGATGCGCAGGGTGGGGCCGGCCAGGGTGGCGCAGCGCGCCAGCAGGTCGGCGTTGGTCGATCCCGTTTCGTCGACCACCTCGATGGCCACGTGGGAGGCGCCCGTGGCGCAATGGGCGGCGATGGCCGCGCTGTTCAGGTCTGAGTGCTTCGTCATGGGGAGAGGTTGGTTTTACTGGCTGCCGCCGGATGGCTTGCTGCGCGCCTTGTGCGGCGCGTTGGCGAAGGCCATGTCGTAGACGGCATTGGGCAGCGCGCGCAGCAGCTTGGCGACGACGCCCATCTGCCACGGGATCACGCGGTAGCTGTCGCCATCGGCGATGGCGCGCGCGGCGCGCACGGCGAATTTTTCGGCCGGCATCAGGAATGGCATGCGGTAGGCATTGTGGCGCGTCATCGGCGTGTCGATGTAGCCGGGCGTGATGGTGACGACCTTGACGCCCGCGGGTTTCAATTCCAGGCGCAGCGATTCGCAGTAGCTGATGACGGCCGCCTTCGAGGCGCTGTAGGCTTCGGCGCCGGGCAGGCCGCGGATGCCGGCCACGCTGCCGATGCCTACCAGGCGCCCGCTGCCCTGGCTTTTCATGGCGGCGATGAAGGGCGCGAAGGTGGCGACGGTAGCGGTGACGTTGATGGCGATGAGGCGAGCGAAGGCGTCAAGGTCTTCCGCGTGTTCGCTCAAGGTACCGTAGGACACGCCGGCGCTGGCGATGACGACGTCGATGCCGCCCGCATGGGCGATGAAGTCACCGGCGGCGCTTTTCAGGGCGGCGTGGTCGCATACATCGACGGCGTAGGCGCGGTGGCGTTCAGGGTGGGGCAGGGAGGCGATCAGTTGCTGCAGGGTATCGCCACGGCGGGCCAGCAAGCCCAGATGGGCGCCCTGGCGCGCGTACTGCAGCGCCAGGGCGGCGCCCAATCCGCTCGACGCGCCCGTGATGAAAACGCGATGCATCAGGCGATGCCCGGGCGCGCCAGGGAAGTGGCCATGCTTATTTCTTTTCCGCTTTGGCTTTCGCGACCAGCACGTCCATCACGCTGAGCGCCTGGGCGTTCAGCTGCTCTTCGTTCCTGGCCGATTTGCTGCCCTGATCGGCCTGCGAAGGCGAGGTGATGTAGCGGCCGTCGATGGCGATCATGGGCCAGAACGTCACGTTATAGCCCTGCATCATGGCGTCAGCGCGGCGCACGCGGGCCGAGACGCCCATCGAACGGTAGGTGTCGATGAATTTCTGGCGGTCCACGCCCTGCTTGGCGACGAAATCGAATACGGCGTCGTCCGTGTTCAGGCGGTTGCGTTCCACGTGCATGGCGTGGAAGACGCCGGTGTGCAGCTTGTCGACCAGGCCCATGGCTTGCAGGGTGAAGAACAAACGCTGCTGCGGCGCCACGCTGTCATCGCGCGATACGTGCACGCGCTTGAAGACGATGTTGTCGCCCTGTTTCTTGACCCAGGCCGCCAGCTGCGGTTCAAGCACGTTGCAATGCGGGCAGTAATAGGCGAAGAATTCCGTCACTTCGATTTTCTTGCCCGACTCCGTCGCCTGCGGCGTGGGCAGGGTTTCGTATTCGACGCCGTTTTTCGGCTCGGCCGGCGAGGCAGATGCGCCCATGGCGGCGGTGCACAGGGCGGCGGCGAACAGGATTTTCTTCAGAAAACGCATGCTGGTTCCTTATTTTTGGTTGCGGACGACGGCGACATCGATGCCGTTTTCAGACAGTTTGGTGCGTGCGCGGTTCATCGCTTCGAGCTGGTTGAACGGCCCGATGCGCACGCGGTGCAGCACGCCGGCGTCGGTGCTGCGGTCGCTGATGGCCGCTTCGAAGCCGAGCAGCGCCAGTTTGCCGCGCGTGCTTTCGGCGTCCGACATGTCATGGAAGGCGCCGGCCTGCAGATAATAAATCCATTTGTCGCTGGCTGCATCGGCCTTGGCCTCTTTTGCGTCGGCCTTGGCTTGCGGCGCGGGCGCCGCTGGTGCTGCCGCTGGCGTTTTCGGCGCCGGCTTGTCCTTCAATGTACCGATCAATTCCTGCAGCGCGTCCGGCGGCGGCGCCTTCGGCTGCTGCGCTGGCGCCGGCGCAGCAGGCTGCGTTGGCGTGACGATCTCGCGCGGCTCCTTGGAGAAGTCGCGCGCCGCTTCCTTGGCCGCTTCCTTGTTGCCGTACATCGGCTTGTTCGGGTCGGCGATCTGGCCGGCCGTCGGTTCGGTCGATTTGCCGGCCTTGCCCGACTTGTCGGTGAAAGGCGAGGCGCCCTTGGTGATCACCAGGGCGACCACCACGGCGATGCCCAGGCCGATGACCAGGCCGATGATGATGCCGACCAGGGTATTGCCCTGCTGGCGCCGGGTCGAAGAGAAGCGGGAAGCGTGATTCATTTTGACGGTTAGACCTTCGCGATTACATTTTGTTTGGCGCGGACACGCCGATCAGTGCCAGGCCGTTGCGCAGTACCTGGCGCGCGGCGATGACGAGGGCTAGGCGGGCCATCTTGACGGCTTCGTCCTCGACCAGCACTTTTTCGGCGAAGTAGAAGCTGTGCAGGTTGGCGGCCAGGTCGCGCAGGTAGAAGGCGACCTGGTGCGGGCCGAGTTCCGCTTGCGCGCGCGCCAGCATTTCCGGGTAGGCGGCCAGGGTCGCCAGCAGGGTCGCTTCAGTCGGCGCTGTCAGGGGAGACAAGTCGACGCCGGCGACCGTGCTGGCATCGCCGCCCCAGTTTTCCAGGATGCGGCAGATGCGCGCATGCGCGTACTGCACGTAATAGACCGGGTTTTCATCGGTGGTTTTCAGCGCCACGTCGACGTCGAAGACGAATTCCGTGTCGGCCTTGCGCGAGATCAGGAAGAAGCGCACGGCGTCGCGGCCCTTGGCGATGTCGCCGCCGCCCGACCATTCGATCAGGTCGCGCACGGTCACGTAGGAGCCGGCGCGCTTCGAAATCTTGACTTCTTCGCCGTCCTTCATGACGGTGACCATCTTGTGCAGCACGTAGTCGGGGTAGCCTTGCGGGATGCCCATGTCGACGGCCTGCAGGCCGGCGCGCACGCGCGCGATGGTGCCGTGGTGGTCGCTGCCCTGGATATTGATGGCTTGCACGAAGCCGCGCTGCCATTTCACCAGGTGATAGGCCACGTCCGGCACGAAATACGTGTAGGTGCCGTCCGTCTTGCGCATCACGCGGTCCTTGTCATCGCCGAAGTCGGTGGTGCGCAGCCACAGCGCGCCATCCTGCTCATACGTGTGGCCCGCCTTGATCAGGGTTTCCACGGCGCTGTTGACCTTGCCGTCCGCGTACAGCGACGATTCCAGGTAGTAATTGTCGAACTTCACGCCAAACGCCTGCAAGTCGATGTCCTGCTCGTTGCGCAGGTAGGTGACGGCGAACGGGCGGATCGAATCGATGTCTTCCACGTTGCCATTGGCCGTAGCAGGCTGGCCATCGCTGGCCGAGACGGTCTTGCCGGCCTTGAAGTCGCTGGCGATATCGGCAATGTAGTCGCCGTTGTAGGCGGACTCGGGCCATTCTGCGTCGCCCGGCTTGAAGCCGCGCGCGCGCGCCTGCACGGAGTTGGCCAGGGTCTGGATCTGCACGCCGGCGTCGTTATAGTAGAACTCGCGCGTCACCTGGTAGCCTTGCGCGTCGAACAGCGAGGACAGGGCGTCGCCCAGGGCTGCCTGGCGGCCGTGGCCCACGTGCAGCGGACCGGTCGGGTTGGCCGAGACGAATTCCAGGATGACTTGCTTGCCGGCGCCTGCCGTGCTGCGGCCATAGCTGTCGGCCTCGCTCAGGATGGTTTTCACCACGGCTTGCTTGGCGGCGGCGGAGACGCGCACGTTGATGAAGCCGGGGCCGGCGATTTCCACTGCCTCGACCAGGCCCTTGCCGGCCGGATTGGCCAGCACGGCCGCAACGATGGTTTGCGCCAGTTCGCGGGGATTCTGTTTCAGCTGCTTGGCCAGTTGCATGGCGATATTGCAGGCGACGTCGCCATGCGATGCATCGCGTGGTCGCTCGAGCACTACGCTAGGCGCAAGCGAAGTGCCGGCCAGGACGGGAGCGAGGGCGGCCTGGAACAGGGCGATGATTTCTTGTTTCTGTTGGGCGAGCATGAGCAGGATGGCGGTGGAACCGCGTTAAGAATGAATAGAATGAATCAAAAAGCAAAACGGACGGCAAGTACCCAAGCCGCCCAGACTGCGTTAATTATACTGGTTTGCTGCCGGGAACAATACGCTAGCCGGCAGTGTCCCCGTGCCGGCGCGTTTCACGATATTATCAGGACAGCATGCCCATGTTGGTGCACGAAAACATCAGCATGGGACATTCTGCTTGTATATATGCAGTTTTTTGCCGCAATTTACATGTATCGCTGCAATCGCTTGGGTCAGAGGGCGCCACAAACGCTACAATCGACCCTTTATTGATGACGCGCGGCCGCGACTTTGCCACCATGCAGCCCGCCGCGCGCAGCCACACCGGATAACTATGAACAAGCGCCCCACGCTGAAATTGAAAACCAAGCCGGCGCCAGGCCAGGCTCCTGCCGCACCGAAACTGCGTCCCAGCTACCATCCCGACCTGAAACCGGTCTTGCAGCCAGGCTTCCAACCCGATTTGCGTGCCGATTCGCTGGCGTTTTGCCTGCTGGGCGCGGCCAATGCCGTGGCGCAAGTGCGCACGGGCACGGCCCTGCCGCAGGCGCTGGCCAAGGTGTTTGCGCAATCGAACGCCAGCCCGCAGGCGCGCGGCGCCATCCAGGATATTTCCTACCGTACCATGCGCCAGCTGGGCCGCAGCGAAACCCTGGTCGGCCTGATGACGTCGAAGGCGCCCGAGCCGCCGATGCTGGCCGCCCTGCTGTGCTGCGCGCTGTCGCTGATGTCCGCCGAGCCGGGCGAACAGCCGTACGAAGAATTCACCGTGGTCGACCAGGCCGTCACGGTCGCCACCTCGCACCCCGACCTGGCGCATGCCAAGGGCATGGTGAATGCCGTCTTGCGCCGTTTCTTGCGCGAGCGCAAGTCCTTGCTGGAAGCGGCCCTGCAGCAACCTTTGGCGCAATGGAATTATCCGCAGTGGTGGATCGACTCGCTGCGCCTGGCCTATCCGCGCGACTGGCAAGCCATTCTGACGGCCGGCAATGCCGTGCCGCCATTGACCTTGCGCGTGAATCGCCGCAAGAGCACGGTCGAAGCGTATCTGGCCGTGCTGGCCGAGGCGGGCATTGCCGCGCGCCAGGTGGGGCCGTTCGCCGTGCGCCTGGACAAGCCGATCGGCGTGGCTTTGATCCCCGGCTTTGAGCAGGGCGTCGTTTCCGTGCAGGATGCTGGCGCGCAATTGGCCGCGCCGCTGCTGGATTTGCAGGATGGCATGCGCGTGCTGGACGCCTGCGCGGCGCCGGGCGGCAAGACGTGCCATATCCTTGAGCTGGCCGACGTGCAGGTGACCGCCATCGATGCGGACGCCAAGCGCCTGCCGCGCATCGCGGAAAACCTCGAGCGCCTGGGCCTGGACGCCACCTTGAAGGCGCAGGATGCGCAATCGAGCGCGTGGTGGGACGGCCAGCAGTTCGACCGCATCCTGGCCGACGTGCCGTGCACGGCTTCGGGCATCGTGCGTCGCCATCCTGATATCCGCTGGTTGCGCCGCAAGGGCGATGCGTTCCAACTTGCAACACTTTCATCCAAAATTCTGGACAACCTGTGGCAGATGCTGCGCCCCGATGGTAAATTGCTGTTCGTGACATGTTCATTGTGGCCGCAAGAGTCCGAGGCACAGGCGGCGGCATTTGCGGTACGCAATAATGCAACCCGATTGACAGCGCCTGGCCAGCTGTTGCCGACTGGCAGCGCGGAGCAGGACCACGACGGTTTGTTCTATGCGCTATTCCAAAAAAATGCGGCTTGAGCGATTCGTCGATACTTATCCTACGGACTACACCGGCACACTTGTGACAACACGACTCTTCCGACTCCTGGCCCTGCTGCTGATGCTGGCATGTACCATGCCACGCGCGCATGCCGCCGACATGGTCGAGATCACCCGTGCCTACATCGAGTCGAGCGAAGAGGGCTACAAGCTGGCCGCCACGTACTCCTTCGAGCTCAATCACGACCTTGATGATGCGGTACAGCACGGCGTGCCGCTATATTTCACGACCGAAATCGAACTGACCCGGCCCCGCTGGTACTGGTTCGATGAAAAAGCCATCGTGGCGCGCCAGACCAGCAAGCTGTCCTACAACGTGCTGACGCGCCAGTATCACGTGTCGGGCGTGGGCTTGCAGCAAAGTTTCCCCACCCTCGACGATGCGCTGTTCCTGATCCGCCGTCCCAGCCGCTGGCTGGTGGCGCGGCGCGGCGAGCTGAAAGTGGGGCAGACATATAACGTCACCTTGCGCATGGGCATGGACCGCGACTACCTGCCCAAGCCGATACAGGTCAATGCCTTCAATAACAGCGACTGGCGCCTGGCTTCGAATAAAAAAACCTTCTTGTATACGGCGGAGTAGTGAGTCAAGCATTGCGCTATCTGCTGGTGGTGGGCGGCGGCATCGTCAGTATCCTGCTGTTCCTGCTGGCGTCGGCTTCCGATAATTCCGGCTTTTTCGACCGCTACTACACCTGGCTGCTGGGCTTGAACGCGGCCGTGGCTGTGTCTCTGCTGGCGCTGGTAGGCATTTCCCTGGCGCGCCTGTACGCGCGCTACAAGAGCGGCAAGTTCGGCTCCAAGCTGATGACGCGCCTGGTGATGCTGTTCGCCGCCGTCGGCATCCTGCCGGGCCTGGTGATTTTCCTTGTGTCCGTGCAATTCGTCTCCCATTCCATCGAATCCTGGTTCAACGTCAAGATCGAAGCGGCGCTGGAATCGGGGATTGAGCTGGGCCGTGCCGGCCTCGATGCGGCACTGGTCGAGCTCGACCACCGGGGTCGCAAGGCCGTCGAAGAACTGGGCGCCGACCCGGTGGCCGGCCCGGCCGTGCTGACCAGCCTGCTGCGCGAAGAGGGCATGCAAAATGTCATGCTTGTCAGCGGCGACGGCGTGTTGCTGGCCAGCGCGGGGCCGCATAGCGCAGCCGACTTGCCGACGCCGGCCATGCTGGTGCAGGCGGCCTTGCCGGCCGGCTATGCCTCCGCCGAGGGCGGGCTGGAGCTGCACGACGATGGCACGGAGTCGGGCGGCGGCGGTTTCCGCTCGGGCTTGCCGGCGTC
This sequence comes from Janthinobacterium sp. MP5059B, assembly GCF_001758645.1. Classification (NCBI taxonomy): domain Bacteria; kingdom Pseudomonadati; phylum Pseudomonadota; class Betaproteobacteria; order Burkholderiales; family Oxalobacteraceae; genus Janthinobacterium; species Janthinobacterium sp. MP5059B. Next base: position 223,580 of record NZ_LRHX01000002.1, on the reverse strand, counting down.
GGTGGAAACGGCGGCCAGCCTGCGCCTGCGCGTGCTGGTGGCCGTGCCGGGGCCTTCCGTCTCGCCCCGCTACCTGCAATTGCTGCAATCGGTGCCGCCCAAGCTGGCGACGAATGGCGAAGTGCTGCGCGCCGCCTACAGCGAATACAAGGAACGTTTCGTCGCGCGCGTGGGACTGCGCAAGATGTACATGGAAATCCTCACCTTGACCTTGCTGCTGGCCATCTTTGGCGCCATCGGCAGCGCTTTCCTGATCGCGGGCAACCTGGCCCAGCCCCTGCTGCTGCTGGCCGAAGGCACGCGCGCCGTGGCCGAGGGCGACCTGTCGCCGCGCCCCATCGTCGCCACCAAGGATGAATTGGGTACCCTGACGCAGTCGTTCAATATCATGACGCGCCAGCTGCTCGATGCGCGCACGGCCGTGGAAAGCAACCGCGCCGCCCTGCAAAACGCCAAGGCCCACCTGGAATCGGTGCTGGCGAACATGTCGGCCGGCGTGATGGTGCTCGACGGCGATTTCAAGCTGGTGACCTGCAACGAGTCGGTCGAGCGCATCCTGCAGCATTCGGGCATGAGCATGGTGGGCCAGCCGCTGGCGCATATTGCTGGAATGGAAGAATTTGGCGGCGCCATCATCAGCGCCTTCACGGCGCAAAGCGCGCAATCGGCATCGGGCCGCAACCAGCAGCGCCTGCACTGGCAGCGCCAGATCGAGATTCCCCGCCGCCTGGGCAGCAGTGCCGACGAGCATGACATCACCTTGCTGGCGCGGGGCTCGCGCCTGCCGCTGGAGTCCGGCAGCGGCTACATCGTCGTGTTCGATGATATTTCCGACGTGATTTCCGCGCAGCGCTCGATCGCCTGGGGCGAAGTGGCGCGCCGCCTGGCGCATGAAATCAAGAATCCGCTCACGCCGATCCAGCTGTCGGCCGAGCGCCTGCAGATGAAGCTCGAAGGCAAGCTGGAGCAGCCGGACGCCGACCTGCTCAGCCGCGCCACCACCACCATCGTCAAGCAGGTCGATGCGATGAAGCGCATGGTCGACGACTTCCGCGACTATGCGCGCACGCCGCCGGCCGTGCTCACGCCGCTGCGCTTGAACGAGCTGATCGAAGAGATACTGAACCTGTACCTGCGCGGCGACGATGGCGACATCATCCACCCGCTGCTGGCGCCGAATCTGCCGATGGTGATGGGCGATCCGACCCAATTGCGCCAGGTGATCCATAACCTGCTGCAGAATGCGCAGGACGCGATGACCGACTTGCCGCCGGACTCGCCGCATCCGCGGATTGACGTAAGGACGGAAGCAATTCATTATCGCAGTGCGGACGGCGGCGTGAATATCGCCGTGCGGCTGGCCATCAGCGACAATGGCCCTGGTTTCGCGCCAAAAATCCTCGCGCGGGCTTTCGAGCCGTATGTGACCTCGAAGGCGCGCGGCACGGGATTGGGCCTGGCGATGGTCAAGAAAATTATCGATGAACACGGCGGACGCATCGATATCGAGAACCGGGTCGACGGCAATGGCGCTTCGGTGGTCATTTTGCTGTTAAAGTTAGCTCCCGACACTCCTGCCCAGGAATTCCTGGCGTGAGGGTCTGGTTTAGTATTTAAAACACTAATAAAATCATAGTTGTCCGCCGCGTGCATCTTGTGCGCGACGGCCGGCGAAATGAGGAAGGCAAGACACGAATGGCAAACATACTCGTAGTGGATGATGAAATGGGTATCCGTGAGTTGCTCTCGGAAATTTTGGGCGACGAAGGACATGCTATCCAGCTGGCCGAAAATGCGCAGCAGGCGCGCGAAGCGCGTGCCGCCGGTGCGCCGGATCTGGTATTGCTGGATATCTGGATGCCCGACACCGACGGCGTCACCCTGCTCAAGGAGTGGCAGCGCGACGGCTTGCTGACCATGCCGGTAATCATGATGTCGGGCCATGCCACCATCGATACGGCGGTCGAGGCGACGCGCATCGGCGCCATGAACTTCCTGGAGAAACCGATTGCCCTGCAAAAACTGCTGAAGGCGGTCCAGCAAGGCTTGACGCGGGCACAGGAAACCGTGCGCGCGCCGAGCGTGACGCCGCGTCCCGTGGCACCCGTGGTGGCCGAGGAAAGCAGCCATCCCGTGCCCAGCTTTGGCGGCAGCGCGCCGCAACAGCTGATGGTACGCCCGGGCATCGCCGTACCGGCGGTGGCCGAAGGCCATGGCTACAACCTGTCGTTCGACTTGCCCCTGCGCGAGGCGCGTGACGCGTTCGAGCGCATGTATTTCGAACACCACCTGGGGCGCGAAGGCGGCAGCATGACCCGCGTGGCGGAAAAAACGGGCCTCGAACGCACCCATTTGTACCGCAAGCTGAAACAGCTGGGCGTCGAACCGGGCAAGCTGGCCAAGAAAAGCCTGTGACGGCAGCCGTGCGGCGTCCGACGCCGCTGACCCTGGTCAGCGGTGGACGCGCCGCCGGGCGCGAGGCGGCCATCGCGCAAGCCTTGCCGCCGGACCAGCCGGCCGCCGTGATCCTTGAAGGATTGGCTGACGGTAACGGCATCCTGGCCGACCTGGCCGAGCAAGTTTCTCCATCCCCATCATTTCCATTGCAACTGTTGCGCATTGCGCCCGGTTGCCTGTGCTGCAGCGGCAATCTCGTATTGCGTGTAACATTGAATCGTCTGCTGCGCCATCCACCCGCGCGCTTGTTCATCAGCCTGGCCGACGCCTCGCACATCGAACAATTGCGCACCTGGCTCACCGCCAGTCCCTACGATGCCCTGCTGGCGCTGCAAGCAGACATGGTGCTTTCCTGACGATTTCCTGATCGACTTACCGCAAGCGCAGTTTGCATCTCGTTACAACTCTGTAGCCCGCAGGGTGGCATGGCCGCTTGAAATGGCGCCGTGTAACCCCACCTCTGTTCTGACACCGCAGGAGCTTCTCCTGCTTGAGCGAAGGATGCAAAATGAACCTGATCTATAACAGCGAACAATATAGCGTCGTGGAATTCGGCGTCGACGGCGACCTGGAAGCCTTGCGCTTTGGCGGCTATGAAATCGTCGACAAGGGGGGCAAGCGGGAAACGTTTATCGCCGGCATCCTTGCGCAAAACTTCCGCCGCGACGTGACGGAGCTGATCGCCAGCGAACCCAGCATGGAAGAGATCGATGAATTTTTGGGCAGCTATGATTCCCTCATGAGCCAGCCCGTGCTGTTGCATTAGGGTGATGGCTATCGCCGCCATACCAATCCGCCAGGCGGCGTGGTATGGTGGCCGTGTTATCCCGCTGCAAACAGACCATGTGCCAACTTCTTGGAATGAATTGCAATGTCCCTACGGACATTGTCTTTAGTTTTACCGGCTTCGCCATGCGTGGCGGCCATACCGATACCCACCATGATGGCTGGGGCATCGCCTTTTTCGAAGGTGCCGGCGTGCGCCATTTCGTCGACCACCAGGCGGCCATCGCCTCGCCCGTGGCCGAACTGATCAAACGCTATCCCATCAAGTCGCGCAATGTCATCGCGCATATCCGCAAGGCCACGCAAGGCCAGGTGGCGCTGGAAAACTGCCACCCCTTCGTGCGCGAACTGTGGGGCCGCTACTGGGTCTTTGCCCACAATGGCGATTTGAAGGATTTCCACCCCGTGCTGACGGGCAGTTACCGCCCCGTCGGCTGCACGGACAGCGAGCTGGCTTTCTGCTATCTGCTGCAGGAGTTGCATGCGCGCTTTGGCGATGCCCCGCCGGCGTTGCCGCAACTGCATGCCGCCCTGGCGGAGTTGTTGCCTGGCATCGCCGCCCACGGCACCTTCAACATGATGCTGTCGAGCGGCGAGGCGCTGTTTGCCCATTGCTCGACCAGCTTGCACTATCTGGTGCGACAACATCCGTTTCCAACTGCTAAACTCTCCGATGAAGACCTGAGCGTGGACTTTTCCCAGGTGACGACCCCCCAGGACAGAGTGGCCGTGATCGTTACCCAGCCGCTGACGACGAATGAGCAATGGACGGCGTTTGCGCCGGGTGAATTGAAATTATTTGTCGACGGGATGGTGCAAGAACCCCCTGCGCCCTAATTTGTTGACGACAATAAACTGGATTGCTGCCAAAATACCCACAGCGCGGGCGGAATTCAGCTAAAGTATTGTCAATAGTGAACCTTGATGCGGGCGCGGCGCGGCCGGTGTCACTCGACGTGATTGATGAAGAGTTAATGATCGATATTTCCAGCAACGACATCACCCCGAAACCCTTGCGCGTGCGCGAGTTCTATCTGGGGCGACAACCTATCCTTGACCGCAATCAAGCCTTGTTTGGCTATGAGTTGCTTTTCCGCAACGCTCCGGTCGGTCCCGCCAACATCACCAGCGACCTGTCCGCCACGGCATCCGTCATCGCCCACGCCTCCCAGCTGGGCATGGAAAAGGTCATCGGCGACGCGCTCGGTTTCGTCAACGTCGATGCCGACGTGATCATGAGCGACATCTTCGTGTTTCTGCCGCGTGAAAAAGTCGTGCTGGAAATCGTCGAATCGATGCCCGTCACGCCGGAAGTGCGCGCGCGCATCAGCGAACTGGTGGGCCATGGCTTCACCTTCGCGCTGGAAAACGTCGTATCCGATACGTCGCAAGTGCAGGAACTGCTGCCGCTGGTGCAGTACGTCAAGATGGACATGAGCACGGTCGACCCGAAAGTGCTGGCAGCGCTGGCGCCCCGTTTCAAGCAGGAAAACAAGAAACTGGTGGCGGAGAAGGTCGAGACGCGCGAAGAATTCAAGTCGGGCCTGGACCTGGGCTTCGATTACTTCCAGGGCTATTACTTTGCCAAGCCGGCCATCATGACGGGCAAGAAGCTGTCGCCGTCGCAACTGGCCGTCATGGAACTGATGACCTTGGTCACGTCGGACGCCGACAACATGGATATCGAGCGCGCCATCAAGCGCGACGTGTCGCTGGCCCTGAACCTGCTGCGCCTGGTCAATACGCCGGCCGTGGGTGCGCGCCAGCGCATCGATTCGCTGAGCCAGGCCGTGACCGTGCTGGGCCGCCGCCAATTGCAGCGCTGGCTGCAAATCATGCTGTACGCGGAACCAAGCAAGCGCGGCCATAGCATGACGCCGCTGCTGATGCTGGCCACCACGCGCGGCCGCCTGCTGGAATTGTTGGCGCATAAACTGCGCCCGAACCACGCCCATTCGGCCGATATCGCCTTTACGGTCGGCATCATGTCGCTGATGGATACCCTGTTCGGCGTGCCGATGTCGGAAATCCTCAGCCAGATCGAAGTGATCGACGAAGTGGCCGAAGCGCTGCTGTCGCGCGAAGGCTTCTACGGCGACCTGCTGCGCCTTGCCGAATGCATCGAGCGCATCGAAGACATGGAAGGCGAGATCGTGCCGACCTTGCGCGACCTGGCCATGTCGCCGGACGACCTGGTGGAGCTGGAAATGGCCGCCTACGAATGGAGCGATAACGTAGTCCGCTACGCGCTGTAGGTCGGATTAGCGCGGCCGCCAGGCCACGCGTAATCCGACGACATTGTTGACGCTGATCGTAGTGATGTCGGATTACGGCCTGCGGCCTAATCCGACCTACCCGATTTATCTAAAAGAGCCCTGCACGGCGTCGCCGTGGCAGGGCCGTTTTTTTTTTACGCCGCTACGCGGCGGCGCCGGGCCAGTGCTTGTGCAGCTCGGGGTCGGTGCGCAATTCCCACAGGGCCAGCACGACGACGGCGATACCGACGAGCAACTCGTTCCACATGATGACGGGCTGATCGGCCAGCCGCAGTACCCATGGCGAGGCCGCCACCCAGACGCCGACCAGCAGATTGACGACGACGGCCCAGAAATAGGTCTTGTACAAGTCGAAGGCGGCCAGTACGGCGATCACCAGTCCCGAGACAAAGGCGTTGATCATCTGCGGTGAGCCTTCGGGATAGGAAAAGGCCCAGGGCGAGACGACCAGCCATAGGCCCAGCAACAGGATCACTTGATCCTGCCAGCGTTTCAGTTTGAAATTGGTTGCCATATATCCTCCTTGCCGGTTGGGAACGGGCCGGAGCGGGCATGCAGCATGCCAGCCGGCATACTGCGTTAGTGCGCTTCGGCGCGCGATAAGTTCCGCGCGCCTTGTGCATATATTATGACAGATTGGGTGCCAGCCAGCGTTCCACGTCCTCGATGTTGACGTTGCGGCGCTTGGCCATGTCTTCCGCCTGGTCCATGCCGATCTTGCCGACGACGAAGTATTTCGACTCCGGGTGGGCAAAATAGAAGCCGGAGACGGCCGCGCCGGGGAACATGGCATACGATTCCGTCAGCTGCATGCCGATTTCCTCGGCCTGCATGACCTCAAACATCTGTTTCTTGACCGTGTGCTCCGGGCAAGCCGGGTAGCCGGGCGCGGGGCGGATGCCGACATACTTTTCGGCGATCATGTCGTCGTTGCCCAGGTGTTCATCCGGCACATAGCCCCACAAATCCTTGCGCACGCGCTCGTGCAGGTATTCGGCAAACGCCTCGGCAAGGCGGTCCGCCAGGGATTTGAGCATGATGGACGAGTAATCGTCGTGCGCATCCTCGAAGCGTTTTTCGTACTTTTCAATGCCCAGGCCGGACGTGACGGCGAACATGCCGATGTAATCCTTCACGCCCGATGCCTTCGGTGCAATGAAGTCGGCCAGGCACTGGTTCGGACGCTGCACGCCGTCGACCACGGGCTTGACGCCTTGCTGGCGCATGCCATAATAGGTGAACGCCACGGTACTGCGCGTATCGTCCGTGTACACCTCGATATCGTCGTCATTGACGCTGTTGGCCGGCAGCAAGGACACGACGCCATTGGCCGTCAGCCAGCGCCCGTCGATGAGTTTTTTCAGCAAGGCCTGGCCTTCCGCGTACACCTTGGTGGCCGCGTCGCCCACCACTTCATCCGTCAAAATGGCGGGGAAGGGACCTGCCAGGTCCCAGGTCTGGAAGAACGGGCCCCAGTCGATATAGTTGGCCAGCGTGGCCAGGTCGACATTCTTGAACACGCGGCGGCCGATGAACTTCGGTTTCACGGGCGTGCAGGGGCCGTCGAACGGCACGACCATCCTGTTGGCGCGCGCCTGCGCCAGCGGCAGGATGGGCAGGGCCTTCTTGTTGGCGTGCTGCTCGCGGATGCGCGCGTAATCGGTTTCGATGTCTTCCACGTATTTGTCGCGCTGCTCCGGCGTCAGCAACGATTGCGCTACGGATACGGAACGCGAGGCGTCCGGCACGTAGATCACGGGGCCTTCGTAGTTGTGCGCGATTTTTACGGCCGTGTGGGCGCGGCTGGTGGTGGCGCCGCCGATCAGGAGGGGGATCTTCAGCATGCGGAAGTGTTCGTCGCGCTGCATTTCCTTGGCGACATACGCCATTTCTTCCAGCGATGGCGTGATCAGGCCCGAGAGACCAATGATGTCCGCGTTTTCCACCTTGGCGCGCGCGAGGATTTCCGAGCACGGCACCATCACGCCCATGTTGACCACTTCGAAGTTATTGCACTGCAGAACGACGGTGACGATATTCTTGCCGATGTCATGCACGTCGCCTTTCACGGTCGCCATGATGATCTTGCCTTTCGGCTTGGCGACGATGCCCGTGCGCTTTTCTTCCAGCAGCTTTTCTTCCTCGATAAACGGGATCAGATGGGCCACGGCCTGTTTCATCACGCGCGCCGATTTCACCACCTGCGGCAGGAACATCTTGCCCTGGCCAAACAGGTCGCCGACCACGTCCATGCCGGCCATCAAGGGGCCCTCGATCACGTGGATGGGGCGCCCGCCATTGTGCAGCAATTCCTGGCGCGCCTCTTCCGTGTCTTCCACGATGAATTGCGTGATGCCGTGCACCAGCGCGTGCGACAGGCGCTCCTGTACGGTGCCTTCGCGCCAGGCCAGGGTTTGCGCCTCGGCCTTGCCGCCCGCCTTCAGGGTGCCGGCAAATTCGATCATGCGCTCGGTCGAGTCTTCGCGGCGGTTCAGCACCACGTCTTCCACGCGCTCGCGCAATTCCGGGTCCAGGTTGTCGTACACGCCCACCATGCCGGCGTTGACGATGCCCATGGTCATGCCGGCCTTGATGGCGTGGTACAGGAAGACGGTGTGGATGGCTTCGCGGGCTGGATCGTTGCCGCGGAAACTGAAGGACACGTTCGACACGCCGCCCGAGATCTTTGCGTACGGCAAGTTTTCCTTGATCCAGCGCGTGGCGTTGATGAAGTCGACGGCGTAGTTGTTGTGCTCTTCGATGCCGGTGGCGACGGCAAAGATGTTCGGATCGAAAATGATGTCTTCCGGCGGGAAGTCGAGCGCATCGATCAATAAATGGTATGCGCGGGCGCAAATCTCGATCTTGCGCTCGAAGGTATCGGCTTGCCCTTTTTCATCGAAGGCCATGACGATGACGGCCGCGCCATAGCGGCGGCACAGTTTTGCCTGGCGCAGGAATTCTTCCTCGCCTTCCTTCATGGAAATCGAGTTGACGATGGCCTTGCCTTGCACGCATTTCAGGCCCGCTTCGATGACGGACCATTTCGACGAGTCGACCATGATGGGCACGCGCGAAATATCGGGTTCCGAGGCGATCAGGTTCAAAAAGCGCGTCATGGCGGCCAGCGAATCGAGCATCGCTTCATCCATATTGATGTCGATCACCTGCGCGCCGTTTTCCACTTGCTGGCGCGCCACGGACAGGGCTTCGTCGTATTGCTCGTTGAGAATCATGCGCGCGAACGCTTTCGAGCCCGTGACGTTGGTGCGCTCGCCCACGTTGACGAACAGCGACTCGTCATTGACGACGAACGGCTCCAGGCCCGCCAGGCGCAAGTCGTGCGATGGGGCCGGCACGGTGCGCGGCGTGTTTTTCGACAGCAATTCGCCGATGGCGGCGATGTGCTCGGGCGTGGTGCCGCAGCAGCCGCCCGCCATGTTCAAGAAGCCCGCGTCGGCAAATTCGCGCAGCAGGGCGGACGTGTCGGCTGGCAACTCGTCGAAACCCGTGTCGCTCATGGGGTTGGGCAAGCCCGCATTCGGGTAGATGCACACGAAGGTGTCGGCGATCTTGGCCAGCTCTTCCGCGTACGGGCGCATCAGGGCGGCGCCCAGCGCGCAGTTCAGGCCGATGGTCAGCGGTTTTGCGTGGCGCACGGAATTCCAGAAGGCGGGCACGGTCTGGCCCGACAAGATGCGTCCCGAGGCGTCCGTGACGGTGCCGGAAATCATCAGCGGCAGGCGCACGACATCCGGGTTTTGCTCGTAGAACAGGTCGATGGCGAACAGGGCCGCCTTGCAGTTCAGGGTATCGAAGATGGTTTCCACCAGCAGCACGTCGGCGCCGCCTTCCACCAGGCCCTGCGTCTGCTGCAGGTAGGCGGCCACCAGCTGGTCGAAGGTGACGTTGCGCGCTGCCGGGTCGTTGACGTCGGGCGAGATCGATGCCGTCTTCGGCGTGGGGCCCAGGGCGCCGGCGACGAAGCGCGGCTTGTCCGGGGTGGAATACTTGTCGCAGGCGGCGCGCGCCAGCTTGGCTGCCTGCACGTTCATTTCATAGGCCAGGTGGGCCATGTGGTAATCGTCTTGCGCGATGGTCGTGGCGCCGAAGGTATTCGTTTCGATCAGGTCGGCGCCGGCCGCCAGGTAGCGCTCGTGGATTTCCTGGATGATGTGCGGCTGCGTCAGGGTCAGCAGCTCGTTATTGCCCTTGACGAACAATTCGCGCGCGCCACTGTCGGCTGGGGCGGCGAAATCGATGAAGCGGCCGGCGGGACCGCCACGGTAGGCTTCTTCGTCGAGCTTGTACTGCTGGATGATCGTGCCCATGGCGCCGTCGAGGATCATGATCCGCTGCGCCAGAATGGCGCGCAAGGTGGCTTCGGTCGGGGACATGGCGGGGATCACGGTATCGTTCATTTCATGCTTTCAATAGGCAAACGGGCGGCGGCGCGGCGACAAGACTGGTACGAGGCGGATGCGGGCCAGCAGGATCAGCTGACGGAGAGTGCCGGCCGGGTAGGGCAGGCAGAAGGTGGCAATCGCCTGATTTCACCGGGTCTAAAATTATACGGCATCAGGCTGCTTTGGTTTTAAGCAAAAGCGGCCGTACGCCCCACGGCTGGCCTTCTTGCAACACATCGCCTCCTGCCACGCCTGCCGCTGAAAATTACATTCCTGAAAATCTTACTCAAAACGTTAATTCTTCCGCCAAAGTTGGCAGAAGAATACCGCCCTCTAGGCTGTGGAAAAATTTCCACATTATTTGTGCTGCCTCAGCATATTTTTAATGAATTGAATGGCAATAGCTGCAAAGGAAATTAATTAAAATTTTTGATTTAAGGCAATACAGAGTGAGGGAAATAGTACTCAGAATAAAGTTTGCCAAGCAGATATTTTAACTATTATCAAAACCAATTGAATCAAAAGCATTAATAGTTGTCTTTGGGAATCGAATTAACCCATAATATTGGTTCTTAGAAATTAAATTCTCACCAAAAGTCACCAATATGTCACATTTATCTCGTGTCCTCCCCGGCATCGCGCTGCACAAACATGGTTGCCAGCCATGAAAAACCATCTGCTCGTAGCATTGTTTGTCGTGCTGGGCCTGTCCGCCTGCGGTGGCGGTGGTGGCGGTGGTGGCGACACGGTGGTGGCGACCACCTCGGGCACGCCCGTCCTGACTCCTGCCGTGACGGCCGTCTCGGCGGCGAATGTTGCCGTGGGCGGCAGCCTGGTGGTCACGGGCACGAATCTGGGCCGCGTGACGGCCTTTCAGGTGGGCGGCGTGACCGTTGCCACCAGTGCCGCCAGCGAGACCAGCGTGACCCTGGCCATGCCTGGCGTGCCCGTCACGGGTGCCTTGAGCCTGGTCAGCGCCAGCGGTACGGCGGCCACCAGCTATAACGTCAATGTGTACCTGCCGCTGAGCGTGGGCAGCGTCGCGCCGGCGACGGGCGGTGTCGGTTCCAGCGTGACGATCACGGGCGGCGGCATGGGCGCCGTGACGGCGGTACAGTTTGGCAATGGCGCGGCGGCAACGCCGCAAAGCCAGACGGCCAGCAGCGTGACAGTGGTGGTGCCTGCGGGCGCGGCGACAGGCGCGCTGACGGTGCGCGGTCCCTACAACGATGTGATCAGCAGCGATACGTACACGGTCCTGGCCAGCGTGGCAGTGACGTCGATCACGTCGGCCGTCAACGGCGCGACCTTGTCGGTGACGGTGCAGGGCAGCAATCTCGACCAGGTCAGCTCGGCTTCGGTGGGCAATACGCCGGCCGTCATCGTCAGCGCCAGCGCCAGCCAGCTGCTGCTGTCCGCGCCAGCCTCGGCAACGGGCAATGTGATGCTGTCGGCCGCTTCGCGCATCGCCGTGAATGCGGGCACGGTGTCGGCCTTTACCTTGGGCAGCATTGATTTCGCGCAAGTGCTGAATTTGAACGCCAGCAATACGGCCTTGCGCCTGACGCGTGGCAAGCCGGCCGCCGTGCGCGTGTCCGTGCTGGCCACGCAGGCGGGCCAGGCCAGCCCGGCCGTGACCTTGAATGCGACCGCCGCCAATGGCAGCAATCTGGGCAGCATCGCGATGACGGGGCCGGCACTCTTGCCGACGACGAAGAACGATGATAGTTTCAATGGCAATTTCAGTGCCGTCCTGCCCTCCGGCTGGATCTTGCCCGGCGTGCGCGTGCGCGTGACGGCCGTCGGCAATGACGGCGTGCAAGTGAGCCAGGAAGCGGCACCCATGGTGGCCAGCCTGGCCAGAATCCGTTTGGTACTCGTTCCCTTGAGCACCGACGATGGCGTGGCGCAACTGCCTGACGCCGAGGTGATCCGCGCTGCGCTGTTGCGTGTGTATCCGTATGCGACGGAAAATATCAGCATCACCACGCGCGCCGCGCTGAGCATGCCAGGCAGCAGCACGGCCGACAGCTGGTGGAGCGATACCCTGGGCAAGCTGGAAAACAAGCGCGCGCTGGAAGACAGCGGCGCCTATTACTATGGTTTCGTACCGAGAATGTCCTCCACCCGCGCCGCCGGCCTGGCCTACATCAACCAGCGCAGCAGCGGCAGCGACTTCACGTCGGCCATCGGCCTGGATGCCCGCTTTAACAGCATCGCATCGGTCGATCCATTCGGCAATCAATGGCCTGAATGGCTGACCACGCTCGTGCACGAGCTGGGCCACAACCACTCGCTGCAGCACGTTGCCTGCGGCGGCCCGGCCGGCGCCGCTGCCGATTACCCGTATGCGGATGGCAATCTGGGCCCGCAACCCCTGTATAACAGCAACTATGCGGGCAGCATCGGCCAGCTGAGCAAGGCAGTCTATGGCAGCACGCCGATGAAAGACGTGATGAGCTATTGCAGCGGCGCCTGGTTCTCCGACTACAGCTATGCGCGGGTGCAGCAATTCCTGGAAAAACGCAGCACGCAGGTGACGGGCAGCAATGTGCTGGCCGCCAGCATGTCCGTGGCCGAGAACGGCTACCTGACCATTTCCGGCCGCATCACGCCAGCCGGCGTGGCCTTGCGCCCAGCCGTTGCCTCGTCGGCGCGCATCGGCGCCGCCGCCAGCGGCAGCGGCCATGCTTATACCTTGCGCGTGTTGACGGCGTCCGGACAGACTATCGACTTGCCCTTCGATGGCGTCTCCGTGGCCGACCATGGCGGCAACGCCATGAGCCACTTCCGCGTCAGCTTCGCCAATCCGGGCGAAATCAGCGATGTGCAAGTGCTGGCAAATGGCAAGGCTTTAGCCAAGCTGGAACGCCCGGCGCGCCGTAGCAAGGCTGCGGCCAACGATGCCACGTTTGATGCGACGCAAAGCGGCGGCCACCTGGCGCTGGTTTGGAATGCCGAGGCGGAACCGTATGCCGCCGTCATGTACGTGGCTGCCGATGGCCGCAAGACGGTGGTTGCCAGTGACTTGACGGGTGGCAAAGCCAATGTCGACGTGAGCGCCGTGCCGGCCGGTGGCCGTTTCGAAGTCAGCCTGTCGTCGTCCGTGGGCGCACGCCTGATGAAGGTGCAGCGCCGCTAAGCGCTGTGGCTGGATACAAAAAGGCTTGCCGCGGCAAGCCTTTTTTTATGGCCATCGGCATGATGGCGCGGTGCAACCCGGTGAAGTCAGGCGAAGCGTTTGCCTTCGAGGGGGAAGCCCTTGATGAATTCGGCCGCGGGCAGGCGCTTGCCGCCCGGTTTTTGCAGTTCCGTCAGGCGCAGCGAGCCATTGCCGCAGGCCACGACGATGCCGTGCTGGGCGTCGGCTGCCAGCACCTGGCCGGGCGCTTCCTTGCTATCCGCTTCGAGCACGTCGGCGGCCCAGATCTTGATGGTGGTGCCATCGACCTGGCCGCAGGCGCCGGGAAACGGATTGAAGGCGCGGATCTTCAGGCCCAGTTCCAGTGCCGGCAGGCTGAAATCGAGCGCCGCTTCTTCCTTGGCGATCTTTGCCGCGTAGGTGACGCCCGCTTCCGGCTGCGGCACGGCTTCCAGCGGCTGCTGCTGCATCTTGCGCAGGGTTTCGACAATCATCTTGCCGCCCAGGGTGGCCAGCTTGTCGTGCAGGGTGGCGGTGGAGTCGCCCGCTTCGATGGGCGTGCGCTCGATGGCCAGCATGGGGCCCGTATCGAGGCCTTCTTCCATCTGCATGATGGTCACGCCCGTCTCGTCGTCGCCGGCTTCGATGGCGCGGTGGATGGGCGCCGCGCCGCGCCAGCGCGGCAGCAAGGAACCGTGGATATTGATGCAGGGTTTGATGTCGAGCGTGCTGCGCGGCAAAATCAAGCCGTAAGCCGCCACCACCATCACGTCGTAGTCGGTGGCCAGCAGGCGCGCGTGGGCTGCCTTCGCCTCGGCGGCGCGCTGCGGGTCCTTGCTGTCCATGCGCAGCGACAAGGGCTGCAGCACCTCGATGCCATGTTGCTGCGCATATTGCTTGACGGCCGAGGCGTGCAATTGCATGCCGCGTCCGGCAGGGCGGTCGGGCTGGGTCAGCACCAGCGGAATCTCGAATCCCGCTTCGTGCAAGTCTTTCAGGGCCGTGGCGGCAAATTCAGGCGTGCCTGCGAAGATCACTTTCATATGGTTCCTTGACGTGAGGTGTACAGGCCCGCGCCAAAATGCGCCAGGCTGGCGTGGTGTGACGACTTCTGTTGCGGCTTAGTCTATCAGCAGTGGCTTAGAAGCGGCGGTTCTGAGCGCGCAGGCTCGCTTCGCGCTCGAGACCACGGATTTCCTTGATCATCTTGGTCTTGATGCGGTTGCGCTTGAGCGGCGACAGGTATTCGACGAATACCTTGCCCAGCAAGTGATCCATCTCATGCTGGATGCAGACGGCCAGCAAGCCATCGGCTTCCAGTTCGAACTGTTTGCCGTGGCGGTCCAGGGCGCGCACCTTGATACGGGCCGGGCGCTCGACGCCATCGTAGACGCCAGGCACGGACAGGCAGCCTTCATCGTAGACCTGCTTTTCTTCGCTGGCCCAGGTGATTTCCGGGTTGATGAACACTTGCAGCTGGTTTTTCTCTTCGGTGATGTCGATCACCATCATCTGGATATGCTCGTCCACTTGCGACGCGGCCAGGCCGACGCCCGGGGCGTCGTACATGGTTTCGGCCATGTCGTCGATCAGGGTTTGCAGGCGCGCGTCAAATTCGGTGACGGGCTTGGCGATCGTGTGCAGGCGAGGATCGGGGTAACGCAGGATATTTAATATGGACATACAGATTCGACTGGTTAAGGTGGGCGCCGGTGCGCCGGATTATTCATGCCTGGGCCATGCGAACGATGGCAGGGCTATTTTATTTGAGTACGCTACGGTTGGGCGCGTATGGCACAACGGCGCGGCAGATGCGTTTGCCAGTGCGCTATTCGTCTGCTGCAAAGGGAAATTTTATCACAGACGCCCATGCTCCTGTGGATGACGGGCCGTTTTGCCCGGCCATTGCACGCATTGTTGCGCGCGTCGGTATCGCGTGCGCGCCATGGCGCTAGCATGGGATGGCACAGTACACAGCGAGGTTGTCATGCATGCAATTGCCACGACGGCAGACGCGGCCACGGAACTGGCGGGCTGGCTGCGCCTGCAGCATCTGCCCGGCGTGGGGCCGGTGGCGGCGCGTGCCTTGCTGGTCAGCTTCGGCTTGCCGCCGGCCATCTTCAGCGCGTCATTCGAGGCCTTGCGCGAAGTGGTGCCGGCCAGCGTGGCGCGCGCCATCGTGCAGCCGCCCAGGCCGGTGGCCAACAGCCAGCTCGAGCTCACTCTGCAGTGGCTGCAAGGCCCCGGCAATGCCGTGCTGACCCTGGCCGATGCCGCGTATCCGCCCCTGCTGCTGGAGATCGCCGATCCGCCGCTCTTGTTATATGTACGGGGGCGGGTGGAACTGCTGTCGCGTCCCGGCGTGGCCATCATCGGCAGCCGCAATGCCAGCGCGCAAGGCATGCAGAATGCGGCCGCCTTTGCGCAAGCCCTCAGCACGGCAGGCCTGACCATCATTTCCGGGCTGGCGCTGGGCATCGATACGCACGCGCACGAGGGCGGCTTGCGCGGCGCGGGGGCAACCGTCGCCGTGATCGGCACGGGCGCCGATCTGGTGTATCCGCGACGTAACCTTAATCTGGCGCAAAGAATTGCCGAACAGGGTTGCATCGTCAGCGAATATGCACTGGGGCTGCCCGCCATGCCCGGTAACTTTCCGCGCCGCAACCGCCTGATCAGCGGCCTGGCGCGCGGCGTGCTGGTGGTCGAGGCGGCCGCGCAATCGGGCTCCCTGATCACGGCGCGCCTGGCCGGCGAGCAGGGACGCGATGTGTATGCCTTGCCCGGCTCGATCCATGCCACCCTGGCCAAGGGTTGCCATGCGCTCATCAAGCAGGGCGCCAAGCTGGTCGAGTCAGCCGATGACGTGCTGCAAGAGCTGCAGTGGCTGGGCGGCATCCCCGGCGCGCCGGCAGTGGTGGAAGACGAACCGCCGCTGCTGGCCGCGCTGGGCCATGATCCCCTCGATGCCGATACCCTGGCCGCGCGCAGCGGTCTGGCCATGGGCGCGCTGATGGGCGAACTGCTGGCGCTGGAGCTGGCGGGCCGGGTGGAGCGCTTGCCAGGAGGACTGTTTCAACGCTGTAAATGACAGCTTGTCACTTGTGTGGCGGCCTTGCCGCACGGCGGCGCTTTGTCGGCGCGCACCCTTGTGTCGCAGCGAACTTAGCTGATAGAGTAGAGCCATGTTCGATATCCTGGTGTACCTCTACGAGACTTACTATCGCCCCGATGCCTGCCCCGAGCCGGCAGTCCTGGCGCGCAAACTGTCGGCCGTCGGTTTCGACGACGTGGAGATTTCCGAAGCGCTCGTGTGGCTGACGGATTTGAATGCCATGGCTGGCGTCGAGCAAACCCTGACGGCCAGTTCCACGGGCACGCGTTTCTATGTACAGCAGGAAAGCGACGTGCTGGGCACGGCCGCCATCGGCTTCATCCAGTTCCTGGAAAGCGCCAAGGTACTCTCGCCGCTGCAGCGCGAAATCGTCATCGAACGGGCGCTGGCGCTCGACGAGGCACCTGTGTCGCTGGGCAAGCTGAAAGTCATCGTGCTGATGCTGCTGTGGAGCCAGGGCAAGGAACCGGATGCCTTGATGTTCGACGACTTGTTCGTCGACGATGAAGACCTCCCGCCGCGCTTATTGCACTAATATATAGCCGTATTCTTCGCTGTCTGCCCGACCCTGGCGCCGCTGCCGCGCCACCCCCTTTACCATGTGCTGCACCAGCGCGCTCGCCAGCCTGTTGTGTTTGCGCTTGCGCATTCTTGCTTGCAGATAACTTGCCGAATTCTTCAATAGGCGCTTATCATTGGCCGCTTGACAAGACCACAAGTCACACGGCCTTGCGCAGACAAAAGCGTCGGCGCCTGGCAATGCACTGTATGATGCGCATGCTGAAACTATCCTAGAGCATTTTTCGAGACTAAAAAATATGACAAAAACCCTCATCATCGCCGAGAAGCCTTCTGTCGCGAACGATATCGCGAAGACGCTTGGCGGCTTCACCAAGCACGATGAGTACTTTGAATCGGATGAATACGTCCTGTCGTCGGCGGTCGGCCACTTGCTGGAGATCGCCGTACCGGAAGAATTCGACGTGAAGCGCGGCAAATGGAGTTTCGCGCACTTGCCGATGATTCCACCGTATTTCGCGCTGAACCCGATCGCCAAGACGGAAGCGCGCCTCAAAGTATTAAACAAGCTGATCAAACGCAAAGACGTTACCACCCTCATCAACGCATGCGATGCGGGGCGCGAAGGCGAGCTGATTTTCCGCCTGATCGCGCAGAACGCGAAAGCCAAGCAACCGGTCAAGCGCCTGTGGCTGCAGTCGATGACGCCGGGCGCCATCCGCGACGGTTTTTCGCACCTGCGCAGCGACGAAGAAATGCTGCCGCTGGCCGATGCGGCCCGCTGCCGTTCGGAAGCCGATTGGTTGATCGGCATCAATGGCACGCGCGCCATGACGGCGTTTAATTCGAAAGAAGGCGGCTTCTATCTGACCACCGTGGGCCGCGTGCAGACGCCGACCCTGTCGATCGTGGTCGAACGCGAAGATAAAATTAAAAAATTCGTGCCGCGCGACTTCTGGGAAGTGCGCGCCGAATTCGTCTGCGCGGCCGGCATCTATGAAGGCCGCTGGCTCGACACGAAGTTCAAGAAGGACGAGAACGACCCCGAGAAGCGCGCCGAGCGCCTGTGGAGCAAGACGGCTGCCGACTCGATCGCCACCGCCTGCCGCGGCCGCCAAGGCATCGTCACGGAAGAGTCGAAACCGACCACCTCGATGGCGCCGGGCCTGTTCGACCTGACCAGTTTGCAGCGCGAAGCGAACTCGCGTTTCGGCTTCTCCGCCAAGAACACCCTGGGCCTGGCCCAGGCGCTGTATGAAAAGCACAAGGTGCTGACGTATCCGCGTACCGATTCGCGCCACCTGCCGGAAGACTACATGCCGACCGTGCTGCAGGCGCTGGAAACGGTCAAGGACAACAGCAACTACCACCAGTTCGCCAAGCAGATCATCGACAAGGGCTGGGTCAAGCCGAACAAGCGCATCTTCGACAACACGAAGATCTCGGATCACTTCGCGATCATCCCGACGACGATCGCGCCAAAGAACTTGTCCGAGCCGGAACAGAAGCTGTACGACCTCGTCACGCGCCGCTTCATGGCCGTGTTCTTCCCGCCTGCGGAATTCCAGGTCACCACGCGCTACACGGAAGTGTCCGGCCATCAGTTCAAGACTGAAGGCAAGGTCATGACCAATCCGGGCTGGCTGGCCATCTACGGCAAGGAAGCATCGACGGACGCGGACAAGGAAAGCAATGGTAACGGCAATCTGGTGCCGGTCGCCAAGGGCGAGAAAGTACAGACAGAAAGCGTCAACGCCAACGGCCTGGTCACCAAGCCGCCTGCGCGCTTCACGGAGGCAACGTTGCTGTCGGCCATGGAAGGTGCCGGCAAGCTGATCGACGACGACGAGCTGCGCGATGCGATGGCTGGCAAGGGCCTCGGCACGCCAGCGACGCGCGCGGCCACCATCGAGGGCTTGCTGACGGAACGCTATCTGATCCGTGAAGGCCGCGAACTGATTCCGACGGCGAAGGCGTCGCAGCTGATGACCTTGCTCAAGGGCCTGGGCGTCAACGAATTGACGGCGCCGGAGCTGACGGGCGAGTGGGAATACAAGCTGTCGCAGATGGAAAAAGGCAAGATTTCGCGCGAAGAATTCATGCGCGAAATCGCGCAGATGACGCAAATCATCGTCAAGCGCGCCAAGGAATACGATAACGACACGATCCCGGGCGACTACGCGACGCTGGAAACGCCGTGCCCGAATTGCAGCGGCGTGGTGAAGGAAAACTACCGCCGTTTCGCCTGCACCAAGTGCGAATTCTCGATGAGCAAGACGCCGGGTTCGCGCCAGTTTGAAATCGCCGAAGTGGAGCAATTGCTGAAGGACCGCACCATCGGCCCGCTGCAAGGCTTCCGCTCGAAGATGGGCCGTCCGTTCGCGGCCATCCTGCGCATCGTGCGCGATGAAGAGATCAAGAATTTCAAGCTGGAATTCGATTTCGGCCAGAACGACGAGAGCGAAGATGGCGAAGGCGTCGATTTCACGGGCCAGACGCCCGTGGGACCTTGCCCCAAGTGCAACGCCGGCGTGTACGAAATGGGCCTGGCCTATGTGTGCGAACACAGCGTGGCCAAGCCGAAGACGTGCGATTTCCGCAGCGGCCGCATCATCTTGCAGCAGGAAATCTTGCCGGAACAAATGGCAAAACTGCTCAACGATGGCAAGACGGACTTGCTGCCGGGCTTTGTTTCGCAGCGTACCCGCCGTCCGTTCAAGGCCTTCCTCGTGCGCGGCAAGGATGGCAAGGTGAGCTTCGAGTTTGAAGAGCGCAAGGCCAAGCCGGGCGCGAAGACCAAGGCGGCAGCCGTCGAGGCCGAAGGCGAAGAAGGCGCGGCGCCAGCGAAGAAGACGGCCGTCAAGAAAGCGGCAGCCGTCAAAAAGGCGCCAGCCAAGAAAGCCACGGCCGTGAAAAAGCCGGCCGCCAAGAAGGCGCCGGCGAAGAAGGCGGCAGCGGCGGAGTAATCCGGCGCCAGCCAAACAAAAGCCAGGGATGTCCCTGGCTTTTTTTACGTCCTGAGGATAGATTAGTCCAGATAGTCGGAATACTCGCGCTGCGCGTAGTTCTGCAAATTCGCCCACGGCTGCGCCTTGCTGACGGTCGGCTGCAGCTTGACGTCGACCCGGCGATAGAAGGTATTCGCGCGGTCGCCGCTTTCGATGATCAGGGGAATCTGCTTTTGTTCATCCCACAGGATGCGCTGGAACACGCCATTCTTTTCCACTTCGCGCCAGCGCGCGCCCGTCACGTTCGATGCCTGTTTCGACAGCGGCATGGCAGCCACCAGTTTCGGGTCCAGCAGATAGAAACTGTTTTCCCAGGAGCCGTCGAAATTGACGTTTTCGTATTCCGCTTTCGGGATCGCCACCACCACCTTGTCATGCGCATCGATGTATTCCACGCGCACGGTGTTCTTTTCCAGCATCACGTGGCGCGGTATCAGCACGGGATTGAAGTGCTTGTGTTTATGCTGCGTGGCCTTCAGCGCCACTTTGGTGTTGTCGCCGTGCTTGTGGCCCGCATGTGCATCGGTTGACGGCGCCAGCACGCGCTCGACCCACACGTGGCCGGGGCGGCGCAGCATCTTTTCTTCGTAGCGGCTCTCGCGCGTCACGCCTTCCGGCGTCAGGACGCGGCTGTAATAGGTGATGCCCAGGTCCAGGTCGGCAGGAGCGGACGGCGTGGCAGGAGCGGCTTGCGCGCTGGCGGCAAAGCCGGCGGCGAGGAGGATGGCGATCAGGGACGATTTCATGGTGTTGCCTTTACGTGCAGAGGGGCGGAGGGCATACGCCATCCGCCCCGGTGGGGTTGCCGTGTTGATGTGGATCAGAAGCCGAAGGCCGCCTTCAGCAAGTCAAACACCTTGGTATTGTCCAGGGTGCCCTTGAAGGTCTTGGAGCCGGCGCCCGTGGCCAGCAGCTTGACGTCGCCGCCGCCGTGGGTTTCGCTGGCCAGGCGCACGCCTGTTTCCTGCAGGTAGTTGTCTTTCAGGGCCGTGGCGCTGTCGACATTGCTGCGCAGGGCAGGGCGGTTCGGGCCGTTGCCGAACACCAGGGTGGTGTAGGTATTGCCATCGGCATCCTTGCTCGGCTGGTTATCCTTGTAGCCGCGGTTGATGTCGAGGATATGGTTGCCGCGCTTGCCGTAACCGTTGAAGGCCAGGGTATGGTCATGGTCGGCCGTGACGACGATCAGGGTATTTTCCAGCTTCGGATCGGTTTCCCGGATCTTGCCGATGGCTGCCTTGATGGCGTCGTCGAAGGCGATGGTGTCCGTCAGCGCGCGCTTGGCATTGATGCCGTGCAAGGCGTGGTCGATGCGGCCGCCTTCGACCATCAGGAAGTAGCCGTTGGCGTTCTTCGACAGCAAGTCGATGGCTTTCAGCGTCATTTCCGACAGGCTAGGCTGGGTCGCGCCTTCGCCCAGCGGTGGCGTGGCCGTGCGGTCCAGTTCATATTCCAGGTGACTGCGCGTGCTGTACAGGCCGATGAATTTCTTGCCGCTCGGCGCTGCCGCCATTTCCGCTTTCGTCGCGGCCACGGTGTAGCCCTTGGCGGCAAATTCCGTCAACAGGTTGCGGCCATCGGCGCGGCCATACTTGTTGCTTGCCGACCAAGGCGTAAAGTGGTTGCGGCCGCCACCCATCAGCACGTCGACGCCATCGCCCAGGGCTGCGTTGTAGCCCGCGCCGCCTGGCGCCGTTTGTGCGGCGATCGCGTATTGCGCATTGCGGTTGCAGATGTGCGAGAAGGTCGTCGCCGGCGTGGCGTGCGTCAGTTCCGTGGTGGTGATGGCGCCCACGGCCTTGCCCTTGGCCTTTGCCAGTTCCAGGATGGTCGGCGCGCTCTTGCCGCCGGCCGGGCAATTGTCCACGCCCAGGTTGCCGTTGGCATCGCGGCTGGGTTCCTTGGCGATCGTGTCCTGCGCCATCGAGATGACTTCATTGTTCATCTTGACGCCGGTCATGTAGGCGGCCATCGATGGCGCGCTGTCCGTCGTTTGCGCATCGTTCGAGAACGTCTTGATGCGCGCCGTGCGTTCCAGCGTGTCCATCGTCAGGCTGCCATCTTCCTTGTACTGGTAGATGCGCGCCGCCGTCACGACGGACGGGCCCATGCCGTCGCCGAGGAAGAAGATGACGTTCTTGGCGTCGGCGGCGTAGGCGCTGGCAACGCTGGCGGCCACGAGCGTGGTCAGCAAGGAGAGTTTCAGGGCCGATTTCAGTACGGCGGGTGTCGATGCAAGTTTCATGTGCTTGTCCAATTCTTGTCTCTTGGGGATTACAGACCGCCGGCGGTCTTGACCAGGCCGAATACTTTGGTGTTGTCGATGGTGCCGAGGAAGGTTTCCGAACCCTTGCCGATGGCGCCCAGGAAGACGTCGGTGCCGCCGTGGGTTTCATTGCCCGCCGTGGTGCGGATCACCGCTTCCTGGTGGTAGGTGTTGGCGCTGGTGACGGTTTCATCGAGGCTGGCCATGGCGGCGCGGCTCGACTGGGTGCGGTTTTCGCCATTGCCGAAGCCGATGATCGAATACGGTGCGCCATCGAGGTCTTTCTCGACCGCGCCGGTCACGTAGTTCTTCACCACGCCCAGCACGCCAGGGTTGCCGGCAGCCGTCTTGCCCGTGCGCTTGGCGTAGCCGTTCAGCACCAGGGTGTGGTCATGGTCGGCCGTGACGACGATCAGGGTATTGGCCAGGGTCGGGTCGGTGAGCTTGGCTTTCTCGATGGCCGCCTTGATGGCGTTATCGAATGCGACGGTATCTTGCAGCGCTTTCTTGGCCGTGGTTTCGTGCAGCGCATGGTCGATGCGGCCGCCTTCGACCATCAGGAAATAACCCTTCTTGTTCTTGGCCAATACATCCATGGCCTTGGTGGTCATTTCCGCCAGGCTCGGTTCCTTGGCGGCATCGCGGTCCAGGTCGTAGCTCATGTGGCTGGACGTGAACACGCCGAACAGGCGCTCCGTCTTGGCCGCATCGACGGCCTTGAAGTCGGCGCCCGTGTTGGCGACCGTGTAGCTCTTCGCTTTCAGTTCGGCGAGCAGGTCGCGTCCGTCGGAACGCTTGCCGCCATCCTTGAACGGCTTGAAGAATTGCGCGCCGCCACCGAGGACCACGTCCAGGCCGGCAGTGCCCAGCGCGCTGTTGTAGCCCGTGCCGCCAGGCACCAGGGCCGCGGCGATATCGTTTTCCAGGTCGCGGTGGCAGATGTGCGAATAGGTCGCGGCCGGCGTGGCGTGCGTCACGCGCGCCGTGCTGACGACGCCGGCGGCAAAGCCCTTGGCCTTGGCCAGTTCCAGCAGGGTGGTAGCGGGCGTGCCGTTGCCGGTGCCGCATTTGTTGACCAGCTTGTTGCCGTTCGCATCCGTGCCCGGATCAATGGCGACCGTGTTGGCCGACATCGAGATGACTTCATTGTTCATCTTGACGCCCGTCATGTAGGCGGCCATCGATGGCGCGCTGTCCGTCACTTGCGCGTCGTTCGAGAACGTCTTGACGAAGGCCGTTTCCGGCAGGGTGTCCATGGTCAGCGCACCCTCTTCGCCCACCGAATAGATGCGCGCGGCCGTCATGGTGGTCAGGCCCATGCCGTCGCCGAGGAAGAAGATGACGTTTTTCGGCGGTGCTTCAGCCACTACCTCTTCTTTTTTGGCGTCGCTGCCGCAGGCGGCCAGCATCAGGGTGATGGCGACGCTGCAGCCAGCGACGGAAATTTTTCTGCGTGTCATGTGGTTCATCCGGCTAGGTTTGAAAGAGCTAGCAAGATAACAATCCAATGTGACGCCCTCATGACGCTGTGACACATTTGGCCACGCCGGTGCGCGTCCGCCTGGCGTGTTGTTTTAGCGCACGTCCTCGGTGGAAAAGTACACCGTGCCGCGCAAGCGGGCCGTTGTTCCCAGCTGCGCGCGCAGGGCCGCTTGCAAGTTGGCGGCCGGGGTTTCCTGCACGCCCCGCTTGGCCGCTACGATGTCGCCATGCGGCGCCCGCGCAGGGCTGGTCCAGGCGACGATATGTTCGAAATCGGGGCGGCTGTCGATGCGCTTGACGAGGAAGCGCTGCATGCCGTCACCCACCTGCAGATAGCGCGCGCTGGCGTGTACGGCGGGTGCCGGCGACAGCTGGCGCATCAGCAGGACGCGCTCGACGATGATGGCGGCAGCGCCGTAGCCGGCTTCGGCTTTTCCAGCCTTCTCGAAGTGCCCGCGCACCACCGTCGCGCGGAACTGGCGCAGCGGCAGCGGCGCGGCGGGCAGCAAGCGCGCCAGCTCGAAATGTTCCGGTTCGAGGGTCCACAGCGCCGTACGGCCATCGAGCTGCTGGCGCAGCCGCGCATCGAGGGCGGGGTCGGCCAGCCGTACTTGCAGCACCACCTGGTAATCGTGCGGCGCATGGAACATCGGCAGGTGCGAGGCGTACAGCCCTTGCTTGCCGCCAAACAGCACCATGCCGTGCAGGCCCCAGGTCGGGGGCGCGGCGTGGGCAAAGCTGGAGGCGAGCAGAAGCAGGGACAGGAAGAGGGTGCGCAGCATGGGTTTCATCGATGAGTTGGAATGGCACGATGATAGAGGCGGTATCATGCACGGTACAGCAACCATTTTTCACCTTTCGTGTCCCATTTGGAAATCATCATGCACATGAGCCTTGCCGACCTGCGCGTGTTTTGCAGCGCCGCGCGCCAGCCGACCCTGGGCGCGGCGGCGCTGGAATTGCACCTGACGCCATCGGCCGTGTCGAAAGCCTTGCGCCGCCTGGAGGGGGACATGGGCGCGCCCCTGTTTGACCGGAGCGGCAAGCAATTGCTGCTCAACGACAGCGGCCGTTTGCTGCTCGAGCGTGCGCGCACCTTGCTGGCGCTGGCCGAACAGGCGCGCCTGGACGTGATGGGCGAACGGGGCGCCATCGCTGGCCGCATCGCCGGCCCTGCCTTGCTGCTGTGGCGCCACGCGGAGACCCTGGCGGCGGCGCTGGACGCCTATCCGCAGGCCAGTGTGCGTTTGCAACCGGCTTTCGAGGATGCGGCGCTGGCGGCCCTGGCGCGCGGCGATTGCCATGCGGCACTGGTGACGCAGGACGCCATCGCCCAGCGCGGCGCCGACTGGCCTGCCACCTGGCACAGCACGGCGCTGGGCAGCATGCGTATGCTGCTGGCGGCCGGGCGCGGCCATGTGCTGGCGCGCGGCGTGCCGGCAGCCTGCGCATCCGTGCGCTGCGCCATGCAGGACGTCTTGCCGCATGCGTTTGCCAGCCCTGCCCACTCCCTGCTGTGCGGCGAGGAGCGGGGTCGCCATGCCGATGGCTGGCGCGGGGTGGCCGGGCGCACCATCCGCTACTGGAGCGACGATGTGCAGCTGCTGCTGGGCTATGTGCAGTCCGGCCGGGCGCTGGCCTACCTGCCCGACTTCGCCGTGCGCGCGCACGATTTGCTGCAGGTCGAGCTGGCCGGCAGCGTCGATTGCAGCGAACAGGTGCTGCTCGTGTGGGATGGCGCGCTGGCGGGGCAGTGGCTGCATGCATTGGCGCGGCAGCTGTCTATTCATCCGAAATAAGCAACAAACTATTGCGCTTTAATGGGTTTTTCTACCGGATTGAGCAACGTAAGATGCATGCATCCCAATCATTTTGTGAAGGCACAGCATGTTCTCCAAATCCATCAGCAGCGTTCTTGTTTCCACCCTGTTTGCCGCCGGCGCCGCGTCGGCCGCCGCCAGCGCTCCCTTGACCCTGGAAGTCTTCAACCCGGGCGAAGCGGCCATCTTCCCTGTCGCTTCCGTGCTGGTTGCGGGCAAGCATGACGCCGTGCTGATCGATGCGCAATTCTCGCGCGCCGAAGCGCAAAAGCTGGTGGAGAAGATCCGTGCCAGCGGCAAGAAACTGACGACCGTGTACATCAGCCACAGCGATCCCGATTTTTACTTTGGCCTCGACGTGATCAAGGCCGCTTTCCCGCAGGCGAAAATAGTTGCCACGCCGGAAACAGTCGCGGAAATCCGCCGCAAGGCCGACGCCAAGGTCGGCTACTGGGGGCCGATCCTGAAAGACAATGCGCCGAAAAGCATCGTCATTCCCGAAGCGTTGCAAGGCAAGCGCATCAGCCTGGAAGGCCAGTCGCTGGATATCGCCGGCCCGACGCCAGCGCGCACCTATGTGTGGATTCCATCGATCAAGGCCGTCGTCGGCGGCGTGGTACTGTTTGGCAACTTGCACGTGTGGACAGCCGATACGCAAAGCCTGCAATCGCGCCAGGACTGGCTCAAGACACTGGACGGTATCGCCGCCCTGAAACCCGTCACCGTCGTGCCCGGTCACTTCAAGGTGGGTTCGCCCCTGACGCCGGACAGCATCAGTTTTACGCGCGACTATTTGGTGACGTTTGAAGCGGAAACGGCCAAGGCAGCCAATTCGGCCGCCCTGATCGAAGCGATGAAAATGCGCTATCCGAAGCTGGGCCTTGATGGCGCCCTGGAAACGAGCGCCAAGGTGGCCAAGGGCGAAATGAAATGGTAAGCGGCAACAAGGAGTCAAGCATGCCCACACTGCATTACATTTTCGACCCCCTGTGCGGCTGGTGCTACGGTGCCGCGCCGCTGGTCGAGGCGGCGCGCGCCGTGCCCGGACTGACGGTGGCGTTTCACGGCGGCGGCATGATGACGGGCAGTAATCGCCGCCAGATCACGTCCGCCTGGCGCGGCTATGTGCTGCCGCACGACCGGCGCATCGAGCAATTGTCGGGCCAGCCCTTCGGCGACGCCTACGTCAATGGCTTGCTGAACGACACGACGGCCATGCTGGATTCCGAACCGCCGATCACGGCCATCCTCGCGGCCGAATCGCTGGCCGGCAAGGGCCTGGACATGCTGCAGCGCGTGCAGCGCGCTCATTACGTGGACGGCTTGCGCATCGCCGACCTGCCCGTGCTGGTAACCTTGGCGCAAGAGCTGGGCATGGATGGGACGGTATTCCAGGCCGCGTATGCGCAACAGGCGGGCGCTGCCACGCAACGGCATATCGATGCCAGCCGCGCCTTGCTGGCGCAGGTGGGCGGGCAGGGCTTTCCCACGTTCGTGCTCGACGATGGCAGCGGCACGCTGTCCGTGATCGATATCGGCGGCTTTTTGGGCCAGCCCGCGAAGTTGCAGGCGCAACTGGGTGGCGTGTGCGATGCGCAAGGGTGTGCATTGTAAATAACTATCGATTCGATAAAATCAATTAACTTTTCCTTTGTCGTTGACCTCGTTACACTGCTTCCATTAGTCAACAACGAAGGAAAAGCAGCATGAGCCAACAGCCGCCATTCAGTACCGCCTCGGGCATCCCCGTCGCCGACAACCAGAATTCCATCAGCGCCGGTCCCCGTGGCCCGCTGCTGCTGCAAGACTTCCACCTGATCGAAAAACTCCAGCATTTCAACCGCGAGCGCATCCCCGAGCGCGTCGTCCACGCAAAAGGTTCGGGCGCCTACGGCACTTTTACCGTCACGCACGACATTTCACGCTACACCAAGGCCAAGCTGTTCAGTGAAGTGGGCAAGCAGACGGCCACCTTCGCGCGCTTTTCCACCGTCGGCGGCGAACGCGGCAGTGCAGACACTGAACGCGACCCGCGCGGCTTCGCCGTGCGCTTCTATACGGAAGAGGGTAACTGGGACCTGGTCGGCAACAACACGCCCATGTTCTTCATCAAGGACCCGATCAAGTTCCCCGATTTCGTCCACACGCAAAAGCGCGATCCGCAAAGCAACCTGAAATCGGCCGAGATGATGTTCGATTTCTGGAGCCATGCGCCGGAAAGCCTGCACCAGGTCACCATGCTGTTCTCGGACCGCGGCACGCCGGATGGCTACCGCCACATGGATGGCTTCGGCAGCCACACGTATAGCCTGATCAATGCCGACGGCCAGCGCGTGTATGTGAAATGGCACTTCAAGACGCGCCAGGGCATCAGGAATCTGCCTGCTGCGGAAGCGGGCCGCCTGGCCGGCGCCGACCCCGATTATGCCCAGCGCGACCTGTTCGGCGCCATCGAACGCGGTGACTTCCCCCAGTGGGAAGTCAAGCTGCAGGTGGCGACGCAGGAGCAGCTCGATGCATGGGAGCAGCGCACGGGCTGGAACCCGTTCGACCTGACGAAAGTGTGGCCGCATGCGGACTTCCCGCTGCTGCCGGTAGGCATCTTCGAGTTGAACCGCAACCCGGACAATTACCACGCGGAAGTCGAGCAGGCGGCCTTTTCGCCGGCCAACGCCGTGCCGGGCATGGGATACTCTCCGGACAAGATGCTGCAAGGCCGGCTGTTTGCCTACCACGACGCCCAGCTGTACCGGGTCGGCACGAATCACCAGCATCTGCCCGTGAATGCGGCCCGCTGCCCCTTCCATAACCAGCAGCGCGACGGCGGCATGGCGATCCACAATGGCGGCGCGGCGCGCAACTATGCGAACGTGGCGGCGGCGGGCACGCAACCGCAAGGCCTGGGCCATGGCGAGGGGGCGCTGGCGCTCGATGGCGGCGCGGCGCGCTACGATGGCCGCGGCGTGGAAGACGACTTTACGCAGGCCGGCAATCTGTTCCGTTTGATGTCGGCACAGGCCAAGCAGAACCTGTTCGATAACCTGGCCGGTCCCTTGAGCCAGGTGCGCGCGGAAACATTGCAACGTCAGTTGGGCCACTTCGACCGGGCCGATGCCGCCTACGGCGCCGGCGTGCGCGCCGCCCTGCAGGCGCGTGG
Source organism: Janthinobacterium sp. MP5059B (assembly GCF_001758645.1). Lineage (NCBI taxonomy): Bacteria > Pseudomonadati > Pseudomonadota > Betaproteobacteria > Burkholderiales > Oxalobacteraceae > Janthinobacterium > Janthinobacterium sp. MP5059B. The sequence continues at coordinate 195,146 of NZ_LRHX01000002.1, read as the reverse complement.
CGTGACCCTGTAAGCGTGTATTGCAGGCGGAACAAGCTGGTTCCGCCTGTTGTTGATCCAGCACAAATTAGAGATGAATACCAAATATTGCCGTATGGACATATTTGCCGCCCATGCGTAGACTTGTCGGTCTGATGATCGCGCCGTCTTCCTGGCGGCGCCCTGACTAGAAAGTCTTGTAATATGAATATGGCGAAGCTGTCGGTGCATGGGGACGACCCCACGCTCAAATCCATCCTTGAAGTCTTGCCCACGGATCCGGAACGGCAATGGCGCAAGGGCGAGGCGAAGGGCGCGGGCCGCGTGCATCTCGATTCCGGCTTCGAGGTGCTGATCGCGCAGGCATCCAAATCGCAAGTGTTGCCCTCGCGCATACGTAGCTACCTGGCCGAATGCCGCTCGCGCGGCGTCAGCTTCAGCATGCCGCGCATCGTGGCCGAACTGCAACTGGAGTTGAATGGCGACGATACGCTCGATGCGCCGCTCGACCTCTCGCTGGCCGACATGCAGCACCTGACGGAAATGGGCATCAGCCTGAGCCTGGTAACGCGTTCCGCCGCAGCCTGATGAGCGCCTGACACTTAAAAAATGGCCACCTGTTCAGGGTGGCCATTTTTTGTCATGCTTCGGCGATGTCGACGGTGACCATATTGTCGTCCGGCTTGCGGTCGATCAGCTTGTTGTCGGGATCGATGCCCGCCTTGTCTGGGCGGCTGCCGACGATGACGGTATAGCTCGCTTCGCGCTTCGTCATGCGCAGGCGTTCGCGCAGCAGCGGATGGCCATTCGCGTCGTCGACGCCGATCTCGATCCAGTCGTGCAGGGGCGCGTCGTGTTCCTCGCCCTGTTCGCCGGCCGTCAATTTGCTCGCCTGCACCTTGATGGTGACGGCGTACTTGCCGTCGCTGCGTTTCGTGGCCGTGGCCGACAGGGCGCGGTTGTCGAACAGCACGATTTTCTCGAACAGGTCGTCGATCAGGTAAGCCTGTTCGGGCGGCGCGACCTGGCGCAAGCCGGCAATCAGGGCTGTCACGCTCGCATACGGCGGGCCTTTCTGGCCATAGGTCTTGAGCAAGTCGCGCAGCACGCCGTTGACCTTGTCTTCGCCGATGATGTCTTGCAGCAAGTACATGGCCAGGCTGCCCTTGTTGTAGTGGATATACGCCTGGTTTTCATTCTCGGCCAGCGGCAATTCCTTCTTGCGCTCTTCGCTACGTCCCATCAGGTATTGATTCAGGTCATAGCGCAGGAAGCGGCGCATCTTGGCCGGCCCCACGGTTTTCTTCATCACCATCAGGGCCGAATATTCGGCCAGGGTTTCGCTGAGCACGGTAGCGCCGCGTGTATTGCCCCCCACCAATTGATGCGCCCACCACTGATGCGCCACTTCATGCGCCGTGACGTAGAACGGATAGTCGATGTCTTTCGGGTTCTTGTCGTCCACCTTGGCGATGAAGCCCAGCCCTTCCGAGTATGGAATCGTGTTCGGGAACGATTGCGCAAACGTGGCGTAGCGGGGGAACTCGACGATGCGCAGAATCTTGTGCTGGTAGGGGCCGAAGTTTTTCGTGTAGTACTCGAGCGCTTCTTTGCTGCCGCGCACGAAGCGGTCCAGATTGTATTCATGGCCCGGGTGGTAATACACGTCGATGGCCACGTCTTGCCAGCGTTCGTGCCTGACGGCGTAGCGGGCCGACTGGAATGCGTAGAAATTCAGGATCGGCTGCTCCATCGTGTAATGGAAGTAATGGCGGCCCTTGGCGATCCAGTCGTTGTCCAGCATGCCCGGCGCGATGGCCGTCTGGCCGTCGACGGTGCTGACGGTGGCGTCAAAGTTGATGCGGTCGGCGTCGTTGCTGACGTAATTGTCGGCCAGTCCCCGCGCATCGTCGCGCGGCAAGGCCCGTTCGCGCGCGGGCAAACCGTGTTTCTTGCGGTCGCGCGGGTCCGTCAATTCCTGCTGCGGCTGGTAGCCGATGTGCGGCAGCACGGCATTCGTGAAGAAGGTGCCGTTGGCCACCACGGGCGTGTCCTGGCCCAGGCCGAAGATGCCGCGCGGCGCATAGCGGACGTCGAAATCGAGGCCCAGGGTGGCGCCCGGCGCCAGCGGCGCGGCCAGGCGGTAGCTGTAAAAGCCCAGCTTGCCGTCATCGAGGCCGGGATGCACGCGGGCGTCGAAACGCAGGCGCATGGTGGAAGTCGGATCTTGCTGCACAAAAATGTGGCTGATCGGCAGGCTGGTCTTGTTTTGCAGCACATAGCGGCCCGTGACGGCCAGGGTGCGCTGCGCCGGATAGATGGCCACGTCGAGTTTCACGTCGGTGATTTTCGGCTGCGGCGTGGCGGCAAACTTGCGGTACTGGCGCTCGACACTGGCGCGGTCCGCATCGCGGGCGAATTCGGACTTGTAATCGTTGGCCACGTGGAAGACGTAGAACAGCACGGCGCCGGCGCCGACGAAGATCAGGGCGCCGCCGGCAAAACTGGCCAGCACGCCTTGCGTCAGGCCGTGGCGCGCCAGGCGCAGGCGGATGCGCCAGCTGTCTTGCGCGCCGCGGGGCCAGAACAGCAGCGACAGCACCGTCAGCATGACGGCCGCGCCGCTCCAGTACAGCAAGTACCAGCGCTCGCGCAACAGATAGTGGCCGGCGCCGTTCATGGCCGAATACACGAAGTCCGGCGTGTTGCCGTACAGCAGCAGCGGGTCGCCCAGGCCCAGCGAGGAAAAGCTGATGCTGGCGATGTGGTACAGAATCATGGCGAAATACGCCAGGTACTTGTGGTTGATCAATACCTGCAAAAAGATGGCCAGCACGGCGATCAGCGCGTAGGATGGCAAGTGCGACAGGAACAGCGATTCCAGGTACAGGCCGGGGTCGAGGCGGTAATAGCCCTTGAAGACCTGAATCGACATGCCGCACAGCATGATGACCAGACTCAGCAGAGCTTGCAGGCCGACCAGCGCAAACAGTTTCGACAGCAGGGGCAGCCAGTTCGGCACGGGCAGGGCGTCGAGCATCTGATACGTACCCGCTTCCCGTTCGCGCCACACCAGCTCGCCCGCGTAGAAGGTGGTAATGATCAGCATGAACAGGGCGAACGAAGCGTTGACCATGTCCAGCACCTTTTCCGTCACCGGATAGGTATTCGTGCCGTAGATGGAGCCCATGTCCAGCGCGCCCGCATACATGGTCAGCACGCCGGCCAGCACGATGACGACAAAATAGATGTTCTTGATGGTTTCGCGCAAGTTCAGCCAGCTCATCTTGACGAGCAGGGCGGCCAGGCTGCGCTGCGCGAAGTCCGGTGTTTCCTGCGTGGACAGCGAAGCGTTCGACAGGCGCAGCGGGACGTCGCCCTCGCTGCGGCGCTTGCCGGCGCCCGCGTCCGTCGTGGCGTGGAACTGGAAGCGCCAGTAGCCGAGCAGCAATGCCACCAGGGCGAGGCCGGACCAGATGGCGCGGTTCAGCAGGTACACGCCTTCCAAGGTCACCAGGCGCGTGTTGCGCTCCGCGTTTGGCCAGTATTCCGTCAGGCGTATCAGCGCCGTCGTGCCGAAAGGATCGATCAGGGCGGCCAGGGTCTTGTAGTCGAGGTCGCGCGCCAGCGATGGGGCCACCAGGTAGCCGATCAGCATGACCACCGAGCTGATGTATACAGGCAGCATGCGCCGCGTCAGGGCCGCGATGACGAAAAAGATGGCGCCGAAGATGAACAGGTTGGGCAGCAGCGTAAACACATACGGCATCAGGTAGGCCAGCGCCCGTTGCGGCCCCAGCCGTTCCGGATCGATGCCGGGCAGCCAGGCGCCCAGCCAGGCACCGATGACGATGCTGGAAAACACCACGGCCAGCACCAGGTAGGCGCCGAGGAAGCGGCCGAAAACATACTGGTATTTCCTGATCGGCGCGCTGAAGAAGAAATGCTGCATGCCGTATTCGAAATCCTGCTGCACCGAGCGGCCCATCATGGCGGCCACCACCACGGCGCCGAAGCAGCCCAGCAGGCTGCACGTGAACGCCAGCGAGCGGGGCGCGTTGATCAGGAACTTGCCGCCGAAACTGATGCTCGCTTCCTTGAAGACGCCGCCGGCGGCAGCCATCCACAGCATGGCCAGCGCCAGAAACATGGCGAAATACACCCAGGTGGACAGCAGCTTGAGCCGCTGTCGCGCTTCAAAGCGTGCGATGGCAAGCATGGCCGTCCCCTCAGTCGCACTGCGGGGCGACGCGGTGGCGCCCGGCAATGGTGGCGAAATACAGGTCTTCCAGGTCGCCGATGGCTTCCTCGAAGCCATCGCCCGGGTCGTCGTCGCTGTAGACGTGGATCAAGGTGCGGCCCGACAGCAAGCGCGTGGAAATGACGGCGTGGCGCTGCTGGAAGCTGGCCAGCTCCTTCTTCTCGACAAAACGCGCCCAGATCTTGCAGCTGACTTCGTCGATCAGTTCCTGGGTCTTGCCGCACAGCAGCAAATGGCCCTTGTTGATGATGGCCATGTTGGCGCACAGGTCGGCCACGTCGGACACGATGTGGGTCGACAGGATCACCGTCTTGTCTTCGCCGATGTCGGACAGCAGATTATGGAAGCGCACCCGCTCCTGGGGGTCGAGGCCGGCCGTCGGCTCGTCGACGATGATCAGTTTCGGGTCGCCCAGCAGGGCTTGCGCGATGCCGAAGCGCTGGCGCATGCCGCCGGAAAAGCTGCCCAGGCGCTGGTGGCGCACGTCGAACAGATTGGTTTGCTGCAGCAGGCCATCGACGACCTCGCGCCGGCGCGCCCGCTGCGACAAGCCTTTCAAGGTGGCGAAGTGGTCGAGCAGCTCGTAGGCCGTCACTTTCGGGTACAGGCCGAAGTCTTGCGGCAGGTAGCCCAGCATGCGGCGGATCTCGTCCTTGTCGTCGAGCACGTCGTAGTCGCCGAAGAAGATGGAGCCGGAATCGCATTCCTGCAAGGTGGCCAGGGTGCGCATCAGGGTCGACTTGCCGGCGCCATTCGGGCCCAGCAAGCCAAACATCCCGGGCGGTATCGTCAGCGACACGTTATCCAGCGCCGCCACGCCATTCGCGTAGGTCTTCGACAATTTGCGAATCTGCAATTCCATACAACTCCTAACTCATGCGTTGCAGCCCGATGGTGCAGGGCTTCTCTATGCTGGCATTGTATTGAATTTAAGACGTACTGGGCAGTTACATGCGATACACGGCATTTTCGCGTGGCCAGAGTGCAGATGGGCGGGGTGGACGGCACCCCGTTTCACCCTGGCTGGCGTGTCTAGTTGCGGAACAATACGGATTCCCGGTTGAACCACCAGCGGCACAGCATCAGCAGGGCGCCCGCGATCACCGTGGTCGAGGCCAGGATCACGCCGAACATGCGGTAATCCATGGTGCCCTTGACCAGTTCCTTCATGGCCAGCGACACGTTAGTCAGCGGCACCATGGCCCACATCCAGTTCAGCTCGACGCCGGGCAGCATGGCCGCCACCGTGGGCAGGATGACGAACAGCATCAATGGCGTGATCATGCCGGCCGCTTCCTTGTAGCTTTTCGCGTAGATCGAGATCGACAGCAGCAGCGAGGCGAAGATGGCGGCTGTCGGTACCAGCATCAGGGTCACCATGGCCAGGTCGGGCAAGCCGATGCTGCGTACCATGACGGCCATGTTGCCTTCCAGCGAACTGCCGAAGATGGCCAGCAGGGCGCCCATGCTGCCCACCATCAGCACGGCCGAGGTCATGCCGACCGTAAACAGCACGAGGAACTTGGCCAGCACGATGGCGCTGCGCGGCACGGGCGCCAGCAGCAGGGTTTCCAGGGTGCCCCGCTCCTTTTCGCCGGCGCCCAGGTCGATGGCCGGGTACATGGCCGCCGTCAGACACACCATCAGCAGCAGATAGGGCAGCATGCCGCCGACGATGGCGCCCATCTGCTCGCGTTCGTTGGCCGTCGATTGCTTGTCGAGCACGATAGGATTGAGGGCAAAGGCCAGCTGTGCAGGACTCAGGTTCAGGGCCGACAGCGTCCCTTCGCGCAGGCTGGCGTTATAGGTTTCGACGATCTCGCGCACCCGCTGCTGGGTCACGTCGACGGTGCTGGCGCTGTTGTAGTGCAGCACCACCTTGGCTTGTTGCTGTTGCTGCAGCGCCTCTTCGAACCGGGGCGGAATGACGACGGCAAACTTGATGGTGTCGTCGCCGATGGCGCGGCGGATATCGCCCTCGCTGGCCAGCGGCACTTCGCGCAGGTTGTGCTGCTGGGTAAAACGCGCGCTCAAGCCCGGCGAATGGTCCTTGCCGAACAGCGTGTAGCGCATTTCCGCCGTCTTGGCATTCTTGAACATATTGTTCGAGACATAGGCGAAGCCGCCAAAGATCAGCGGCATGGCAAAGATGGGGATGAGAATGGTGAAGATCAGCGTCTTGCGGTCGCGCGTGAGTTCCAGCAACTCTTTCAGATAAATGGTCCACATGGCTCAGGCTCCCTGGTTGATGACGCTGACAAAGGCGTCGTACAAGTCCGCGCTGCCGCCCAGGTGGCGCAGTTCGTTGACCGTGCCATTGAAGGCGGTGGTGCCGCGGTTGATGATGCAGACGCGGTCGCACAGCTTTTCCACCTCGTGCAGGTGGTGCGTGGAAAAGATCAGCGGCACGCGCAGCGCCTTGTAGCTGGCGATGAAGTCGAGCAGGATCTTGGCCGACATCACGTCCAGGCCCGTCGTCGGTTCGTCGAGGATCACCACCTGCGGCTCGTGCACGACGGTGCGGGCGATCGCGCACTTCTGTTTCATGCCCGTCGACAACTGATCGGCCCGCTTGCCGCCGTATTCTTCCATCTGCAGAAGTGCAAACAGTTCGTCGCAGCGGCGTTTCAGCTTGTCGGCCGGCATGCCATGCAGGCGGCCGAAATATTCCACGTTCTCGCGCGCCGTCAGGCGGCCGTACAGCCCCGTCGAGCCGGACAGGAAACCGATGCTCTGGCGCGCCACCAGCGGCTGGCGCAGCACGTCGACGCCGTTGACGAGGGCGCTGCCCGCGTCCGCTTGCAAGGCCGTCGACAGCAGGCGCAGGGTGGTGGTCTTGCCGGCGCCATTCGGGCCCAGCAGGCCCAGCACTTCGCCGGGGGCGCAGCTGAAACTGACGTCGCGTACGGCGTGAAACCAGCCTTCATGTTCGCGCGGATCGCTGACGTGCACGCCCTTGCCCTTATGGGGCGGCAGGCGAAAACGTTTTGCCAGGTGCTTGACTTCAATCATGTGCTTCATCCATTCGACGGTGAAGAACGAGAGTAGCATGCAAAAAATGTAACTTGCAAGGTGGAAATATCGTTTGGTCTATTGAAAAAAACAGCATCTTCATGCAAGCTGGCCCGGTGGGCGCCGGCGGACGGCGCGGGAGAGCGCAATGCAAACGATCGATCAGGCGATGCAGGACAAGGTACTGGCCGTGGCGCGCGCCGGCATGACCAGTGCCGAAGCCATCGGTTTCTTCCGCGTCAGCCTGGGGCTGTACTACCTGGCCGGCCTGATGACGGAGGAAACCCTCGATTTCAAGCAGATCGACGCGAAGTACAACCGTTTCATCTACCACTCGATAGGTGGCGGGCACAGCATCGCCAGCGTGCTGCAATTCATGAGCGGCGAGAAAGTCTTGCGCGTGCTGCAATCGGAGCGTTTTCGCGCCGCGTTTGCCGAATACTGCCCGGACATCCCCGTCGACAGCATTTCTTTCCTGATTTCACTGAACCTGGGCGTGGCGAAAAGCCTGTCCGGCCTGGATGCCGTCGGCCCCGTGGTGGACTGGATCGAGCAGGAAAAAGCGCGCACAAGTCAATAAAGCCCCGTTCACCCTGCGCGCAGCGTGGGGACGGCTGGCCCTGATCGTCCTATAATTCATGTTTTCCCTTACATGAATAGCCACGATGACCGCGAACCGCCATTTTGACCCCCTGGATCGTTTGATTGTTGGTGCCGACAAGGCCCTGCGCGTCATGGCGGGCGTGGCCTCGGCCTCGCGCCCCACGCCGGCCGCGCATGCGCCCGATGCGGAGCTGAGCCCGGCCGAGCAGCGCCACAGTGCCGGCTTGATGCGCGTCAACCATGTGGGCGAAGTGTGCGCACAAGCCCTGTACAACTCGCAGGCGCGCTATGCGCACAGCCCGGCCATCCGCGCCCAGTTCGATGAAGCGGGACGCGAAGAGGAAGACCACCTGGCTTGGACGGCGCAGCGCCTGACGGAGCTGGGCTCGCGTCTGAGCCTGCTCAATCCCCTGTGGTATGCGGGTTCGTTTGCGCTGGGCACCATCGCCGCGCGCATGGGCGACGGCCGCAGCCTGGGTTTTGTGGTGGAAACGGAACGCCAGGTGGAAGCGCACCTGGCCAGCCACTTGCAGGAATTGCCGCCGCAGGACGCCAAGTCGCGCGCCATTGTGAAACAGATGGCCATCGACGAAGTGGAGCACGGCGCCGCCGCCCAGCGGCTGGGCGCCATCGATACCCCGGCGCCCGTGAAGGCGCTGATGGGCATCATGGGGAAGGTGATGACGAAAACCGCGTATTACATTTAAAACAAAGGCGCTCTGAAGAGCGCCTTTTTTATGCATGCCTGAGCCGTGAAACGCCTGACAAAACCGTAGCGAGCGGAAGGGAGAGGTGGTCGAGAAGCGCAGCCGTGCTAGAGCACGGTGAGCATCGCAGGCCGCCTATACCGACGCGCAGTAGGTTTGGTCAGGCGCTTTCTTCGATGATCTCGAAGGAATGGGTGATTTCGGCCGTCTTCGCCAGCATGATCGACGCCGAGCAATATTTGTCATGCGACAAGGCCACGGCCCGTTCCACGGCCGTCGGTTTCAGGGCCTTGCCCCGCACGGTGAAGTGGAAGTGGATCTTGGTAAATACTTTCGGGTCGGTGTCGGCGCGGTCGGCCTTCAGGGTCACTTCGCAGCCGCTGACGGCTTCGCGCCCGCGTTTCAGGATCAGCACCACGTCATAGGCGGTGCAGCCGCCCGTGCCCAGCAAGACCATTTCCATGGGGCGTGGCGCCAGGTTGTGGCCGCCGCCATCGGGCGCGCCATCCATGGTCACCAGGTGGCCGGAACCCGTTTCTGCCCGAAAACTCATGCCCGACGGGCCATTCCAGCTGACTTTGCATTCCATCGTACTCTCCGAAAATTGTAAGCGTTTTGTATTGTAATAGAGGAATGCCTGTCCATGTGCCGCCCGCTGGCCCGCAGCCGGCCTCGATTGCGGCTTGACGCGGCAAGGCAAAGCCGCTTATACTTGTCGGCTTTCCGTTCGCTCAGGAAAAGTAAATAAGGCAGAGTCCGCACGGCAGCATCGGCGGAACCACCATTTGAGCGTGTAATCTATTAGGAAGTCAACATGAAAACATTTTCCGCTAAAGGACATGAAGTCCAGCGCGATTGGTTCGTGGTTGACGCGACGGACAAAGTCCTCGGACGTGTTGCCAGCGAAGTGGCACTCCGACTGCGCGGCAAACACAAACCAGAATTTACTCCTCACGTCGATACCGGCGACTTCATCGTCGTCATCAACGCAGGCAAACTGCGTGTGACCGGTACCAAAGCTACTGAGAAAATTTACTACCGTCACTCTGGTTATCCAGGCGGCATCTACGAAACCAACTTCCAGAAAATGCAACAGCGTTTTCCAGGTCGCGCGCTTGAGAAAGCGGTCAAAGGCATGCTGCCTAAAGGCCCACTCGGCTACGCAATGATCAAGAAGCTGAAAGTGTACGCGGAAGGTTCCCATCCGCACGCTGCTCAGCAACCTAAAGCACTTGTTCTCTAAGGAACTGACATGATCGGTAATTACAATTATGGAACCGGCCGTCGCAAAAGTGCAGTGGCTCGGGTTTTTATCAAAGTTGGCACAGGCTTGATCGTTGTTAACGGCAAACCAGCAAACGAATACTTTTCGCGCGAAACGGGTCTGATGGTCATCCGTCAACCACTGGAACTGACCGGCAATGTCGAGCGTTTCGACATCAAAGTCAACGTCCATGGCGGCGGTGAGTCGGGCCAGGCTGGTGCAGTTCGTCACGGCATCACCCGCGCTCTGATCGACTACGATGCAGCGTTGAAACCGGAACTGGCGAAAGCCGGCTTCGTTACCCGCGATGCACGTGAAGTCGAGCGTAAAAAAAAAAGTTGGTCTGCGCAAAGCACGTCGCGCAAAGCAATTCTCGAAGCGTTAATTTCTACGCTACAGCACCTTCCGGGGTGCTGGTCGAAAAGCCGCTGGACTTCGGTCCCGCGGCTTTTTTGCATTTCAGCGGGATGCGCCGTTGCGCTGTAAAATACGCGAAAACCCGCAGGGGCAGCGTTTCCCCTCTTCTTTATGCAATCTTATGCAATCTATACACAAGGAAAGAACATGATCAAAGTTGGCATCGTCGGCGGCACTGGATACACGGGCGTGGAGTTGCTGCGCTTGCTCGCTACCCATCCAGATGTCGAGTTGACGGCGATTACTTCGCGCAAGGAAGATGGCTTGCCCGTTGCCGACATGTATCCTTCCCTGCGCGGCCATGTGAAACTGGCGTTTTCCTCGCCGGACAAGGCGAATCTGGAACAGTGCGACGTGGTCTTCTTTGCCACTCCGCATGGCGTTGCCATGGCGCAAGCACCAGCCTTGCTGGCCGCCGGCGTGAAAGTCATCGACCTGGCTGCCGATTTCCGCCTGAAAGACCAGGCCAAGTTCGAGCAGTGGTACAAGATTCCCCATACGGCTCCCGAGCTGATCGAACAGGCCGTGTATGGCTTGCCGGAACTGAACCGCGAAGACATCAAGCAAGCGAAGCTGATCGCCAACCCCGGTTGCTACCCGACCACCATGCAGCTGGGCTTTTACCCGCTGCTCAAGGCTGGCCTGGTCAACGCGGGCGGCTTGATCGCCGACTGCAAGTCGGGCGTGTCGGGCGCCGGCCGCAAGGCGGAAATCGGCATCCTGTTCTCGGAAAGCAGCGACAGCTTCAAGGCCTATGGCGTGGCCGGCCACCGTCACCTGCCGGAAACGACGGCGCAATTGCAGCGTTTCACGGATGAGAAAGTGGCGCTGACCTTCACGCCGCACTTGGTGCCGATGATCCGCGGCATGCATTCGACCCTGTACGCGCAGCTGAACAAGGATGTCAGCAATGAAGAATTGCAATCCTTGTTCGAAGAGCAATACAAGGATGAGCCTTTCGTCGACGTGATGCCGTTCGGCGCGCACCCGGAAACCCGCTCCACGCGCGGCTCGAACATGCTGCGCCTGGCCTTGCACCGTCCCGAAGGCGGCAATACCGTCATCGTGCTGGTGGTGCAGGACAATCTGGTCAAGGGCGCGTCGGGTCAGGCCGTGCAGTGCATGAACTTGATGTTTGGCTTGAAAGAAACGGCCGGTTTGCAACACATCGCCCTGTTGCCGTAATTATCGGCGCCGCTGCTTGCGCGGGTCCGGCGCCTTTTTGCCGGACCTGTGATAAATTGGACTGCCACGTACCCCGACAGGATGACGTTCATGTTCGAGCGCAATGCGAAAAACCCCATCGACACCCTGATCGGTGCTTCCACGCGGATCGAGGGCGACCTGCTGTTTTGCGGCGGCTTGCGCATCGATGGCCATGTGCGCGGCAACGTCACGGGCGAGCCGGGCGAGCCCACGTATGTGGTGCTGGGCGAGGCGGGCCGCATCGATGGCGAAGTGCGCTGTTCGAGCCTGGTCGTCAGCGGCGAGATCAATGGCCCTGTGTATGTGTCGGAAATGCTTGAAATCCAGCCAAAAGCCCGCATTGTAGGAGAGGTCTATTACAAAGTGCTGGAAATGCACAGCGGCGCATTGGTGCAAGGCAAGCTGAGCCGGCACGACAGCGCCGACCCCGTGCTGCACCTGGCCGTATCGGAAATGTGAGCAGGAACAACACCGTCCAGCCGCATCAGCGGCGGCCGCAGCGCGAGTTGCGCCAACAGTCTATAATGACTTAATGTTTTCTAGTAGGAGTGCCTGATATGAATGCCGTCGCTGAAATGCAAGATGTGATCCCTTCCCCTATTATCTTTACCGATAGCGCCGCCGAAAAAGTCGCGCAGCTGATCGAAGAAGAAGGCAATCCCGACCTGAAATTGCGCGTATTCGTGCAGGGTGGTGGCTGCTCCGGTTTCCAGTATGGCTTCACCTTCGATGAAATCGTCAACGAAGATGACACCACCATGGTCAAGAACGGCGTCCAGCTGTTGATCGATTCCATGAGCTACCAGTACCTGGTCGGCGCGGAAATCGACTACAAGGATGACCTGGAAGGCGCGCAGTTCGTGATCAAAAACCCAACGGCGACGTCCACCTGCGGTTGCGGTTCCTCTTTCTCCGTTTAAGCACTAAACTGGGCAAGCAAGAAAATAGCGGATCTTCGATCCGCTATTTGTGTTTCTGCGACCGCTTAGCGAGGGTATAGCGCCCCCAGTACCCGTAACCCCTGCGCACCCGTCACCGCCGGTAGATTGCCCGGCTTGCGCTGCGTGAAACGCCAGGCCAGCCAGGCGAACGCCAAGGCCTCGACCTGGCTGGGCGCCACGCCCAATGCTGCCGTCGATTCCACCGCCATGCCCGGCAATTCACGGGCCAGAGCCGCCATCAGGCTGGCGTTCTGCGCGCCGCCACCACACACATACACGGTTTCCGCCCGTGCGCCGTCGCGCAGGATGGCGTGCGCCAGACTGGCGGCCGTCAGCTGGGTCAGGGTCGCCTGCACGTCGGCTGGCCTGGCTTGCGGATAGCTGGCCAGCTTGGCACCCAGCCAGTCGGCATGGAACAGGTCGCGTCCCGTGCTTTTCGGCGCAGGCAAGTCAAAATAGGGCTCGTTGAGCAAATCCGCCAGCAGGGCGGGCAAGACTTGGCCCGTGGCGGCCCAGGCGCCGTCGGCGTCGTAGGGCTGGCCCAGGTGCTGCAAGACCCAGCCATCCATCAATGCATTGCCGGGACCCGTGTCGTAGCCCGTCACCGTGCCGTCCGCGTGCAGCACGCTGATATTGCTGATGCCGCCGATATTGGCCAGCACGCGCGTGTGGCCCGGCAGATTGAAGATGGCCTGGTGAAAAGCGGGCACCAGCGGCGCGCCCTGGCCGCCGGCCGCCACGTCGCGGCTGCGCAAGTCGGCGATGACGTCGATGCCCGTCAGTTCGGCCAGCAGGGCCGGGTTGTTCAGCTGACGCGTAAAGCCCAGCTCCGGGCGGTGGCGGATGGTCTGGCCATGCGCACCGATGGCAGCGATGGCGTCCGGGCCGATACCCGCGTTGCTGAGAAGCATGGCGACGCAATCGGCGTAATGGCGCACGAGTCGGTTTGCCGCCAGCGCTTCGCGTTCGATTTCATTCTGGCCCGCACTTTGCAGCGCCATCAGGTCGGCGCGCAGGCTGGCGGGAAAGGGAATGTACGCGTCGCCCAGGCTGCGCGTGCCCTCGTCGGAAAAGTCGACCAGCGCACCATCGACGCCATCGAGACTGGTGCCTGACATTAAACCGATATACAGCATGGGGTATTCCTTGAATGCGTAAGTGGTGAGGTGCATTGTGCCGCATTTGTGCCGGCCGCAGAAGCGCACGGGGAAAAACAAAGGCACCGGCCATTTGCATGGGCGGTGCCTTTGTATGTTGCCCGAAGGCAGTGTTGCTTAGCGCGCAGCCAGTGCCGTGTCGTTCGGACGCAGCAGGGTGAAGCGGTGCATCATGTCGGCCGACACCATGCGGAAACGGCTCAGCTCGGCGGCCGTCAGCGGCGCCTGGGCTTGTACGTTCAGCTTGCTTGGATCCTGTGCCACGCCGCCGACGCGGAATTCATAGTGCAAATGGGCGCCCGTCGACCAGCCGGTGGTGCCGACGTAGCCGATCACATCGCCCTGGCTGACTTTTTGACCTTTTTTCAGGCCCGAAGCGAAGCGGCTCATGTGTGCGTAGGCGGTGGAATAGTTGGCCCAGTGTTTCAGGACAACAACATTGCCATAGCCGTTTTGGCTGCCGACGGAATCGACCACGCCATCGCCCGAAGCGCGGATAGGGGTGCCCGTTGCTGCAGCGAAATCGATGCCCTTGTGCGCTTTCCAGTTGCCGGAAATCGGGTGCACGCGCATGGAGAAGCCGGACGAGATGCGGGAGAATTCGAGGGGGGATTTCAGGAAGGCTTTTTTGAGGGACTTGCCGTCGAAACTGTAGTAACCGCCGCCTTGCTTGCTGGCTGGGTCTTCGAACCAAACGGACTGGTAAGTCGTGCCGCGGTTGGTGAATTCACCGGCCAGGATGCGGCCCGCTCGGACAAATTCGCCATCTTGCCAGAATGTTTCATAGACAACATTAAACGAGTCGCCGCGTTTCAGGTCGGAGCGGAAGTCGATATTGGTGGAGAACATTTCCACGATTTGCGCGGAAATCGAATCTGGCAGGCGGGTGCCGTCCAGGCTGGAGTCGGTGGCGGCGAACAGGGTGGAAGTAATCTTGCGCGCGTGCATTTCAACGCGGCGTTCCAGCTGGGCAGCTACTTCCGTGGCCACGAACTTGTCGCCCTTGCGGGTGATCAGGATGTTCTTGACCGATTTGTCCGTGCCGTCGACGAGCGTGGCGCGCATCCAGTTGAGGTCGCCGTTTTCGGACGTTTGCGCTTGCACGCGCTTGCCCGATTTCAGCAACATCACGCCGCGCGCGATCTTGTCGGTTTTAATGAAATTGGCGGCCGCCGCATCATCCACGCCGAGACGGGTCAGCAGGGTGGCGAGGGTATCGCCAGCGCGGACTTTTTCTTCGTGGGTGAAATTCTGGTCTACCTGTTCCATCGCGGAAATTTGCGAGGCGAGATCAGGCATTTCCAGGTTCTGGGCGATGGACGTGACCGGCAAGTCCGATGCGTCGGGCGCCATAGGCGACACAGCGACCGCGCCGAAGGCGGCCACGGCGAGCAGCACTGCGGAGGCGCCGATAATGCGGGCCTTGCGTGTCGTCGTCAGCTGTGTGTACAAGCGTGAGCCTGTGATTTTATGTATAGGGTTCATGCAATCAGTTAAAATTTGCCCTTGAACGTGACCTGAACTAATGCTCTTTGTTATTGTTATTTTGGTTCGTTTTCATACGGCAAGATTGATGGGATCGAGCATTATAGCAAACTCCGCAAACCTACTACCATTTTGAGATCTACAGTCAAATTTTATGGAAATCAACACCACCGCATCGCCTACAAAGGCTAACGCCGCTCAGACCGCGCTTCCGCTGTCGGACAGAGTACAAGAAGCCCTCGCGATTACCAAGCGTGGCGTCGACGAACTCTTGATCGAAAGCGAATTTGCGCAAAAATTAGCGCGCTCCGAGAAAACCGGTGTTCCGCTGCGCATCAAACTGGGCCTGGACCCGACTGCACCCGACTTGCATCTGGGCCACACTGTCGTGCTGAACAAGATGCGCCAGTTGCAAAACCTCGGCCATCAAGTCATTTTCCTCATCGGCGACTTCACGTCCATGATCGGCGACCCTTCGGGCCGCAACGTCACGCGCCCGCCGTTGACCAAGGAACAGATCGAGATTAACGCGATGACGTATTTCGCGCAAGCATCTTTAGTGTTGGACGCCAGCAAGACCGAAATCCGCTATAACTCCGAGTGGTGCGATCCGCTGGGCGCGCGCGGCATCATCCAGCTCGCTTCCCACTACACGGTGGCGCGCATGATCGAGCGCGACGATTTCACCAAGCGCTTCCAGGGCGGCATTCCTATTTCCGTGCATGAATTCCTGTACCCGCTGATGCAGGGTTACGACTCGGTGGCCCTGAAGTCGGACCTGGAACTGGGCGGCACGGACCAGAAGTTCAACCTGCTGGTGGGCCGCGAACTGCAAAAGCAGTACGGACAGGAGCAGCAGTGTATTTTGACCATGCCTCTGCTGGAAGGTTTGGACGGCGTGGAAAAAATGTCCAAGTCGAAGAATAACTACATCGGCATCACGGAACCGGGCAACACCATGTTCGCCAAGCTGATGAGCATTTCCGACGTCATGATGTGGCGCTACTACGAGCTGCTGTCGTGGCGCTCGATCGCCGAACTGGCCCAGTTGAAGCGCGAAGTCGAAGAAGGCCGCAATCCACGCGACGCCAAGGTTGCGCTGGCGCAAGAGATCGTTGCCCGCTTCCACTCGCAGCAGGCGGCGGAAGAGGCGCTGGCCGACTTCGTCAACCGCTCGAAGGGCGGCATCCCCGACGATATTCCGGAAGTGACGCTGGCCGGCGCACCGCTGGGCATCCCGCAATTGCTCAAGCAAGCGGGCCTGTGCCCCTCGACGTCGGAAGCCATGCGCAAGATCGACCAGGGCGGCGTGCGCATCGACGGCACCGTCATCAGCGACAAGGGCTTGCAAGTGGCGGCTGGCCAGTTTGTGTTGCAAGTTGGCAAGCGCAGCTTTGCGCGTGTCACCTTGACGGCATGATCGCGCTGCTGCAGCGCGTTACGCAGGCCAAGGTCGACGTGGCCGGCGCCACCATCGGCGCCATCGATGCAGGCCTGATGGTGCTCGTGTGCGCGGAGCGGGGCGATACGGAGAAGGAAGCGGACGCCCTGCTGGCCAAGTTGCTCGGCTATCGCGTGTTTGCCGACGAGGCGGGCAAGATGAACCGCAGCGTGACGGACGTGGCCGGCGGCTTGCTGCTGGTGCCGCAGTTTACGCTGGCTGCCGACACCAAGTCCGGCACGCGCCCGTCGTTTACGCCGGCGGCCGCGCCGCAGGACGGCTTGCGCCTGTTCACGCATTTCGTGGACCAGGCGAGCAGCCGCCACGCGACCGTGCAAACGGGACAGTTCGGCGCCGACATGCAGGTGTCGCTGACGAACGACGGGCCCGTCACCTTCTGGCTGCAAGTAAACGCAAAGCAATAACTAAAAAATATAAAGAGGAGCAAGCGATGAAATTGTGGAGCGAGACGTTTCGTGATGGCGGCCTGATGCCGGCCGACCATGCCTTTGCCGAGATCGATCCGGCCAGCCGCGTGCGCCTCGCCGGCAACCGCAATCCTCATCTGGCCTGGGACGAGGTGCCCAACGGCACCGAGTCGCTGGCCCTGTTCTGCATCGACCCCGATGCGCCGCAAGACGCCAGCCTGGCCAACCGCGATGACCAATCGCTGCCGCTGACGGCGCCGCGCGGCGACTTTTATCACTGGAGCTTGCTTGATATTCCCCTGGCCATGCGGGTTATTGCAGCCGGTGAGTTTTCCAGCGGCATCACGCCGCGCGGCAAGCCTGCCGCCAGCGGCGGTGCGTTGCCATTGCGCCAGGGCCTCAACGACTATACGGCCTGGTTTGCCGGCGATGCCGCCATGGCCGGGGACTATTACGGCTATGATGGCCCGTGCCCGCCGTGGAATGACGAGCGCATCCACCATTATATTTTTCGCCTGTACGCGCTCGACGTGCCGCGCCTGGCGCTGCCCGAGCGTTTCACGGGGCAGCAAGCCCATGCCGCCCTGTACGGCCACATCCTCGACGAAGCCCAGCTCGTCGTCGCCTATTCGCTTAACCCCGAATTGGCACTTACCCTGAAGAAATAAAGCATGAGCACCACGATTTTACTGATACGCCATGGCGAGACGGCCTGGAATGCGGGCCGCCGCCTGCAGGGCCATATCGACATCGCCTTGAACGAGGCGGGCCTGGCGCAAGCGGGGGCGCTGGGGCAGGCGCTGGCGGACGAACCGCTGGCCGCCATTATCGCCAGCGATCTGCAGCGCGCGCAGCAGACGGCGCAAGCCGTGGCCGACGTGAAAGATTTACCCGTGCAAACGGATTCCTTGCTGCGCGAGCGCTGCTATGGCGCCTTCGAAGGCTTGCTGTATGCGGACATTGCCGCGCGCTATCCGCACGAATATGCGCAATGGCAATCGCGCCAGATCGATGCCGTGATGCCGTCGGGCGAGCGCCAGGCCGAAAGTTTCCGCCAGTTCTATGCGCGCGCGAACGGTGCCATCGCCCGCTGGGCCGGGAAATATGACGGCCAGACGATCGCCATCGTCGCCCACGGCGGCGTGCTCGAATGCGCCTACCGCGAGGCGGTCGGCATGACGCTCGACAGTCCGCGCGACTTCCAGGTCAAAAATGCCAGCGTCAACCGCTTTTCTTACGCGGACGGCAAGCTGCATTTGGTGCATTGGGGAAATATCGAACACTTGAGCGCGCCCGCGATGGACGAGCTGGGCTAAGAGCCGGGCGAACCGGCGGACGGGCTCGCCGAGCCCCTGTTTTGCTGTACTGCACAAGCGCGGCGCCCGCCCAAGCGCACTGAAGCAAAAAAAATAGTGCTTATTAATTAGGCAGGGAATCGGTTAAAATAGCAGGTTCCTCCGTCCATTCCAGGTTCTTCAGTGCAAATCGGCCCTCACATTCTGCGCAACAACGTTTTCGTCGCTCCCATGGCGGGTGTGACGGATCGGCCTTTCCGCCAGTTGTGCAAGCAGTTGGGTGCCGGCTACGCCGTGTCGGAAATGGCGGCGTCGAATCCGCGCCTGTGGGCGACGGAAAAAAGCTCGCGCCGCACGGACCACGAAGGCGAAATGGAGCCGAAGGCCGTGCAGATCGCCGGCGCCGATCCGCAAGACCTGGCCGACTGCGCCAAGTTCAATGTGGACCGGGGCGCGCAGATCATCGACATCAACATGGGTTGCCCCGTCAAAAAAGTGTGCAACAGCTGGTGCGGTTCGGCCCTGTTGCAAGATGAAAGCCTCGTCGAAAAGATCTTGCACGCCGTCGTCAATGCCGTCGATGTGCCCGTCACCCTGAAATTCCGCACGGGTTGGAACCGTTCCAACAAGAATGCCCTGACCATCGCCCGCATCGCCGAGCAAGCCGGCATCCAGATGCTGACTTTGCACGGCCGCACGCGCGCCGATGGCTACAAGGGTGATGCCGAATATGAAACGATTGCCGCCGTGAAAGCATCGGTGGGCATCCCCGTGGTGGCCAACGGCGACATTACCAGCCCTGAAAAGGCCCGCTTTGTGCTGGATCAAACGGGGGCCGATGCCGTCATGATCGGCCGCGCGGCGCAGGGTCGGCCGTGGATTTGCCGTGAAATCGACCACTTCCTGCGCACCGGCACCTTGCTGCCGGCGCCGTACGTGGATGAAGTGCGTACCCTGATGGACGAGCATTTGCGCGCCCATTACGCATTTTATGGCGAATTCCTCGGCGTGCGCACGGCACGCAAGCACATCGGATGGTATGTCAAGGATCTGGAAGGCGGCGAAGCGTTCCGCCAGCAAATGAACTTGCTGGAATCGACGGATGCGCAATTGCTGGCCGTCGATCAATTTTTTGAGTCGCAATGGAAATTTGGCGAACGGTTACAATACCGCCTCTCCGAATCCAGTGAAAGTGGCCTGATCGATGTGATCAAACCTGTGGCCACGGCAGCATGAGCAGATAGCAAGGCAGTGATATAAGTTATAAGCAATAGTGACAAGCAAGAGTGATAAGCAGTACAAGGGCGAGCGCCTATACAGAGCGTCATGCAATATTAATTACAACACCGAGGCAAGAGGGCAGCACGCGGACCGCATGGGCGGCGCGGCGCCGGATTGCCAGGTGTTCAGCCGGTTGAAGCATAAAAATGAGCAAAGAAAGCATTCAGGAAGTCGTACAGAAAAGTCTAGAAGATTACTTCAATGACCTGGGCGAACAGCAAGCATCGAATATCTATGACATGGTCGTGCTGACCGTGGAAAAGCCCATCCTGGAAGTCGTGATGACACGCGCCGATGGCAACCAGTCGCACGCCGCGCAGATGCTGGGCATCAACCGCAATACCCTGCGCAAGAAATTGCAGGAGCACGGTTTGCTGTAATGCCGGCATGCAAGTGACGCCAAGATTTGAATCCGCCGCAGCCCGGCACCGGGCCTGCGCCATTCGCCAAGAACACTTAACCACCTAGCCACAGCCATGATCAAACAAGCTCTCCTCTCCGTTTCCGACAAGACCGGCGTTCTCGAATTCGCCCGCGCCCTGTCCGCCCTCGGCGTCAACCTCCTGTCCACCGGCGGCACCGCCAAATTGCTGGCTGACAACGGTGTTCCCGTCACGGAAGTTGCCGATTACACGGGTTTCCCGGAGATGCTCGATGGCCGTGTGAAGACCCTGCACCCTAAAGTGCACGGCGGTATCCTGGCGCGCCGCGATTTCCCTGAGCACATGTCGAAACTGGTCGAGCACGACATGCCGACCATCGACATGGTGGTGGTCAACCTGTACCCGTTCCAGGGCACGGTCGCCAAGGCCGATTGCACCCTGGAAGATGCGATCGAAAATATCGATATCGGTGGCCCGACCATGCTGCGTTCGGCAGCCAAGAACCACAAGGACGTGGTTGTCATCTGCGACCCGACCGACTATGACGTGGTGCTGGCGGAAATGCGTGCGGCCGACGGCAAGGCAGGCGACGTCAGCTACGATACCAAGTTCATGCTGGCGAAAAAAGTCTTTGCGCACACGGCGCAATATGATGGCGCCATCACCAACTACCTGACCAGCCTGGGTCCGACGAAAGTGCATGCCGAGCGCGGCGCCTATCCGCAAATCTTGAACGTTGCCTTTGAAAAAGTGCAAGACATGCGCTACGGTGAAAACCCGCACCAGAGCGCCGCCTTCTACCGCGATCTGGTCACCACCGATGGCGCGCTGGCCAACTACCGCCAGCTGCAAGGCAAGGAATTGTCGTATAACAACATCGCCGACGCCGATGCTGCCTGGGAATGTGTGAAGAGCATGGGCGGTTTCGAGCAAAGCGCCGCCTGCGTCATCGTCAAGCACGCGAATCCATGCGGCGTCGCCCTGGGCAAGAATGCGGCGGAAGCGTATGCGCGCGCCCTGCAGACGGACCCGACCTCGGCATTCGGCGGCATCATCGCGTTTAATACCGAACTGGATGGCGCCACGGCCGGCGAAATCGCCAAGCTGTTCGTCGAAGTGCTGATCGCCCCGTCGTTCTCCGCAGAAGCGAAACAGATTCTGTCGAGCAAGCAAAACGTGCGCATGCTGGAAATCCCGCTGGGCAGCGGCGTGCACGCCATGGACTTCAAGCGCGTCGGTGGCGGCTTGCTGGTGCAATCGCCAGACGCGAAAAACGTCGGCATCGGCGACTTGCGTGTGGTCAGCAAGCTGCAGCCTACGCCGCAGCAACTGGCCGACCTGATGTTCGCCTGGAAAGTGGCGAAATTCGTCAAGTCGAACGCCATCGTCTTCTGCGGCAATAACATGACCCTGGGCGTGGGCGCTGGCCAGATGAGCCGTATCGACTCGGCCCGCATCGCTTCCATCAAGGCGCACAACGCCGGCCTGTCGCTGACGGGTTCCGTCGTGGCGTCGGACGCCTTCTTCCCGTTCCGCGACGGCCTCGACGTCGTCGTCGACGCGGGCGCAACCTGCGTCATCCACCCGGGCGGCTCCATGCGCGACCAGGAAGTGATCGATGCGGCGGATGAGCGCGGCGTCGTGATGCTCTATACGGGCACGCGTCACTTCCGTCATTGATAATTGAACCCAACGGCAATGACTGGGGTCGGACCCTAAGGGTCCGACCCCAGATGTTGGTTTGGGTTGCTGCGACACAATACGGCAGGCACCGGTTATTCACCGGTGCCTGCCGTATTCATTATAGAATCTGGCGATGATTATTCTTGGCATCGATCCTGGCCTGCGCACGACCGGCTTTGGGGTCATTGAAAAACACGGCAACAAGCTGCGCTATATCGCGTCGGGTACCGTCAAGACAGGTTCCGAAGGGGAATTGCCGCCGCGCCTGAAGGTCATCCTGCGGGGCGTGAGCGAAATCGTCGGCACCTACCAGCCCGATTGCGCGGCCATCGAAAAAGTGTTTGTCAACGTCAATCCCCAATCGACCTTGCTGCTGGGCCAGGCGCGCGGCGCTGCCATTTGCGCGCTCGTCCATGCCGACCTGTCGGTGGCCGAATACACGGCGCTGCAAGTGAAGCAGGCCGTCACGGGCCACGGCAAGGCGGCCAAGGAACAGGTGCAGGAAATGGTGTCGCGGCTGCTGTCCTTGCCCGGCTTGCCCGGCACGGATGCGGCCGATGCCCTGGGCGTGGCCATTTGCCACGCCAACAGCATCGATGCGCTGGCCATGATCGGCGCGCTGGCGCCCCAGCTGCAGGGGCTGCGCATGAAGCGCGGCCGTTTAGTGGGATAGCTGCATGGCCCTCATATATATACACAACATTAGGAACACGCGATGATAGGCCGTCTCTCCGGTATTTTGCTTGAAAAGAATCCGCCACAATTGCTGGTCGATTGCCAGGGCGTCGGCTATGAAGTCGACGTGCCGATGAGCACCTTTTACAACTTGCCCCACGTGGGCGAAAAAGTCGTGCTGTTCACGCACCAGGCCATCCGCGAAGATGCGCACCTGTTGTTTGGCTTCGGCAATGCGGCCGAGCGGGCCGTGTTCCGCCAGTTGATCAAGATCACGGGCGTGGGCGCGCGCATGGCCTTGTCGATCCTCTCGGGCATGACGATAGCCGACCTGGCGCAAGCCATCACCCTGCAGGATTCCGGCCGTCTGGTGAAAGTGCCGGGCATCGGCAAGAAAACGGCCGAGCGCCTGCTGCTGGAATTGAAGGGCAAGATCGGTGCCGATCTTGGCCCGCTGGGCGCGCATGCGGCGCCGGACGCCCAATCGGACATTTTGAACGCACTGGTGGCGCTCGGCTATTCGGACAAGGAAGCGCTGGCCGCCGTGAAAAACGTGCCGGCTGGCAGCGGCGTGTCGGAAGGCATCAAACTGGCGCTGAAAGCGCTGTCGAAAGGCTGATAACGCATGAGCATCCAGACCGACAGCTTCACGGAACAGCGCATCATCGACGCGGCGCCCATCTCGCACAACGAAGAGGCGATCGAACGGGCCTTGCGCCCCAAGCAGCTCGACGAGTATGTGGGACAGGAAAAGATCCGCGACCAGCTCGAGATTTTCATCACTGCTGCGCGCCAGCGCAAGGAAGCGCTCGACCACACCTTGCTGTTCGGCCCGCCGGGCCTGGGCAAGACGACCCTGGCGCACATCATCGCGCGCGAAATGGGCGTCAATCTGCGCCAGACTTCCGGCCCCGTGCTGGAGCGCCCGGGCGACCTGGCCGCGATCCTGACCAACCTGGAAGCGAACGACGTCCTGTTCATCGATGAAATCCACCGCCTGTCGCCCGTCGTGGAAGAGATTTTGTATCCGGCGCTTGAGGATTATCAGATCGACATCATGATCGGCGAAGGCCCGGCCGCCCGTTCCGTGAAACTCGACCTGCAACCGTTTACATTGGTCGGTGCCACCACGCGCGCCGGCATGCTGACCAACCCGCTGCGCGACCGCTTCGGCATCGTCGCGCGCCTGGAGTTTTATAACACGGGCGAATTGACGAAGATCGTTACGCGCAGCGCGGCCTTGCTGAAAGCACCGATCGACCCGGAAGGCGCGCACGAGATCGCCCAGCGCGCGCGCGGCACGCCCCGCATCGCCAACCGCCTGCTGCGCCGCGTGCGCGATTTCGCGGAAGTCAAAAGCAATGGCGAGATCACCAAGGTGGTGGCCGACCGCGCGCTGGCCATGCTCGACGTCGATTCCGCCGGTTTCGACGTGATGGACCGCAAGCTGCTCGAAGCCGTGCTGTTCAAGTTCGGCGGCGGCCCCGTCGGTATCGGGAATCTGGCTGCGGCCATCGGCGAAGCGGCCGATACCATCGAAGATGTGCTGGAACCGTATCTGATACAGCAAGGTTTCCTGCAGCGCACACCCCGTGGCCGTGTCGCCACGCCGGCCGCCTACCTGCACTTTGGCGTCAGCGCCCCGCGCATGGGCCCGGGCGGCGAAGCGTGGGAACTGTGATGGCGGAAGGCAGCCAGCAGACCACGCCGGGCATGCAGATATGGATCGACGCCGATGCGTGTCCCGTCGTCATCAAGGAAATCCTGTATCGCGTGGCCGACCGCCTGGAATTGCCGCTCACCCTGGTCGCCAACCAGGGCTTGCGCGTGCCGCCCTCGCGTTTCATCCGCACCGTGCAAGTGCCGTCCGGCGCGGACGTGGCCGACCAGGAAATCGTGCGCCTGTTGAATCCTGGCGACCTCGTCATCACGGGCGACATCCCGCTGGCTGCCGACGTGCTGACCAAGGGTGGTTTTGCGCTGAACCCGCGCGGCGAGTTTTACACGAAGGACAATATCGCCCAGCAACTGACGATGCGAGCTTTCATGGAAGAATTGCGCAGCGGCGGCGTCGACACGGGCGGTCCGGCCGCCTTCAGCCAGTCCGACCGGCAACAGTTTGCCAATAGCCTGGACCGGCATCTGAGCAAGCATCACCGCAAGCCGTCCCCGGCGCAGTAAGCGGTGGACGAAAAAAACGTGGACGAAAAAAACCGGCGCAAGCCGGTTTTTTTATGTGCATGCAACTTAGCGTGCAACTTTGCGCGTGCCTACCACTTCCACTGTCACGCGGCGGTTCTTGGCGCGGCCGGCGGCACTCGTGTTGTCGGCCACCGGTTGCGTTTCTCCCTTGCCTTCCGTGTAGACGCGGCTCGTTTCCACGCCTTGCGCCACCAGATAGGCCTTGACGGCTTCGGCGCGGCGCTGCGACAGTTTCTGGTTGTAGGTGTCAGAACCGACGGCATCCGTATGGCCGACCGTGACGATGACTTCCAGATCCATGCCCGTCAATTGACCGAGCAGCTGCTCCAGTGCCGCCTTGCCTTGCGGCTTGAGTGTCGATTGATCGAAATCAAACAGCGCTTCGGAGGCAAACGACACTTTTTCCGCTACGGGGACAGGCGCCGGTGCGGCCACGATGACAGGTGCCGGCATGGCGACGACAGGCGCGACTTCGGGCGCCGGCTGGTAGGCGGGCGTGGCGCTGGCCGGGCGGCCCAGTTTATACACGAGGCTGACGGAATACAGGTCCGCATCGCCGCGGTTGCCGACGGCATCGTTCAAGCGATAACGCTCGACTTCGCCGCGCAGGGCCAGTGCTTCGCTGAACTTGTATTCGAGGCCGAGGCCCAGCTTGGCATTGAGTTTGCGCTCGCTGGCATGGGTATTGGTCGAACCGAGCAGGCGGTTACCGCTGAACTCCGTGTTGGCCCTGGTGTAGTGCATGCCGACACGGCCCAGCAACGACAGGCGCTGCGACAGCGGCAGCTGGCCCAGCAGGTCCAGGTTCACGCCGCGAAACGCCGCTTGTCCGTTCAGCACGCCGTTGCCGCTGGTGGTCGACTTGAAATCGAACTTGCCCAGGTCAAAGTAGCCCGCTTCCACGGCGACATACTGGTTCAGTTGGCGGCCGACAAACAGCTTATAGCCGGTGTCGCGCTGGTCCTTGCTGAAGCCGGTGACGGTTTCGCCGTTGGCGGCCAGGCTGGCGCGCAGGCGCGGTTCGTCGATGGTGGCGCGCGACTGGCCCACGCCCGCGCCGATGTACCAGGCGCTGTTGGCCCAGTCCGGGTTGATGAAAGTGTTGTCCTGCGCCTGCGCCGATTGCGCCGCCAGCAAGGCGCCGGCCATGACGCTCAGGGCGCCCAGTGTGTGTGCGATAGTCATCGTCATGTCCCGATTATTTGGTGATCTGGTTGTTGCGCAGGGTAACGGCGGCAGCCGTCAGCACGCGGCCATTGAGCAGGGTCGTGTTGTCGCCCACCGTGATGGCAGCCGACTGGCCCAGGATATTGCCCTTGAATACGCTGTTCGCGGCCAGGGTGGTCGGGCCGACAGGCAGCCAGCTGACGTTGTCGGCCGTGGCGCCGTTATTCAGGGCAACTACCGAATTGACGGTCGAGTCCAGGGTCAGCGCCGTGCGGAAGATGTACACGCCGGGACCGTTCAGTGTCAGCGTACCGGTAATGCTGATGGCACCGGCATAGCAATACACGCCGGGGCCGAAGGTCTGGCCACCGAGGTCGATGCCGCCGGCAAAGGTGACGTCGCAAGTGCGGCTATTGCCGTCCGTGATCGCCGCTTGCAAATCCGTCATGGCGCCGGCCAGGATGGCGCCCGATTTGTAGTTGGTAAAGCCGGCCGCCTGGGTCGGATCGACCGTTTGCGAAGGCGCGCCGACGTCGCCCGTGATCAGGGTGGTGCCGTCCGAGTTGTTCGTGATCGAGGTGCCGGCCAGTACGCCGAACGGCGCCGCGCGGCCCAGGATGATCGGATTGAGGACGGGCGGGATGGCGACGGCCGTGACCGACAGCAAGGCGCTGCCCGACTGGCCGCCGGCCGTGGCCGTGATGCTGCTGGTGCCGGCGGCGATGCCGGTGGCGACGCCCGTGTTCAGTACGCTGGCGTTGGCAACGGTGCCCGACGTCCAGGCGGCGCTGTTGGTGACGATGGCGTTCGAGCTGTCCGAATACGTTGCGGTGGCAATGAATTGCTGTTGGGCACCAACAGCGATGCTGGCTGTGGCTGGCGTGACGGCGATGCTGACCAGGGTGAGGGCAGGTACGGTGACGGTGGTGCTGGCCGTCTTGCCGTTGAAGCTGGCATTCATGACGCTGGTACCAAAGGCAACGCCGGTGACGAGGCCTCCGCTGGCGACGGTGGCCGAGGCGGGCGTGACTGAAACGAAGGTGCTGCCGGTCGTGACGTCCACGCTGCTGCCATCCGAATACGTGGCAAGGACGGCCAGCTGGCGCGTCGCGGCGGCCGGGATGACGGGGTTTTGCGGCGTGACGGCGATAGCCAGCAGGGCCGCTGGCGTGACGGTCAGCACGGTGCTGGCTGTCAAGGTGCCCGTGGTAGCCGTGATCTGTGTCGTGCCGGCAACCTTACCCAGCGCCAAGCCGCCAGCGGCGATGCTGGCCGTGGTAGGGCTGGCCGAAGCAAAGGTCGACACGGCCGTGACGTCGCGCGTGGCGCCGTCGCTGAAGCTGCCGCTCACCGTGAATTGCTGTGTTGCGGCGATGGCGATGGATGGCGCGAGCGGCGTGATGGCGATCGCCGTCAAGGTGGCCGGCGAGACGGTCAGCTGGGCCGCCGCGCTCTTGCCGCCGAACGCGGCGCTGATGCTGCTGCCGCCGGCAGCGATGCCGGTACTCAAGCCTGTGGCGCCATTGACTGTCGCACTGGCTGGCGTGGCCGACGTCCAGGCCGACTTGGCGCTGACGTCTTGCGAAGAGCCGTCGCTATACGTGGCGATGGCCGTGAATTGCTGGCCCGCGCCGATGGCGACCGTGGCCGTGGCTGGCGTGACGGCCAGGCTGGACAAGGTGGCAGCCGGCAAGCCGAGGATGGGATCGCGTCCCTGGTCGCCGCCGCCACAGCCGGCCAGGGCGGCCATGGCCAGCAGACCTGCCGAGACGAGCAGCGGGTTCAGATATCGCTTGAAGAGATTCATATAATTCCTTTGTGCATGGCAGTCATTGCCGGGCATCCGCGGATGAGGTCATCCGGCAGAGCCATGCCGCCTTTCGCTACAGGGCGATGGCGTCACAGGCATGCACTATTTCATTTAGGAAACTGAAGGTATGTGCGCTGGCGCGCTTAGCTTGTCTTTGACGGGGAATGGGTTCAAAAGGGAACGATTCGGCCTGAAAAACAACGGCCGTGTGCGGAAAGCAGGCACAAAAAAGCCGGCGCAGGGCCGGCTTCGACAGGGCGGGGAGGTTGCTTACTCTTCGCGCACCCACGTTTGCGAGCGCCCAAACATCGGCACGCCGACATAGCCGCGCACTTGCAGCTTGGTGCCGCCTTCCGTCAGTTCTGCCTTGCTCTTGTAGACCTTGCCGCTGGCCGGGTCCGTGATTTCGCCGCCTGTCCATTCCTTGCCGTCATATTTCAGGCCGGACAGGATCACCAGGCCGATGATGGGCTGGTCCTTGTTGGCGCCCGTGCACTTGTCGCACTTGGGATTTTGATCTTCATTCGGGCCACGGAACAGCTTTTCGATCTTGCCTTGCAAGACACCATTGTTTTCTGTGATGACAACGAGGGATTTCGGCTTGCCGCTGGCGTCATCGATGGTTTTCCACGTGCCGACGGGGGTGTAGTTGCCGTCGCGCGCGGTGGCGCTGCCGGCGATGGCCAGGGCGGCCACCAGTACGCTTGCTTTGAATAGTTTATGCATCGCTAGTCTCCTGTGGTTTTTTTGATCTGTTACGAAACAGTATGGATACCAAGGCAAGACCAGCAGTGCTGCGCGGCGTCAGGAGATGACGCCGCGCAATCCTTCCAAACTTGCCTTATGCGCTGGCTAGTTTAGCAAACTGTTCGCGCAGTTTTTCAATTGTCGCCGAAAAACTGAGCAAACGCTCGTTTTCTTGCGCAACGATGGCGGCAGGGGCGCGCGCAACAAAGCTTTCATTGCCCAACTTGCTGTTGACCTTGGCAATTTCCGCTTCGATGCGGGCGATTTCCTTGCCCAGGCGCTCGCGTTCGGCGGCCACGTCGATTTCCACTTTCAGCATCAGCTTGGTGGTACCGACGATGGCGACGGCCGCTGGCGAGTCCGGCAGCGCATCGACGATCTGCACTTCAGCCAGCTTGCCCAGCGACTGGATGTACGGTGCGTACGATGCCAGCGCGGCTTTTTCCGTGGCATTGCCCGCTTCGACGATCAGCGGCACGCGCACGGAAGGCGAGATCTGCATTTCGCCGCGCAGGTTGCGCGTTGCGTCCGTCAAGGCTTTCAGCTGCTGCATCCACGCTTCCGCGCTTTCATCGATCTTCTCGGTGTTGGCGATCGGATACGGCTGCATCATGATCGAATCGCCCTCTGGCTTGAGCGTCTTGCCGGCCAGCGGCGCCACCGTCTGCCACAACGCTTCCGTGACGAAGGGGATGATCGGATGGGCCAGGCGCAGCACGACTTCCAGCACGCGCAGCAGGGTGTGGCGGGTGGCGCGCTGCTGGCCTTCCGTACCCTGTTGCACCTGGACTTTCGCAACTTCCAGGTACCAGTCGCAATACTCGTCCCACACGAATTTGTAGATGGTGGCGGCGATATTGTCGAAACGGAAGTCTTCAAAGCCCTTGGCCACGTCCAGTTCCGCTTTTTGCAGCAGCGAGATGATCCACTTGTCCGCTTGCGACAGGTCGGCGTCATTCGGTGTGCAGTCCTTGCCTTCCGTATTCATCATGACGAAACGGGTGGCATTCCACATCTTGTTGCAGAAGTTGCGGTAGCCTTCGCAGCGGCCCAGGTCGAAATTGATGTTGCGGCCCAGCGATGCATAGCTGGCCATGGTGAAGCGCACGGCGTCCGTGCCGTAGGCGGAAATGCCTTCCGGGAATTCCTTGCGCGTTGCCTTGGTGATCTTTTCCGCGTCGCGCGGGTTCATCAAGCCCGTGGTGCGCTTGACGATCAAGCCCTCCAGGTCGATGCCGTCGATCAGGTCGATCGGGTCCAGGGTGTTGCCCTTCGACTTGGACATCTTCTGTCCCGTCGAATCGCGCACGAGGCCGTGCACGTAGACGGTTTCAAACGGTACCTTGCCCGTGAAGTGCGCCGTCATCATGACCATGCGCGCGACCCAGAAGAAGATGATGTCGAAACCCGTCACCAGCACGGACGATGGCAGGAAGGCTTTCATGTCCGGCGTTTCTTCCGGCCAACCCATGGTCGAGAACGGTACGAGCGCCGACGAGAACCACGTGTCGAGCACGTCGTCGTCGCGCTTCAACGGGCCCGTGCTACCGGCCGCCTGCGCCTTGGCGATGGCTTCCGCTTCCGTCTTGGCAACGAAGATATTGCCGGCATCGTCGTACCACGCCGGGATTTGATGGCCCCACCACAGCTGGCGCGAGATGCACCAGTCCTGGATGTTGTTGAGCCACTGGTTGTAGGTGGTGCTCCAGTTTTCCGGCACGAACTTGATTTCGCCGCTGGCGACCTTGTCCAGCGCCGTTTCCGCGATCGATTTGCCTGGGAAGAAGGTGCCTTCCGGGGCCGGTTTGCTCATGGCAACGAACCACTGGTCCGTCAGCATCGGCTCGATGACGACGCCCGTGCGGTCGCCGCGCGGCACCATCAGCTTGTGCGGCTTGACTTGTTCCAGCAAGCCTTGCGCGTCGAGGTCGGCGACGATCTGCTTGCGCGCGGCGAAGCGGTCCATGCCGCGGTAGGCTGCCGGCGCGTCGTCGGTGATCTTCGCGTCCAGGGTCAGGATGACGATCTGCGCCAGCTTGTGGCGCTGGCCCACGGCGTAATCGTTCATGTCGTGCGCCGGGGTGATCTTCACGCAGCCGGTGCCGAATTCCTTGTCGACATATTCGTCGGCGATGATGGGGATTTCGCGGTCCGTCAGCGGCAGTTTCAGCATCTTGCCCACCAGCGCCGTGTAGCGCTCGTCCGTCGGATCGACGGCCACGGCCACGTCGCCCAGCATGGTTTCAGGACGGGTCGTGGCCACCGTCAGGAAACCGCTGCCGTCGGCCAGCGGGTACTTGATGTACCACATGGAGCCATCTTCTTCCTCGGACACCACTTCCAGGTCGGACACAGCCGTGCCCAGCACGGGGTCCCAGTTGACGAGGCGCTTGCCGCGGTAGATCAGGCCTTGCTCGAACAGGCGCACGAAGACGTCGGTGACGACTTTCGAGCGCGGTTCGTCCATCGTGAAGTATTCGCGCTGCCAGTCGGCCGAGGCGCCCAGGCGGCGCATCTGGCCGGTGATGATGGAACCGGATTTTTCTTTCCATTCCCACACTTTTTCCACGAATTTCTCGCGGCCCAGGTCATGGCGCGAAATCTTTTGCGCGTCCAGCTGGCGTTGCACGACGATTTGCGTGGCGATGCCCGCGTGGTCGGTGCCGGGTATCCAGGCCGTGTTGTGGCCCAGCATGCGGTGGTAGCGGGTCAGGCCATCCATGATGGTCTGGTTGAACGCATGGCCCATGTGCAGGGTGCCGGTGACGTTCGGCGGCGGCAACTGGATGCTGAAGGAAGGTTTTCCCGCATCGAGGGTGGCGGTGAAGTAACCGCGCTGCTCCCACTCGGTGCGCCAGAATTGTTCAATGTCGGCGGGCTCGAAAGACTTGGCTAATTCCATGATTTGGCGTGTGATTGGCAAAAGGAACCATTATAGATGACGCGGCATCGCCTGCAGCGTGGCAAGCCGCCTTTTTCAGTGTTTTGGCGGCTTTGCGGGCCGTTGACGGGCAACAGAACGGGGATAAAAGCGCTGCCGATGTTATAATGCCGGCCTTGGCGCCTCCTGCCCTATCTTTGCGGACGGCGCCAGCGGGCGCAGTTGTATCAAAGTTTCACTCCAACTCTCGTCCGCGTCACCCGGCCAGCGCATCTGCGATGCCAGCCACTTTCAGAGCGTCCCCTTCGGGCTGGGCGCCTGAGCCACGCGCACCGCCAGCGGTGCACCATTCACGGCGGAATCAAGGCGGCTCGTCATTGCACGCCGCTGCCGCCACAGCTTAGCCAGGAATGTTGTTATCTGGCCCGTCGTCTTTCGATACGGCATGTTCCACAGCGCCTGGCCGCTGTGGCTATGCCATGGCCGCGCGCTTTCCCGGTTTTGCCTGCATAAGGAAACCAGCATGAAAAAACTCTCGATCAGTGTCGGCCTCGTTTCGACCATCGCCACCCTGGGCGCCTTGCCTGCCGCCCATGCCCAGTCCTCCGTCAACGTGTATGGCTTGATGGATGCGGGCCTGGTGCAGGAAGGCGGCGTCAGCAAGCTCACCAGCGGCGTGTCGGCCGGCTCGCGTCTGGGCTTGCGCGGCACGGAATCCCTGGGTAACGGCTTGCAAGCCGTGTTCACGCTGGAAGCGGGCGTCCTGAGCGACACGGGCCGCTCGGACCAGGCAGGCCAGTTGTTTGGCCGCCAGGCGTTTGTCGGCCTCGACAGTCCGCTGGGCATGCTGACCGTGGGCCGCCAGTACAACCTGCAAAGCCAGGCGCTGACCGACGTGGCCGATCCGTTCGAGGGCGGCATGGCGGGCGCGTCGACCAACCTGGCCGGCTATTCGGCCACGCGCATCGACAATACCGTGCGCTATACCTCGCCCGAGCTGCGCGGCGTCACGGCCACGGTCATGGTCGGCTTTGGCGAACACACGGGGATTGCGGCGGACCAGCGTTCGCTGGGCCTGGCCCTCGGCTATGTCAACGGTCCATTGACCTTGCGCCTGGCGCGCCAGAGCCGTGCCGGCGAGCCGGGCAAGGCCGACGTGAACAACACGATATTGGCAGGTAACTACAACTTCGGCGTGGCCACGGCATTTGCCGGCTATGGCCGCAATACGGGCGATGGCAGCAGCATGTTCTTTGCCGAGAATCCATACGGTGCGGCGCAGGCGCCGGCCCAGTCCACCGACAGCCGCGACGCCATCGTCGGCGTGTCCGTGCCGCTCGGCGCGACTACCCTGCTGGCCTCGTATGTGCGCAAGGATGACCGCGATGCTGCCAACCGCGATGCGCAGCAGCTGGCCATCGGCGCCATGTATGCCTTGTCCAAGCGCAGCAAGGTGTATGTTGCCTACGCGCACATCCGTAACCGCAACGATGCGGCCTACATGGTGGGCAATGCCACCGAAGTGGGCAGCGGCAACCGCGCCTTCAACGTCGGCCTGCGCCACGCGTTTTAAACCGTCACGCTAGGCGGGCAGCATGCTGCCTTCGTGCAGCAGCGCTTCGAAGGCGGGGGCGGCCAGGGGGCGGCTGAACAAATAGCCCTGCATCTGGTCGCAGCCTTGCTGGCGCAGGAAGGCCAGCTGCTGTTCCGTTTCCACACCTTCGGCGATGACTTTCAGGCGCAAGCTGTGCGCCAGCGAAATGATGGCGCGCACGATGGCGGCGTCGTCGTCGCTGTGCGTGATGTCGCTGACGAAGGTTTTGTCGATTTTCAGCACGTCGATAGGGAAGTGGCGTAGGTAGGCCAGGCTGGAATAGCCGGTGCCGAAGTCGTCGATGGACAATTGCACGCCCAGCGCCTTCAGGTTGGCCATGATGGCCGTGGCTTGCTCCACGTTATGCATGACCATGCTTTCCGTCAATTCCAGTTCCAGATGGGCCGCATCGAGGCCTGTCTCGGCCAGTGCCTGCGCCACCGCGTGCAGCAGATTCCTTTGCTTGAATTGTCGCGCCGACAGATTGACGGCCAGGCGTAGCGGGCCATGGCCGGCCAGTTGCCAGGCACGCGTCTGGGCGCACGCCGTGCGCAGCACCCAGTCGCCAATGGGGGTGATCAAGCCCATTTCCTCGGCCAGGCCGATGAAGCTGGCAGGTGGAATACGCCCCAGTTGCGGATGTTGCCAGCGCAGCAGCGCTTCCATGCCCACCACGGCGCCGCTGGCCAGGTCCAGCTGGGGCTGGTATTCAAGGTGGAATTGCCCGCGTTCCAGGGCGTGGCGCAACTCGCTCTCCAGCCCCAGGCGCTCCAGGGTGCCCGTATTCATGCCCGAGGCATAGAATTGCCAGTGGCCCCGTCCCTGTTCCTTGGCGCGGTACATGGCGATGTCGGCGTGCTTGATCAGGGTGTCGGCATCGTCGCCATCGTCGGGATACACGGCCACGCCCATGCAGCAGCTGAGAAAAAATTCATATTCGCCCAGTTGCAGCGGCTGCGCCACGGCGTCCTGGATGCGCTGCAGAATGGCCGCGCCCGGCTCGCCATTGCCATGCTGGGGCAGCAGCACGAATTCGTCGCCGCCCAGGCGTGCCACCGTGTCGACTTCGCGCGTGGCGTCGCGCAGGCGTTCGGCCACGCTTTTCAGCACCAGGTCGCCTGCATCATGGCCCAGGGTATCGTTGACGAATTTAAAGCGGTCGAGGTCGATGAAAACCACCCACAGGGGAAGGCCGCTGCGCCGCGTCACGGCCATCGCCTGCTCCAGCCGTTCGCGCAGCAGTGCCCGGTTGGCCAGGCCCGTCAGGATATCGTGCCTGGCCTGAAATTCCATTTCCTGTTCGAAACGCATGACGGTGCTGATGTCGTATTGCGCCACGACAAAGTGACTGAGCGCGCCATCGCCATCGTCGCGCACGGGCGCGACGAACAGCTCGCTCCAGTAGCTGCTGCCATCCTTGCGGAAATTGCGCACGATGGCCTTGCCTTCGCGCTGTTCGCGCAGGGCCGCCGTAATGGCGTGCATGTCTTGCCGCCCCTGCTCGGGACCTTGCAAGTCTTCCAGGCGCTGGCCGATGACTTCGCCGGCCGTATAGCCGGTGATGCGCTCGAAGGCGGGGTTGACGTATTCGATCAGGTAGCCCGGTGCGTCGGCGCTGCACAGGATGATGGCATTGGCCGACACTTCGATGATGCGTTCGCGCAGCCGCAGCGACTTTTCATTGTGCATGCGCGCGGCGATGTCTTCGGACAGGCGCAAATTGGCAAACTGCAGCGCCGCCGTGCGCTCGCCCGTGATGCGGGCAATCACGGAATTGCGCGACACCAGCTGATACACATACGCGGCCGCCAGCAGGCTCGACAGCACACCACCGAGCAGTACATACAGCGAGCCGCGATGGCTGGCGTCCAGGCCCATGCCTTTGGCCGGCAGCAGGGCGGCGCCCAAGGTGTGCCCGCTGGCGTGGTACTGCAGCAGCAGCCGGGTGCTTTCCGACTCGATCTGGCGTGCCGAGGCGTAGCACAGTGCCGTCAAACACAGCCCGAACGCCAGGGTGAGCAGGGCCGAGGTAGAAACAGAAATGGAGATGCGCTTGAAGAATGATTGCATGGTGGCCCCGTGGCAGCGCCGGTGCCGATCCATGATCAGGCAGGCCGGGCAGTGACTGACTGTAGGGCGGGCGGCGAAATGTCGTCCGTTCGCTACCGAACGGACGGGCATGCCGACAAGAAATATAGTCGGGTCACTGTGCAAGCGCTGTGTTACGCTGCACTACATGGCGCCCCTCGTTCGGACGTCTTTCAACTATCCCCTAGCTGACGACTGGAAAACAGGAAACCTGCCCATGTCGAGTCTGCATGCCCAGCTACACAACCCGAATCAAAACCATTTGCTCGCCGCCGTGCTCGACGCCGATTTCGCGCGCCTGGCCCCCCACCTGGAGCAAGTATCCATGTTGCTCGGTGACGTGATCTACGATTCGGGCGACAAGCTGCAGCATGTGTATTTCCCCACCACGGCCATCGTTTCCATTCACTACCTGCTGGAAAACGGCGGCTCGTCGGAAATTGCCGGCGTCGGCAATGAAGGCGTCGTGGGCGTGTCGCTGTTCATGGGCGGCAATTCGACGCCCAGCCGCGCCGTCGTGCAGACGGGCGGCGTCGGCTACCGGCTGAAGGCGCATTTGCTGATGGAAGAGTTCGACCGCGCCGGTCCCGTCATGCGCTTGCTGCTGCGCTATACGCAAGCGCTGATCACGCAAATGTCGCAAACGGCCGTCTGCAACCGCCACCATACGGTGGAGCAGCAGCTGTGCCGCTGGTTGCTGCTGACCATGGACCGCCTGCCGAACCGCGAGCTGACGATGACGCAGGAGTTGATTGCCAACATGCTGGGCGTACGCCGCGAAGGCGTGACGGAGGCGGCCGGGCGCCTGCAGGCGCGCGGCTTCATCAGTTACCGGCGCGGCCATATCTCCGTGCTGGACCGTGCCGGCCTCGAAGGCCATGTGTGCGAATGCTATGGCGTGGTCAAAAAGGAATTCACGCGCCTGTTGTCGGATGTGCGCCAGCGCCAGGCGCACTGAACACCGCATCTTTTTTTTATCGTTGTTACAGCTCAGGCTACCCCATGCAATCTGTTGAAAATATTCCCCCGCGCGCACCGTCGCGCTGGCCCATGGCGCTGGCGTTTTCATTCAGCGCCATCGTGCTGCTGGCCATCGGCCTGCTGGCCTGGCGCGCGCCGTTCGAGACGGCATGCGTCATCGACGCGCTGGTCTTCTTGCTGCTGATGCTGCTTGTCGCGCTGTATCGGCGCACTTTGGCGGCCAGCCTGCCGCGCCAGCTGCTGAAGGCGGGCGCCTTGCAGGATGCGATTTTCAACAGCGCCAATTTCTCGTGCATCGCCACCGATGCGCAGGGCGTGATCCAGATTTTCAACGTGGGCGCCGAACGCATGCTGGGCTATGAAGCGAGCGACGTGGTGGACAAGCTGACGCCGGCCGGTATTTCCGATGCGCAAGAAATCGTCGCGCGCGCGGCCGCCCTCAGTGCCGAACTCGACAGGGTCATCACGCCCGGCGTGGAAGCGCTCGTGTTCAAGGCCACGCGCGGCATCGAAGACATTTATGAACTGACCTACATCCGCAAGGATGGCAGCCGTTTCCCGGCCATCGTCTCCGTGACGGCCTTGCGCGACGTGCAGAACAAGGTCATCGGTTACTTGCTGATCGGCACGGACAATACGGCACGCAAGCAGGTCGAGGCGGAACAGGCGCTGCTGGACCAGCGCCTGCGCGAACAGCAGGCGTATACGCGCTCGCTGGTCGAGACCAACAATGCGGAGTTGAAGAAGGCGCGCCTGGTGGCGGAAAAGGCCAACCGCGCCAAGTCCGAATTCCTGTCGAGCATGAGCCACGAATTGCGCACGCCCCTGAATGCCGTGCTGGGCTTTGCGCAGCTGATGGCGTCCGACGTGCCGCCACCGAGCCCGCCGCAGCAGCGCTCGATCGAACAAATCCTCAAGGGCGGCTGGTATCTGTTACGCCTGATTAACGAGATCCTCGACCTGGCCATGATCGAATCGGGCAAGGTCACCTTGTCGCAGGAAGCCATGTCCCTGCTCGACGTGCTGCAGGATTGCCAGGCGATGATCGCGCCGCAGGCGGAAAAGCGCGGCATCCGCATGCACTTCCCCCGCTGCGGCCAGGCTTTCTATGTGCATGCGGACCGCACGCGCGTGAAACAGGTGATGGTCAACCTGCTGTCGAACGCCATCAAGTACAACCAGGGTGGCGGCACCGTTACCGTCGATTGCAGCCAGCGCGGCGCCAAGGTGCGGGTCAGCGTGCGCGACAGTGGCGTCGGCCTCGATGCGGGCCAGGTGGCACAGTTGTTCCAGCCCTTCAACCGCCTGGGACAGGAAAACAGCACGGAAGAGGGCACGGGCATCGGTCTCGTCGTCACCAAACAATTGATCGAATTGATGGGCGGCACCATCGGCGTCGACAGCACGGTGGGCGTGGGCACCACGTTCTGGTTCGAGCTCGCTTCGAGCAGCGCGCCGGCATTGGTGCTGGGCGATGGCGACGCGCTGCCGCAGGTGCAGGTGCCGCAGGAAAGCCAGCGCACCTTGCTGTACGTGGAAGACAATCCCGCCAACCTGGCGCTGGTGGAGCAACTGATCGCCCGCCGCAGCGATTTGAAGTTGCTCACAGCCATCGATGCGCACCTGGGCATCGACCTGGCGCGCACGTATCAGCCGGACGTGATCTTGATGGATATCAACCTGCCCGGCATCAGCGGCTTCGGCGCACTGCATATCCTGCACGACGACCCGCTCACCAGCCACATTCCCGTGATGGCCCTGTCGGCCAACGCCGTGCCACGCGACATCGAGAAAGGCCTGGAAGCGGGTTTCTTCCGCTATTTGACCAAGCCGATCAAGGTCGTCGAATTCATGGATGCGCTCGACGTGGCCCTGCACCATGCGGCCGCGCACGGCCTGGCCGACGACACTCACGCAGTACGCTAATTCAGCACTTAATTTTAGGAATACCGCCATGCTTCAAGCCACCGAGATCCTGAACGCCAGCATCCTCATCGTTGATGACCAGGAGGCCAACGTCATGCTGCTGGAACAGGTGCTGCGCAATGCCGGCTATACGCGCATCACCTCCACCATGGATCCGCAAGCCGTGCATGCGCTGCACCAGCAGCACCGTTACGACCTGATCCTGCTCGACTTGCAGATGCCGGAAATGGATGGCTTCGAGGTGATGGAAGGCTTGCGCGACATCGAGGCGGGCAGCTATCTGCCCGTGCTGGTGATCACGGCCCAGCCCGGCCACAAGCTGCGCGCGCTGCAAGCGGGCGCCAAGGATTTCGTCAGCAAGCCCTTCGACCTGGTGGAAGTGAAAACGCGCATCCACAACATGCTGGAAGTGCGCTTGCTGTACCAGAAGCTGGCCGAATACAACAAGTCGCTGGAACAGATGGTGGAAGCGCGCACGGCGGAGCTGCGCGAAAGCGAAGCGCGCTTCCAGCGCTTCACGGAACTGTCGTCCGACTGGTACTGGGAACAGGATGCGCAAGGCAATCTGACGCGCTTTTCCGGTCCCGTGGCCGAAATGCTGGGCATTGGCAGCGAGGAAGAGCCACAGCGCTGGAACGCCACCGAACGCGCGCTGCTCGACGCAAAAATTGCCGCACGCGAACCGTTCCTTGATTTTATCTACAGCCGCGTCAACCTCGACGGCAGCACGCAGTACCTGCAAGTGAGCGGCGAACCGATGTTCGACAATGGCAGCCGCTTCATTGGCTACCGCG
Source organism: Janthinobacterium sp. MP5059B (assembly GCF_001758645.1). Classification (NCBI taxonomy): domain Bacteria; kingdom Pseudomonadati; phylum Pseudomonadota; class Betaproteobacteria; order Burkholderiales; family Oxalobacteraceae; genus Janthinobacterium; species Janthinobacterium sp. MP5059B. The sequence continues at coordinate 156,738 of NZ_LRHX01000002.1, read as the reverse complement.
GCATCGGCCTCGATGTCACGGAGCGCTTGCGCATCGCCTGATTTATACTTGCTGCCATCCACATCCACAAGGAAAGCATCATGGCTGACAAATCTCCCTCCTATTGGTTCCCCGCCAAGACCTATGGCTGGGGCTGGGGCTTGCCCATCACTTGGCAAGGCTGGCTGGTGTTCCTGGCCGCGCTGGCGCTGTTCGCCTGCGGCGCCTTCCTGTTTCCGCCGCAAACCATGCTGGTCGGCTACATCGTCTATGAAGTGGCCATCGTTGCCGTGCTCATTTTCATCTGCCAGCTGAAGGGCGAACCGACCAGCTGGCGCTGGGGCAAGAAGAAATAAGCGCGATGGCGTCTGTTGCAATGCAGCAGATGCGCAAAGACGACACCTGCAAGAAATCATCTGGCCACGCGGCGTGAACCGCGTATAATTGGCTCGCTGCCGCAAGGCGGCAAACGCTAGGGGTCCTGCCTTTCGCTGTGGAAACACGGTGCAAGCGCGGGTGAGAAATACCCTCCGAACCTGATCTGGATAATGCCAGCGAAGGGAAGCTTTAGGATGAACGCACCCCGCTTTTCCGCGTGCGCGCAGCCGAACCTCCTTAGCTGGCTCCAGGCTTAAAAATAGTCTAGCCAAGGAGCCAAAATGAACGCCAACCCGAAATTCCTCTCCGCCACCGCCACGGTCGACGAAGCCGCCATCGCGCCGCTGCCCAATTCGCGCAAGATCTACGTGCAAGGCAGCCGCCCCGACATCCGCGTGCCCATGCGCGAGATCAGCCAGTCCGACACGGAAGCGTCGTTCGGCGGCGAAAAGAATCCGCCGATCTACGTCTACGATACGTCCGGCCCCTACACGGACCCGGACGTGCAGATCGACATCCGCTCGGGCCTCGATACGCCGCGCCTGCCGTGGATCATGGAACGGGCCGACACGGAAGAATTGCCCGGCCCGACCTCTGACTACGGCATCGCCCGCCTGGCGGACCCGAAGCTGGCCGAGCTGCGTTTCAACTTGCACCGCAAGCCGCGCCGCGCCATTGCCGGCAAGAACGTGACGCAAATGCATTACGCGCGCCAAGGCATCATCACGCCGGAAATGGAATTCGTTGCCATCCGCGAAAACATGCGCCGGCAGGAATATTTGCGCGAGCTGAAAGCTTCCGGCCCCATGGGCGAGCGCCTGGCCGACCTGATGGGCCGCCAGCATCCTGGCCAGTCCTTCGGCGCCAGCATCCCGGCGGAAATCACGCCGGAATTCGTGCGCGAGGAAATCGCCCGTGGCCGCGCCATCATTCCCGCCAACATCAACCACCCGGAAGTGGAACCGATGATTATCGGCCGCAATTTCCTCGTGAAGATCAATGCGAATATCGGCAATTCCGCCGTCACCTCGTCGATTGGCGAGGAAGTGGAAAAGATGACCTGGGCCATCCGCTGGGGCGGCGACAATGTGATGGATCTGTCCACAGGTAAACATATCCACGAGACGCGCGAATGGATCGTGCGCAACAGCCCCGTCCCCATCGGCACCGTGCCCATCTACCAGGCGCTGGAAAAGGTCAATGGCAAGGCCGAAGATCTGACGTGGGAAATTTTCCGCGACACCCTGATCGAGCAGGCCGAGCAGGGCGTCGACTACTTCACCATCCACGCGGGCGTGCTGCTGCGCTATGTGCCGATGACGGCCAAGCGCTTGACGGGCATCGTCTCGCGCGGCGGCTCCATCATGGCGAAATGGTGTCTGGCGCACCACCAGGAATCGTTCCTGTACACGCATTTCGAAGAGATCTGCGAAATCATGAAGGCGTATGACGTGTCGTTCTCGCTGGGCGACGGCTTGCGTCCCGGTTCCATCTACGACGCCAACGACGAGGCGCAGCTGGGCGAATTGAAAACCCTGGGCGAACTGACGCAGGTTGCGTGGAAGCACGACGTGCAAGTGATGATCGAGGGGCCGGGCCATGTACCCATGCAATTGATCAAGGAAAACATGGACTTGCAGCTGGAGCAGTGCGGCGAAGCGCCGTTCTACACCCTGGGACCGTTGACGACGGATATCGCGCCCGGCTACGACCACATCACCTCGGGCATCGGCGCGGCCATGATCGGCTGGTATGGCACGGCCATGCTGTGCTATGTGACGCCGAAGGAACACCTGGGCCTGCCCAACAAGGCGGACGTCAAGGACGGCATCATCACGTACAAGATCGCGGCGCATGCGGCCGACCTGGCCAAGGGCCATCCGGGTGCGCAAATCCGCGACAACGCGCTGTCGAAAGCCCGCTTCGAATTCCGCTGGGACGACCAGTTCAACATCGGCCTGGACCCGGACAAGGCGCGCGAATTCCACGATGAAACCCTGCCCAAGGATTCGGCCAAGGTGGCGCATTTTTGCTCCATGTGCGGCCCCCATTTCTGCTCGATGAAGATCACGCAGGAGGTGCGCGAATACGCGGCCGGCATGGGTATCGCGGAAGACAAGGCGCTCAAGCAGGGCATGGAAATCAAGGCCATCGAATTCATCAAGAACGGCGCCGAGCTGTACCGCAAGGTCTGAAGGAGAGCGTGATGCCTGCATTGATATCCATCACGCTCAACGGGGCACCGCACCAGGTGCCGCCGGGGCAAACCCTCGATCAATTGATCGCCGCGCTGTCGCTGGAAAACCAGGCGCTGGCGCTGGCCGTCAACCGCAACGTCGTGCCGCGCAAAGCGTGGCCAGGGCAGGTCTTGCAGACGCAAGATCACGTGGAGATAGTACGCGCCATCGGCGGCGGTTAAGTTGAGAATAGACAAGGAAACGCACATGAACACCGCAACAAACAACGACCTGCTGACCATTGCGGGAAAACAATACCCATCGCGCCTGCTGGTGGGCAGCGGCAAGTACAAGGATTTGCCGCAGACGCGCGAAGCAACGGATGCGGCGGAAGCGCAGATCATCACGGTGGCGATCCGCAGGGTCAACATTGGCCAGGACCCGAACGCGCCCAGCCTGCTCGATTTCGTGCCACCGGACCAGTACACGATTTTGCCGAACACGGCCGGCTGCTACAACGCAAAAGATGCCGTGTACACCCTGCAACTGGCGCGCGAACTGCTGGGCGGGCGCAATCTGGTGAAGCTGGAAGTGCTGGGCGACGAAAAAACCTTGTTTCCGCACATGCCGGAAACCCTGCTCGCGGCCGAAGCGCTGGTCAAGGATGGCTTTGACGTGATGGTCTACTGCAGCGACGACCCCATCCAGGCGAAGATTCTGGAGGACATCGGCTGCGTGGCCGTCATGCCGCTGGCGTCGCTGATCGGCTCGGGCATGGGCATATTGAATCCGTGGAACTTGTCCTTGATCATCGATCAGGCGAAAGTACCCGTGCTGGTGGACGCAGGCGTGGGCACGGCGTCGGATGCGGCCATTGCCATGGAACTTGGCTGCGATGGTGTGCTGATGAATACAGCCATTGCCGCTGCGCGCGACCCCGTGCGCATGGCGCATGCCATGAAGCTGGCCGTGCGGGCCGGGCGCGAAGCATTCCTGGCGGGACGCATGCCGCGCAAATTCGCCGCTTCGCCATCGTCGCCGATGGCGGGCCGCCTGGCGTGAAGCCGGGGAGCCGGCCGACGGTGCTGGTGTTTGCCGGCGCCGATCCGTCCGGCGGCGCCGGCATCGCCGCCGATATCGTGGCGATTGCCGCGCAGGGCGCGCATGCCTTGCCCGTCATCACGGCGCTGACGGTGCAGGACAACGACCGCGTGTTTGCTGTCGAGCCTGTGGCCCCGGAATTGCTGCGCCGACAGGCGCAGGCGCTGATCGACAAGATCGCCATCGATGCCGTGAAGATCGGCATTCCCGGCAGCGCCGCGAATGCGGCCGTCATTGCGCAACTGATCGCGCAATTGCGGCTGGTCCGGCCGGATTTGCCTGTCGTGCTCGATCCCGTGCTGGCCAGCGGCCATGGCGACGTGCTCAGCCGGGACGACGCCGTGCTGGCGCTGGCGCCCTTGTTGCCGGTGACTACCGTCATCGTACCGAACGGGCCGGAAGCGGCGGCCCTGGGTGGCGAGAAAAACCTGCGCGCGCAAGGCTGCAAGAACGTGCTGGTGACGGGCGGCCATGGCGAAGGCGAGGTGATCGTCAACCGCTGGCACGATGGCGAGGACAGGGCGCGCGAGTGGCGCTGGCCGCGCCTGCCCGGCGAATTCCACGGCAGCGGCTGTACCCTGGCGTCCGCCATCGCGGCGCGCCTGGCACTGGGCCAAGCATTGCCCGAAGCGCTTGATGGCGCGCAAAGCTATTGCCATGGGGCCCTGGCCGGCGCGTATGCGGTTGCGCCAGGCCAACTGATGCCGCAACGATTCATTCAATAAGGAAAACATCATGCGTGGACTGTATCTGGTTACCCCGAACTGGGATGACACCGACCGCCTGCTCGATATCACGGAACAGGCTTTGCACGGTGGCGTGGCTCTGCTGCAATACCGCCACAAGAGCGCCGAGGCGGAACAGCGGCGCGAGCAGGCGGGCGCCTTGCTGGTCCTGGCCCGCAAATATGGCGTGCCTTTCATCATCAACGATTTTATCGAGCTGTGCGAAGAGCTCGACGCGGACGGCGTGCACGTGGGCGGCACGGATGCGTCCGTCGCGCAGGTGCGCGCGCGCCTGGGCAAGGAGAAGATCGTCGGCGCCTCGTGCTATGGCGACATGGCCCTGGCGCGGACGGCAGTCGCTGGCGGTGCCAGCTATGTCGCCTTCGGCGGCTTCTATCCCTCGCTGGTGAAAAAGTATCCGGTCACGACACCATTGGATATCGTGCTGCAGGCCAAGCGCGAGATCGCCTTGCCCTGCGTGGTGATCGGCGGCATGACGCCGGAGAACGCCGCGCCGCTGGTGGCGCGCGGCGCCGACATGGTGGCGGCCATCAGCAGTGTCTTTGGCAAAGAATACCAGGCGGACGATGTGAATATTGCGGTGCAGCAATTCAATCACTTGTTTGCGGCATGAGCATGCGGGTGCAGGGCTGGTTTGGGCGGATAATCGGCATATAATAAGAGCATCATTCATTACCGAGGTCCCTTTGCCCATGAGTCAGCCAGCCGCCGCGAAACGCCTTATCCTGATCGTTGACGATGACCAACTCCTGTTGGAATTCCTCGGCGAAGTCCTGCGCCATGCCGGCTACGAGACGGCCCTGGCCCATTCGGCCGAAGTGGCGCTGCAGCTGATCGCCCAGCGCGAGCCCGACCTGGCCTTGCTCGACATCCACATGCCGGGCATGTCCGGCCTGGAACTGGCCAAGCGCCTGCATGGCGAAACGGCCGTGCCGTTCATGTTCCTGTCCGGCAGCGGCGACAGCGAATCGGGCAAGCAGGCGGCCGCCTATGGCGCCGTCGGCTATGTCGTCAAACCCGTCGACGAAGGCCGCTTGATGCCCGCGTTTGAAGCGGGTCTGGCGCGCGCCGATGAAATCCGCCAGCTCCGGCGCACCGAACTGAACCTGAATGCGGCCCTGGCCGCCGGCCGCGAAACCAGCCTGGCTGTCGGTTTGCTGATGGGCAAGTTCCAGACGGACCGCAACACGGCGTTCGAAGTGCTGCGCGACCACGCCCGTTCCAGCCGCCGCAAGATCAATGAAATCGCCAGCCAGCTGCTGCTGGCCGAAGAAACCCTGAACGGCCTGCACGGCGCCTTTTTGAACCGGGCGAAAACCAAGTAAGTGTTTCAAGTAAGCGTTGCACCGGCGCCGGCGTGGCACGTCGGCGCCTGCCTTGTTATGATGTGGCGATACGGCGCGCTGGCGCGCCTGGTTCAACCATAGACAGGACACACATGAAAACCAAAGCAGCGATTGCATGGAAGGCGGGCGCTCCGCTGACGATCGAAGAAGTCGACCTGGCCGGCCCGCGCGAGGGCGAAGTACTGGTCGAGATCAAGGCCACCGGCATTTGCCACACCGATTACTACACCCTGTCGGGCGCCGATCCGGAAGGCATCTTCCCGTCCATCCTTGGCCATGAAGGCGCCGGCATCGTCGTCGATGTGGGCCCGGGCGTGAAAAGCCTGAAGAAGGATGACCACGTCATTCCCCTGTACACGCCGGAATGCCGCCAGTGCAAATTCTGCCTGTCGCAAAAAACCAACCTGTGCCAGTCGATCCGCTCGACCCAGGGCCGCGGCCTGATGCCGGACGCGACTTCGCGCTTTTCCATCGACGGCAAGCCCATCTTCCATTACATGGGCACATCCACCTTCTCGAACTACATCGTCGTGCCGGAAATCGCCCTGGCGAAGATCCGCGAAGATGCGCCATTCGACAAAGTCTGCTACATCGGCTGCGGCGTGACGACGGGCGTGGGCGCCGTGTTGTTTACGGCCAAGGTGGAAGCGGGCGCCAATGTGGTCGTGTTCGGCCTGGGCGGCATCGGCCTGAACGTGATCCAGGCGGCCAAGATGGTTGGCGCCGACAAGATCATCGGCGTGGACATCAACCCGGCGCGCCAGGCCATCGCGCGCAAGTTCGGCATGACGCATTTCGTCAACGCCAACGAGGTGGAAAACGTTGTCGACACCATCGTGCAGCTGACGGACGGCGGCGCCGACTATTCGTTTGAATGCATCGGCAACACCACCACCATGCGCCAGTCGCTCGAGTGCTGCCACAAGGGCTGGGGCCAGTCCATCATCATTGGCGTGGCGGCGGCCGGCCAGGAAATTTCCACCCGTCCATTCCAGCTGGTGACAGGACGCGTGTGGAAAGGTTCCGCCTTCGGCGGCGCGCGCGGCCGCACGGACGTGCCGAAGATCGTCGACTGGTATATGGAAGGCAAGCTCAATATCGATGATTTGATCACACACAGGCTGAAGCTCGATGATATTAATCAAGGTTTCGACTTGATGAAGAGCGGTGAATCGATCCGCTCCGTCGTGCTGTATTAATTAATTGAAATTTAATTGAAATACGCCGTACCACGGCGTTTTTGCGGAGGCTGCGGCCTCCGTTTTTTTTGCCCGGATGCCATCCATCGCCGGTGTTTGCCATTCAGTCAGGTCTTTTTGCAGCCTGTCGCAGCGCGCTGGAGGCCAGATTCGGTTGCCGCTACAGTCAACGCTCCACTACTTTTGCGACGAGGCAGCCATGTCCACTTCCCACCGTTTGATCCTCAGCCTGGCCGGTATCCTGCTTGGCGGCAGCGCGCTGGCCGTGCAGCCGCCGCAACCGCCCGCGCCGCCGGCCGCACCAGCCGCGCCCAGCGTGCAGGTCAGCCGCTCGCTCGACAAGGGCGAAAGCTATGCGCTGGTCGATGGCACGAGGGATGGCGAGGGCGTCATCGTTGTCGACAGCGATATTCATTCGCAGCAGGTGGAAAAGCTCAAGCGCTCGATCAAGGGCCCCTTCCTGTGGTTCCGCGACCAGGGGCAGGCCTATGTGCTGCAGGATGCGGCCTTGCTGGGCAAGGTGCGTACGGCATGGCTGCCCTCGAAACAGCTGGGCAAGGAGATGAGCGCGCTTGGCGATCAAATGGGCGCGCACGGCAAGGCCATGGGTGACATGGGCCGCAAGATGGGCGCCCGCAGCCTGGAAAAGGGCAGCGCGCGCGAGTCGGAACAGCTGCGCGCGCTGGGCCGCCAGCAGCAGGAGCTGGGCCGCAAGCTCGGCGACGCCTCGCGCCGCCAGGCGCTGGCAACGAGCGGCACGGCGCGCCGCGCGGCCGAGCGCGACGTGGAACGCCTGCAGCAGCAGATGGAAGATGCGCAGGAAGAAATGGAAGAGATCAACGACCGCATCGCCGACGTGCACGAGCGCGAGGCCGAGAAAATGGAGCAGATGTCGCGCCAGATGGAGCAGCGCAGCAAGCCGATGGAAGCGCTGGGCAAGCAAATGGACGACCTGGGCCGCCAGCAGGAAAAAGTCGTCAAGATCGCCGACAAGACCACGCGCCAGGTGATCGCCCAGGCGCTCAGCGAAGGCAAGGCAAAGCTGGTGCGCTGAATGTTGTGCTGAATCAGCGGGCCAGTGGCTTGCGCATCAGGCAGCGCAGCGCCGGATCGTGCCCGTCCTGCGCTTCGCGCGCCAGCTTGAGCGCGTGACCCGCGCCCAGCGCCGCAGCCTCGATTGCGCTGAAACCGTGGCGCGCATAGTAGGGCGCGTTCCATGGCAGGTGGCGATACGTGCTCAGTGTCAGGCATGCGCAGCCCAGCGCCTGTGCATGGGCCGCCGCCGCGTCGAGCAATCGTGCGCCCAGGCCCTGCCGTTGATGCGGCAGGGCAACGGACAATTCCACGATGAACCACTGGCCGTCGAGCGGCTGGGCGGCCAGGAAACCCGATGGCCGGTCCTGGCCATCGGCGGCCACCCATACGCCGCCATGCTGCCGCAGCATCTGCAAGGTGCTCAGTGGCAAGGGTTCTCCCTGCGCCAGCCACGCCAGTTCGGGGCCTGCCTGGGCAAACAGGGCTGCGGCGCTGCGCTCGACCTGGGCCAGCAGGGGCAGGTCGGCACCGGTGGCTGCGCGGATGGCGTAGCTCACGGTGTGTTCCACACGGCGGCCACGGCGCGGTATTGCGCCGGCAGCTGCTCCCTGGCGTCGTCCTCGCTGGCATACACCTCATCCTGTACCGTTTCCCAGTGCGCGTCGCAGCTGAAACGGTAGACTTGCGCCTCGTCCCCGTAGCGGCACACGGCTAGACCGTGGATGGCGATGGGGGCGGCGCCGTCTTCATTGGTGACGTGGCCGAAGGGCAGGCCGGACCAGGCCCAGGCCAGTACGCGGGCGCCGTCGAGGTGGCTGGGAGGTGTCATGGGCATGTTTTCGTCAGCTGTGCAGTGATGCCGATTGTAGCGCGCACGCGGCGAATGCGGCGCGACCGCTGGACAAATGCACAGTATTTTTAGCCATGCCGGTATAATCACGGCATGCAAAATCTTCTTCACAACCTCAATCCCGAACAATTGGCTGCCGTCACCTTGCCGGCGCAGCATGCGCTGATCCTGGCAGGCGCCGGTTCGGGCAAGACCCGCGTGCTGACCACCCGCATCGCGTGGCTGATCCAGACCCAGCAGGTATCGCCGCCCGGCATCCTGGCCGTGACGTTTACCAATAAAGCCGCCAAGGAAATGCTCACGCGCCTGTCGGCCATGCTGCCGATCAACACGCGCGGCATGTGGATCGGCACCTTCCACGGCCTGTGCAACCGCTTGCTGCGCACGCACTACCGGGACGCGGCCTTGCCGCAGACGTTCCAGATCCTCGATTCCCAGGATCAATTGTCGGTGATCAAGCGTTTGTTGAAGGCAAACAATATCGATGATGAAAAATTCCCGCCGAAGACGGTGATGTATTTCATCAACAATGCCAAGGACCAGGGTTTGCGCGCCACGGACGTGGAAGCGTACGACGCGCACGAGCGCAAGATGGTCGAGCTGTATCAGCTGTACGACGACCAGTGCCAGCGCGAAGGCGTCGTCGATTTCGCGGAATTGCTGTTGCGCACGTATGAATTGCTGAGCCGTAACCAGCCTCTGCGTGAACACTACCAGGCCCGTTTCCGCCATATCCTCGTGGACGAGTTCCAGGATACGAATAATCTGCAATACAACTGGCTCAAATTGCTGGCCGGTCACGGCAGCCGCGATGGCGGCGCCCTGTTTGCCGTCGGCGACGATGACCAGAGCATCTATGCGTTCCGCGGCGCCAACGTGGGCAACATGAGCGCCTTCGAGCACGAGTTCCAGGTCAAGAACTTGATCAAGCTGGAGCAGAACTACCGCTCGCACGGCCACATCCTCGACAGTGCCAACGTATTGATCGCGAACAATAGCAAGCGCCTGGGCAAGAATCTGCGCACGGACGCGGGCCATGGCGAGCAGGTGCGCGTGTATGAAGCCAGTTCCGATCTGCAGGAAGCGCAGTGGATCATCGAAGAGGCGAAAAGCCTGATCGCCGATGGCGCTTCGCGCAGCGAAATCGCCATCTTGTACCGCTCGAATGCGCAGTCGCGCGTGATCGAGCATGCGCTGTTCTCGGCCGCGATTCCGTATCACGTGTATGGCGGCCAGCGCTATTTCCAGCGCGCCGAGGTCAAGCACGCGATTGCCTATTTGCAATTGATGGACAATCCGCACAACGATTCGGCCTTCTTGCGCGTGGTCAATTTCCCCACGCGCGGCATCGGCATGCGCTCGATCGAGCAATTGCAGGCCGCGTCGGAACAGTACGGCATTTCGCTGTATGCATCCGTGCCGTACGTGGCGGGCAAGGCGGGCAGCGTGCTGGCCGGTTTCGTCAAGCTGATCGAGGGCGTGCGTTTCGAAACGCAGCAATTGTCCTTGCCGGAAATGGTCAGAGTGGTGCTGGAAGCGAGTACCTTGCTGCAACACTATCAAAATGAAAAAGAGGGCGCCGACCGCATCGAGAACTTGGAGCAGATGGTCAGCGCGGCCAGCCAGTTCATTTCCGAGGAAGGTTTCGGCCAGGGCGCACCGGCCCACCTGGGCCCTGCCGCCCAGGCGCAATCGGGCGCACCCGTCGTCAACCAGGATGGCATCGAAATTCTCGATGCCGACGCGCCGCTGCCGGCCGTGATGTCGCCGCTGTCCGCCTTCCTGTCGCACGCGTCGCTGGAAGCGGGCGACAACCAGGCGCAGGCGGGCCAGGATGCGCTGCAGATGATGACCGTGCACTCGGCCAAGGGTCTGGAATTCGACAACGTGTTCATTACCGGCCTGGAAGAGGGCTTGTTCCCGCACGAAAGCAGCTCGAAGGAAGACAACGGCGTGGAAGAGGAACGCCGGCTGATGTACGTGGCCATCACGCGCGCGCGCAAGCGCTTATATATGAGCTTTTCGCAGACGCGCATGCTGCACGGCCAGACGCGCTACAACATGAAGTCGCGCTTCTTCGACGAATTGCCGGAAGAATCCTTGAAATGGCTGTCGCCGAAGGTGCAGGCGAACTGGTTCGGCAACCGCAAGTCGGCCTGGGACGAGGCGCCCAAGGTGGCCAGCCTGGGTTCGGACAATGCGATTGCACAAAAGATCGCGCAAAAAGCCACGGGCGGCGGCTGGCGCATCGGCGAATCCGTGGCGCACGCCAAGTTCGGCGAAGGCGTGATCGTCAATATCGAAGGCGGTGGCGGCAATGCGCGCGCGCAAATCAATTTTGGACAGCACGGCATGAAGGTGCTGGACCTGGGTATCGCGAAACTGGAACGCCTGGGGCGGTAATGGACGTAGGTCGGATTAGCGGCGGAACGCCGCGTAATCCGACGCTGCGAGGCCAGCAATGGTGTCGGATGACGCCTTCGGCTAATCCGACCTGTGTGTGGCATTGCAAGGCATTCGGCAAATAAAAAAAAGGGCAGCCTGCACAGGCTGCCCTTTTCTTATGCGGCGTAGCAATCAGTCGTTCGGCTTATCCAGCGACACCGTCTTGCTCTCATCGACGGGCAAGCCGAAGATCTGGCGGTAGGCGGCGTAGAACGAGCAATGCATGATGATGGTCAAGATCATCGACAGCGGCATCATCAGCTGCATCATCAGCGGCGTGCGGCCAAAGATGACGGCCAGCAATTGGCTGGTGACGACGCTGATGGCGAACCAGGTGGCGGCGAAGACGATGAAGGCCGACAGCGAACGCCAGACGGCGAAAAAGCTGAAGAACAGCGCCTTGCCCAGCCCGGTTTGTTTCCAGTAGATCAGCGGTGCGGCAAAGCAGAAGGCCATGGCGGCCGGCACGTACAGCACGATGGCCAGCAGGATGCCGAGGCCCAGGCGCGATTCGGGGATGGCGGTGCGCGCCGCTTCTTCCGTCAATTGCCCGGTGACCAGTTGCCACAGCAAGCCGTCGTCCACCAAAGTCGAGGCGCCGATGGCCACGATGGCCATCAGGATGTACAGCACGCCCAGGCCGAACAGGGAAGGAAACGCGGGCTTGCGGAAGCCCGAGATCAGCAAACTGGGCAAGACGCGCTTGCCCTGGTCGATGTTCAGGCAGCCTTGCACGAAGGCGACGGAAAAGACGGGCACGAGGATGACGGGCAGCATCTGGCCGAGCACGGGCACGATGCTGACGGCCAGCATGCAGAACATATAGCCGAGAAACAGCATCGACATGCCGCCAGGTTGCTTGCGAAACAGGGCGAAGCCTTGTTTCACCCATTGCCAACCTGTACTTGCAGGTAATTTTTCCATGTTTAAAACAGTTCCGGAGCAGGTGTGGCGATACGTTCGCGCAGAATGCGTTCGAAATGCGTGGGATCGTGCGGGGTCAGCATTTCCGCTTCGCGCGGCTGGTAATAATCGTACAGGCGCGACAGCCAGAAGCGCAGCGCGGCGGCGCGCAGCATCGGTTGCCATGCCGTTTGTTCTTCGTGCGTAAACGGGCGCACGGCCTGGTAGGCGTCGAGTAGGGCGCGCACTCGCACCGTGTCGAGCACGCCCGTGTCCAGGTCCACGCACCAGTCGTTGACGGTGACGGCCACGTCGAACAGCCAGGTGTCGCAGCCGGCAAAGTAAAAGTCGAAAAAGCCTGTCAGTTGCTCGCCGTCAAACATGACGTTGTTGCGGAACAAGTCGGCATGCACGGGACCGCGCGGGATGGCTTTATACGTATCGCAGGCAGCAAAGGCGTCCTGGAAATGGATTTCCGCGCGCAACAGGTGCGCCTTGGCATCGTCGAGGTGGTGCAGGACGAGGGGCGTGGTGGTGTTCCACCAGTCCAGTCCCCGCAGATTCGGCTGTTGCAGGGGGAAGTCCTGCGCCGCCAGGTGCATCTTCGCCAGCATGGCTCCCACGGCCGCGCAATGCACGGCTTGCGGCGCCATCTGCGAGCTGCCGTCGAGTTTGCTGACGATGGCGGCCGGCTTGCCTTGCAGGGCCGTCACCAGTTCGCCGTCCGCATTGGCGATCGGCGCCGGCACCAGTACGCCCCGGTCCGCCAAATGGCGCATCAGTTGCAGATAAAACGGCAATTGCTCGAAGCTGAGGTTTTCAAAGATCGTCAGCACGTACTCGCCGCGCTCCGTGCTCAGGAAGAAATTGCTGTTTTCGATGCCGGACGCGATGCCCTTGAGCGCCAGAGGTTTGCCGAGTGGAAACTGCGTGATCCACTGGCCGATATCGTCCAGGTGTAGCGCGGTAAAAACTGCCATGGGAAAGAGAGGATTGGTCTAAAAGGTCAAAAAAAGCCGGCTGCCCCGCAGGTGGCCGGGGCAGGGCAGAAGAGAGTGGCTGCTTACTTCGCTGGTGCGGGCGGCGCTGGCGCGTCCGCGGCCTCTTCATCGCGTTGTTTCTGTTTCTTTTTGCCCAGGTCAAATTCCAGCACTTTCCATTGCGGACCGCGCAGGGCGCCGCTGTGGGCCTGGTCGCCGCCGGCGGCCGGCTTCATGTAATAGGTGCTGCCGCCGCTCGTCACTTTCACTTCGGACGTCACGCCCGCTTCGCGTTTCTCGGTAATCTGCTGCTTGGCCGCGGCCGGTGCCACGGTGATGGGCGCTTCGCCCATTTCCTCGATGCGTTCCAGTTGTGGCGGCGCGTCGCTCGGTTTGGCCGGCGTCTGGGCGCTGGCGATGGCCGAACATGCCAGCAGGGGCAGGGCGAGGAATGTCCAGAGTGTCGATGTACGCATCATGATGGGTTCGCTTCCATGTGAGGGACTGCAGCGCGTGCAGTGGTGTAATGCCGTCAGTTTATCTATAAGGCATTGTAACAAACTGGTAGGCAATGCTGCTTAATACGGCTGATTAATGCGCCGAAATGGCCCGCAGCGGCCGCCCGCGCGCCCGCATGGGGCTGCCGGGGTGATAAAAACGCCAGGAACGGCACGTGTTGCGGCCGGTGGCGTGGCCCTAAACTCTGCGATAATTGTGCGATATTCCGCCCGTCCGCCGCTGTTTCTTCCCGGCTGGCGCGGCTCACCTTATTTTATTGGCATTATGCAAAACACCCTGCTGTTAGTCGACGGTTCCAGTTACCTTTATCGTGCCTTCCATGCGCTGCCCGACCTGCGCAGCCCGGATGGCTATCCCACGGGCGCCATGCACGGCATGGTCAACATGCTGCGCCGCCTGCGCGCCGATTACCCGGCCGCCTACATCGCCTGCGTGTTCGATGCCAAAGGTAAAACGTTCCGTGACGACATGTATCCCGAATACAAGGCCACGCGCGCCTCGATGCCGGACGACCTGCGCCTGCAGATCGAGCCGATCCACGAAGCCGTGCGCGCCATGGGCTGGCCCATCCTGATGGTCGACGGCGTGGAAGCGGACGACGTGATCGGCACGCTGGCCGTGCAGGCCGCTGCCGCCGGCATGAACGTGGTGGTGTCGACTGGCGACAAGGACCTGGCGCAGCTGGTCAACAGCCAGGTGACCCTGATCAATACCATGAGCAACGAAAAGCTCGACGAAGCGGCCGTGCTGGTCAAATTCGGCGTGCCGCCGAACCGCATCATCGATTATCTGTCGCTGATCGGCGATACCGTGGACAACGTGCCGGGCGTATCGAAATGCGGCCCGAAGACGGCCGTCAAATGGCTGACCTTGTACGACAGCCTGGAAGGCGTGATGGAAAACGCGGCCAAGGTGGGCGGCGCCGTGGGTGAAAACCTGCGCACGGCCCTGCCATGGCTGCCGCAGGCGCGCGCCTTGATCACCGTCAAGACCGATTGCGACTTGTCCGAACACATGACGACCATCGCCGACTCGCTGGTGGCGAAACACGAAGACAAGGAAGCGCTGCTGGCCTTCTTCCAGCGCTACGGCTTCAAGGCCCTGCTGCGCGAACTGGGCGCGGTGCCGCCGCCGATGTCGCCTGTTGGCGCACCGGCAACTGCCGGTGCCGCTGCTGCCAACACGACGGGCGACATGTTCGCCGATGCCGCGCCAGCAGTCGAGGCCGAATATGAAACCGTGCTGACGGACGAGCAGCTGGACAAGTGGATCGCCCTGATCGATGCGGCCCCGCTGACGGCCGTCGACACGGAAACCACGTCGCTGGAACCGATGACGGCGCAAATGGTCGGCATTTCCCTCTCCGTGGCCGAGCACGCCGCCTGCTACATCCCGCTGGCCCACGACTACGCGGGCGCGCCCGAGCAATTAACGCGTGAACACGTGCTGGCGAAACTGCGTCCATGGCTGGAAGATGCGAACAAGCCCAAGCTGGGCCAGAACCTGAAATACGACAGCCACATCTTCGCCAACCACGGCGTGACGTTGCGCGGCATCGCCCACGATACCCTGCTTGAATCGTATGTGTTTGAATCGCACAAGAAGCACGACATGGATAGCCTGGCCCTGCGCCACCTGAACTACACGACGATCCCGTTCGAGGACGTGTGCGGCAAGGGCGCCAAGCAGATCACGTTCAATCAAGTCGAGGTGGAGCAGGCGGCGAAATACGCGGCCGAGGATGCGGACGTCACCTTGCGCTTGCACAATGCCATGTGGGGCAACGTGGCGAATGATGACAAGCTGACCTTCATCTATGAAAAGATCGAGATGCCGACGGCCGTGGTCTTGCAAAAGATCGAGCGCAACGGCGTGCTGATCGATGATGAGCTGCTCAACATCCAGTCGGCCGAGCTGGCCGTGAAAATTCTCGAACTGGAAAAGAAGGCGTATGAACTGGCCGAGCAGCCATTCAACCTGGGTTCGCCCAAGCAGATCGGCGAGATTTTCTTTGAGAAATTGAAACTGCCGGTGGTCAAGAAAACCCCGACGGGCGCGCCATCGACGGATGAAGAAGTGCTGCAGAAGCTGGCCGAGGATTATCCATTGCCCAAAGTGCTGCTCGAATACCGCGGCATGGCCAAGCTGAAGTCGACGTACACGGATAAATTGCCGAAGATGATCAACGTCACGACGGGCAGGGTGCATACGAACTATGCGCAAGCCGTGGCCGTGACGGGGCGTTTGGCATCGAACGACCCGAACTTGCAGAATATCCCCATCCGCAGCGCGGAAGGCCGGCGCATCCGCGAAGCCTTCATTGCGCCGCCGGGCAGCCACATCGTCTCGGCCGACTATTCGCAGATCGAATTGCGCATCATGGCGCACATCTCGGGCGATGAAGCCATGCTGCGCGCGTTTGCCGACGGCATCGACATTCACCGCGCCACGGCCGCCGAGATCTTTGGCGTGCCGGCCGCGGAAGTGCAGAGCGAACAGCGCCGCTACGCCAAGGTCATCAACTTCGGTTTGATCTACGGCATGAGCGCGTTTGGCCTGGCCGGTAACCTGGGCGTGGATCGCACGGCCGCGCAAAGCTATATCGACCGCTACTTTGCCCGCTTCTCCGGCGTGAAACAGTATATGGAAGACACGCGCCAGCAAGCAAAGGCGCGCGGTTACGTGGAAACCGTGTTCGGCCGCCGTTTGTGGCTGCCGGAAATCAATTCGCCGAACGGCCCGCGCCGCCAGGGCGCGGAACGGGCGGCGATCAACGCGCCGATGCAGGGCACGGCCGCCGACCTGATCAAGCTGGCCATGATCGCCGTGCAAGGTTGGCTGGAAACGGACAACTTGCAAACGAAGATGATCATGCAAGTGCACGATGAACTCGTGCTGGAAGTGCCGGACGCCGAGCTCGAATTGGTCAAGCGCAATCTGCCGGAACTGATGGCGGGCGTGGCCGCGCTGAAAGTGCCGCTGACGGCCGAGGTGGGCGTCGGCAGGAACTGGGACGAAGCGCATTGATGCTGCGTCGGCTTACGCAGGGCATGCCCCGCTAAGCCGACCTACATGTTTACTTGAGCAATGACCGTAGGTCGGCTTAGCCCAGCGTCAGCCGACATTTCCAAACGTAATACCTTCAGGAGAAACGCATGAGCGACATGATCACCGATTGTGAAAGTTTGCTGGGCCAGAGCTGCTTGTCCGGGCCGGATGGCCGGCGTGGTTTCCTGAAGGTGGCGCTGGGCACTGGC
The DNA here is from genome assembly GCF_001758645.1 of Janthinobacterium sp. MP5059B. Taxonomy (NCBI): domain Bacteria; kingdom Pseudomonadati; phylum Pseudomonadota; class Betaproteobacteria; order Burkholderiales; family Oxalobacteraceae; genus Janthinobacterium; species Janthinobacterium sp. MP5059B. The sequence goes on along the minus strand of NZ_LRHX01000002.1, from coordinate 139,823 downwards.
TTTGCCGTGGCCGTCTTGCCCGTGGCGGCGCAAAACGTCATCAAGACGGATTCCGCCGGGCTCGTCACGGGCCACATGTCGGTGATGGTCGATGGCCAGGCCGTGCCCGTGTACGCGGCGCAGCCGGAGGGCAAGACAGGTTTGCCCGTGGTACTGGTCATTTCGGAAATATTTGGCGTGCATGAACATATCGCCGACATGGCGCGCCGTTTCGCCAAGCAGGGTTATCTGGCGCTGGCGCCCGATTTGTTCGTCCGCCAGGGCGATCCCACCAAGGTGGCCAGCATCCCGGAGTTGATGAAAGGCATCATCGCCAAGACGCCGGACGCGCAAGTGATGGCGGACCTCGATGCGGTGGTGGCATGGGCCAAACAGAATGGCGGCGATACGAGCCGTTTGGGCATCACGGGCTTTTGCTGGGGCGGGCGCATCACGTGGCTGTACGCGGCGCACAATCCGGCCGTCAAGGCGGGCGTGGCCTGGTATGGCCGCCTCGTCGGCGAACCGACTGCCTTGCAGCCGAGCAATCCCATCGATATCGCCGCCAACTTGAAAGTTCCCGTACTGGGCTTGTATGGCGGCAAGGATACGGGCATCAGCCAGGAATCGATCGGCAAGATGAAGGATGCGCTGGTCAAGGGCGGCAACCCATCCGAGTTTGTCGTGTATCCCGATGCGGGCCACGCCTTCAATGCCGACTACCGCCCCAGCTATGTGGCGGCCGATGCGAAAGACGGTTATGCGCGCTGCCTGGCCTGGTTCAAAAGCCACGGCGTGGCGTGATCTGCAACAGAAACATACCGCATCTTCCAGAAATTGACGCGAAAGCCGCACCGGGCTGTAAAATGCCCGGTGCGCGCCAATGCAGTACAATTGCATCTTCATCGCGCGACGCTGCCGCCAAACGCGCAAAAAATTAAACAATAGATAACAACGCATTCATCAGGCCAGACGCCAGCATCGCGGGCGCCAGTGACCCGGCGCCATTTTGAGGTAAGAAAATCATCGATCCCGTCCTTATATCCATTTTGCTCGCGACCACGATCGCGGGCGTGTTCAGCATTACCGCGGCGGCGATCTTTTCGTTTGCATTCTTGTCCAAAGTGGTCGAACGCATGGTCAGCTTGTCCGTCGGCATCATGTTGTCGACGTCCCTGCTGCACGCCTTGCCCGAAGCGTTCGAATCGCAGGCGGACCCGCGCAGCCTGTTCGCCACCCTGCTGGCCGGTTTGCTGGCCTTTTTCATGCTGGAAAAATTCGCCATCCTGCGCCATTCGCACCACCACGAAGGAGATGGCCACCACCATGCGCACGGCCACGACAAGCACGAAGCGGGCAAGGCCGGCTGGATGATTTTAGTGGGCGACGGCATGCACAACTTTACGGACGGCATCCTGATCGCCGCCGCTTTCCTGGCCGACCCGAAACTGGGCCTGGTGACGGGCCTGGCCATCATCGCGCATGAAATCCCGCAGGAAATCGGCGACTTCATCGTGCTGCTCAATGCCGGTTTCTCGCGCCTGCGCGCGTATATCTTCAATCTGCTGTGCAGCCTGATGGCGGTGGCGGGCGGCTTGCTCGGCTATTTCACCCTGGACCGCGCCAGCAATCTGATTCCTTATGTGCTCGTGTTCGCCTCATCCGGCTTCATCTATATTGCCTTGAGCGACCTGATGCCGCAGATGCAGCGCCGCGCCACCTTGCGCGAAACCATTCCGCAAGTGCTGTTGATCGCACTGGGCGTGTGCATCGTGCTGTTCCTGACGCATAAGCGTCACGGTGGTTGATGCCTGGCGCTGCCGGCGCAGTGCTACCTATGCTATATTGCCTTTCTGACTAACTTGCACAGAAAGGAGGAAAATATAATGGAAGAAAACTTGTTGCTCGCCTTGTGGCGCGCACGCTCTTTAAGCGCATTTGCCAGCTCTTGCCCACGTTCTATCGCGCTGCGATAACCTGGCCAGAGCAAAGTCACCCTCTCAGACGAGTCCTTTCCTGGTACTCCGTTGTCGTTAGCGCTCCTGTTAACGCGGATGCTTGCATCCCGAACAAAGACAAGAGCCATGACTACCCTTATCTCGACACAAGCTTTACAACTGGATACCCACGACGGTTTCCTCTTCAACGAACTCGCCTTTACCTTGCGCCAGGGCGACCGCATCGGCCTGATCGGCCACAATGGCTGCGGCAAATCCACCTTGCTGGGATTGCTCAGCGGCACGCGAGAAGCCACTGCCGGCACCATCCACTATGCTCGTGCCTGCCGCTTGCAGCACGTGGAGCAGCACTTGCCGCCAGAACTTGCCAAGCTGAGCCTGTACGATGCCTTGCTGGCGCCCGTGCTGGAGCAGCCGGAATTGCATTGGCGGGTCGACAGCCTGCTGGCCGAACTGGGTTTTGACCAAGAAACGGCGCAAGTACCCGTGCATTCGCTGTCCGGCGGCCAGCACACGAGACTATTGCTGGGGCGTGCCCTGCTGCAGGAGCCGAACGTGCTGCTGCTCGACGAACCGAGCAATCACCTGGACTTGCCGTCGCTGCTGTGGCTGGAGCAATTCCTGCTGGCCTGGCGCGGCGCCTTCATCCTCGTCTCGCACGACCAGCGCCTGCTCGACAACGTGGCCACGCGCAGCTGGATCTTGCGCGATAGCCGCCTGTACGATTTCGATTTGCCGTGCGGCCCCGCGCTGGCGGCGCTGGCCGAGGCGGACGTAGCCGCTGCCGCCCGGCATGCGGCCGAACAGAAAGAAATCGACCGCCTGTCGGCCAGCAGCGCCCGCCTGGCCTTGTGGGGCCGCACCTATGACAATGAAGACCTGGCGCGCAAGGCCAAGACCATGCAGCGGCGCATCGACAAGCTGAAGGATGTGCAATCGTTCGTCAGCGACGGCGCGCCCTGGCGCTTGAGTCTGCGCGGCAAGGCGCTGGCGGCCGACCAGCTGCTGGCGCTCGACGGGCTGGATGTGCGCGCCGTGCCTGCGTCTCCCGTGCTGTTCCAGGTCGGCCAGCTGTGGCTGAAACCGGGCGACCGGGTCGCCTTGCTGGGCGCCAACGGCAGCGGCAAGTCGTCGCTGCTGCGCCTGTGCTGGCAAGCGATCCAGGCACAGGAGGAGCGCAGCGACTTGCGCTATCACAAGGCGGCGAACATCGGCTATTACGACCAGTCGCTCAAGCAACTGGCCGATACGGCCGACCTGTCCGACGCCCTGTACCCGTTTGCCGTGCAAAACGAGGCTGCGCGCAGCCAGGTGGCGCGCAAGCAGGCGTTGATCGCGGCCGGTTTCCCGTATGCGCGCCATGGCCAGACGGTGGCCACCCTGAGCGGCGGCGAGCGGGCGCGGCTGCTGTTCCTGGGGCTGTCGCTGGCCAGCTACCACTTGCTGCTGCTGGACGAGCCCAGCAATCACCTGGACATGCAGGGCAAGGCGGAACTGGGGCAAGCGCTGCTCAGCTTTGCGGGTGGCTGCCTGCTGGTGTCGCACGACCGCGACCTGATCGAGACGGCCTGCAACCGGTTTTGGGTGGTGGCCGATGGCGGGCTGGAAGAGTGGCTTGACGCGGCCAGCGCGTATGCACGGCTGAGTGCGGAAGATGGGCAGGCGTCGACGCCTGCGCCGCGCGTGGAGCATGCGTCTGCGGTACTGACGGACATCGACGTGCAACTGGAGCGCTTGTGCGAACTGGAGCAATTGCTGGCGGAAGACCTGGCAAGGAAGCCGCGCCACCAGAAGCCGGCCAGCCAGCAGGCGTGGCTGGCGGAACTGGAGCGCTTGAATCAAGCGCTGGGGATAACGTCGTAGTTATCCACAGGTGAAATGGCGGACCAGCTGGTCCGCCATTTTTTTAACTCCCCGTCGCTACGGGCCGCGCCGGATCGGCGCACCATTCGCTCCACGAGCCCGGATACAGGGCCGCGCCAGGCAAACCCGCCACTTCCATTGCCAGCAAGTTGTGGCAAGCCGTCACGCCGGAACCGCATTGCAGGATGGCCGCTTGCGGTGCATCAAACAATGCGCTGAAATCGCGTCGTAGCTCCTCGGCGCCCTTGAAACGGCCGTCCGCTTGCAGATTGTCCTTGAAGAAACGGTTTTTCGCGCCGGGGATATGGCCGCCCACGGGGTCGATGGTTTCGTTTTCGCCGCGATAACGGTCGGGCGCGCGCGCGTCGATCACCGTCAACGCCTGGGTTTCCAGGTTGGCAACGACGTCCTGCACGCTGACCATGCGCGTCAGGCTGGCTTTTTCCGTCAGATTGCCAATAGGGCGGGGCGCCACCGGCGTGACCAGCGGCAAGCCTTGCGCCTGCCAGCCGGCCAGGCCACCGTCGAGCACGGCCACGGCTGGATGGCCAACCCAGCGCAGCAGCCACCACAAACGGGCGGCGAACATGCCGCCTTGCCCGTCATAGGCGACCACTTGCGTGTCGTCATTGATGCCCCAGCTGCGCAGGGTGGCCAGCAGGGCGTTGCGGTCGGGCAGCGGATGGCGTCCGGTAAAGTCCGCGCCGCGTGCCGTCTTGGGGCCGGACAGGGCCGTGTCGATATCGGCGAACTGGGCGTTCTGGATGTGGCCGGCGGCAAACGCGTCGCTGCCGGCCCTCGGGTTGAGCAAGTCGTGGCGGCAATCGAGGATGACCCAGTTGCTGTCATTCAGGTGGCTGGACAAATCATTGCTGTTGATCAAGGTCGTATACAAGGTCATGACTCCTTACACTTCGCTGGCGATGGGATCCGTGCGCGCGATCGCCGCGCCACGGGCCGTGTTGCGGGTATTGTAATAGGTTGCCGCGATGCCGGAAGCGAGAATGATGCCGATGCCGGCCCAGCCATGCCAGTCGAACAGGTCGCCAAAGATCACCACGCCCCAGAAGCTGGAAAAGACGATGCCCGTGTATTGCAGGTTTGCAACCACGAGGGTCTTGCCCAGGCGATAGGCGCGCGTCATGGCCATCTGCGCCATGGTGGCGCACAGGCCGATGGCGGCCAGCAAGCCGATGCCGTAGCCGCTCGTGTGCGCGTGCCAGACGACGGGGCCGCCGCCGGCGCTGGCCACGTGGCCGATCACGCCGGCGAGGAAATTGACGACCGAGAAATAAAACACGACCCGGTATTCGGGTTCGCCCAGCAGGCCCAGTTTGCGCACCTGCAGGTAGGCGAGGGCCGACAGCATGCCGGAAATCAAGGCCGTGATGGCGCCAGCCGCCTGGTCCGTCTCGAACACGGGCTGCAGCAGCAGGGTCACGCCGACAAAGCTCATGGCAATGGCCGCCACCAGCGGCCACTCGACTTGCTTCGTTGCCTTCCACCAGCCGCCGGCCAGCAGGATCACGGCGATCCAGATGGGCGCCATATAGTTCAGGGTCATGGCGGTGGCCAGCGGCAGGATGGCGATGGCATAAAACCACAGCCACAGGGCGATCACGCCCACCACGCCGCGCCACAGATGCTGGCCCGGCATCGTGGTTTTAAAGCTGCCGCCCTGATAGAGGATGGTGCAGCTCATGACGGTCATGCCGATGATGCCGCGGTACATGACGATTTCGGACGTCGAATACATATCCGACGCCAGCTTGACGCACACGCCCATGATGGCGAACATGAAACTTGCAAACAGCATCCAAAGAGATTGCATCTGATTCCTGAAAAACGCGGGGATAAAAAAAGGCCGCACGAGGCGGCCCTTGAGGGACTACAGTTCGATATTGTTGCGGTACCACTCGTGGAAATGCTGCATGCCGTCTTCCATCGGCGACTGGTAAGGACCCACTTCGCTGACGCCGCGCGCCATCAGGGCCTTGCGGCCCGCGTCCATGCGTTGGGCGATTTCATCGTCCTCGACACAGGTTTCCATGTAGGCCGCCCGTTCCGCTTCGACGAAGTCGCGCTCGAACAACACAATTTCTTCCGGGTAATAAAACTCCACCACGTTGCGCGTCTTTTGCGGGCCGTCGGGCCACAGGGTCGAGACGACCAGCACGTGCGGATACCATTCGACCATGATGTTCGGATACAGGGTCAGCCAGATGGCGCCATACGGCGGCGCTTCGCCGCCGCGGAATTGCAGCACCTGCTCCTGCCATTTCTTGTAGGCAGGCGAGCCGGCTTGCTGCAAGCCGCGGTGCACGCCCACCGTTTGCACGCTGTAATCCTTGCCGAATTCCCAGCGCAGGTCGTCGCAGCTGACGAAGCTGCCCAGGCCCGGGTGGAACGGTTCCACGTGATAGTCTTCCAGATAGACTTCGATGAAGGTCTTCCAGTTGTAATCGCACTCGTGGATTTCCACGTGGTCGAACATATAGCCGGAAAAATCGAGGTCTTTCGAGACGGACAAATCTTTCAATTTTTCCATCACGTTGTAGCCATTTTGCTCGAACAGCAAGCCATTCCAGCTTTGCAGCGGCGTTTTCGACAGGTTCAGGCACGGCGTCTCGGGGAAATGCGGCGCGCCGATCAATTCACCCTTGAGGTCGTAGGTCCAGCGGTGCAGCGGGCAGACGATATGATTCGCATTGCCGCGGCCATTGAACATCAGCGCCTGCCGGTGACGGCACACGTTGGACAGCACTTCGATGCCATTGGCGTTGCGCACGAGCATGCGCCCTTCGCTCTCAGACGCCAGGGTCGCAAAATCGCCGGTTTCCGGCACCATCAGCTCATGCCCGACATAGCGCGGGCCGGCTTGGAACAATTGCTGCATTTCACGCTGCAACAGCGTTTCGTCAAAATAGACGTGGACCGGAAGTTGCGCGTTTGAACGCGCCAGCTTGGCGTGAGTAGCCAGATCGGACATCCCAACCCCCCATAAATGTACAACGGTCAGCAGTGCCCCAGGCCATTCCCTGGGCAACCGCTACAGAGAGAAAGAATCCGCAAAGACCTGAATTCAAATTTGTTGAAACGGTATTTCGGACAGAACCGGCGATTATAGCGCGGATCGGCCTCGGCATTATCAAACTCCCCCGCGAAATAGCCTATTAATGAGAAACATTGTCATTTGGCGCGCAATTTTCGGCAGAGAGGGGGGATTCGGCTAAAATTCACTGACAAGCTGGCAACGCTATTGACTTTGAGCGCGCCGATTGCGCTTTAGTTTTCACTTAATAGTGTGGTTTGTTCTAAAATAACGCTTCTATGCTGGCCGGGAATCCCCGGCGTCTCCCTACAAGCCCCTCGTGCCACGAAGAGATCTGAGTCTATGTCGAAGAAATTAACTGCCGCTGCCGCAGCGCCGGCCTCGTTTGAAGAGGCAATGGCGGAACTGGCGCAGCTGGTAACGCAAATGGAAGCGGGCCAGTTGCCGCTGGAAGCATCGGTCGCGGCGTATCAGCGCGGCTCGGAACTGGTCAAGTATTGCGCAAGCCAGCTCGACAGCGTCGAAGCGCAGGTGAAAGTACTCGAAGGCGACATGTTGAAACCGTTCGTGGATGCCGGCGAGGCCGCCCAATGATGGCCAGCATGCAACAAGATGGCGTGACCTTCGGCGACTGGATGCAAGCCACCCAGTCCGGCGTGGAAGCCCGGCTCGACCAGTTCCTGCCGGCGGCCGATACCGTGCCGCACAAGCTGCACGCTGCCATGCGCTATGCGCTGCTGGGCGGCGGCAAGCGCGTGCGTCCGTTGCTGGTGATGGCGGCTGGCGAACTGTTTGATGCCAATCGAGATACCCTCGCCCGTGCTGCTTGCGCGCTGGAAATGATTCACGTGTATTCGCTCGTGCATGACGACATGCCGTGCATGGATGACGATGCCTTGCGCCGTGGCAAGCCCACCGTGCACATCGCCTACGATGAAGCGACGGCCCTGCTGGTCGGCGACGCGCTGCAATCGCAAGCGTTCATGCTGCTGGCCGATGGCGCTGCCATTCCTCCGGCGCGGCAAATGGCGATGATCAAGCTGCTGGCGCACGCCTCCGGTTCGGCCGGCATGTGCGGCGGCCAGGCGATCGACCTCGACAGCGTCGGCCTGGCCTTGACCTTGCCGCAGCTGGAACAGATGCATCAACTGAAAACGGGCGCCTTGCTGCGCGCGGCCGTGATTCTCGGCGCGCTGGCCGGCAAGGACTTGACGGCGGACGAGATGACGGCGCTGGACGCGTATGCGCGCGCCGTCGGACTGGCGTTCCAGGTGGTCGACGATGTGCTCGACGCAACGGCTGATTCGGCCACCCTGGGCAAGACGGCAGGCAAGGATGCGGCCGCCAACAAGCCCACTTACGTATCGATACTGGGGCTGGAACCATCGCGAGCCCTGGCAGAACAATTGCGGTGCGACGCCCATGCGGCGCTGGCGCCATTCGGGGACAAGGCACGCCGTTTGCGCGAGCTGGCGGACCTGGTCGTGCAGCGGAAGGCATAAATGAAACTGTTAGAAACCATCAATGAACCAGCGCAAGTGCGCAAGCTGGCCCGCTCGCAACTGGTGCCGCTGGCCCAGGAACTGCGCAGCTTCCTGCTCGACTCCGTTTCCAAGACGGGTGGCCACTTGTCGTCCAACCTGGGCACGGTCGAGCTGACTGTCGCGCTGCATTACGTGTTCAACACGCCGCACGACCGCATCGTGTGGGACGTGGGCCACCAGACCTATTCGCACAAGATCCTCACGGGCCGCCGCGAGCGCATGCATACCCTGCGCCAGAAGGATGGCATTTCCGGCTTCCCGAAGCGCGACGAAAGCGAATACGACACCTTCGGCACGGCGCACTCGTCGACGTCGATCTCGGCCGCGCTGGGCATGGCGCAGGCCGCCAAGATCAAGGGCGACCCGCTGCATGCGATCGCCGTGATCGGCGACGGCTCGATGACGGCCGGCATGGCCTTCGAGGCGATGAACAATGCTGGCGTGCAGGAAGACGTCAACTTGCTGGTGATCCTGAACGACAACGACATGTCGATCTCGCCGCCCGTGGGCGCCCTGAACCGCCACCTGGCGCGCCTGATGTCGGGCCAGTTCTACGCGGCAGCGAAAAATGTCGGCAAGTCCGTCTTGCCCGGCCCTGTGCTGGAACTGGCGAAGCGCTTTGAAGAGCATGCCAAAGGCATGGTCGTGCCCGCCACCATGTTCGAAGAGTTCGGTTTTAACTATATCGGTCCCATCGACGGCCACGACCTCGATTCGCTGATCCCGACCTTGCAAAATATCAAGCAATTGAAGGGCCCGCAATTCCTGCACGTGGTCACCAAGAAGGGGCAAGGCTACAAGCTGGCCGAGGCGGAGCCGATCCTGTATCACGGCACGCCGAAGTTCAATCCGCTGGAAGGCATCAAGCCGGCCACGGCGCCGGGCAAGATGACGTACACGGAAGTGTTCGGCAACTGGCTGTGCGACATGGCCGGCCACGACAAGCGCCTGGTGGGCATCACGCCAGCCATGCGCGAAGGCTCGGGCATGGTCAAGTTCGAACAGCAATATCCGAACCGTTACTTTGACGTCGGCATTGCCGAGCAGCATTCCGTGACGTTTGGCGCGGGCCTGGCCTGCGAAGGCCTCAAACCCGTCGTGGCCATCTATTCGACCTTCCTGCAGCGCGCCTACGACCAGCTGATCCACGACGTGGCCCTGCAAAACCTGGACGTGACGTTCGCGCTGGACCGCGCCGGCCTGGTGGGCGCCGATGGCGCCACGCACGCGGGAAATTACGATATGGCCTTCCTGCGCTGCATCCCGAACATGGTCATCATGGCCGCGTCCGACGAAAACGAATGCCGGCAAATGCTGACGACGGGCTACCATTATCCGGGCCCGGCCGCGATCCGCTATCCGCGCGGCGCCGGCGCCGGCGTGGCCATCGTGCCGGAACTGACGAGCATTGAAATCGGCAAGGGCGAGCTCAAGCGCCAGGGCAAGCGCATCGCCATCCTGGCCTTCGGTTCCATGGTGGCGCCTAGCGTGGCGGCGGGCGAGAAGCTCGACGCGACGGTGGCGAACATGCGCTTCGTCAAGCCGCTCGACGTGGCACTGGTGAAACAGCTGGCCGCCGACCACGATTACCTGGTGACGGTGGAAGAGGGCTGCATCATGGGCGGCGCCGGCTCGGCCGTGGCCGAGGCCCTGGCAGCGGAAGGCATCGTCAAGCCGATCCTGATGCTGGGCTTGCCCGACACCTTCATCGACCATGGCGACCCCGTGCAACTGCTGAAAAGCGTGGGCCTGGACGCCACCGGCATCGCCGCGTCGATCGAGCAGCGCTTTGGCGGCACGCAGCCGCCGCGCCTGGCAGCTGTCAGCTAAGCTGGCTTGCATACGGAAAAGCGACATCACGGTGTCGCTTTTTTTTCGTCTGCAGTGCATTTACGCTGCACTGCAACATTTTTCGCTTGGGAATGCTACGATGACGCTTTGATACCTTTCAAAGCCGATCTTGCATTTCAGGAAACTTCACCGCCGTTCGCGCGCGCTGGCCAGCCGCTGGCTGACGGGCATGCACGCCTATACCGATACCCTGGCGCAGCGCCGCCCCCTGTGGATGGTCAGCCTGGCCATCGACGAAACGAACCTGTCCGAGGGCTTGCGGGCCGCCTGCGCTTCGAGCGCCATGCTGCTGCTGGGCCTGCTGTTCGACCACCCGGATTTTTCCTGGGCCGCCATCGGCGCCTTCTGGACTTGCCTGGCAGACGCGGCGGGCACGCGGCGCATGCGCTTCGTCTCGATGGTGGGCTTCGGCTTGCTGTCGACCGTGGCCGGCGGCCTGACGGCGCTGGCGGCCGGCCATGGCGTGGCGGCGGCGGCCATCGCCGTGCTGCTGTTTTCCTGGGCCGGCGCGCTGGCGCGCATCTGGGGCGCGGCCACGGCGCAGGTGGCCATCCTGGCCGCCACGGCGTGCGTGGTGATGGTCACGCATCCGCTGGAATCGATGACGCAGACGGCGCCTTTCCTGGGCCTGTACATGTTAGGCTGCCTGTTCGCCACCGTGCTCAGTTTTACCATCTGGCGCATCCACCCGTTCAGCCCTGCCAGGCGCGCCATCCGCGCCGCGTATTCGCGCCTGGCCGGCATCGCGCGCGACAATGCGCGCTTTCTCGCACATGATGCCGCGCAGGCGGACGCGGCAGCGCATGGCGCCAGCTACCGTTCGCAGGCGCGCGCCGCGCTGGAAGCGGCGCGGGTGGCGCTGGCCGCCGTGCCGCCCGCGCGCGCGGGCCGCAGCGCCCTGTACGACAACCTGCTGCTGGCGCTCAGCGACGCCGAGCGCATCTTCGCCTATCTGATCGCCGTCACGCATACGTGCGAGCGCGAGCAGCAGCGCCTGCGCCAGGACCCGCGCGCGCGGCGCAGCCTGGAAGTGATGGCCGTGCTGCTGCGCCGCCTGGGGCAAGCCGTGCAGCGCCAGCCGGAAACGCCGCCGCTGGCCTTGCAGCGCCGCCTGGCCGGCTGCGGACGGCGCCTGGAAGCGGCGCTGGGCGCCTTGCTGCCGCTGCGCCTGAACGTGGACTTCATGGAGCTGGGCTTGCCGCGCGCGGCGCAGCTGCCGTGGCGCGAGGCGGCCTTCCTGGCGCTGGGGCAGGCGTGGCAGACGGCAAAAGTCAACGCCACGCCGCAGTCGCTGAGCTGGCGTCATGCGGCGCGCGTGTCGCTGGCGACGACGGCCGGCTTCCTGCTGGTCGAGGCCTTGCATATTCCCTTCGGCTACTGGGCCACCATGGCGACCTTGCTGATACTGCAGCCGTCCGTGTCGACCACGTGGCCGCGCGGCATCGAGCGGGTCGCGGGCAGCGTGCTGGGCGCCGTGCTGGCCGTGCTGATCGGCCTGGTCATTTACACGCCGCTCGGTATTTCGCTGGTGGTGTTTCCCCTGATCGTCGCCACCATGGCCTTGCGCCGTGTCAGCTACAGCCTGCACGTGCTGTTCATGACGCCGGCCTTCGTGCTGGTGGCCGATTATGCGGCGCCCGCCAGCGAGATGGTGTATGCGATGAGCCGCCTGGGCAACAATGTGCTGGGCTGCGTGCTGGCCCTGCTGGCCACGTTTTTCCTGTGGCCGGACCGCGAGGCGGACGACCTGGACCAGCGCCTGGCGAAAGCCGTGTCGGCCAACCTGAAATACCTGCTGGCCGTGCTGGCGGCAGGTGGACGCTGGGATAGCGCCATCGCGCGCCTGCGCCGCGAGGCGGGACTGGCCAGCAATAACGCGGAACAGGTCTTGCAGCGCTTGCGCATCGAGCGCCGCCTGGACCGCAGCAGCGGCGTGGGTCTGGCTGCGCTGCGCACCCTGCCGCTGCTGCGCCGCGTGGCGGGCAGCACGGCGCGCATCAGTCTGAGTCCCCAGGCCGAGCCGGCGCCGCCCGAATTGCAACGGTGGATTGCTGCCGTCAGCGGGGAAATCGATGCCTTGCTGCGTGGTGAAGCCGATGCCGGCGCGCCTGGTCCCTGCATTGCCGAGGGATTGACAGCCCTGCAGGCCGATGCCGTGGCCCAGGTGCAGCTGCTGCGCGGCTTGCTGCGCGAGCATGTGCAGGCGCTGGCTGGCGGCGCGCGGTGACGCCATCGTGCTGACGCGTTTTTTCGGCGTCGTGTAGCCGCTCGGCCGGCTGCGCCCGCAACCGGCCTTTACTGATTGCGGCGCCAATATTGTATAGACGTTTGGCGCCTCCCAATCTCTCCAAATTCCACATTTCATGGGCTGACCCGATATATTTTCCAAACTGGAAATTTATCGAAAGGAAACGTTGACTCTAAAATAAGTGCGGTCTATATTCGATTTTGTAGCAAGCAAAGATGAAATTTCTTACGACTGATCTGACGCGATTGCCTGGTGCAATAGCTCACATGGAGAGTAGTAAATGAAAAAGATTGCCGCATTTATTTTTACCGTGGGATTGAGTGCTTCCTATGCCATTGCTTCGGATATCGGCTGCTCCAGCTGCGAAGAGGAATTGCGGGAATGCACGATGATGAATGGCGACAGATCCCCCTTTTGCATAGGCAGTTACAAAGCCTGCCTGAAAGTCTGCCAAATCGGCGCCTGATATCCATGTTGCATTGCGAGGCGGCCGGCAAGCGCACGCTAGGCCGGCCGCCCTCGATCATTGACGCCTCTGACAATACTTATGATGCAGAAAAAAATTAAAACCATCGCCATGTATGGCTTGATCCTGGCCGCCGGCCTGGGCAGCGGTTATGGCCTGTCCTTGTTACCCGGTTTGCTCAAGCCGAATTACACCGAGGGTAATTACGCCGCGTATTTCCCGAATGCCCAGGCGAAGGTGGTGTTGTACGGTACGGATTGGTGCGGCTATTGCGCCAAGACGCGCGCGTATTTCAAGGAAAACAAGATCGAATTCGTCGATCTCGATATCGAGAAATCACCGGAAGCGAGAAAAGCCCATGAAGAACTCGGCGGCGGCGGCGTACCCGTGGTCTTGATCGGCAACCGCAAGATCCAGGGTTTCAATACTGGCGCGCTGGAAGCGGCGCTGAAGAAAATCTGACGTTTCAACTTGTCAACTTGAAAGGCTCACCATGTTCAAAAAGATTGCCGCTTTCCTGTTTGCCGCCGGCGCTGCGCTGTCCTTCAGTGTCCATGCCGGTGGCCCTGACTGCACCTTTGTCTGCGAACGCAACCTGCTCGATTGCGTGGAATTCGGCCAGCCGGCCTGCATGGAAAATTATCAGGCTTGCCAGAAGGAATGCCTGCGTCCGCCGCATAACTGACGCGCGGAGGCACTTATGGATGACGCGTAAGGGACGGCGCGCCATGGATGTTGCTCATCGTCTGACATTTCCACAAAGGAGTACCAATGTTTAAAAAACTGGGTTTCTTTTTGTTTGCCATGGGCGTGAGCGCCTCGTATGCGATGGCCAGTAGTACCGCCGATATTTCCGAATGCCAGTCCGAGTGCTATATGGCGCTCGATGCCTGTGTCATGGAGTTCAGTGTTCCTTCATGCGTCCGCGCCAATAAAGTGTGTCTTCAGGCCTGCGGCTGAGTAACACCCTGCCAGCTGGTAAAGCACGGCGATGCGGTTTGACAGGCATCGCCGTTTTTTATCTCATCCCCGCGTGCGGTCATGCCGCCACAGCACGTCGCTGCCGCCGGCAAAGCGGTTGAGTACGCGCGACAGCACGAACAGCAGGTCCGACAGACGGTTCACGTACTGGCGCGGATGTTCGTGGAGGGGTTCCGCATTGGCCAGCGCGACGATGCTGCGCTCGGCGCGGCGGCACACGGTACGGCACACATGCGCCAGCGAAGCGGCGCGCGAGCCGGCCGGCAGGATGAATTCACTCAAGGCCGGCAAGTCCGCATTGTATTTCGCCAGCAGGTCGTCGAGGCGCAGCACGTGCTCTTCCTTGATCAGCTGGTAGCCGGGGATGCAGATTTCTCCGCCCAGGTCGAACAGATCGTGCTGGATGGCCACCAGCTCGTCGCGCAATGCGTCGGGCATGGCTTCGCACAGCAGCAGTCCCAGGTTCGAATTGAGTTCGTCCACGTCGCCCATGGCGTGGATGCGGGCGCTGTCCTTGCTGGTGCGGCTGCCGTCGCCCAGGCCGGTGCTGCCATTGTCGCCCGTGCGCGTGGCGATTTTCGAAAGTCGGTTGCCCATGATGTCGATCCTGTAAAGAAGAATGGGGGCAGCATACGACACTGCGCGCCGCCTGGCCCCGGATTTGCGGGCAAATCGGACAAAAAATGCGGCGCGCGCCACTTTTGTGCTTACAATCGTTGCACGCCCATGCCCATTTTCCCTCCATCTTATGCTCAATGCTGCCCCTGAATCCGGATTGACCGCCGCGCGCCAGCAAGCCGTCGTCGCGGCCCTGCTGGCCGTGCTGCCGGCACGCTGCGTGCTGTCCGACGCGGAAGATACGCGCCCGTATGAATGCGATGGCCTGGCCGCCTACCGCCAGCTGCCGATGGTGGTGACCTTGCCGGACACGGAAGAACAGGTCATCGCCATCCTCGGCGTCTGCCGCGCGTTGAAGGTGCCGATCGTGCCGCGCGGCGCCGGCACGGGCTTGTCGGGCGGCGCCTTGCCGATCGCCGACGGCGTGGTGCTGTCGACGGCGCGTTTGAACCGCACCGTGCGCGTCGATGCGTATGCGCGCACGGCCGTGGTGCAGCCGGGCGTGCGCAACCTGGCCATTTCCGAAGCGGCGGCGCCCCACGCGCTGTATTACGCGCCCGATCCTTCCTCGCAGATCGCCTGCAGCATCGGCGGCAACGTGGCGGAAAACTCGGGCGGCGTGCATTGCCTCAAATACGGCTTGACCGTGCACAATGTGCTGCGCGTACGCATCGTCACCATCGATGGCGACGTGCTGGAACTGGGCGGCGAATGCCTGGACGCTCCGGGCCTCGACCTGCTGGCCGTCTTCATCGGCTCCGAAGGCATGCTGGGCATCGTCACGGAAGTGACCGTGAAACTGATACCGAAACCGGCCACGGCCAGGGTCATCATGGCATCGTTCGACGACGTCGTCACGGGCGGCAATGCGGTTGCCAACGTGATCGCGGCCGGCATTATCCCGGCCGGGCTGGAAATGATGGACCGGACCTCCTCGCGCATGGTCGAACCATTCGTCAAGGCCGGCTACGACATCGACGCGGCCGCCATTTTGCTGTGCGAAGCGGACGGCACGCACGAGGAAGTGGAAGAGGAAATCGCCCGCATGACGGCCGTGCTGGAAGGGGCGGGCGCCAGCGCCATCGCCGTCTCGCAGTCGGAAGCGGAGCGCATGAAATTCTGGTCCGGCCGCAAGAACGCCTTTCCCGCCGCCGGGCGCATCTCGCCCGACTACTATTGCATGGACGGTACCATTCCACGCAAGCGCCTGGCGGAAGTGCTGACGGGTATCGCCGGCATGGAAACGACGCATGGCTTGCGCTGCGCGAACGTGTTCCACGCGGGCGACGGCAATCTGCATCCCCTGATCCTGTTCGATGCCAACATGCCCGGCGAATTCGAGCGCGCCGAAGCGTTTGGCGCGGACATCCTGGCCCTGTGCGTGGCCGTGGGCGGCACCATCACGGGCGAACATGGCGTGGGCATGGAAAAGATCAATTCCATGTGCGTGCAGTTTACGCGCGCCGAACTCGATGCCTTCTTTGCCGTCAAGCGCGCCTTCGATCCCCACGCCTTGCTGAACCCGGACAAGGCGATTCCCACCTTGAACCGCTGCGCCGAATTCGGCAAGATGCATGTGACGGCGGGGCGGCTGCCGTTCGCCAACCTGCCCCGTTTTTAATTTTCCGGAGACCCCTTTGCAAGCGATAGCGGAACAATTCAGGCAGCGGATCCTGGCGGCCAGCGCGGCGGGCAGTCCCGTGCGCCTGCGCGGCGGCGGCACGAAAGACTGGTATGGCCAGCAGTTCGATGGCGAGGTGCTCGATACGCGCGCGTATGCGGGCATCATCGACTATGAACCGACGGAGCTGGTGATCACGGCCCGCTGCGGCACGCCGCTGGCGGAAATCGAGGCGGCGCTGGCCGCGCGCAACCAGATGCTGGCATTCGAGCCGCCCCATTTCGGCCAGGACGCCACGGTGGGCGGCGTCGTCGCCAGCGCCTTGTCCGGCCCGCGCCGGGCCAGCGCAGGAGCCTTGCGTGACTTTGTGCTGGGCGCCGTGCTGATGGATGGCCATGGCGAGCGCCTGGCGTTTGGCGGGCAAGTCATGAAGAACGTGGCCGGCTACGATGTCTCGCGCCTGCTGGCGGGGTCCCTGGGCACCCTGGGCCTGATCCTGGAAGTGTCGCTGAAAGTGCTGCCCTTGCCGCTGCGCGAAGCGACGTTTCGCGTGGCTTGTGCGGAAATCGCCGCCTTGCGCATGCTCAATGAATGGGCTGGCAAGCCGCTGCCGATATCGGCCAGCTGCTGGCATGACGGCGTGTTGACGGTGCGCCTGTCCGGCGCCGAGGCGGCCGTGTCTGCGGCCCTGCAATCCTTGAAAGGCGAGCTGCTGGCAGCCGATGACGCGGCCGCCTTCTGGCTGTCCGTGCGCGAGCAAACGCACGATTTCTTTACTGGCGCGGGCAGCCTGTGGCGCTTGTCGTTGCCGCCGCACGCCAGCGCCATGATTCTAAAGGGGCGCCAGATGATCGAGTGGGGCGGGGCGCAGCGCTGGCTGAAGCTCGATGGCGGCGCCGATGCCGATGGCGCACGGCACATCCGCCAGGCCGTGGCGGCCGCCGGCGGCCACGCCACCCTGTTCCGCGGCGGCGACAAGGCCGTGGGCGTGTTCCACCCGCTGGCGCCGGCCGTGGCCACCATCCACCAGCGCCTGCGGCAGGCTTTCGACCCGGCCGGCATCTTCAACCCGCACAGAATGTATTGAGCGCGCATGCAAACCAATCTCGCCGATTTCATCAAGAATACGCCGGCAGGCGACGAAGCCGAAGCCATCCTGCGCGCCTGCGTGCATTGCGGCTTTTGCACGGCCACCTGTCCCACCTACCAGCTGCTGGGCGACGAACTCGATGGCCCGCGCGGGCGCATCTATCTGATCAAGCAAGTGCTCGAAGGCGCGCCCGTCACCGCCAAGACGCAGACGCATCTGGACCGCTGCCTGACCTGCCGCAACTGTGAGTCCACCTGTCCGTCCGGGGTGCAGTACGGGCGCCTGGTCGACATCGGGCGCAGCGTCGTCGAGCAGCGCGTGCAGCGGCCCTTGCGCGAACGGGCCTTGCGCTTCGCCCTGAAGGAAGCCTTGCCGCGCCGCTGGCTGTTTACGCCCGTGTACAAGGCGGGGCAGGCGCTGCGGCCGCTGCTGTCGAAAAACTTGCAGGATAAATTGCGACCCGGCGCCGCCGCTGGCGCATGGCCGGCGCGCCGGCACGCGCGCACCATGCTGCTGCTCGACGGCTGCGTGCAGCCGGCCATGTCACCGAACATCAACGCGGCCACGGCGCGCGTGCTCGACGCGCTCGGCGTGCAGCTGATCGTCGCGCCGAAGGCGGGCTGCTGCGGCGCGCTGCGCCACCATTTGAACGACCAGGAAGCGGCGCTGGACGACATGCGCCGCAATATCGACGCCTGGTGGCCGTATGTCGACAGCGCGGAAGCCATCGTCATGACGGCGTCCGGCTGCGGCGCCACGGTAAAGGAATATGGCCACCTGCTGGCGCACGATGCGCAGTATGCGGAGAAGGCGCGGCGCATCGCCGCACTGACGCGCGATTTGTCCGAGATCATGCCGGCCTTCGAAGCGGAACTGGTGGCGCTGCTGAAAGGGCGCATCGGCAAAAAAGTGGCGTACCACCCGCCATGCACCCTGCAGCATGGCCAGCAGGTGCGCGGCAAGGTGGAGCAGGTGCTGCGTGCCGTCGGCGTCGACGTGCGCCTGTGCGCGGATAGCCATCTGTGCTGCGGTTCGGCGGGCACGTATTCGATCCTGCAGCCGGCACTGTCGCAGCAGCTGCGCGACAACAAGGTGGCGAACCTGGAAGCGTGCGAGCCGGAGATGATCGTGTCGGCGAATATCGGCTGCCTGAGCCACCTGCAGTCGGGCACGGAGACCCCCGTGCGGCACTGGATCGAATTGATCGACTTCGCCTTGACCCCGGTCAAATAGGCACTTCGTTGTATTGCGCGATGCGCCATTGCGGCGCAGGGATGAAATTGTTGGCCCACTCCAGCACGGCGTCGGCCGGCATGGGGCGGGCGATGCCGTAGCCTTGCGCCAGGTCGCAGCCCAGCTGGATCAGGCGCGCGCCATGCTCGACGCTTTCCACGCCTTCGGCGATCACCGTCAAGCTGAAGGAACGGGCCAGGCCGATGACGGCGCGCACCAGGTGCAGGTCGTCGCGGTCGTTGAGCATGTTGCGCACGAAGCTCTGGTCGATCTTGACGATATTCGCCGGCAGGCGTTTCAGATACGACATCGACGAGTAGCCGGTGCCGAAATCGTCGAGCGCGAACGTGATGCCCAGCGCCTGGCAGGCGCGGATGATGCGGCGCACGTCTTCGATGTCGTGCAGGGCCGACGATTCGAGGATTTCCAGTTCCAGCATGCTGGCGCGCACGCCGGGAAATTCATCGAGAATGGTTTCCAGGCGCGAGACGAAGTCCGGTTGCTGGAAGTGGCGCGCCGCGATATTCACGCTGACCACCCAGTGCTTGCCGCACGCGACCCAGCGCTGCATCTGCCACAGGGCCTGGCGCAGCACCCATTCGCCGATGTCGATGATCAAATCCGTCTGTTCCACCAGCGGCAGGAACTGCGCGGGCGCCAGCACGCCGCGGCGCGGATGCTGCCAGCGCAGCAGCGCTTCCATGCCCACCACCGTGCCGGCGCGCATATTCACCTTGGGCTGGTAGTACAGCCGCAGTTCGCCATTGATCAGGGCCTGGCGCACTTCCGTGCGCTGGTTGTGGTGGGTACGCACTTCCTCATCGAGATTGGTATCGAAGAAGTGATACTGGTTGCGCCCCGTCAGCTTGGCCTGGTAGACGGCGTGGTCGGCGTGGCGCAGCAGGCTTTCCGTATTCAAGTCCTTGCCCGCGTAGACGGCGATGCCGACGCTGGCCGTCATGTGCAGCGCCTGCTGGTCGCAATGATAGGGGCGGCTCAGTTCCTGCATCAATTGGGTGATGTTCTGTTCGATGCTGGCGATGCTGGCCTGGCCGCACAGCAGCAAGACGAATTCATCGCCGCCCAGGCGCGCCGCGTAATGGATCTGGCCCGTAAAGGCGTGCAGGCGACCGGCCACCTGCTTGAGGATTTCATCGCCCGCTTCTGCGCCGTAGCGGTCGTTGATGGCCTGAAAATGGTCGAGGTCGAACAGGCAGACGGCCAGCAGGCGCTGGCGTTCGCGCGCCAGGAACAGTTCCTGCTCGAAGCGTGCGGCCAGCGCGGCACGGTTGGGTAGACCCGTCAGCACGTCATTGTAGTTTTGCCAGGACAGCTTTTGCAGCGCCTGCTGCATGTGCACGGTTTCGTTCAGCTGTTCGCCCAGCTGGCGCTGGCTGGTTTTCAGCGAAGTCAGCAGTTCTTCGATATCGCCGGCCATGCCGTTGAACGACTGCGACACGGCTTGCGCCTCGGGTGTGGCGCCAGCCGCCAGGCGTACGGCGAAGTTGCCATCGCGAAAGCGGTCCGTCGCTTGCACGAGCCGCGCCAGCAGCTTGCGGTGCGAGGCCAGGATCAAGCCCAGCAGGAGGAAGACGAGGACGATATTGATGGTGCTGAGCACGGCCTGCTCGCGCACCCTTTGCCACACCTGGGCCAGGGGCCGGCCGGGCGTGTAGTGCAGGTCGAGGATGCCGTCGCCGCCGTCAGGCAGCGCCACCGTCAGGCGGCTGCGGATGGCCGCCATGCCCGCCAGGCGCGCAAACCACGCCGGCACGCCGTCGGCCAGCGCATCGCTCAGCTTGTTGTCAGCCAGCACTTCGACATGCGCGCCAGCCGTATCCCAGCGCACGGAGGCGAGGCTGCGGTTCAGTGGCAGGGCGCTGCGCAGCGCTTGCTGCACGCTGTCGTGCATCGCATGCCGGTCCGTATGCACGGCCAGCGGCAGCACGCTATTGGCCAGGAACAGGTCGAGTTGCCGGGCGTCGCTCTGGTAGCGCGCATTGGCCAGCGCCGTTTCCGTACCCAGCAGGGCGTGATAGCGTACAGCGGAAACGGCGAGTATCAGGAAGGTAATAGGGATGAAGAGGCGGGAATAACTACCCATCCGCATCCATGAAGATAATATTTTCCCAAAGACTGGCATCGTTTTTTGATCGATATCTGCGAATAATTATGTAAACATTATCACCGATATTTGCTATTTGAAACACAATATTGATATCAGGCATGAAATAAATACGGTTTTATAGATTTCGCATGATTGTTGTCTTAAATCAAAGTATTGCATTTTTCACTCCTGTAGCAATTGCCGTATGTCGGCTGCCAGACTTGCCGGTTTGCTGGCCGTCGCATAGCGGCGAAAGACGCTGCCATCCTTGCGCACCAAAAACTTGGTGAAATTCCATTTGATCGATTGCGTGCCCAATATGCCGGGCGCCGCCTGTTTTAATTGCGCAAACAGGGGATGGGTATGCGGGCCATTCACGTCGACCTTGGCAAACAGGGGGAAGGTGACGCCGAAGTTTTTCTCGCAAAAGGCGCCGATCTCCGCATTCGAGCCCGGTTCCTGCTGGCGGAATTGATTACAGGGAAAACCCAGCACGACCAGGCCCTGGTCGTGGAATTCGCGGTACAGCGCTTCGAGCCCCTGGTACTGCGGCGTGAAGCCGCAGGCGCTGGCCGTATTGACGATCAGCAGCACCTTGCCCTCGTATTGCGCCAGGTCGATCGGCGAGCCGTCCAGCGCCTCGGCCTGGAAATCGTGGATGCTGGTCATGTCAGAGGAGTCCCAGTTTGGTGGCGCCCGTTTGCGGGGGCGGTTCCGGCGCCGTTGCGCCCTTGAGTTTGATCGTCAGGCGCAGATCGTTGACGGAGTCCGCATTGCGCAGCGCGTCTTCATAGCTGATGGCTCCCCCTTCGTGCAGGTCGAACAGGGCCTGGTCGAAGGTTTGCATGCCATGCTCGCGCGATTTTTTCATCAGTTCCTTGATCTCGTGCACCTGGCCCTTGAAGATCAGGTCGCTCATCAGCGGTGAGTTGAGCAGGATTTCCAGCGCGGCCTTGCGCCCGCCGCCTTCCTTGCTGGGAATCAATCGCTGCGAAATCATGCCCTTCAAATTGAGCGACAGGTCCATCAGCAATTGCTGGCGCCGCTCTTCGGGGAAGAAATTGATGATGCGGTCCAGCGCCTGGTTGGCGTTGTTCGCGTGCAAGGTCGCCAGGCACAGATGGCCCGTTTCGGCAAAGGCGATGGCGTGGTCCATGGTGTCGCGGTCGCGTATTTCTCCGATCTGTATCACGTCGGGCGCCTGGCGCAGGGTGTTTTTCAGGGCCGTGGCCCAGTCGTCCGTATCGACGCCCACTTCGCGCTGGGTGACGATGCAGTTGCCGTGCGGATGGATGAATTCCACGGGGTCTTCGATGGTGATGATGTGGCCGTGGCTGTGCGCGTTGCGGTGGCCCACCATGGCCGCCAGTGTGGTCGACTTGCCGCAGCCCGTGGCGCCCACCATGATGACGAGGCCCCGCTTGCTCATCACGATGTCTTGCAGGATGGGGGGCAAACCCAGTCCATCGAGGGTGGGGATGGCGGTATTGATCAAGCGCAAGACCATGCCTGCCTGGCCCATCTGCACGAAGGCGGATACGCGGAAACGTCCGAGACCCTCCGGGCTGATGGCGAAATTGGCTTCGCGGCTGGACGCGAACTCGGCCGCCTGGCGTTCGTTCATGACGGCGCGCACGTAGCCGGCCGATTGCTGCGCGTCGAGCGCGCCTTCCGCCAGCGGCATCAGCTTGCCGTCGAGCTTGATGGCGGGCGGAAAGCCGGCCGTGATGAACAGGTCTGAGCCGCCCCGTGCGCGCATCTGCGCCAGCAGCACGTGCATGGCGCCATAGTGTTCGTGCGTCGTCTGCATGGCTTATCCGGGGAAGTTTTCGGGGGCCTTGGCGGCCGAACGGGCTGTTTCCGCCGAGATCGTGCCGCGCCGCACCAGGTCGGTGAGGCACTGGTCCAGGGTCTGCATGCCCACATTGCTGCCCGTCTGGATGGCCGAATACATTTGCGCCACTTTCGCTTCGCGGATCAGGTTGCGCACGGCCGGCGTGGCCAGCATGATTTCATGCGCGGCCACGCGGCCCGCGCCATCCTTGGTTTTCAGCAAGTTCTGCGAAATGACGGCTTGCAAGGATTCGGACAGCATGGCGCGCACCATTTCCTTTTCCTCGGCGGGGAAGACGTCGATGATGCGGTCGATGGATTTCGCCGCCGACGAGGTGTGCAGGGTGCCGAACACGAGGTGGCCCGTCTCGGCCGCCGTCAGCGCCAGGCGGATGGTTTCCAGGTCGCGCAATTCGCCCACCAAAATCACGTCGGGGTCTTCGCGCAGGGCCGAGCGCAGGGCATTGCTGAACGAATGCGTGTGCGAGCCCACTTCGCGCTGGTTGATCAGGCATTTCTTCGGTTCATGCACGAATTCGATCGGGTCTTCGATGGTCAATATATGGTGGTTCAGGCGCTCGTTGACGTGGTTCACCATGGCAGCCAGGGTGGTCGACTTGCCGGAGCCCGTCGGTCCCGTCACCAGCACGAGGCCCCGCGGGCGCATGGCCAACTCGCCGAAGATGCGCGGGGCGTTGAGTTCTTCCAGGGTCAGCACTTTCGACGGAATCGTGCGCAGCACGGCCGAGGCACCGCGTTCCTGGTTGTAGGCGTTGACGCGGAAGCGAGCCAGGCCGGGAATCTCGAACGAGAAATCGCATTCCAGCGCTTCTTCATACGCCTTGCGCTGGCTGTCGTTCATGATGTCGTAGATCATGCTGTGCACTTCCTTGTGCTCGAGCGGCGCCACGTTCAGGCGGCGCACGTCGCCGTTGACCCGTATCATCGGCGGCAGGCCGGAAGACAGGTGCAAGTCGGAAGCCTTGTTGCTGACGGAGAAAGCGAGTAGTTCGGAGATGTCCATTTATAATCCCTGTGCCTGCATTGATGGGCTGGCGCACTGTGCCGCCGCCCCTATACACTAGAAAATGATTATGTCCACAATCGAACAGAACTTGCAAGCCGTGCGCGACAGTATTGCGCAGGCCGCCGCTGACGCGCAGCGCGCGCCGGCCGACGTGACCCTGCTGGCCGTCTCGAAGACCTTCGGCGCGGATGCCGTGCTGGCAGCCATGCGCGCGGGCCAGGCGGCGTTTGGCGAAAACTATCTGCAGGAAGCGCTCGACAAGATTGCCTTTGTGAAGGAAGCCGCACCGCAGCAAGCACCGGCCTGGCATTTCATCGGCCCCATCCAGAGCAACAAGACGCGCCCCATCGCCGAGCATTTCGACTGGGTGCACACGGTGGAACGGGAAAAGATCGCCGCGCGCCTGTCCGAACAGCGCCCGGCAGGCTTGCCGGACCTGAATATCTGCCTGCAAGTCAATATCAGCGGCGAGGCTAGCAAGAGCGGCGTGACGCCGGCCGAATTGCCGGCGCTGGCGCGCGCCGTGGCGCAGCTGCCGCGCTTGCGTTTGCGCGGCCTGATGGCCATCCCCGAGCCGGAAACGGAGCTCCAGCTTCAGCGCGCTGCCTTTGCGCAATTGCGCGCGCTGTACGAACAATTGAATGCCGAAGGGCTGGCGCTCGATACCCTGTCGATGGGCATGTCGGCCGACTTGCGCGCCGCCGTGCTCGAGGGCGCCACCATCGTGCGCGTGGGCAGCGCCATCTTCGGCTCCCGCAACTATTCCTAACTGATTGACAGAAAGCATAACCATGACGACAGAATTGAATATCGCCTTTGTAGGCGGCGGCAACATGGCGGCGGCGCTGATTGCGGGCCTGGCGGGCAAATTGACCCTGGGCGGCAATATCCACGTGATCGACCCGCACCCGCCGGCGCTGGAAAAACTGCAGGCGCAATTCGGCGTCACGACGGCGGCTTCCGCCGGCGAGGCATTGCGCGGCGTGGACGTGATCGTGCTGGCCGTGAAACCGCAAAGCATGCGCGAAGTGGCGGCCCAGTTGCTGCCTTTCCTCGACGGGGATAGGGCGCCATTGATCCTGTCGATCGCGGCCGGCATCCGCGCGGCCGACCTGTCGCGCTGGCTCGGCGACTACCCCGCCATCGTGCGCTGCATGCCGAATACGCCGGCCCTGATCGGCATGGGCATCACGGGCATGGTGGCCAGCAGCGGCGTGAGCGAGGAACAGAAGAAGATGGCGGACGCCATTCTGCGCGCCGTCGGCCAGACCGTCTGGCTCGATGACGAAGCCAAGATCGACCCCGTCACGGCCGTGTCGGGCAGCGGTCCCGCCTATGTGTTTTACTTTATCGAGGCGATGCAGCAGGCTGCCGCCGAACTGGGCTTGACGCCCGAGCAGGGCACCCAGCTGGCGATTGCCACCTTTACGGGCGCCGCGCAGCTGGCGGCCAATTCCAGCGAGCCCGTGTCCTTGCTGCGCGAGCGCGTCACGTCGAAAGGCGGCACGACGTATGCGGCGCTCACCAGCATGGAAGAGAGCGGCGTGAAAGCGGCCATCGTCAAGGGCATCAAGGCGGCCGCGCAACGGGGGCGCGAGATGGGTGACGAGCTGTCGAAGTAATTAGATCACCTTGACGGCGCGGCCTATATATAAAATCGGTCCTGTCGGCCGTCCCGTTGGCGAGCCCGCTTCCGGCTCCAGGGTGATTTCAAACAGTTGATCGGCTTGCAGCGGCGGCAGCTTATCCAGGGTCAACTTGAGGCTTTGCCCCGGCTTGACGAGGCCCAGCGAGACAGGCGCGCCCCAATCCTTGCCCTTGGTCCAGAATTGCAGGGCTTTTTGCTGCGGCACGTTTGTCGGGCCCAGCGGGATCAGGCTCAGGTCGCGGTTCTTGCCGCCGCGTCCGCCCGCCTGCACGATCCAGCCCGGCGATTTATCCTGCGGCGCCACCAGCACCACCAGATAACCGGGTCCGCCCGGCGCTTGCAGTTGCACGCTGACCAGCACGGCCAGCACAGCTGTCGCCACCAGGCCGCCGCCGGCCAGCAGTCTCCAGAAGGCCAGGCTGTTCCACCACGCTTGCCAGCCGCCCGCCTGCCGTACGGCTTTCGGCGTGAACAGGCTGGCGCTGATGCGCGGCCACAGTTGCGCCGAGGGCGTTTCGGGCGGCGCCAGGGTGGTCAATGGCAGCAAGCGCTGTTCCCAGGCATCGACGGCGTCGCGCAAGGCGGCATCTCGCGGCAAGCGCTGTTCCACTTCCGCGCGTTCGGCCAGTTCCAGGGTGCCCAGCACATATTCGCTGGCCAGCCTGTGCAATTCCTCGTCGCTGTTGATCATCCCATGCACTCCCGCAAGGCGGCCAGGCCCCGCTTGACCCAGGCTTTGACGGTCCCCAGCGGCGCTTGCAGGCGCTGCGCGATTTCGCTGTGGGAACAGCCATCGACGTAGGCGTACAGGATGCTATTGCGTTTGGCTTCATCCAGGTGGCCGAGGCAATCGTGCAGCTTGCCCAGATCCGCCTGGTCGGCATAGGCCTCGCCCGCGTCGTGGCCTTGGCGTTGGTGCAGCAGGGTTTCCACGGTATCCTCGTCGGCTGACAGTTCATGGGCACGGGCGCGCGCCATGTCCAGCGCCTGGTGCCGCACCACCACATAGATCCAGCCCTTGCCGCTGCCGCGCGTGGCGTCGAAACTGCCGGCGCGGCGCCAGATATTCAGGAAGGCGTCGTGCAGCACGTCTTCGGCCAGGGACCGCTGGCGCACGATGCGCAGGGCCACGCCCAGAAGGTAGCGGCTTTCCTGCTGGTACAAACCGTGCAATGCCTGCTGCTCGCCCCGGGCGCAGGCGCGCAGGGCGGCATCGTAATCGTAAGGGGCGGCTAGCGTTGGCAAGGTTGGCGCAATCGTCAAGAGTAAACGGTTAGCAAGTTTTCAAGGCCGAGTATAGGCCAGAAACCCGCTTGCCAACCGTCGCTTTCACTGATTTATGCGGCCTTCCAGAAAATGTAGTCGGCTTGATAGGGCACCCATTGTTTGGTGCCGATGCTTTCCATGCCGCAGGGGCTGCTTGGCGCCACGCCACCGCTGGTGGCCACGCGCTGGATGTAGCTGACGCCCTGCATGGCGCCGCTGCCCGTGGCCGGGTTGGCTTTCACCAGCTGATACGGGATGTTGCCGGCGCCGGCCGGCGCCACGGCCACTTGCGTTGCCGTCACTTTCGAGCCGTCCAGGTTGGCCCAGGTGGCGGGTGGACCGACATACGTGCCAACCTGCATCCCGCTGCGGTCGTTCAGAGCCGCGTCCGGGCCCACGAAGACCCATTCATGGCCCGTCATGTCTTTTTTGGCCTTGCATTCGTAGGCGATCTTGCCCACGCCCACCGTTTGCATGGCTACCTGGTGGCCAACGGGCACCTTGACGGCATTCGGTAATTGTTCCTGCGAATAGCGGGCACTCATGGGGGCACAGGCGGCCACGAGCAGGGCGGCGCACAGCACGGTGAGCGAAGGGGCGGTATGGCGTGGGGCGATGGTGGCAAGCATGGCGAACTCCTGGTAGTTGGCTCAACCGGCTGGTTGATACCATTACTACGCATGGGCTGGCCATTTGGATGCAGCCAGGAAAAAAATAGTTTACGGCGGCGTTTCTTTCTTGCTGAACCGCCGCGCCAGGGCCAACACGACGGGCATGGCGGTGGTGGCGTGCTTGAGCAGCGCGCCGCTGGCCCGCAGCAGCGGCAGGAAACGGCGCGGGCGCACGAGCAGCAAACCCAGCACGGCGCCCCCTATCATCAGGGGAATTTTAAAGCGCGTGGCCAGGGTGTGGCGCAGATTGCCGCCCGTTAAAGGCTCCAGCAATTGGCGCGTCTGCACGCCCAGGGCCAGGCGCTGCAGCGCACATTCGGCCAGCAGCGCGTCGCGCCGCTGCGCCAGGCTGGCGGCCGTGTGCACATGCGATAACTTGGTGGGATGCGTGGTCATGGCCGCTCCGATCCCCGGCGCGCCAGCAGTTGCAGCTCGTCCAGGTCTTTGTTCAGTTCGGAAAGTGTGAAGGACAGCAGTTTCGGCTTGCTGCGGAAACTGGCGCGCACGCCCAGCAGGGTGGCGATGGCGGCGCCGATGAAGACGGCGGCCGTGATGGCGATGGCGGCGATGCGGTGCGTATCCCAGAACAGCACGATGACGAGGAACACGATCAAGACCAGGCCGACAAACAGGCACAGCAGTGCCAGCATGGCCAGCGCCAGATAGGACAGGAAGCGCAGCGACTCTTCTTCCATTTCCACGGCCGCCAGGGCCAGACGGGTCTGGACGATGGCGGCGAGGGTCGCTGCGACTTGGGCGACATGGTGCAAGATAGCCATATGCTGCCTTTCGCGTCAGGAGACGGCCTGCGCCGTCGGTACTGCGTCGTTACTATCTAGCGGCGTGACGAGGAAAGCAGCAGGCCGAACAGCACGCCGATGACGGCGCCCGCGCCCACGGCTTTCCATGGATTGTCCTGCACGTATTCATCGGTGGCCTTGGCCGCCTGCTTGGTACGTTCGAGCAAATCTTCTTCCAGCTTGATCAAGTCTTTCTTGGCCGTTTCCAGGGTGGCGATGAACTTGTCCTTGACGGCTTTGACATTCTCGCCCGTCTGATCCTTGGCGCCATCGAGCCAGCCTTCCGCTTCATTGATGACGGTTTTCAGGTCGCCGACCAGTTTGTCGCGGGCCTTGTCGGCGTCGGCGAGGATGCTGTCGCTGCTGGATTTTCCGGTATGTATCGAGCTCATGTATTACCTCATGGAAGTGAAACTGCACAGTGAAATACCAGTGTAGGCAGCTGCGGCCAGGCCTGTCTTGCGCCGCCTCAAGGGCTGCCGCGGCGCAAGGGTTTTTGCTTAGCGGAAAGCAAAGTCCAGTACCACGCCCGCAAACACCGCCGCTCCTAGCCAGTTATTATGCCGGAATGCCGCAAAACACGGCATACGCTCGCGTGCGCGTATCAGGGTGTAGTGGTAAACGGCGCAGCCGGCCGCCACCAGCAAGCCCGCCACGAACCAGTAACGCAAGCCCAGGTACCAGCCGCATGCCAGCCACAGCAGCAGGAAAACGGCATAGCAGGCCATGACGATGGCCACGTCGTAGCGGCCAAAGGTGATGGCCGAGGTCTTGATGCCGATCTTCAGATCGTCGTCGCGGTCGACCATCGCGTATTCCGTATCGTAGGCCACGGCCCAGAAGACATTGCCCAGCAGCAGCAGCCAGGCGACGGCGGGCACGGCATCCGTGATGGCGGCAAAGCCCATGGGGATGCCGAAGCCGAAGGCGATGCCCAGATACGCTTGCGGGATGGCAAAGAAACGCTTGAAATAGGGATAGGTGCCGGCGATGATGACGGCGGCCACCGACAACTGCTTGGTCAGCGCGTTGAGGGGCAGGATCAGGCAAAAGGCCAGCACGGTGAGCACGCCAGCCACGGCCAGCGCTTCCTTGCCGCTGATGCGTCCGCTGGTGATGGGACGCTCGGCCGTGCGCTTGACGAATTTGTCGATATCCTGGTCCGCGTAGTCATTGATGGCGCAGCCTGCCGAGCGCATCAGGAAAGTGCCAAGAGTAAAGATCAGCAGCAGCCGCCAGTCCGGCACGCCCTGCTGCGCCAGCCACAGCGCACACAGGGTAGGCCACAGCAGCAATACGGTACCGATAGGCTTGTCCAGCCGTATCAGGCGGAAATACAGCGCCAGCTTGTTCATGGAAGACTCGATCTTGTTGAAGAGAAAGGTCGATTATCGCAAATAGTATGTAAATGTACTATTTTGCGCCTGGGGCGCTAGTCTTCGTCCTCGCAGAGCGGCGTAATGCCCGGCAAGTTGCAGCTGGCGATGGCCGCGCACAGGGCGTCGATGGCGGCCTTGCGCGTAAAGCTCTTGCGCCACAGCATCACCACGCGGCGCGATGGCACGGGGGCGGCGAAGGGCCGGTATTCGAGCATGCCGTCGGTGGCGTGCATATTGGCAACGGAGGCGCGCGGTAAGACCGTCAGGCCGATGCCGCTGGCCACCATGTGGCGGATGGTTTCCAGCGAGGAACCCTCAAAGGTGCGCTGCATGCCGTTGCCGGGCGAGGAAAAACGCGCCATTTCGGGGCACACTTCCAGCACCTGGTCGCGGAAACAGTGGCCATTGCCCAGCAGCAGCATGGTTTCCGATTTCAAGTCTTGCGCGGCGATTTTGTCGCGCGCCGTCCACGGATGCTGGCGCGGCATGGCGACGACGAACGGTTCGTCATACAGTTCCTGCATGGCCATGCCGTGGTCGGGCAGGGGCAGGGCCATGATGGCCACGTCCAGTTCGCCCTGGCGCAGCAATTCGAGCAGGCGAACCGTGAAGTTTTCCTGCAAGATCAAGGGCATCTGCGGTACCTGGTCTATCATGGCCTTGACCAGCGGCGGCAGCAGGTAGGGGCCGATCGTGTAGATCACGCCCAGGCGCAGGGGGCCGGCCAGCGGGTCCTTGTTTTGCTTGGCGAGTTCCTTGATGGCGGCCGTCTGTTCCAGCACGCGCTCGGCTTGCGCAATGATCTGCGCGCCCAGTGGCGTGACGGAGATTTCCGCGCCGCCCCGTTCGAACAGGACCACGCCCAATTCGTCTTCGAGTTTCTTGATGGCCACTGACAGGGTGGGCTGGGCAACGAAGCAAGCTTCGGCGGCATGGCCGAAGTGCTTCGCTCGCGCGACTGCAACGATATATTTCAGTTCAGTCAGTGTCATAGGTTGATTGAAACACAGGAAGTGCTTACTTGCAATGAATGAAAGGTGGCGCAAACGTGAAACTGTGGCGCCGATGGCGTATTGTAGCGGATCGCCCCCTATAATGCGGGACCGGGCAGCGAAGGGAGATGGCGATGGAATTGCACCTGCAGGCGCTGGAAGCGGCAATCAATTACTGGCGTGCCAGGCAACCGGCGCGCGGCAATGAATATGCGCTGTCGCCGTCCGTCAGCCGCCTGGCCGGCGTGTATGCGCTGATGATTTACTACCGGCAAGATCGCATCGCCGAAGAAGGGCTGGACCCGGCAGTCGTGGCCTTGATCGATGCCTGGCGCCGGGATGCCGGCGGCATCCAAGGCGATAGTCACGCCTGAGCGTGACCGTATCGTCACCCTATTTAACCCAACAAGAGATATCCATGCCTGATTTTGAAAACAAACTGTGCGGCCGTGACGAACTGCGCGCCCGCGCCGCGGCCCTGCCGAAACCGGTGGTGGTGACGAACGGCGTGTTCGACATTTTGCACCGTGGCCACGTAACGTATCTGGCGCAGGCGCGCGCGCTGGGCGCCTCGCTGATCGTTGCCGTGAATACCGATGCTTCAGTGAAACGCCTGGGCAAGGGCGATGACCGCCCCCTGAACAGCTGCGAAGACCGCATGGCCGTGCTGGCTGCCCTGGAAGCGGTGAGCCTGGTCGTGCCGTTCTCGGAAGACAGCGCCCTGGAAGTGGTGCAGGAGGTCGAACCGGAAATCTATGCCAAGGGCGGCGACTACGACATGGCGGCCATTCCGGAAGGCAAGGCCGTGCTGGCGTATGGCGGCCAGGCCGTGGCCATCGATTTCGAGCACGACCGTTCGACCACCAAGCTGTTGACGAAAGTGCGGACGCAGCAGGGCTGAGGAAGCTCGTCAATGTTTCCATACAGATAAAAAGACGTTACTATGAGAACTGCCAGGGCTGCGACCTCGTTTCGTCAGCCCCAGCACGTTCCACCGTCTGAATGCATTGCTTGTCATAGAAAATAAATGGATCATAAAACTTCTGGGGATTGGCCACTGCCCTCCGGCGCCTGGCACGTGGATGACGATGGCGCGTGGAGCATGCAGCGCAGCGCGGACGGCCAGAACGTCTCGCCCTTGGTGAGCCATGCCGATATCGGCAAGCTGATGCATGCGCGGCGCTTGCCCGCAGCCGCCGGTGCGCCCGTGCGCCAGTTTCCGCCTGAATTTGCGTTCGACCCCGCCTCGGGCGCGGCCTTGCAAGTGCCGCCCGACACGGCCGCCACGCCGCCCTGGGTGCCGCCCTACGGCGCATATCCCGTCAGCGACGTGCCGCCAGCGGGCCCGGCCGGCTTGCGCCAGGCCAGCGTGCCCCTGAAACTGGCCGACCAGCGCGCCCGCGAAGAGCATGCGCAGGCCGATGCCTCGCTGCCCATGCCGCCGCCCGGCGAATACGAATTCTTTTCCGCGCAGTTCGGCACCAGCGCGCCTGCGCTGCTGGCGCTCGACCCGCGCAAGGCCGTCTTGCACGCCTGGCTGCCCGCCTCGAAACGCTGGCTGGCGCTGGACCCCGACTATGGCAGCTTGCTGGCCGAATCGGACCTGGCCCACGGCGCCTGGCGCGCCGAGCTGGTACCTGAGTTCAACAGCGTGCTGGTCTTGCCGACCAGCCATGGCCTCGCCTGCATCCGTCCCGACGTGCCTTCGCTGACCTATGTGGTCGAGCACGTGGGCGACGCGCCTTGCGCGGCCGCGCCCGTCTGGTTCCAGAACCGTTTGTGGGCGCCGCTGCGCGACGACGATGGCCGCATCCGCTTCGTCAACCTTGACGCGCAACAAAAGCCGGGCAGCGACGTGCTGCTCGACGGCGTGGTTGAGCTGGGTACCGTCAGCGCGCCCGTGGCCTACAACCGCATGGCCGTGTGGCCCTGCGCCAATGGCCAGTTGCGCCTGCAATTGCAGCCGGACGGCAACGTGGCCGCTTCGTTTACGCCTTGGCCCGAAGGGCTGGTGCCGCATTTCGAATTCGGCAGCCCGTACGTGTCGCGCGACGGCGGCCTGTGGCAGCTGTGCTTCGAGCGTGGCCGCGGCACCTATGTCTACGTGAAACTGGGCGCGCAGTCCGAACGGGCCGATGCGCTGGCGCCGCGGCTGTGTTCGGGCAGCTTCAATTACCGCTTCGCCACCAAGCTGAAAACAGCGCCGTGGGAAGAGCCGGAACATGGCGACGATGGCGGCAAGAACCAGGCTGTCATGCCCTTGCTGGAATCGGGTGCCGGCAGCAGCGTCTTTGGCGTGAAGTTTGCCACCAGCGCCGGCCTGTCGAGCGTGCTGCGTTCGAACGAGCGCCTGGCGGCCCAGCTGGTACAGGACGACGAGTTGCGCGAAACCGTGTTTCATACCTTTGCCGTCAGCGAGCCGTGGCGCGTGCGCCTGTTTGTCCATGAAGGCACCTTGTGGGCGTATCACCCGCTGCTGTCGCGCATCGATGGCTGGGCCTTGCAGGCATGAAAGCACGCGTCCTGATCGCGGCCGGCGCCGCCTTCCTCTCCTTCGCCTTCGCCACCGCCAGCGTGCAGGCGGCCGGCATCCAGCAAGCGTTTCTCGTGCAAAACTCGGGCTGGATGGAGCCGTTTTACACGGATGAGCATTCGCAACTGAAAGCCCTGGTGGGCGCCGTGGCGCAGGCCGCGACGAGCCCGTCCGACAAGGTCTACACGCTGGCCTTCAGCCAGAGCAGCGGCGCGCACGTGTCGCCGTCGCTGCTGGGGCAAGGGCAGGGCGGCGCCGGCGTGGCGGGACAGCTGGCCAATCTCGGCCTGGCGCGCAAGAGCGCCGGCGGCGCGCTGGCCGACACGGATTTCCAGGAAGCCGTGACAAAAACCATCACGGGGCCGTTCCAGTCCGCGTCCGGCATCGTGTGGATCTTTACGAATAACAAGAACAGCCCGAACAACGACAGCCAGACGGCCGAGCGCAACCGCGACTTTTACCGCTTGCTGCATCTGGAGCCGTCGATCACCAAGACGGTGGTGTTTCCACTGCGCATGCCCGTGCAGGGCAAGCTGTACAGCGCCAGGGGCTTGATGGTGTATGCGCTGGCGTATGGCCAGCCGGCGTCCGAGGCGTTGACCCGCATCCTGGCCGAAGGGCGGCTGTCGCAAGTGCTGACGCGCCCGCCCGCGCGCCTGAAACCGGTGGACCAGGATGCCGTGCGCATCGTGCCCCAGTCCGTCAAGAACAGCGCCAACGTACACGCCAGCCTGGGCCGCGACGGGCGCACCATCGTGCTCGACGTCGATGCGGCGAACCTGGTGCCGCAAGTGGTGCTGCAGGCGTCCTTGCAAAACATGTTTTTCCCGTACGTGATCGACAGCGCCAGGGTGCACGCCAGCCTGGCCGGGCAGAACGCGCCCTTGCACGTTGCGCCAGATCAAATCCGCCAGTTGCAGCCGGGCGCCAGCCAGTCCGTGCTGGTACAGTTCGCGCTGCCGATGGCGCAAATTCCGTCGCCGTGGTCGGCGCAGGCGATCGCCGCCATGGGCAAGCAGGTGATGCTGCCCATGCAGGCGCAGGTGGGCCTGTCGGAACAGCGGCTGGCGCTGGCGTCCAGCTTTGGCAAGGATTTGCAGGAATTGTTCCCTGGCGACCCGATATCCAGCATGTTTACGCCGCCCGACAGCGTGCGCGCGTCGCAGGCAACGATACCGTTGCTGGTGCGCATACAGTATCCGCTGCTGCCCGTGCTGGTGATACTGGGCGGCGTGCTGGCGCTCGTGCTGGGCTTGCTGGCGCTGGGCCTGGTCGGCACGCGCGCCACGCGCTACAAGGTGCTGGCCGACGGCGTGCAGCGGCAAGTGTTATTAAAACCGTTCAAGAGCGTGCAGATCCGCGATGATGACGGCCGCGACATTGGCGAACTCAAACGGGGCCTCGGCAAGCCAGCCGTCGTGCGCGTGGCCGAAGGCCATACCTTGACCCTGGCCTGAACACAGATTCCTTAAAAATTCCTTCCATTTAACAGAGGCATACCATGGCGCAAGACACTCCAAAAGACAACGCAGGTTTTACCTTGCCGGCCCCGGTAACGGCCCCGGCATCCGCACCGCCGGCCATGGACGCACCCGCGGCCAGCGCAGCCACCGCCACGGCCACCACGGAACCGGCGCCCGCGTTCGATGCGGCCGGGACGACCGATACCTCGTCGCGCGACACCCTGGTCGGCGGCGTGGTGCTGTTGCTGCTGTTTATCGCCTTTTTCTTTGCCAAGAATGCCTACGCGAATGGCCTGGTGGCCAAGCGCGTGCCGCCGAACAAGGCCAATGCCTCGGGCTGGTGGCTGTTCATCTTCCTGGCCAGCCTGGCGACCGGTGTCGTGCTGGCCGCCGTGAACGCGCATAAATTCCTTGCGCCACTGTTCATGGGACCGCTGGTGCTGGTGGGCCTGGTTGCCCTGTTGCTGACATTTACCTCCAGCCGCCGCTAAGAACACGCCGTTGCACGCATCATCGAAGGAATCACCATGGCAGAGAACCTGAACCAAACCATCACCGGCGGCGCCAGCGAGCGCAAGCAGGACAAGATCATCGAACTGCGCCCGACCCTGTTCATCGGCATCGGCGGCACGGGCATGCAGGTGCTGATGCGCGTGCGCCGGCGCATCCTCAACACCTTGTGGGGCGGCGCGGGCAACCGCACGCGCATCGAGGGGCTGGCCGACTTTCCCATTGCGCAATTCATCCATTTCGACCTCGACAATGGCGCCGTGATCGAAAGCGGCGAGTCGCAGGCGAAGGACTTGCAGTTCGACCAGGTGAAGTTCACGGACGACGACAAGGTGGTCGAATCGTTCGACATGGACAAGTACAGCCGCGATGAAGATTCCCTGGAGAAGTATCCGCACATTAAGGAATGGCTGCCGCTGACGCCGCAGCGTATCCGCGAACTGCGTTTCGACATGAGCAGCGGCGCGGGCCAGATCCGCGCCGTCTCGCGCCTGTATTTCTTCGACAAGTATGCCAAGATCCGCGACAAGATCCGTTTGAAACTGAAAGCCCTGAAGGCGGGCCTGTCGCACGAGCGCCAGCTGGCCGAACTGGGTTTGCGCATGGAAACGAACCGTTTCCGCATCGTCATCGTCGGTTCCGTGGCGGGCGGCACGGGTTCCGGTTCCTTCCTCGACATGGGCTTGCTGGCGCGCTGGCTGGCGCGCAGCGAAGTGGGCGCGGCCGACGTCGAGCTGATGCTGTTCTTGCCGACCGGCTACACCAAGGCCAACAAGGACCGGGTCGAAGCCAACGGCTACGCGGCGCTGATGGAACTGGAATCGGCCATGATGGGCAACAAGGGCTATGTGGGCCGCTGGGATGCCTATGACCGCCCGGAACTGACGCGCGAGCCGTACAGCGAGGTTTACCTGATCGATTCGGGCAACCTTGCCCAGCAGCACACCAAGGATGTCAGCGACGTCTACCATATGGTGGCCGATTCGCTGTTCGAGGATTTCGCCTCGGCCGACTTCGCGCGCGCCAAGCGTTCGATCGCCGTCAACCAGGCGCAGCACAAGAACTCGCTGTACAACGCGCCCGTGCCGCAAGACCGCTTCGGCGACATGCGCCTGTATTTCTCGAAGCGCTTTTCCTCGTTCGGCATGGCCGTGCTCGATACGCGCCAGGAAGCGGCGCGCGATGAGCGGGCCCACCGCTGGGCCGGCGCCATGCTGCAAGCGTTCTTTGGCGTGGGCGGTACGGATGCGGGCGCCAACCGCGCCACGGATACGCAGCGCGACAATTTCCTCTCCGCCAATATGTTCCTGAAGGGCACGCCCTTCAGCGACTTCCCCGAGTTTTCCGACAAGAGCATCGAACTGAAGCGCTCCAGCGGCGACTTCATCGATTTCCGCGTCGTCGACGAATTGCTGGAAGACCGCCATGGCCACTTGCTGGCCGGCGTGGAAAACCGCGTCAATACGCGCATCAACGATATCCGCACGGGCTTTGACCGCAGCGAATGGCCGGCGCAGGTGCGCGACGCCATGAAGCACCTGGAACGCGACGCCGTGCGCGACCAGGATTCCACGGCCGACACGACGGAAGACCGCATCAGCAAGCGGCGCCGCGAAGTGCTGGAAGACGTCAAGAAAGTCGTGCGCGACCAGCTGTATGGCTACCTGGACAACAAGGAATTCGGCGGCCTCGAATACGTGCTGTCGCTGGTGGAACAGATCAAGGACCGCATCGAGGCGCCGGGCAGCGGCTTGACGGCGCAGATCGGCAACAATGCCGAGCGTTACCGTGAAATCAAGGAAGCCGTGCGCTCGCGCGAATACGAGCGCCTGCTGAACAACCTGGAGCAGACGCGCAGCACCTTCGGCTTCCTCAGCAATGGCGAAAAGCAGGCGGGCGTGGTGATGGACCATCTGCGCACGGAAATGGCGAATGCGCTGAAATTCCATCTGCGCGCCAAGGCGGCGGACGAGTCCGTGCTGCTGCTGGGCGAGCTGTCGCGCTGGCTGGGCAACCGTATCGGCGTCGACGCGCAAGGCCGCGCGCAGTGGAATGGCCTCGTGGGCGAGCTACAAACGGGCCGCGAAGGCGTGCTGGCCATGCTGGCGGAATTGAAGACGGCCAATACCATCCTGCAAAAGGACCTGGACAAGGAACACGCGACCCTGATCGTCATTCCCGTCACGGAAAAAGACATCGCGCTGCCATCGGCGGCCACCTTGCGCCAGTGGGCCGATGAAGCGTTCAAGGACATGGGCGGCTCGAAAGCGCTGTTTCCCATGCTGGGCGAACCGGCGCAGCGGGGCTTGATCCTGGCCAAGGTCACGCGCATGGCCGAGAACATGATCGCCACGGCTGGCCTGGCCGAAGGGGCGACGAGTACGCCCGACCCGCTGTTCGAAGCGCTGGAACAGATGGATGTGTCCGAACGCCTGGACCGTTTCCGCAAGCTGCTGGCCTGCTCCATGCCGTGGATCGACGCCAACATGGCGGGTGATTTCACGGTCGTGTCGGACCAGTTCAAGTGCGTGATCGGCGTGGCCAACGCGGCCGCCTTCAAGGCGAAGTTCGGCGCCGAGCTCGAATCGTGCGTGCCGACCCAGGTGGGCATCACGGTGAGCCAGCTGGAAATCGTCGAGACGGGCATCCGCGGGCGCGCCGTCTGCTATTGCGAACTGGCCGGCGTGCCGATGACGGTGCTGCGCGGCCTGGAAGGCTGGCGCACCAGTTACCGCAAGGAAGGCGACAACGACAAGGCGCCGACCCACACGCACATCGATCCGACGCAATTCACGCACCCGATCGCGCCGAACACGGACGAGATGAAGCGCCTGGCCGAAGACTTCGGCGAATTCCTGCAAGCGATCATGCTGGGCGTGCTGACACGCCACACGGGCCGGGTCGTGCCGCCGGGCCAGTACCAGTTTGCCGTCGAACCGGGCGATTTGCGCCGTATCGGCAATGAACGGGCCATCCGCCAGAACGGCATGCCTGCCTCGTACGAGAAAAATATCGCCCTGCGCATCGAAGAAAAATTGACGGCGCTTGATGCCGTGCAGACGGCGGCCATGGCCGCGCTGGCAAAATACTACGAGCGGGGCGTGTATGCGCCCAAGCTGGTGGCGCAAGCCGATGGCTCGCAGCTGCCGTACATCGGTTTTGGCAGCGCCATTTCCGCCGAAGTGGGCGCGCGCCTGCGCGAGTCGGCGCGCCGCAAGGGCATGGCCAGCGACGAGCTCGACCACACGGTGCAAGCCTTGCTGGGACGCCTGAAGGAGTGGGCGAACGTCATCGGCGACTCCGACAGCGATGCCTACGACTGGGAAGTGCGCGAGCCGGAAGCGGACGGCCAGCCCCGCCTGAAATATGCGATCAAGGCGGAAATGCTGGAAGCGGGGCGCCTCGAGCAATTGCTGCGCCCGGCAGGTGCGGCCGCTGCCCCGGCGGCAATCGCGTTCGGCATGCCACCACCGCTGGGCGGCATGCCGCCGCCGCTGGTGGAATACCAGTATTTCCTGGGTATAAACGGCCAGCAGCAGGGACCGTTCACGGCCCAGCAGATCGTGCAGTACGTGCAGGCAGGGCAAGTCGCACCAAGCACCACCAAGGTGTGGCGCGCCGGCTTGCCGGCCTGGGCCGACCTGGCCCAGTTCCCCGAACTGGCGCCTTTGTTCCTCGGCGCGCCGCCACCGTTGATGCCGCCGCCTCTGTGAACGCTGGAATGACGTTGGAATGAAGGATTAGTTTTGGATATCTGCAACAAATGCAAGACGGGCCTGTGGACCGTTGTCAGCCATTGCCCGTACTGTGGTCACGCGGTGGCTGGCGCTGTCCGGGCAGCTGCGGCCGTGCCGCCGCCGCTGCCTGTTCCCGCGCCGGTACCAGCGCCCCCGCCGGTAGCTCCCAAGCCGCCGCCCGTGCCTGTGGCGCCTGTGCCGACGCCGAAACCGCCGCCGGTGCCGGTGTCCGCGCCGGCTGCCGTGCCGCCGCCAGCGCCGCCGAAGCCGGCCCAGCCGAAAGCCGTGCCGAAGCCCGTGCCGGCAGCTCAACCTGCGTCAACCGAAGCACCGCCACCGCCACGCAAGTGGCTGCGCTGGCTGGGCGGTATTGCCGTGCTGGCAGCCGTCATCGTCTACATGAATGGCAAGCCGGGCGGAAAGAATGAGTCGGCCTGCAATGACGCCATCGACAGTGGCTTGCAACTGGTGGCGAATGGCAGCCTGGACGGCGCCCGCCAGAAGCTGGCGACGGCGAAGAATGTGTGTACGGGCAAGTCCAGCGCCAAGGCGGACGACTTGCAGGCGGCCATCGGCAAGGCTGGCGCCGCATCGGGCAGTTGCCAGCGCGGCGTGCGCGGTATCGAGCGCAACATTGATGGCCATCAGTTGCAAAGCGCGGCCAGGGGCATTGCCGCGCTCGACGCCGATTGCGCGGGCGCTGCCAGCGTGGATTCCCTGCGCAAACAGCTGGCGCGCCAGCAGGCGGCAGCCGCGTCCGTGCTGGTGGGAGTGCGCCAGGCGCTGGACGGCAAGGATGCGACGGCGGCAAGGAATGGCATCGCCAGGCTGGAAGCGATCGACCGCGAAGCGCTGGAATTGCCGCAGTTGAAGGCCGACGTGCAGGCGCTGTCGGCGGCCGCGGAGCCTGCCCCGGCGCCGGTGGAAACGGCACCGGCCCGCGCCGTGCCAGCGGAACCTGCGCCCGCGCGCGCGGTCGAACGTTCAGCGGTGGCCGAACGCCGTCCGCCGGAAACGTCGCCCGTCGATAGCGGCGCAGCCATGCGCAACGAGATGGCGCAATCGTTCTTGCGCGATGCCGAGCGTTCTTTGCTGGAAGGGAAGTTCGATGCGGCCAAGACGTATCTGGAAAGCGCGCGCCGCGTCGATCCGGGCAATGCGCGCATCGACAATCTGTCGCGCCGCATCCGCGAGCGCGAACGGCAAGTGCTGCAGACGGAAACAACGATCAATTAGCTATCTGGGGAATCACCATGCTGAACCACACCACCTTGCGCGCAGCCGCTGCGCTGACCATTGCGGCCATGCTGGCCGGTTGCGCCACGGCGCCGATGAACCCGAACGGCGTGCGCCAGGACAGTTCCTATCCGCAAGGTGGAAG
Source organism: Janthinobacterium sp. MP5059B (assembly GCF_001758645.1). Lineage (NCBI taxonomy): Bacteria > Pseudomonadati > Pseudomonadota > Betaproteobacteria > Burkholderiales > Oxalobacteraceae > Janthinobacterium > Janthinobacterium sp. MP5059B. The sequence goes on along the minus strand of NZ_LRHX01000002.1, from coordinate 99,972 downwards.
CCAGGCGGTCACGGATGAGGACCCGTGCAGCATGGGCGCGACGGCGGCTGCCGGCGCGGCCGTGGGAGCGCTGCTGGGCGCGCTGGCGGGCGGCAAGAATAGCGCGCTGAAGGGCGCGGCCATCGGCGGCGGCCTGGCGGCGGCCGGTTGCCTGGCCATCAATGTCAATTCGCGCCAGACCAAGACGGCGGCGCAGGCGGACCGCGACTACATCCGCACACGCGGCGCGCTGCCGCGCGAACCGCAAGTGGTGTCGTACACGCCGCAGCTGAGCGCATCGACCGTCAAGCGCGGCCAGCCGTTCAAGGTTAATTCGGTGGTGGAGCTGGTCAACGGCAGCGCGCAAAGCGTCAACGACGTGCGCGAAGAGCTGGTGGTGCTCGACCCGCAAGGCCAGCCATTCAAGTCCGGCTCGAAAGCCCTGGCCAGCAACAACAAGTCGGGCGGGCGCTTTGAAAACTCGTTCGAGCTGACCTTGCCGGCCGGCGTGTCGCAGGGCGTGTATGGCGTCAAGACGAATCTGTACGTGAACGGCAAGCTGGCCGCCACGCGCGACCTGCGCACGCAGCTGGTGATGCTGGATGTGGATACGGGCGTTGACGCGCAGCTGGCGCTGCGCTGATTGCCGTATGCAAACGCGTAGGTCGGATTAGCGGGGTAAAGCCCCGCGTAGTCCGACAACACCACTAACGCCAACAATGTTGTCGGATTACGGCCCCTTGGGCATAATCCGACCTACGCGCCGCCCTGGTACCCATGCTGGCGCCAGGCTTCGTAAACGACGACGGCCACCGTATTCGACAGATTCAAGCTGCGGTTGTCCGGGCGCATCGGCAGGCGGATGCGTTGCTCTGCAGGAAAGCCGTCGCGCAGGGCCGGATCGAGGCCTTTCGTCTCGGAACCAAACACGAACACGTCGCCCGGCAGGAAGGCCACGTCGCCGAACGGGCGCGAGCCGCGCGTCGTCATGGCGAACATACGGGCCGGGTCGGGCTGGGTGTCGGCCAGGAACGCTGCCCAGTTCTTGTGCACCTTCATCTTGGCGTAATCGTGGTAATCGAGGCCGGCGCGTTTCATCTTGGCATCGTCGAGCGGAAAGCCCAGCGGTTCGACCAGGTGCAGCTGCGCGCCCGTGTTCGCGCACAGGCGGATGACGTTGCCCGTATTGGGCGGGATTTCAGGTTCTACCAAAACAACGTGAAACAAAATGCTCTCCTTGGGTCTGTCTGTATCTAATATATAGCGAATTCAATGCGGCGGTGTGCGCGCCACCACCAGTATGCTGACCCTGGCCGCGCCTTCGCTCTTGCAGGCGGCGGCCAGCGCGTTGACGGTGTGGCCGCTGCTCATCACGTCGTCGACGATGCCCACATGGCATCCTTGCAATAATGGCGCGTGTTCCGGCGCGATGGCGAACGCGTGCGCCAGGTTGGCTTGCCGTTCCTGCGGCGCCACGCCGCTTTGCGCCCGGGTTTCGCGCACCCGCAGCGCCAGGCGGGGCTGTAAATGCACGTGCAGCAGGCGCGCCAGCGGGCGGGCAATTTCCAGCGCCTGGTTAAAGCCCCGTTCGGCCAGTCGGGCCGGGCCCAGCGGCACCGGGCACAGCAACTGCGGCGCCTCCCAATCTGGTTGTTGCTGAATGGCAACATGCAGCAATTCTGCCAACAGGGGCGCCAGCGCCAGGCGCGCGCCGAATTTCAACTGCAGCAGCAACTGGTCGACGGGCGCCGCATAATCAAACGCCGTGACGGTGGCGTCATACGCGGGCCGCTGGCGCAAACAGCGTCCGCAGAGCGTTGCCACATCGTCGAGCGGATTGGCGCACTGGCGGCAGCGGTGCCGCAGCAGTCCCAGGTACTGTGCGCGGCAGGGCGGGCACAGTACCTCCGGGCAGCCGATGCCGCACAGCGCGCACTGGGCCGGCAGCAAGGTGGCGCCCAGCCACAGCCGCAGCGCCTGCCATGCGGCATCAAGGCGATGCTGGGTGGCGGTCCGCATCGCGATGGCGTCGTTCCATGTACACTGCCGACATTATCTCACCTCACCCGATTCAACATGCCAGTTCCCACCAGTCCGCCCAAAATGAGTGCGCCCATCGATGCGGTGCAAGTACGCGATTTCTTTTCCCGTCCGGCGCGCATCGCGCCGTCGGACTTCCTGCGCCGCGAAGTGTCGGCACGCATGCACGAGCGCCTGGAGCTGGTGAAAATCACGCCGCACCGTGTGCTCGACGCCGGCTGCGGCCCCGGTGCGGACCTGGCGCAGTTGCAAAAGGATTATCCCGCCGCGCAGATTATCGGTCTCGATGCAGCGCAAGCGATGATGCAGGCGGCGCGCGCGCCCGCGTCGAAACTGGCCAGCCTGAACCAGTTCCTCAGCAAACTGCTGCCGGCCAAGGCGGGCGTGGATCTGCTGTGCGGCGACCTCGGCGACTTGCCGCTGGCGCAGGGCAGCATCGACCTCGTGTGGTCCAACCTGGCGCTGCACTGGCATGCCCAGCCCGACCGCGTGTTTGCCGAATGGCGGCGCGCGCTGCGCCTCGATGGCTTGCTGATGTTTTCCTGTTTCGGTCCCGACACCTTCCGCGAAGTGCGCGACGCCTTTGCCGAGGCCGATTTATATCCGCACGCCTTGCCCTTTGTCGACATGCACGACTTTGGCGACATGCTGGTCGAGACGGGTTTTTCCACGCCCGTGCTGGACATGGAGATCATCACCGTTACCTACGATACGGCGGAAAAACTGCTGGCGGACGTGCGCGCCTTCGGCGGCAATCCGCTGACCACGCGCCGGCGCGGCCTGATGGGCAAGGCGGCCTGGCAGCGCATGCTGGCCGCGCTGGAAAAGATGCGCCGTCCCGACGGCAAGCTGGGCCTGAGTTTCGAGGTGATCTATGGCCACGCCTTCCGTCCCGCGCCGCGCGTGACGCGCAATGGCGAGGCGATCATCCGCTTTGATTTGCCGAGAAAGCCCAAATAAAAGGCTAAAGAAACCGACACTTGGTCGCATTCGCGCATGGATGCAGCAGCAAGCGTTGCAAAGCGCGCGGCGGCCAGGAGAAGGGCGCGCACAAAGCCGATTATTGCTTGATGGATTCAAGTTTACTTGATTATAATCGTTGATTGTTTGTCAGCTTGCTAAGTAGAAAAAACAAGGGCTGCATACAAAATAAAAAAAACAAAGCAAGACTAATTCGAAGTTACTGCATTAGTATAGTAACCATCTTCCACACAAGGCCATTTCAGTGTGGGGAAGAAAAACAGGGTTCCAGCATGGTTGCGCGCCGCCGTTTTTGCTGCGGCAGCCAGCATGGAATTCGCTGGTGCTTGACGCACATGGCCGTATTCTGGCCGTGTTGCTTTCATGGAGGAGCGGCAGCGGTCCAGTACGGAGAAGTCCGCAGCCGTTTAAAATATCATTATTTTTGGGTGGTTGGGGAAAACATGACACATGCAAAGCGACTTCAATCGTTGCTGCTCGGGCTGTCTTTGACAGCGTTTGGCATCGGGCGATGGGCCACGGCGGCACCGGCTGCCGGCACCTATCCCGGCACCGGCGGTCCCGTGCCGTTCGAAATGAATCTGCAACCGCCGGCGACACAGATCGCCCATGAAATCTACGATTTGCACACCCTGATGATGATCATCTGCCTGGTGATCTTCGTAGCCGTGTTCGGCGTCATGTTTTATTCCATCTTCAAGCACCGCAAGTCCCTGGGCCACAAGCCGGCCACTTTCCACGAAAGCACCACCGTCGAGATCGCCTGGACCGTCGTGCCTTTCCTGATCGTCATCGGCATGGCCCTGCCTGCCACGCGCACCGTCGTCGGCATGAAGGACACTTCGAACGCCGACATCACCATCAAGGCCACCGGGATGCAGTGGAAATGGGGCTATGACTACCTGAAAGGCGAGGGCGAAGGCATTTCCTTCCTCTCCAACCTGGCCACGCCGCGCTCGCAAGTAGGCGCGCCAGGCGTGCCGCCGACGGAAAAGCGGGGCGAAAACTACCTGATCGAGGTCGATAACGAAGTTGTCGTGCCGGTCAACAAGAAGATCCGCGTGGTGCTGACGGCCAACGACGTCATCCACGCCTGGTCCGTGCCCGCCTTCGGCGTCAAGCAGGATGCGATTCCCGGCTTCGTGCGCGACACCTGGTTCAAGGCCGACCATATCGGCACCTTCCGCGGCAATTGCGCCGAGCTGTGCGGCAAGGAACATGCATTCATGCCCATCGTCGTCAAGGTCGTCTCGGCCGATGACTACAAGGCCTGGGTTGATGTAAAACAAAAGGAAATGGCGGCATTGGCTGATGATCCAAGCAAGGTGTGGACCATCGACGAGTTGAAGGTCAAGGGCGAGAAAGTGTATGCGGCCAACTGCGTGGTCTGCCACCAGGCGACAGGCAAGGGCGTGCCAGGTGCATTTGCGCCGCTGGACGGCTCGGCCGTGGTGAACGGTCCGAAAGCGGAACAGATCCATGTCTTGCTGAACGGGCAAAAGAGCGGCAAGTATCCGGCGGAAATGCCAGCCTGGAAACAGCTGTCCGACACGGAAATTGCCGCAGTGATCACTTACACGCGCAATACCTGGTCGAACAAGGCCGAAGAGAACATCGTTCAACCAGCCGAAATCGTGGCTGCACGCAAGTAATTAGGAGTCGCATATGAGTACTAGCACGAGCACTAGCACCTTGGACCACGCCGGTCACGATCACGACCATGCCCACGATCATCCCACTGGCTACCGCCGCTGGCTGTTTGCCACCAACCACAAGGATATCGGTACTTTGTACCTGTGGTTCTCGTTCATCATGCTGCTGTCGGGCGGCGTGCTGGCCCTGATGATCAGGACGGAACTGTTTCACCCAGGCTTGCAATTCTTTCACCCGGAATTTTTCAATCAACTGACCACCATGCACGGCCTGGTGATGGTGTTTGGCGCCATCATGCCGGCCTTCGTCGGCTACGCCAACTGGATGATCCCGCTGCAAGTGGGCGCGTCCGACATGGCCTTTGCCCGCATGAACAACTTCTCGTTCTGGCTGCTGCCGCCGGCCGCCATCCTGCTGGCCACGTCCTTCCTCGTGCCGGGCGGCGCCACGGCTGCCGGCTGGACCCTGTATGCGCCGCTGTCGACGCAGATGGGCCCCGGCATGGACATGGCCATTTTTGCCATGCACCTGATGGGCGCCTCGTCCATCATGGGTTCGATCAACATCATCGTCACCATCCTGAACATGCGCGCACCGGGCATGACCCTGATGAAAATGCCGATGTTCTGCTGGACCTGGCTGATTACCGCCTATCTGTTGATCGCCGTCATGCCCGTGCTGGCCGGCGCCATCACCATGACCCTGACGGACCGCCATTTCGGCACCTCCTTCTTTAACGCGGCAGGCGGCGGCGACCCCGTCATGTACCAGCACATCTTCTGGTTCTTCGGCCATCCCGAGGTCTACATCATGATTCTGCCGGCTTTCGGCATCGTCTCGCAGATCCTGCCCGCGTTTGCCCGCAAGCCCCTGTTCGGCTACGCATCGATGGTCTACGCTACCGCTTCCATCGCGATTCTGTCGTTTATCGTCTGGGCGCACCACATGTTTACCACCGGCATGCCGGTGACCAGCCAGCTGTTCTTCATGTACGCGACCATGCTGATCGCCGTGCCGACGGGCGTGAAAGTGTTCAACTGGATCGCCACGATGTGGAAAGGTTCCATGACGTTCGAAACGCCGATGCTGTTCTCGGTCGGCTTCATCTTCGTGTTTACCATGGGTGGCTTCACGGGCCTGATCCTGGCCGTCACGCCGATCGACATCCAGCTGCAGGATACCTATTATGTGGTGGCGCATTTCCACTACGTGCTGGTGGCCGGTTCGCTGTTTGCCCTGTTCGCCGGCTTCTACTACTGGTCGCCGAAATGGACGGGCCACATGTACAACGAGACGCGCGGCAAGATCCACTTCTGGCTGTCCCTGATCACGTTCAACGTGACCTTCTTCCCGATGCACTTCCTGGGCCTGGCCGGCATGCCGCGCCGCTACGCCGACTATCCGGCGCAGTTCACCGACTTCAACATGATCGCCTCGATCGGCGGCTTCGGTTTTGGCCTGATGCAGGTGTACTTCCTGTTCTTCGTGGTCTTGCCGACCATCCGCGGCGGCAAGGCTGCGCCAGCGAAACCATGGGAAGGCGCGGAAGGCCTGGAATGGACCGTGCCGAGCCCGGCGCCTTTCCACACGTTTGAAACGCCGCCGACAGTGAAATAAGGTATCCCGGGCCGGCGTGTTCCGCGGCCCGTCTTGAATAAAGTGCCTGTCATGACCGAACGTAAAAAACCGAACAACCTGCGTACCGGGCTGATACTGGGGGCCCTGGCGGCCTTCTTCTTCCTGTCCGTATTCGTCAAGCGCATGTGGCTCTGACGTGACGACGCCCGACCAACAGGAAACACGCGGCCTGAACCGCAAGATGCTGGGCAAGCTGCTCGTCATTGCCGTGCTGATGTTCGGCTTTGGCTATGCCCTGATTCCCGTCTACAAGCAGATTTGCGAAGTGATGGGCATCAACGTGCTGACGCAAAAAGATGGCACGGTGGCCTACGACAACAATACGCAGGTCGACACGACGCGCAGCATCACCGTCGAGTTCGACGGCAATGCGCAGGGGCCATGGCGCTTCCGCCCGACGGTGTCGAGCATGCAGGTGCATCCGGGCGAACTGGTGACCGTCATGTATGAAGTGGTCAACACGCAAAACCGCGTCGTCAACGCGCAAGCCATCCCCAGCTACGCGCCGCAGAGCGCCACGCCGCATTTCAAGAAGGTCGAGTGCTTCTGCTTCAAGCAGCAGACCTTGAAACCGAAGGAAGCGCGGCAGATGCCGGTGGTGTTCTTCCTCGATCCGGCCCTGCCGAAAGAGGTGAAAACCATCACCCTGTCGTACACGTTTTTCGAGATAGCCGGTCTGAGCCAGGCTCAGACGCCGGCCGTCCAATAGGAGAGTGGCATGGGCGAATCCAAGCAGCCTGAAAAAGCGTCGTTCCTGTATTCGCTGCGGGCCGTCGTGTGGTCATTCACGGGACTGCGCCGCAAGAGCGATTTCGACACGGATTCGGCCAAGCTCAACCCCGTGCACATCGTCATCGCCGGTTTCCTGGTGGTGGCTTGCCTGATCGGCATATTGATTTCGATTGTCAAATTCGTCGTTTTATAAATTATAAAAAACCACCCTATAAGTTTTTGAGGAGATGATGATGAGTTCCAACCACGCCGCCGTACCTTATTATTTTGTGCCCGGCCCGTCGCGCTGGCCCATGCTGGGCGGCGCCAGCCTGCTGCTGACCATGATCGGCGCCTCGGCCTGGGTCAACGACGTTTCCTGGGGCCCGTACCTGAATTACCTGGGCCTGGCCGGCATCCTGCTGGTGCTGTATTTCTGGTTCGGCGACGCCATCAGCGAATCGGAACAGGGCCTGTACAGCGAGCGCATCGACCACTCCTTCCGCTGGAGCATGAGCTGGTTCATCTTTTCGGAAGTCATGTTCTTCGCCGCCTTCTTCGGCGCCCTGTTCTACGCGCGCAGCATCTCCATGCCGTGGCTGGCCGACCTTGACCACAAGGTGATCTGGCCCGATTTCGCCGCCCACTGGGGCAATACGGGCCCGGCTGGCACGGTGCAGGAATTCACCACCATGACGCCGTTCTGGATTCCGACCATCAACACGGCCTTGCTGCTGCTGTCGGGCGTGACCCTGACCATTTCGCACCATGCGCTGCGCGCCGGCCACCGCGGCATGACGGCCCTGTTCCTGTTCGCCACGATCTTGCTGGGCGCCATCTTCATGGGCTTCCAGGTGTATGAATACATCCACGCCTACAGCGAACTGAACTTGAAATTGACGTCGGGCATCTACGGCGCCACCTTCTTCATGCTGACGGGTTTCCACGGCTTCCACGTGACTCTGGGCGCCATCATGCTGTCCGTCATCCTGTACCGCGTGCTGAAAGGCCACTTTACGCCCGAGCACCACTTCGGCTTCGAAGGCGCCGCCTGGTACTGGCACTTTGTCGACGTCGTCTGGCTGGGCCTGTACGTGGTCGTGTATTGGTTATAATGGCGGGGCAGGGCGCGCGTTGTTGAGGGGCGCGCCGGCACCATAAAAAAAGCCGTACCGGGACATCCTGGGTACGGCTTTTTTCTTAGTCTGAAGAATTTGCCAATCAGGCAAGAAGCTTAGTGTATGCCCGTCGGCTGGATATAGCCGAGCTTGTGCGCCAGCAGGATCAGCAAAAACAGGGTGATCGACAAGCCCACGCGCAGGGCCAGCGCTTGCACGGTGCGGTTGCTCTTGCCCTTGTCGCGCATGAGGAAGAACAGGGCCGAGCCCAGGCTGCCCAGAATCAGGATGAAGGCAATGGCAACGAGGATTTTCATGGATGGTAGCGCCAGGCTTGAGGAGGTTTCATTGTAATGCGTATCCGCTTCCATTTTAGATGGATTCCATTTATTGTAATGCTGCTACTGGTGGCCCTGGGGTGTTCTTTGGCGCAATGGCAGCAGCGCCGTGGCGACGAGAAAGTCGGCCGCGCCGCCCGGCTCGAGGCGGGCAACCTGGCCGCACCGCTGGCATTGACGGCCGCGCCCATGCTGCCGGCCGATGCGCAAGCGATCGAATATCGCCGGATCACCGTCACTGGCCATTTCGTGCCCGCCTGGACCGTGTACCTGGACAACCGCCCCTACAAGGGCCAGGCCGGTTTTCACGTGCTCACGCCATTCCAGATCGACGGTTCTGCCATGCACGTGCTGGTGGCGCAGGGCTGGTTGCCGCGCAACAATGCCGAGCGCACGCGCATTCCCGATTACGCCACGCCGGCCGGCACGGTGACGATTTCCGGCATCGCGCGGCTGAATGCGGGCCATGTGATGGAGCTGGGCACGGCACCGGCCCTGGCGCCGCACGCCATCGTGCAAAATGCCGATATCGCCCAGCTGGCCCAGGCGAGCGGCCTGGCCTTGCAGCCATTTATTCTCGAACAAACGGCTGATTCAGTGGATCCTTCAGCGACGGCGCCAGCATCCGGCCAGCTTCCCGTGCGCGACTGGCCGGCGCCCGACCTGGGCGCCGACAAGCACCGCGGCTATGCATTCCAGTGGTATGCACTGGCACTGATGGCCTTTCTATTTTTTGTCTTTACAGGATTTCGACGTGCAAACAAACAGCCCTGACACAACGCAAGACAGCAGCAATAAACAGGCACAAAATACGGGACGGTGGAAATTGCTGGCCGTCGTTGCCGTGTGCGCGTTTCCCATCATCGCCTCGTATTTCACGTATTACATCATCAAGCCCACGGGCCGCAACAATTACGGCGCCCTGATCGACCCGCGCTTGCATCCGATTCCCGAAGCGCAATTGCAGGTGGCGGAACTGGACGGCAAGGCGGCACCGCTGGCGCAATTCAAGGGCAAGTGGGTGCTGCTGCAAACGGGGCCATCCGATTGCCAGGAAGCATGTAAGAAGCAATTGTTTGACATGCAACAACTGCGCCTCATGCAGGGCAAGGAACGCGAACGCCTGGAACGGGTCTGGCTGGTGACGGATGCCCAGCCGCTCGACACCCTCGTGATGCGCGAATTCGATGGCACCAGCATGCTGCGCGTTAATAGCGACGCCTTGAAAGCGTGGCTGCCCGTGGAGCCGGGCGGCAAGACCAGCGACCATTTTTATTTGATCGATCCGCTGGGCAATCTGATGATGCGCTTCCCGAAAGACGCGGACCCGAACAAGATCAAGAAAGACATCGCCAAGCTGCTCAAAGCTTCGGCGATCGGTTGAGGAGTCTGCATGCCGACGATGCATCTCTCCGCGCTGGCCCAGCTGGGCTTGACGGGTCTGCTGGTGGCGCTGCTGCCGCTGACCATGGTCTGGGTGTCCGCGGACGCCAATAAATACCGCAAGCTCGTGTGGATCGCCGTCTTCCTGACGGTCGACCTGATCATGTTTGGCGGCTTTACGCGCCTGTCCGATTCCGGCCTGGGCTGCCCGGACTGGCCAGGCTGCTATGGCTCGGCCAATCCTTTCCTCGCGCACGAGCACATCGTGGCGGCGGAAACCCTGATGCCGACGGGGCCCGTCACGGTGGTCAAGGCATGGATCGAAATGACGCACCGCTACCTGGCCATGGCCATCGGCGTGCTGATCGTGGCGATGATGGTGCAGGCGTGGCGCCAGTGGAAGAAAAGCAAACGCGAGGAATTCGCCCCCGCGCTGCCGACGGCGCTGTTTTTGTTCGTCTGCCTGCAGGGCGCGTTCGGTGCCTGGACCGTCACCCTGAAGCTGCAACCGGTGATCGTCACCATCCACTTGCTGCTGGGCATGGGCTTGCTGGCCATGCTGACGTGGCTGGGCGGACGCCAGGACCATGCCGTGGCGCCAATCAAGCGCGCCGATGCGGACGCTGCCGTGCTGCGCCCCGTGCGCGCGCTGGCCATCTTTTCGCTGGTGCTGTTGACCGTGCAGATCGCGCTGGGCGGCTGGGTGAGCACCAACTACGCCACGCTGGCCTGCACGGATTTCCCCCTGTGCGGCGGCAAGGTGATTCCGGAAATGGATTTCGAGCATGGTTTTCATCTGTGGCGCGAACTGGGCAAGACGGCCGCCGGCCATTATTTGCCGTTTTCCGCGCTGACGGCCATTCACTGGGTGCACCGCAATTTCGCCTTCATCGTGCTCGCTGGCATCGGCTACACGGTGTTTCGCGCGTGGAAACTGCCGTCCTTGCGCGGCACGGCCCGCTGGGTGGCGCTGGTGCTGGCACTGCAGGCGGCCACGGGCCTGGCGACCATCTACCTGAGCTGGCCATTGTCGATTGCCGTCATGCATAACGGCGGGGCGGCGCTGCTCGTCTTATTGCTGACCATGTTAAACTACAAGGCTAAATTCCAACTCGATGTAGCGCGGAAATCTGCTTCCGCCGCCGCGCCAGTGCCCTCGGCACCAGCCAGTCCTTCCCGTATCGCATAAATGACTACTCAGACCATCAGCCGTAAACCATCCCCCCGCATCGCCCAGTATTGGGCGCTGACCAAGCCCCGCGTGACGCAACTGGCCGTGTTTTGCGCCGTCATCGGCATGTTCCTGGCCAGCGAGGAGTTGCCTGACTGGCACGCGGTGGTGTTCGGCACCATCGGCATCTGGCTGCTGGCCGGCGCCGCGTTTGCCGTCAATTGCCTGGCCGAGCGCGAGATCGACGCGCGCATGGCCCGCACGGCGCGCCGCCCGATGGCCATGGGCGACATCACGGTGAAACAGACGGTGGTATTCGCGCTGGTGATCGGCGGCCTGGGCATGGCGATCCTGTATCACCTCGTCAATCCGCTGACCATGTGGCTGACCTTTGTCACCTTTGTCGGCTACGCCCTGATCTATACGATGGTGCTGAAACCCGCCACGCCGCAAAACATCGTCATCGGCGGCCTGTCCGGCGCCATGCCGCCCGCGCTGGGCTGGGCCGCCGTCGCCAACGACGTGCCGATGCAGGCGTGGTTGCTGGTCCTGATCATCTTTGTCTGGACGCCGCCGCATTTCTGGGCCCTGGCCATGTACCGCCGCGACGATTACGCGCGCTCGGGCTTGCCCATGCTGCCCGTCACGCACGGCTTGAAGTTTACGCAATTCCACGTCTGGCTGTACTCGATCGCGCTGGCCGCCACCACCTTGCTGCCGTATGCCGTGCGCATGAGCGGCCTGATCTACCTGGCTTCGGCCGTGGTGCTGAACGCCGGCTTCCTGTACTACGCGTGGAAGATGTACCGCCACTACACGGATTTGATCGCGCGCAAGGCCTTTACGTTTTCCATCATCTACCTGGCCTTGCTGTTCGCGGCTTTGCTGATCGACCACTACATTCCTCTCGGCACATGAAAAAATACCTGACTCTGTTGCTGGCGGCCGCGCTGGTCGCCGTCCTGGCCGGCTGCGGCAAGCCTGCCGCGCCGAAGCTGGCCTTCAAGAACACGGACGTGACGGGCCTCGGCTACGCGCGCGAGTTCGCGCTGACGGACCACACGGGCCATCCGCGCACCCTGGCCGACTACAAGGGCAAGCTGGTGCTGATGTTCTTCGGCTACACGCAATGCCCGGACGTGTGTCCTACCACCATGGCCGACATGGCGCAGGTGATGCAGGAAATGGGCCCGCAGGCGGACCAGGTGCAAGTGCTGTTCGTCACCGTCGACCCCGAGCGCGACACGCAAGCCTTGCTGGCCGAATACGTGCCGGCCTTCGACAAGCGCTTCGTGGGACTATATGGCGATGCGGCCGCGACGGCCAAGGTAGCCAAGGAATTCAAGGTGTATTACGCCAAGGTCGAGGGCGAGACGGACGAGAGCTACACGGTCGACCACACGGCCGGCACCTATGTCTTCGACCGCGAAGGCAAGATCCGCCTGTTCGTGCGCCACGGCGAAAAGCCTGCCGCCATCGCGCACGATCTTAAACTTCTGCTATCCTGACCTGATCGCGCTCCCGGGCGCCATCTTCAGGATACGCAGTACATGGATAAACGTTTCGAGCCGCACGCCCGCCTGGCAGCCATCATCTTCCTGTTGATCGGCTGCTTTTTCGTCTTGCGGCCCTTCCTCGCCGCCATGCTGTTTGCCGCCTGCGTGGGCATTTCCAGCTGGCCCCTGTATCTGCTGCTGCTCGAACGCCTGAAAGGCCGGCGCAACTGGGCGGCCGCCATCATGACCCTGTCCTTGATCCTGGTCATCGTGCTGCCGCTGGCCCTTGTCACCTACAACCTGGCCGACAATGTGTCGCGCATCTATGAACAGTTGCGCACGGCGCTGGAGTCGGGCGGCCTGCATCCGCCGGCCTGGCTGGCCAGCATTCCCGTGGTGGGCGAAACCATCGCTGGCTACGTGGAGCGCCTGCTCGCCGACCGCGAGGAATTACTGAACTTGGGCAAGACGATGCTGGAACCGGCGCGCCATTTCCTCGCTTCCGGCGGCATCCTGCTGGGCACGGGCCTGGCGCAGACCAGCCTGGCCGTGTTCGTCAGCTTCTTCCTCTACCGCGACGGCCAGCAGCTGAGCCGTGCCCTGATGACGGGCGCCGGCCGCATCATCGGCGACAGCGCGCCTGGCGTGGGCCTGACCATCAGCCGCACCGTGCGCGGCGTCATGTACGGCTTGCTGGGCACGGCGCTGGCGCAAGCCCTGGTGGCCGTGGTGGGTTTCCTGATCGCCGGCGTGCCGGCCGTGGCGCTGCTGGGCGTGGCCACCTTCATCTTTTCGCTGATTCCCGTGGGCCCGCCCCTGATCTGGGGCGGCGCCGCCATCTGGCTGTTCAATGACGGCCAGACGGGCTGGGGCATCTTCATGCTGGTGTGGGGCGGTTTGCTGATCAGCGGCGTGGACAATGTGGTCAAGCCCATGCTGATCAGCCGCGGCAGCAGCCTGCCCTTCCTGCTGGTGCTGCTCGGCGTGCTGGGCGGCGTGCTGGCCTTCGGCTTCGTCGGCATTTTCATCGGGCCGACCCTGCTGGCGGTACTGTACAGCTTGCTGCAAACGTGGACGGTGGGCGAGACCACCGTGCCGCAGGGCAAAGATACGATTACCTTGAAAAAAGATTAATCGCGCAAGTCCGCATCCAGGTCCCGTTCCTGCTTCGGAATCACCTTGATCAGCACGATGCGGGGTCCGTTCATCTTCTTGACGACGATGTCGAAGTCGACAAAGGTGATGCGCTGGCCCTGCTTCGGAATGTCGCCCAGCTTGACCATGATCAAGCCGCCCACCGATTCCACGTCGTCCAGCCCCAGTTCCTCGTTTTCGATATCGATGCCGAGGATGCGTTCAAGCGAGAAGATGGGCAGGCTGGCCTTGCCGATCAGGGTACCGTCGCTTTGCTTGAGCCAGTCGTTTTCATTGCGGCGGAATTCATCGCGGATTTCGCCGACCATGGCGCCGAGCAAGTTATCCAGGGTGATGAAACCCAGCGGGCGCTTGCCCTTTTCGCCGATCAGGGCGAAGTGGGGCGCGCCGTCGCGGAAGCGGCGGAACAGTTCCAGCGCCGGCGTGCGCGCGGAAATGATGTCGACGGGACGCAGAAACGGCGTGAGCGAGGTGATCGGTTTGCCTGCCTGCTGGGCAAAGAACAGGTCTTTCAAGTGCACCACGCCCAGCACGTCGTCTTCATTCATGTCGAAATACGGGTAGCGGCTGAAGCGGTTGCGCAGCACCGTGTCGAGGTTTTCTTCCAGGGTGTTTGAAGCGTGCAGGGCGATCACTTCATTGATCGGGCGCATCAGGTCCGACACCGTCATCTGTTCGAAATCAAGCGATTGCGCCAGGATGTTGCGCTCGTCGCGCGTGAATTTCTCGCCCGGCTGGCTGGTGCGCAGGATCAGTTTCAGTTCTTCGGACGAATAATGGGCGTCGTGGCCGCCCTTGCCGGACAGGCCCGCCATGCGCAGCACCCAGTTGGCGCTGGCGTTGAGCAGGTAGATGGCCGGATACATGGCCCAGTAAAAACCGTACAGGGGAATCGCGCTCCACAGGCCGACGGCTTCCGGGTTGCGGATGGCCATCGATTTGGGCGCCAGTTCGCCCACGACGATATGCAGGAAAGAAATCACGCTGAAGGCGACGACGAAGGACACGCCGTGGATCAGCTCTTGCGATGTGACGCCGATGGCGCCGAACAGCGGTTCGAGCAAGCCGGCAAACGCCGGTTCGCCGACCCAGCCCAGGCCCAGAGAAGCGAGGGTGATGCCCAGCTGGCAGGCGGACAGGTAGGCGTCCAGCTGGCCATGCACCTTGGCCAGGATGCGGCCCCGCAATCCCTGTGTCTTGGCGATGGCGCGGATGCGCGTGCGTCGCAAGGTGACGATGCCAAATTCGGCGGCAACAAAAAAACCGTTCAGCGCGACCAGGAAGAGGGCGAGCAGGACTAGCAAGACATTGTGCATGGGGGCGCTGAAGATGGGCTGTAAAAACGACATCTTAAACGACGAAGGGCGCCATAGCCTAATTTAGCCGCGCTCGCCGCCTGTGCAGGCGGGCGGGCGCGGCAGGTTTTTCACGCTTGTTCAGCCTTTGGCCGCCGTTTGCGGCCCGCCGCGCATGGCAAAGACCATGACGGCCGAGACGATGGCGGGAATGGCGACGACGAGGAAAATCGTGCTGTTGGGCCAGTTCAGGCGGATCAGCTCGCCACCGAGCACGGGGCCGATGATGGAGCCGATGCGCCCGATGCCCAGGCTCCAGCCGATGCCCGTCGAACGCAGGGTGGTCGGATAGTAGCTGGCCGCCAGGGCATTGACGGCCGGCTGGCCGCCCACCACGCAAAAACCGGCGATGAAGATCGTGATGAACAGGAAAGCGAGCGAGACGTCCGGACGGCCGATCAGGGCAATCGCCACGGCGGCGACGAGGAAGCATGGCAGCAGGATGCGGCGGAAGCTGGAGCGGTCGATCAGCTGGCCCATGACCAGGGTGCCGATGGTGCCGCCCACTTGCAGGGCCGTGCCGGCCAGCACGGCGTTGGCCGTGGACAAGCCTGCTTCCTTGGCAATCGTCGGCAACCAGTTGGACAGGAAATACAAGTTGAGCAAGTTCATGAAGTTGATGACCCACAGCAGGATCGTCATCTTTGCGCGGCCGCCCGTAAACAATTGCAGCACGGGCGCACCCTTGTGCTCTTTCTCGTGCACGAGGTATTGCGTGTCGGCCGTGATGGTGACCGTCGGGTCGATGCGTTTCAGCCACTTGGCGACTTTATCCAGCTTGCGTTTCTTGAGCACCAGGAATTGCATCGATTCCGGCAGCAGGAAGAACATCAGCACGCCGATGGCGAGCGGCACTACGCCGCCCACGTAAAACACGGATTGCCAGCCGAAGGCGGGAATCAGCGCGGCGGACAATAAACCGCCCAGCACGGCGCCCAGGGTAAAGCCGCACGAGACCAGCATCATCAGGGTGACTTTCTTGCGCAGGGGGCTGTATTCGCCGGCCAGCGCCATGGCGTTCGGCATCACGGCGCCCAGGCCCAGGCCCGTGATGAAACGGATCAGCTGCAATTGCTCGATGGTGGTGGCCAGCGGCGTGACCAGCATGCACAGCGAAAAGAAGATGGTCGAGCCGATCAGCACGGGACGGCGGCCGAACTTGTCGGCCGTGATGCTGAAGACGAGCGAGCCCACCAGCATGCCCAGGAGACCCGCGCCGAACACGGGGCCCAGGTTGGCCTTGCTCACATGCCAGTCGGCAATGATGGCGGGCGCCACATAGCCCATGGCCTGCACGTCGAAGCCATCCATGATGACGCACAGCCCGCACAGGATCAGCATGCCGATCTGGAAGGAGCCGATCTTGTTGTTATTGATGAGATCGGGAATATCGATCGTCGTGCCTGCCGTGGACATGGTGCCGCTCCTGTTTTTATGGTGATCGCGCCCTGCCGGCGAGGGACGGGCGCGTGTTTGTCTCAGGCTTTATTACAATCGCTTTTGATTGATTATTCAAACGTTATTTTCGAATGGATTTATCGGATTAGCTAATGAATATGGCGCAAAAGTAATCTTGCCTGCATGCTAAGATCGCGCCATGAAAAATCTGCTCAGCCACTTTCTTGCCTTGCAAGCCAGCCTGCCGGCGCACGGTCCCGGTTTCAGCGCGCTGATCCAGCGCGACGGCGAGACCTTATTGGAACTGCATCATGGCCTGGCGTGCCTGGAACTGGGCGTGCCCCTGACGGCGCAGTCGCGCTATTACCTGGCGTCGGAATCGAAGCAATTCACGGCCGCCTGCGTGCTCGACCTGGTGCGCCAGGGCGCCATCGGCCTCGATGACGACGTGGCGCCCCATCTGCCCGAAGTGCGCCAGTTCGGCGCCGCCATCACGGTGCGTCAATTGTTGAATCACACCAGCGGCATTCCCGATTATTTCGACTACCTGGCATGCCAGCTGGGCCGCCACGACAGCGATTATTTTGACAATGCGTTGCTGCTGCGCCTGATCGCGCGGATGGAGGATCTGACATTTCCGCCCGGTAGCGCGCATGCCTACAGCAATTGCAATTACATCTTGCTGGCCAAGCTGGTGGAAGCGCTCGCCGGCCAGCCGCTGGCGGCGCAGGCGCGCGAACGCCTGTTCGCGCCGCTGGGCATGCACGCCACGGCCTTCGATGTCGACCGGCAAGCTGTCATGCCCCAGCGCGTGCGCAGCTATAGCGTTGATCCCGCGCAGGCGGGCGGTTATCGCCAGCACCTGGGCAATGCGAATACGGTCGGTGACGGCGGCGTGTATGCCTCGCTGCACGACCTGGCCCTGTGGGAGCGCGACTGGCAGCGCCAGTACCGCGATCCGTCCAGCCTGGTGCGCGCGCAGCTGGCGGAAACGCCGGGCCCCGATGGCCTGAGCTGGTCCTACCGCTACGGGCTGGAGCAAATCGGGCATGGCGGACGAACGGTGGTGTTCCATGACGGCGGACTGTGGGGTTTCCGGGCCTTGCTGCTGCGCGTGCCCGAGGCGGGCCTGTCCGTGATCCAGCTGGCGAATGTGGACAGTTGCGAGCCGGACCAGGCGGCCTGGCTGGCGGCCATCGCTGCCGACCTGGGCGACTGATCAGTGCCGGCTCGGCACGGCTGCCAAAATGACATCGAGTGCCGGGTGCATGATCTTGCGCTCGTTCGAGATGACGTAAAACTGCTCGCGCAGGGACGAGGCGTCGCCGACCAGCACGGCGCCAAATTGCTCCTCGATGTCGGCGGCCAGGCTGGCGGACGCGAAGAACAGGCCCAGCCCCTTGCGGCCGAACGCGTTGAGCATGGCGTTGTCCTCGAATTCGCCGACCACATCGGGGCGCACGCCTTGCTGCACCATCCATTCGTCGATGCGCCCGCGCAGGGCGTTGTTGCGCGCCGGCAGCAGGAAGGGGGCGCCGCTCAGGCGGTGCGGGAAATCTTCGCGGTAGCGCTCGGCCAGCGCGGGGATGGCGAACAGCTTCATGGCGCTCTCGCCCCACAAGTGGCTGGACACGCGCAGGCTGGCGCCGGCCGGCACGGCACGGTCCGTCAAGACCAGGTCCAGCTTGTGCAGGGCCAGGTCGGCCAGCAGGGATTCGAATTCATCTTCCAGGCACACGAGCTTGACGGGCTTGTCCAGGCGGCGCGTGGCGTCGAGCATGCGATACGCCATCAGTTTCGGCAGCGAGTCGGAAATGCCTACCGTCAGGCGCATCTTTTCCGCGTCGGTGTCGGCAAGCGCTTCCTGCATCTGTTCGCCCAGCAGGAAAATCTGGTCCGCGTAGCCGAGCGCCAGGCGGCCCGCTTCCGTCGGCACCAGGCGTCGTCCCTGCGGCTGCAGCAGGGATCTGCCCAGTTCCTTTTCCAGCAAGGCCAGCTGCGTGCTGATGGTTTGCACGGCCAGTCCCAGCCGCTCGGCCGCGCGCGTCACGCCGCCTTCCTTGGCGACCACCCAAAAGAAGTACAAATGGCGGTAATTGAAGCCCGTGGTTTTCATCGTGTGGTCCTATCTTCTGTTTTTGCGAAGTAATGCTTCCATTATCTTCTATTTTTAAATGTGTCACACGTCCTTATACTACGTTCCATTGAATTTGGATAAAGGGGAACTATCGATGAAACATTTCAGAGTGTCATTTCTAGTGACATTTATCTGTCTGGGCATTTCCGCCTGGTGGGGTTACACGCACGGTGGCGTGCAGACGATGCTGGCGGCGCTCGGTATCGCGGTGATCCTGGGCGTGATGGAAGTCTCGCTGTCGTTCGACAACGCGGTGGTCAATGCTTCGGTGCTGAAGAATTGGGACAAGTTCTGGCAGGGCCTGTTCCTGGGCGTCGGTATCATCATCGCCGTCTTCGGCATGCGTCTGGTATTCCCGCTGGTCATCGTGGCGCAAGCGGCGGACCTGGGTTTGATGGAAGTATGGAATCTGGCACTGAGCAATCCTGAACAGTACTCGATGCACTTGACGAATCACCATGCGGAAGTGGCGGCCTTTGGCGGCATCTTCCTGCTGCTGGTGTTCCTGAACTTCCTGCTGGACTCGGAAAAAGAAACGCACTGGCTGGGCCGTATTGAAGAAAAACTGGGCGCGCTGGGCAAGATCTCCTCGATTTCCGTGATGATCGCGCTGGGCACCCTGATGGCCAGCCTGTCGATGATCGAAGAAGGCCAGAAACTGGTGGTGCTGACGGCCGGCCTGTGGGGTATCTTGACCTACGTGGGCGTCGATGTGGTCAGCGGCTTGCTGGAAGGCGATAACGGCGACGGCAACGTGGGCGACATCGTCAAGCGCGGCGGTATTGGCGGCTTCCTGTACCTGGAAGTGCTCGATGCTTCGTTCAGCTTTGACGGCGTGATCGGCGCGTTTGCCATCACCAAGGATGTCGTGATCATCATGCTGGGCCTGGCGATTGGCGCGATGTTCGTGCGCTCGATGACGGTGTTCCTGGTCCGCAAGGGCACGCTCGACGAGTTCGTTTATCTGGAGCACGGTGCGCACTATGCGATCGGTATCCTGGCCGTGATCATGTTGGTCAGCATGAAGTTCCACATTCCCGAGATCTTCACGGGTCTGATCGGGGTGGCCTTCATTCTCGCCTCGCTGTGGTCGTCGATCCGCTACAAGCGCAGGATGGCGCTTGAAGAAGGCCAGGCGGAAGCGCTGGAACCGGCCAAGACAGCAGCAGTGTAAAGAATGCGCGGCAAACGACTACACCGGTTTGTCGGCAAGTTGTAGCAAGCGTCGCCGCCGGCCTGGGGAGTCAGGCCGGTGGAGGACGCCAGGTGTTTGGTCATATACAACCCACATAGGAGAAATACATCATGGCAATCAGTCTGCAAAAAGGCGGCAACGTCAACCTGAGCAAGGAAGCCCCTGGCATTTCGAAGATGATCATCGGCCTGGGCTGGGATGCCCGCGCCACCGATGGCGCCGCGTTCGACATCGACGGTTCCGTGTTCCTGTTGAAGGCCGACGGCAAGGTTCGCGCCGACGTCGACATGATTTTCTACAACAACCTGAAATCGAGCGACGGTTCCGTCACCCACTCGGGCGACAACACCACCGGCGCCGGCGATGGCGATGATGAAACCGTCATCGTCGACCTGGCCACCGTGCCAGCCGAGATCGACAAGATCGCCGTCTGCGTCACGATTCACGATGCCGAAGCGCGCAAGCAAAACTTTGGTATGGTATCGAAGGCGTATGTACGCTGCGTGAATGCCAATGGCAACACGGAAATCGCCCGCTTCGACCTGTCGGAAGACGGTTCGGCGGAAACGGCCATGGTCTTCGGCGAAATCTACCGCAATGGCGCCGATTGGAAATTCAAGGCCATCGGCCAGGGCTATAAAGGCGGCCTGGGTCCACTCGCAGCATCGTTCGGCGTCGGCGTGTAAGGTAGCCACACCAAACCTACTGCGCGGTGCGCTTTGCGGCCGGCGATGCTCACCGTACTAAAGTACGGTTGCGCTTCTCGGCCACAAATCACATCCGCTCGCTACGGTTTTGTGCGGCACCGTTATTCTGTAGTAAGGGCGGTTTAGCCCGACACCATCATCATCGTTGAGGAAGGAACAGTCAGATGCCAGTTTTTAGTATTACCGGGGACGTCGATCCGTTCCTGCATGTGTCGCTTGCCAAGGGCGAGAAGATTTATTGCGAATCCAATGCGATGGTGATGATGGAAACCAATCTTGAGCTGAAAGGCAAGATGACCGGCGGCATAGGCGCCGCGCTGATGCGCACCTTTGCCAACGGGGAATCGTTCTTTCAGCAGCATATCGAGGCCATGCGGGGTGATGGCGATTGCTTGCTGTCGCCCACCTTGCCTGGCGCGATGCGGGTGCTCGAGGTTGGCGCCCAACAATACATGATCAGCGACGGCGCTTTCGTGGCGGCCACGTCTGGCGTGGAATTGAAGGTGCGCACGCAAAGCCTTGGCAATGCGCTGTTTGCCCAGAGCGGTGGTTTTTTCATCACCGAGACGGCAGGCAGCGGCCAGTTGGCGGTGTCCGGTTTTGGCGCGATGTCGATACTGGAAGTGACGCCTGGCAAGGACGTGGTGATCGATAACTCGCACGTCGTATGCTGGGACAACCGCCTGCAATACGAAATTTCCATGACGACCGGCAGCAGCGGCGGCTTTCTGGGTAACCTGATCAATAGCCAGACCAGCGGCGAGGGCATGGTACTGAAGTTTTCAGGCACGGGAAAAATCCTCGTGTGTTCGCGCAACCGCGCGGCCTTCCTCGCCTGGACCCAAAGCAAGCCGGCGTAAGAGCAGTTGATGCAACCAACCAAACAGGAGCAATGCGTATGTCTGTCAATTTGAGCAAAGGCCAGAAGATTTCTCTGGACAAAGAAGCTGGTACCACCCTGACCCGTATCACCATGGGCCTGGGCTGGGATGCGGCCAAGACCAAGGGTTTCCTCGGTTTCGGTTCGAAGACGGAAGCCGTCGACCTGGACGCGTCGTGCGTCATGTTCGATGAGAACAAGAGCACGTCCGACATCGTCTGGTTCCGCCAGCTGAAAAGCAAGGACGGCAGCATCGTCCACACGGGCGACAACCGCACGGGCGCGGGCGATGGCGACGACGAACAGATCAATGTCGATCTGTCGAAAGTGCCGGCGAACGTGAAAAGCCTGGTCTTCACCGTCAACAGCTTTACTGGCCAGAACTTCTCGCAGGTGGAAAACGCTTATTGCCGCATCTTGAATGCCAGCAATAACCAGGAAGTCGCGCGTTTCAACCTGTCTGTGCAAGGTTCCCACACGGCACAGATCATGGCCAAGCTGTACCGCCATAACGGCGAATGGAAGATGCACGCCATCGGAGAAAACGGCAACGGTCGCACGTTTGACGACTTGATGCCCCAGATTTCCGTGCATCTATAAAGAGCAGTACGCAGCGGGCGGGGGACGGACCGGATACCGGCCCTTGTCCGCTGCTCTATATTGAAGGAGAGTATGTCGTGATGCGATTGCTGATAGCCTTGCTACTTCCGTGTCTCACGTTTTTCATGCTGGGGCGCCCGCTGGCCGGTGCCGCCGCCTTGATCTTGCAGTGCACTGTGATCGGCTGGGCGCCGGCGGCCCTGTGGGCCCTGTACACGGTGAACCAGCATAAAACGGAGCAGGAACTGGAAGGTGCGTTAAGCCGCAGCTACATGCGCAGGCGTAGTCGGTTGATCTAGATCAGCCGGGCGCTTGGAATCCTTGCGCTAAAGCCCGCACGAGCGATCGTGCGGGCTTTTTTGTGGGCGCTCACTTCTTGCAGCGGATCGGCACGTTCACGGAATTGCCGTCCGAACTCAGGTTGCGGTACTGCAAATCTTCGCTTTCGATGGCAAAGCGGGGCACGGCGTGCACATAGCGCTGCTTGCAGACGGTGTCGTCATTGATCAGCTGGCCCGCCAGCATGTAGTCGCACAGGGCAAAGCGCGATTCTTCGTCGTCGAGGATCAGCACGCGCGCGGCGCTATACAGGGCCGATTGCAGCACTTCCGGGCTGCAATTTTCCGGACCCGTCAGCTTCAGATGGGTTTTCGTTTGCGTGGCCAGGCGTTGCAGCTTGACGAGGGCGGCGCGCTCTTCCTTGCGTGCACCGTCGACGTGTACGTCCTCGCTGGCCAGGCGCAGCGCCAATGAGGCGATCTGGTCGATGGAAATATGCCAGGCAAAGCCTTCCAGCCGCGTGCGGATCTGGCCGGGCAAGGGATCGGCCGCATCGACTTCGCAGCGGTACTGGCCCAGGTGGGGGCGGCACAGCACGGGAATGGCGAAGGCCGAGGTGCGCTTGCCCTTCACGAATTTCTGGCTCAGGTCGCCAAAGTTTTCATGCGTGATGGTATCGAAGCGGGCTTGGCCAAAGCCCATCTTGACGAGGTTTTCCTTGCGCTGGCGCGAGAACAGGGCGTCGACGGCATCGTAGATATTCTTGTTGAAGATGCGGTCCAGCGGCTGGCGCTCGTCCGACATCTTTTCAAACACGGCGCTGGAATTGGGCGCGTTGGCATCGATGGAAATGAGGATGAAGGGCTTGCTGTTCAGGCGCGGCGGCACGACGGCCATGTCGTTGCCGTACAGCTGCGTCAGGGCCACGTCCCACAGGGTTTCCACGCCCAGGTTGTCGGCCGCGCCGCCATCGAACAAATGCACGTACGACGGCGATTCGCGCGATTCGGAGCCGAGTTCCGGCACGAAACTGTTTTTCGGGCGGAAGCGCTCGAAGGTGACGGAGTCGAACACGCCGGGAAACGCGGCCGAGGTGGCCACGGCTGTTGCCAGGCGGATATCCTGGATCGGCGAATGCAGGGTGCTGTAAAAATACTCGTAGGAAAACACCACGCGCTTGCCGCCATCGGTGGCGTCCGTTGCGTTGGCCAGGAAGATGGGGCCGTCGTGCGGCAAGTCCTGGTAGGTTTTCTTGTCGTACAGCACATCGTCGAGCACGTCGGACAGGAACGAGGTGCGCGTCTTGTTCGTCAACAACATCGTCGTCAGGTTGGCGGGTTTCAAGATGGTCTGTCCAAAGAAATCCGTTTTCAGCTTGCTGCGCAGCAAGGGCCAGTCCGTCTGCTTGCCATGCAGCGCATAGTAGCCGCCCGCGATGGCGCCGCCCGACACGCCGGAAATGGCCGAGGCGCCGCTGACGAGGCCGAACTGTTCCAGCTGTTCCAGCGAGGCGGCCGAGAAATTGGCTGCGCGGCTGCCCCCGCCGGACAGGGCGATGCCGATGAAGTGGTCATTCGGCATGGGATTCTGGATGCGCGCCTTGGGCGCGTCGATGCGCAGGCGCGGGGTTTCCTGCACGGTAAACGTGCGGTTTTCGACGCCGCGGTTGGGGCGCAGGGCGAGTACCGTGCAGCCGCTCAGCAGCGCAACGAGGATAAATGGGACGAACAAGCGTGGATTCATGCGTGATCTGTGCGTAGTCATTGGTTGGGATACGGACGGAAACGTGTGGGATTCTAGCAAACCCGGCAACAATCAGCTATTCATCTGATAGCCGAGCATGGCGGCATTGTAGAGCGCGTGTGTAAGCATGGGCGCCAGCAGCGCGCCGCTGCGCTCGTATGCGATGCCCGTGCACAGGCCCAGCACGAAGACGGGCAGCATGGCGGCGGGTGGATGCACGATGGCAAACAGCGCGGCGGCGATGCCGATCGCTTGCCAGGCGGGCAGAGAACGGCGCAAGCCGCCCTGCAGCAAGCCGCGGAAGATGAATTCCTCGCACAGGGGTGCGGCCAGCACGCCCACGGCCAGCAGCCACAGTCCGTCGCCATTGATCTGCATCAATGGCGCAGCGGGCGGCGGCAACAGGGCCGCGCAGCCGATGCCGAACAGCGCCGCGGCACAGGCGCCCGCGACTCCCCGGCGCCACGGCTGGCGGCCCTGTCCGATGCGCGGCACGCCGGCCGTCCTGGCACGCCAGTAGACGAGGCGCAGCAGCGCATACGTGAGCGCACCGGCCGCGCCGAAGGCGATGGCCAGCTGCGCCAGCGGCGTCGCACTGCTCCCTTTGAGCAGGATCAAGGAAAGTGTCTGCAAGACGAAAAACAGCATGGCGGCGATCAGGCCGTCGGCCGCCGCTACCGTGGCTGGCGGCGAAGCGGCGGGATCGAGCAGGCAGGGCAGCGCGTCGCGCGCCTTTTGCCACAGGGCCACGGCCAGCGCGCCCGTGAACACGACAAACACCAGTTGCTGCACCAGGCTGCCGGCGGCCAGCGCGGCGATGTACAGGCCGGTGAGCAGCAAATACAGGTACATATACGTGGGGCGCACCTTTGCCGTGGTTTCCGTGGCCAGCGGGTCGCTGGCAAACACGCCCAGCGCCACGGCGATCAGCGCATACAAGGGGATGCCGGCCAGGGCCAGCAGCATCAGGCCCGCCGTCTGCCACGACCACGCGGGCAGCCAGGCCAGCGCCGCGCCGAACAGGATCAAAGGATACAGCAGAGCCAGCAGGGCCCACAGCTGCGCCTTTTGCCGCAGCGCCTGTTCGATGGAGACGGGAAACGTGTACAGCAGCCACAGCGCGCCGCCTTCCTTGTTCAGCGTCTGGAAGGCCGACATCAGCAGCACATACGTGCCGAGGAAAAAGCCGGTGGAGGCCAGCAAGACGGGGCTGGCCAGCAGCGCGTGCACGTCGCGCACCTGGCCCGTAAACAGGGCCTGCCCGCCGAGGATCAGCAAAGGCATCAGCAGGGTCTGCACGAGAAAATTGCGGTCGCGCAAGAGCAACGTCAGCTCGCGTCGCTGGATCGCCGTGCCGATGCGCGGGCGCCACCGCTGCGTGGGCGATGGCGCCGCTGCCGGCTTGCGCGCGGCTTCGCGCTGGCCCGCGCCCACGACGCCGTGGCGCAACTGGCGGCGCAGGATGGCCATGCCCAGCAGCATCAAGCACAGGCATTGCGCCAGCAGCAGCACGATGGCGGGCAGCAAGGCGGCCACGCCATCGGCATTGAGCAGGCGCAGCAGCAGGCCCGGCGGCGTCCAGCCGCTCCAGGCGGGCATGGCCGCCGCCCAGGCATACGCGAAGCCGCCCGTGCCCATGCCGAACGACATGCCCATATACATGGGCAATAGCCCGGCCAGCGAAATCACTGCCTGCAGGTTGCCCAGCCGGGATGGCGTGAGCGACAGGCGCAAGCCCGTGTCGACCAGGGTGCGCAGCATGGCGGCCAGGGCCAGCAGGACGAGGCTGGCGAGCAGGCCGGACAGTGGTGAAAACCAGCCCTGGCCCGAATACCAGGCGATGACGGTCGTGCTGGGCCACAGGGCCAGCAAGCCGGCCGGATTGACGAGCGTGCGTTCGAGCACGCGCGCCCATAGCAGGGTGCTTTTCCTGACGGGCAGGGTGACCAGCCATTCCAGGTCCCAGTCCGGCTTCGATAGTTCCCCCATGCCCAGCGGCAGCAGGACGCTGACCAGCCACAACAGCCCCAGCTGCAGGGTCAGGCCACCGATCAGCGTCGCGCTGAACGGCGTGGCCATCAGTTGCGTAATGACGGGGTCGAGCAGGCCGCTGTCCGTGTGCAGGCTGCCGCGCGCCTGGCAGGCGGCGACCTGGTCCAGCAAGCAATGCATGTTCAGCACGCTGTGGCGGGCGATGCTGCCAAAGGAAAACAGCATGGGCAGCAATAGCAGCGCGCCCAGCAGCCAGCGTCCGCCGCGCTTGCCCGGGGTAGCGGGGCGGCTTTTACTGTGTTTCTTGAAGGAAAGCCCCCGGCCGCTGATGTTGAGCAGGCGCTGCAAGCGCAAGCGGGTCAGCAGCCAGACGGCGCGCCAGGCGGTGGGCTGCACCGGTGTCATGCCGTCGACGTTTCATCGGTGAGCTGCAAGAAGAGCTCTTCCAGGCTGCCATCGCTGGACAATTGCTGGCGGATATCGTCCAGGCTGCCCGTGGCGACCAGGGCGCCCCGGTGGATGATGGCGACCCGGCTGCACAGCTTTTGCGCCATATCGAGCAAATGCGTGGAAACGAAGATGGTGGCGCCGGCGGCGGCGCGGCGCAGCAAGCGTTCCTGCACGTCGCGCGAGGCACGCGGGTCGAGGCCGTTGATCGGTTCATCGAGGATCAGCACGGCCGGATCGTGGATCAGCGCGCAGGCCAGGCCCAGTTTTTTCTTCATGCCCAGCGAGTAATTGACGGCGAAATCCTCGCTCGCTTCGTCCAGGCCGAATTCCGTCAACAGGCGCGCCGCGCGGGCGGCCGCTTCCGTGCGCGAAAAACCATGCATTTCGGCCACGAATTGCAGGATTTCACGGCCGCGCAAATAATCGTAAAAGATGGGATTGTCGGGCAGGTAGCCCACCTTGCGCTTGACGGCGGCGCCATCGCGGTGGCAATCGAGGCCATCGACCAGCACGCGCCCGGCGCTGGGCACGAGGATGCCCATCAGCATGCGGATGGTGGTGGTTTTTCCCGCCCCGTTCGGGCCCAGGAAGCCGAAGACCTCTCCTTTTCCTACCTGCAAGGTCAGCGGCTTGACGGCCTCGAACGTGCCGTACTGTTTGGACAAACCTTCGAAGCTGATCATCGTGCATCCCAAAAAAGATAGCGTGCAGGATGATAGCCTGATACGGCGCCGCCAGAGCGTCCCTTAGTGGCGTAACTTAATGCCGCAGCATCACGCCGATGGCGATGCAGGCCAGGATCGCCAGGCTCATGGCGAGGCTGTAGGCGACCATCAATAACAGCCAGCGGCAGACGGTGGCGAGTTTGCCGCTTGGATACACGCGCCACATGGCCCAGGGCAGATAGGCCAGCAGCCAGGCGCCGAGCACGAGGCGGACAAGGTCGATGGGGATCAGGATCATCAGCGCCATCGTGATGAAGGCGAAGGCATTCGTATGCAAGGCGAACAGGAAATGCTCGCCATAGCGGCGTCCGCTGCCCAGGTAAAGGATTTTCAGGAACAGGGCGAACAGCGGCATCAGGCAAAACATGGCGTACGGCGCGTAATGGAAAAAGCTTTCCACCACGAGTTTTTGTTTCTCGGCCGTGGGCAGTTGCTCAAAGTCTTGCCATTGGCGCGGCAGCGTGGGCGTCTGGCCCAGAATGCTGACCTGCATGGTCGATGTCTTGTTTTCCGGAATGTGGCGGGGACCATGGGCGCCTACCTGGGCTTGCTGGTCGTGGACGGTGAGGAACACGCCGGGGCTGCTGAACTTGAGGATGGCAAAGAACAGGATGCTGAAGGTCAGGTAGACGCGCAGCGGCTCCACGTAGCGCACGCGGCGTCCCGCGAGGTATTCATTACTGAGTGCGCCTGGGTGGAACAGCAGCAGGGCCAGGGTACGCCAGAGCTTGCCTTCGAGCGCCACATAATGGGCGACGAATTCATGCAGGAATTCGCGCGCGCTGGGCATGTGCAGGGTAGTCGTTTGGCCGCAGGCGCTGCAGAAGTTGCCTGGCGCATCGGTATTGCAGTTATGGCAGCTGCTGGCGGGACGCGTGCTGGATGACACTGTTTTCAAGATAGACTCTTTCCATGGCCGAAAGGTAAAGATGATCGCTCAAGGGCGCAGCATATGATGAATGAAAAGAATGATAAAAGCGTATTTTTTTGCGTTCTAGTTGCTTCCGAGATACAAAATCCTGCGCCGGTCAGGCGCCACCGAAGGCGGCCAGCAGGCGCCGTTCACCGGCCGGCGTGAGGCGCAGGGCGCGGCTGTCGAGTTCTCGTTCGGCCCAGCGCTGGCGCAGGGCCAGCTGCAGGATGGCCGCCCCCAGCGCGCCGCCCAGGTGGGCGCGCCGTTCGCTCCAGTCCAGGCAGGCGCACGCGAAGCGGCGGCGCTGGCGCTGCAATTGCGGCACGTCGATGCCCAGGGCCGCCATGCCGGTCGCGCCCGATGCCGACAGCCGATACTCGCCTTCGCCGCCATCGTCCAGCAGCCAGCCTTGCGCTTGCAACTGGTCATGCAGGGCGACGGCCACCGTGCCGGCCATGTGGTCGTAGCAGGTGCGCGCATGGCGCAAGCGGTCCGGCGTGGTGGGCGTAAATGGCGTTGCCGCCACGCCGGCCACCACCAGCAATGCTTCGAGGGCCTGGCCCACTTCCGCGCTGGCGAGGCGGTAATAGCGGTGCTTGCCCTGCGCCAGCATGGACAGCAAGCCATCGTCGCGCAAGCGCGCCAGATGGGCGCTAGCCGTCGAGGCGCCCACCTCGGCCAGCGCCGCCAGTTCCGTGGCCGTGCGCGCATGGCCGTCGAGCAGGCTGCACAGCATGCGCGCGCGGGCCGGTTCGGCGATGGCGCCGGCCAGTTGCGCCAGTCCCATGTCGGCCGAGGCAAGTTTGTCATCCATGATTCGTTCCAGGGCGAAGTGTAGTGGTGGAAGGAGCAGCATACTCGTGTCCCCACCTCACTGCAATGGAATGCGCATGCCGCTCGCCGACTTTGTTATCGACCCCGCCGACCCTTTTTCAGCCCTTACCCACGCGGCGCCGTATGACTACTATCGCCGCCTGGCGGACGGCCCGCCGCTGCGTTTCGATGCGCGGCTCGACTGCTGGCTGGCGACGGGCGCGGCCGGCGTGCGCGCCGTGCTCGAGCATCCCGATTGCCGCGTGCGCCCGACCGGCCAGCCGGTGCCGGATACCCTGGCGGGCACGCCGTGCGGTGCGATTTTTGCGGAATTGGTGCGCATGAATGAAGGCGAACGGCATGCCGTGCCGAAGCAGGTGCTGGCGCGTTCGCTGGGACAGGTGGACCTGGCCCACCTGCAGGCGCGGACATTGCGCATGGCCAGCGACCGCGTGCCCGACAGCGCCGCGCAATTGAACGGCGCGCTGTTCGAACTGCCCCTGTTTGCCATGGCGGACTTGCTGGGTTTTGCGCCAGCGCAATGGCCGGCGCTGGCCGCCTGGACGCGCGATTTCGTCGCCTGCCTGTCGCCGCTGAGTAATGGAGAACAACTGGCTGGCGCGCAAGTGGCAGCCGACGCCTTGCTGCAAGGTTTTACCGCGTTGCTGCGCGAAGCGGATGCATTGCCCGGCAGCTTGCTGGCCAAGGTCGTGTCCGAGGCGGAAGCGCTGGGCTGGCGAGCCTCGGGCGGCGTGCTGGCCAACCTCGTGGGTCTGCTGTCGCAGACCTGCGACGCCACGGCCGGCTTGCTGGGCAATGCCATAGTTGCCTTGCGCACGCAACCGCAGTGGTCCACGCAAGTGCGTGCCGCACCCCGGCTGTGGCCAGCCCTGCTGCGCGAAGTCAGCCGGCATGACCCCTCCATCCACAACACGCGCCGCTACACGGCGCAAGACGTGGAGTTCGATGGCGTGCGCGTGGCGGCCGGGCAGATGATCGTCGTCGTGCTGGCCAGCGCCGGCCATGCGGAGTGCGGTTTTGGCCATGGCCGCCACATCTGTCCGGGCCAGTCCATCGCGCAGGCCATCGCCACGGCTTGCCTGCAGGCGTGGGCCGACGGGCTGGACCGCATGCCGCTGGCGTGGCGTTATGTGCCGTCGCTGAACGCGCGCATCCCTGTTTTTAGCCTGGGAGAAATGAAATGATTGCCGTGATTTTCGAAGTCTGGCCCGGCGCCGAAGGGCGCCAGGAATACCTGAACCTGGCCGCCGCGCTGCGTCCCTTGCTCGATGAAGTGGACGGTTTCATTTCCATCGAGCGCTTCAGCAGCCTGAGCGAGCCAGGCAAATTGCTGTCGCTATCCTTCTTTCGCGACGAGGCGGCGCTGGCGCAATGGCGGCAGTTGGAAGCGCACCGCGTGGCGCAAACGGCCGGCCGGCAGGGCGTGTTTGACGACTACCGGCTGCGCATTGCCGCCGTCGTGCGCGATTACGGCATGCTGGACCGGCAGCAGGCGCCGGCCGACAGCCGGCGGCGCCACAGCGTTTAGCGGGGCAGCGCGCCCTGCGTGATTTTTACTTTGACCCGATACGTGGGCTCGGCCGCATTCAGGGCGGGCGGCGTGGCCGGATCGACGTCGAGCAGGGTAAACGTCAGGTGGTTGACGGTGACGGAACTGGCGGCGCCGGGCATGGAGTCGGACAAGACGATGTCCGTGGCGCCTGCGCTGTTGAGCAAACTGAAACTGTAGCTGACGTAGCCTTTCCACACGCACACGGCGCCCTTGCGGCAGCGGCTGTCGTTGACACGTTCGAGTTTCAGGGTATCGGTGGCCGTGATGGCCACCTGTTCGCCCGGCGAGAGCACGTGGGTGACGCTGCGCGGCGTGTTTTCCGCGTCGCCGGCGCTGCCGGCCGCGCCGCAGCCAGTCAGCACGGCCAGGCAGGCGAAGAACAGGGGAAGCAGCACGGTACGGTAAGAGCGGGTCAGATAATGCATGTTTTTCCTTTCAGGTGGAGCGTCCCCGGCGTGCTTGTTCACGCGTGGGATGAAAATGATAGTAACAAAATGATATTTTTACGGCGCACTATTGGCGTGCTGCCGGTGAATTGATGCGCCAGCCACGCGGCGCGCCGATTACTGCGTAGAATGGCTGTTTTGAAAATCAGGAAACAACCATGAAAAAAACCGACCGACCTGGCCAAAAGCGATGCCAAGAAACTGATGGGAAAGATGAATGTTCCCGGCGCAGGTGCATTCGGTAAGGAAGCGGTGGTCATCGACCGCCGCGAGCAGCGCAAGCGCGATCAGGCCCTGGGCCTGGTGCCATTCGCCGTCAAGCTGAACAGCGATCTGGTCTTGCAATTGCAGACCCTGGCCAAGGAACGCGGCGCGGATCTGAATGAATTGGTCGCCGAGCTGATCACCAAGGGCTTGGCTGCAGCGTAAGGGCTGACAATGTTTATCTGTTGATAAATATCAAGTTATAAAACTAAAAGGCGCCTTGCGGCGCCTTTTGCATTGCGGCATTGCTTGCGATTACACGTAGGCTGCCAGGGCGCCCTTCATTTTTTTCAGCGCCGCCACTTCGATCTGGCGGATGCGTTCGGCCGATACGCCGAACTCTTCTGCCAGCGCGTGCAGGGTGGCGCCGGAGCCGTCGTCGTTGGCCAGCCAGCGCGCTTCGATGATGCGGCGCGAACGGGCGTCCAGCTTCGACAGTGCCGTTTCCAGGCCTTCCGATTGCAGGCGCGTCACTTGTTCCGCTTCCAGTACCTTGGTCGGCTCGCTTTGCTCCGACGACAGATAGGCGATCGGCGAAAACTTGTCGTCTTCATCGTCGGTCGGCGATTCCAGCGCGATGTCGCGGCCGCTCAAGCGGGTTTCCATCTCGATCACTTCTTCGCGCTTCACGTCGAGCAGCTTGGCCAGCGCATCGATCTGCTTTGGCGTCATCGCGTCCAGGCCCGTCTTGTGGCTGCGCAGGTTGAAGAACAGCTTGCGCTGCGCCTTCGTCGTCGCGACCTTGACCAGGCGCCAGTTTTTCAGGATGTACTCATGCATCTCGGCTTTCACCCAGTGCATGGCGTACGACACCAGGCGCACGCCCTGGTCCGGATCGAAACGCTTCACGGCTTTCATCAAGCCGATATTGCCTTCCTGAATCAGGTCGGCGTGCGGCAAGCCATAGCCCAGGTAGCCGCGGGCAATCGAGACCACCAGGCGCAGGTGCGACAGCACCAGTTCTTGCGCGGCGGCCAGGTCATTTTTTTCACGCAGGCGTGTTGCCAGCGAAATTTCTTCGTCATGGGTCAACATGGGCAGGCGGTTCACGGCCGAAATATAGGCGTCGATATTGCCCAGATTGCCAGTGAATCCGAGGCCCAGCGCATTACTTTTGGTCGGAACCAATGCGGACGTTGCGGACATCATAGTCATGTTTTCTCCCTCGTAGTCTTGCTTTGTTCCAGTTGGCCACGTCACGCGACGTGGCAGCTTGTATCTTCGTTTTTGCGTATTCGGTCTTGCACTTTGCAGATCGCGGCACCATCTTGATCTGGCGTCCATGGCGGTTCTGCTATTGGTATGTCCCTATATTAGCACTCTCTGCTTGAGAGTGCCAATCAGCACATTTAATCGACCTGATAGCCTAAATGCTATGGCGAATGAATGCTTGATATACATCTTTAAAAAGCGATTTGAACAGCGCTGCAGGCCGCTTTACGACAACATGGCCAGTCTACGGCCTCTGGCTGAAGCGAGCCTTAAGAATACTTGCTTAATATCAATATAACAGCAATATGGGGATGGCGAGACGCATGGCGGCGCGGGAGCGCCGCCATGGAAAGGAAAGTCAGTTCAGGCGCGCCAGGTGGCGCTGCACGCACAGGAAGGCGCCGATCAGACCCAGGCCGGCGCTGACGGCCAGCAAGCCGGCCATCGGCAGCGGCGCCAGCGGCACCAGCTGGAATTCGGACGCATACAGGCGGGCAAACTCGGCAATCGCCGTGTTCAGCGGCTGCAAGGCCAGCGCCACGGCGCTCAGGGCCAGCGCACCGGCGCACAGGCCCAGCAGGGCGCCCGTGTAATAGAAGGGGCGGTGGATGAAGGTATCGGTGGCACCGATCAATTTCGAGATGCTGATTTCATCGCGCTGCTGCATCACCTGCAGGCGGATGGTATTGAAGACCACGGCGATCACGGCCACGCCCAGCGTGATCGCCAGCAGCAGCAGCACCAGGCGCAGCACACCCAGCAGGGCCGCCAGGCGCTTGACCCAGGCCGAATCGACTTGCGCCGATTCCACGAATGGCAGCTGGCGCAACTGTTCCGCCACCGCATCGACATCCTGCGCTTCGCTGGCGCTGCTGAAGGCATCGAGTTTCAGCACATAGCTGTCGGGCAGGGGATTGTCGCCCAGGGTGCTGAGCACATCGGCCAGGCCGCTCTTGTTTTTCAGCGAGTCCAGCGCCTGTTCGCGCGGGATGAAGACGATCTTCGCCTTTTGCGGGCCCACGATCTTGCGCATGGCGCCCGCCAGGGCCACGGCTTGCTCGCGCGGCGTGTCGATCTTCAGGAAGACGCTGATTTCCGGGTCGACCGACATCTGTTCCGACATGGGGCGCACGTTGTCGAGCATGGTCAAGCCGGCGAACGGCAGCGACAGGGCGATGGCGACGACGAGCACGTTCAATAGAAAGCCGCCCGGCGACT
Organism: Janthinobacterium sp. MP5059B; assembly: GCF_001758645.1. NCBI lineage: Bacteria > Pseudomonadati > Pseudomonadota > Betaproteobacteria > Burkholderiales > Oxalobacteraceae > Janthinobacterium > Janthinobacterium sp. MP5059B. The sequence continues at coordinate 66,409 of NZ_LRHX01000002.1, read as the reverse complement.
TGCGCAAGTGAATCAGCGCCGAACCGAGGGCGAAGCGGTGTTGACGGAACCAGCCTCTCATGCCTGCTCTCCCTGCGCGTCGTCCTGGTCGGGAGAGGGCGCAAAATCGGGATCGGGCGGCGCGAAGACGGGCGCCTGCGTGGCCTTGTCGATGGCGACCAGCTGGCCGTTTTTCAGGTGGATCACGCGGGCGGCGGCGTCGAGCATCTGTTCGTCATGGCTGGAAATGAGGCAGGTCACGCCCACGGAGTGGAATGCTTTCAGGGCGTCGAGCACCTTGTTGGCGCTGGCGCGGTCCAGGTTGGCCGTCGGTTCGTCGGCCAGGATGATCTGCGGTCGGTTGACGATGGCGCGCGCGATCGACACGCGCTGCTGTTCCCCGCCCGACAGCGACAGCGGTCGCGCCATGGCGCGGTCCAGCAGTCCCACCTTGTCGAGCGCGGCGCGCGCGCGCTGTTCGGCGGCCGCCTTGTGGGCGCCGACGACGAGCAGCGGCAGCATGACGTTGGCCAGGATGGAGCGGTCGTTGAGCAATTTTTGCTGCTGGAAGATCAGGCCCATGTTGCGGCGCAGGAAGGGCACGCCGGCCGGCTTGATCTTCGCCATATCCTGGCCATTGACGATCAGCTTGCCCGACGTGGGGCGTTCCATGGCGGCGATCATTTTCAGCAAGGTGGATTTGCCGGCGCCGGACGGGCCAGCCAGGAACACCAGCTCGCCCTTGGCAATACTGAGCGAAATGTCGCTGAGCGCCACGGCATCGGGGGAGTATTGCTTGGAGACGTGCTGAAATTCAATCATGTATGGGCTTATCCGAGCAGCGCTTCGACAAATTCGGCAGCCACGAAAGGCTGCAAGTCTTCAATTTTCTCACCGATGCCGATGAAATACACGGGCACGGGACGTACGCGGGCAATTGCCGCCAGCACGCCGCCCTTGGCGGTGCCGTCCAGCTTGGTAATCACCAGGCCGCTCAACTGCAGGGCATCGTCGAAGGCCTTCACTTGCGTGAGGGCGTTCTGGCCCGTGTTGCCGTCGATGACGAGCAAGGTTTCATGCGGCGCGCCATCCATGCCCTTGCCGATCACGCGCTTGATTTTCTTCAATTCTTCCATCAGGTGCAACTGCGTCGGCAAGCGGCCTGCCGTGTCGACCATGACCACGTCGATGCCGCGCGCCTTCGCCGATTGCACCGAGTCGTAGGCCACGGCGGCCGGGTCGCCCGATTCCTGCGAAATCACGGTCACGTTGTTGCGCTCGCCCCAGACCATCAATTGCTCGCGCGCGGCGGCACGGAAGGTGTCGCCCGCGGCCAGCAGCACGGACTGGTTGTTCGACTGCATGTGCTTGGCCAGCTTGCCGATGGTGGTGGTCTTGCCGGCGCCATTCACGCCGGAAATCATCATCACCAGCGGCTTGTGGCGGCCCAGCTCGAAGCGCTTTTCCAGCGGCGAGAGCAGGTCGATCAGCAGCACTTTCAGGGCGGCCTTGACGGCGGCTGCGTCGAGCAGCTTGTCTTCCTTGACCCTCTTCTTCAGTTCCGTCAGCAGGAATTCCGTGGCGTCGATGCCGGCGTCGGACATCAGCAGCGCCGCTTCCAGCTCTTCGTACAGGGCGTCGTCGATCTTCGCGCCGACAAACAGCACGGACAGGGTGTTCGAGGTTTTCGACAGGCCGGCCTTGAGGCGCGTCATCCACGATTTTTTCTCGGGTTCGGCGGCCACGATCACGGGCACGAGCTCGGCCGGCGCACCGCTCAGGGGCGTAGCGGCAGGCGGCGTGGCGGCGGGAAGGACGAGAGGCTCGGCTGGTGCAGCCTCGGGAGCGATGGGTTTTTTCTTGAAGAAACTAAACATGGATGTGTGGTGGCGGGTGCTGACCTAAGGCCCGGCGGCGCCGGACACTGTGTTACGGGCTATTCTACCAGAGCGCGCCCGGCCCTTCATGCTTTACTGTTCGATTGGCAACATTGCGCCGCTATCCACGGAGATCGCCGCAGTTGCCGCGCTTTTCAGCCGGTTCAGTGGGTTTGCAGGGCCAGTGCCTGGTGGCGGCGGCGCCAGTCGGCGATGCTTTCGTCGACTTGCCGCAGGTCCAGCACATGCAAAAAGTGTGGCGGCTGCCTGGTCAGCACAGGACTGCGTCCGCCGGCCCACAATTCCATGTTGGGCGGCAAGCTTGCATGCAGCTGCTGCAGGCTGTCGCGCGTCTGCCGTTGCTTGCTGGCGCTGGAAAACGACAGCGCTACGATGTCCGCCCGTTGCGCGCGGGCAGCCGCGACGATGTCCGTCAGCGGCGTTTCCACGCCCAGCGACATGCAATGGGCACCGGCCGCCGCGCACAGCGCCTCGGCCATCAGCAGCCCCAGGCCATGACGCTCCTGCGGCAAGGTACTGAGGACGATGCGTGGGGAGCGCGTGGACGGGCTGCTTGCTTGTGGCAGGGAAAAGATGGCGTGGCGCATCACCGTTTGCAAGGTTTCGCTATACAGATGCTCCTCATAGACGGCCAGTTCGCCGCAAGCCCACGCTTCGCCCACCATGCCGGTGAGGGGGGCGATGACGTCGATGGTGAACGCTTTCAGGCCCAGCACGGCCAGCGCCTGGCGCAGGGCGTCGCCCAGTTCGGCCATCTGGTGGCCACGGCACAGGGACAGGTAGTGTTCGAGCTGGGGGGCTGGCGTTGACGGCGCCGCGCTGCTGGCGCTGGCCAGCTGCTGCAATTGCACGGTGCTGTGCTGCATGATTTTGCCCGGGCGGAATCCGAGGTCCAGCAAGCGCTTGACCATGCGCAACTTCTGCACTTGCTCGGCCGGGTAGCTGCGCTCGCCAAAGGCGTCGCGCTGGGGCTGGGGAAAGGCGTAGCGGCGCTCCCACACACGCAAGGTTTCCTTGGCCAGTCCGGTATCGCGTTCGACATCGCTGATGCTGAAGGCGGAAGTAGGTTGCAGGTCAGTATCCATACCAGAGTGGCTTTGCTCGCATGCGGAAGAACGTGGCATGCATTTTACGCCTTCCGCCGCCCCATACCAAATAGCTGAATCCGATTGGAAATCGCGGGCGTATGAGTTTTGGAGCGGCTCGCACACTCATTGACATGAATCAATATTTCATCGATTATCCATGAAGCTGATTTTGTCCAGGACAAACTTAATGCAGGTGTACTCATGAAAATTGCCGTCGTCGGAGCAGGAATCGCAGGTTTGTCGTGTGCCTATCGCCTGGCGCAATCGGGCCGGGACGTCACCTTATACGAGGCGGGCGACTATTTTGGCGGCCACAGCCATACGGTGGATGTCACGCTCGATGGCGTCACGCATGGCGTCGACACGGGTTTTCTCGTGTTTAACCACGCCACGTATCCGAATCTGGTGCAACTGTTCCAGGAACTGGGCGTCGAAGCGGCCGACAGCGACATGTCGTTTTCCGTGAAGATGCCGCTGGGCGCGACGCCGGACGCCCGCGTGCTGGAATGGGCGGGCGCCAATCTGGACACCGTGTTTGCCCAGCGCAGCAATCTGCTGCGCCCCGCCTTTCTGCGCATGTTGCGCGACATTCTGCGCTTCAACCGCCAGGCCAGCGCCCTGGCCACGGCCGCCTTGCCGGCGCCGGCCCTGTCGCTGGGCGAGTTTCTCGACCTGCACGGCTATGGCGACGAGTTCCGCCATTGGTATCTGCTGCCGATGGCCGCCTGCATCTGGTCGTGTCCGGCGCGCCAGATGCTGGCCTTTCCCTTGGCCACCTTCATCCGTTTCTGCCACAACCATGGCTTGCTGCAAGTGAGCGACCGGCCGCAATGGCGCACGGTGCGGGGCGGCTCGCGCGTGTACGTGGAAAAATTGCTGGCAGGCATCCCACAGCAGCGCCTGGCGTGCCCCGTGCTGGCCGTGCGCCGCCAGCCGCACGGTGGCGCGCGCATGGTGGAACTGCAGACGGCCGCCGGCATCGACCACGTCGACCACGTCGTGCTCGCTTGCCATAGCGACCAGTCGCTGGCCCTGCTGGGAGATATCCGCGACGACGAGCGCTCCGTGCTCGAAGCCGTGCGCTACCAGCCCAACCGCGCGGTACTGCATACGGATGCGTCCTGCCTGCCGCAGCGCCGCCGTGCCTGGTCGGCCTGGAATTACCAGGGCCGGCCGGCCGCGCACGGGGATGCACCGCAAGTGTGCGTGCATTATTTGCTGAACCAGTTGCAGCCTTTGCCCTTCACCACGCCTGTCATCGTTTCGCTCAATCCGCTCGACGAGCCCGATCCGGCAAGCATCATCGACGAGTTTTCGTATGCCCATCCCGTGTTCGATGGCGCGGCCATTGCGGCCCAGGCGCGCCTGGCCAGCTTCCAGGGCGCGCAGCACACGTGGTTCGCGGGCGCCTGGACGGGCTACGGCTTCCATGAAGACGGCTTGAAGTCGGGCCTGGCCGTGGCGGAAGCACTCAATGGCCTGGCGTCGGCGGAGCTTGGCCATGCCGCGTGATCCCACGCAGCCGCTCCGGCCGCAGCCCCAGCTGTGCCTGGGACGGGTGCGCCATGCGCGGCTGCGTCCGCGCGCGCATGCCTTTGCTTACGGCATGTTTTATTTGCGTTTGCCCTTGCGCAGCCTGGGCGCGCACGATTTTGCTGCCCGTTTGATTTCGCGCAACGGCGCCAATGTGCTGTCCTTCCGCGACAGCGACCACGGCGATGGCACGACGCCGCTGCTGGACTGGATCGACGGCTTGCTGCACCAGCATGGCGTGGTCGACGCGGGCGGCGAAATCTGGCTGCAAACGATGCCGCGCATGTTCGGCTATGTCTTCAATCCCGTCAGTTTCTGGTTTTGCCACGGGCTTGACGGCGCGCTGCGGGCCGTGCTCTGCGATGTGCGCAATACCTTTGGCGAGCGCCATTTGTACTTGCTCGAGCAGGGCGGCGCGATTGCCTTTGGCAGCGAACTGGTCGCCAAGAAAATTTTCCACGTGTCGCCGTTTTGCAAGGTGGAAGGCCAGTACCGCTTCCGTTTCCTGCGCAATCACGCTCAGGGCGGCGAGCGCCACCTGGCCAGGGTCGATTACGACGACCTCGACGGCCCGCTGCTGCGGACGAGCTTGTCCGGCACGGCGCAGCCGCTGCGCGATGGCGCCATCGCCTGGGCCTTGCTGCGCTATCCCCTGATGACGTTTGGCGTGATGGCGCGCATCCATTGGCAGGCATTGCGCCTGTGGCTGCGCCGCGTGCCGTTTTTCAGCAAACCCCACCCTCCACAAGAAAAGGTGTCCCGATGAGCTCCGATTCCCTGCCGACCGGCCTGCATGCGCGCAGCAGTTCCACTCCCGTGCATGTGCATGACCATCGCGACATGCCCGCTGCCGGGCGCATGATTGTGCGCCTGCTGGAAAAATTGCAATATGGCGCTTTGCGCCTGCGCACGCCTGATGGCAGCATCTTGATGTACGGCGATGGCAGCCAGCCCGTCACGCTGGACTTGCACAACTGGCGCCTGTGTGCGGCCGTCCTGCGCTCGGGCGACATCGGCTTTGCCGAAACGTTTATCGCGGGAGACTGGCGCACGGACAATTTGCCGGGCCTGATCGAATTGATGATACGCAACCGTGCGCACATCGAATCCCTGATCTACGGCAACTGGTGGGGCAACCTGATCTATAAGGTGCGCCATCTGCTGCACCGCAATTCGCGTGCCGGCAGCAAGAAGAATATCCACGCCCATTACGACATCGGCAACGCCTTTTACCAGCTGTGGCTGGACCCGTCGATGACGTATTCGAGCGCTCTGTTTTCCGAAGGCGCCAGCCTGGAGCAGGCGCAAGGTGCCAAATACCGGCGCATCGCCGATCAACTGCAACTGCAGCCGGGCCAGCGCGTGCTGGAAATCGGCTGCGGCTGGGGCGGCTTTGCGGAAACGGCGGCGCGCAGCTACGGCGCCCACGTGACGGGCCTGACCTTGTCGACCGAACAGCTGGCCTATGCGCGCCAGCGCCTGCACGATGCGGGGCTGGCAGGGCAGGCCGATCTGCAGCTGTGCGATTACCGCGACAGCCATGGCCAGTACGACGCCATCGCCTCGATCGAGATGTTCGAAGCCGTGGGACAAAGCTACTGGCCCGGCTATTTCGAGTGCGTGGCGCGCAACCTGAAGCCGGGCGGACGCGCCTGCATCCAGACCATCGTCATCGCTGACGAACTGTTCGAGCGCTACAGCAAGAGCACGGATTTCATTCAACAGTACATTTTCCCGGGCGGCATGCTGCCTTCGCCGGCCGGGTTTCGCCGCGCCGCCGAGACGCAGGGCTTGCGCGTGGAAGACGCCTTCAGCTTTGGCCTCGATTACGCGGAAACCTTGCGCCAGTGGCGCGCCGGCTTCCTGGCCCAGCGCGCGGCGCTGGAAAAGCAGGGTTTCGATGGCCGTTTTCTGCTGACCTGGGAGTTTTACCTCGCGTATTGCGAGGCCGCCTTCCAGGCACACAACACGGATGTGATGCAATTTACCCTGATCAAGGACTGACCATGCGCCGCCTGCTTGCCACTGTTGTGCTGTCATTGACCATGTTGTGCGCCGCTGCCGCGCCGCCGTCCTTCATCGCTGCCGACGTACCCGAGGCCCGCCTGGCGGGCGAGGGCGAATACACGTGGTTCGGCATGCGTATTTACCGCGCGCAACTGTGGGTGGGGCCGCAAGGCTACCAGGGCGCGGCATCCGAAACGGCGCCGTTTGTACTGGAACTGCGCTACGCGCGCTCGCTCGACGGCAAGAAAATCGCCGAAGCCAGCTACGAACAGATGCAGAAAATCGGCGCGGGCACGCCGGAGCAGCGCCTGGCCTGGCTGGCCACCATGCAGCGCATCTTTCCTGACGTCAAGGAAGACCAGCGCATCGCGGGCGCCTACCGGGCGGGCATCGCGCCCGGCGTGCGTTTTTATCTCGATGGCAAGGTGCTGGCCGACGTGACGGATGGCGACTTCGCGCGTGCCTTCTTTGCCATCTGGCTCTCGCCATCGACCACGGCACCGAAGCTGCGCGCGGCCTTGCTGCAGAGTGCGGCGCCGCTGCCATGAACGCCGGGGCCAGCGCCTTGACCTTGCCTGCCTTGTTCAGTTATGGCCTGTTCGGCCTGCCGCTGGCCATGCTGGCGCTGCCCATCTATATATATGTGGCGCCGTTTTATGCGCAGCGCAGCAGTCTTGACCTGGCGCAAATCGGTGCCGTGCTGCTGGCGGCACGCATCGCCGCCGCCTTCATCGATCCTGCCCTCGGTGTCTGGATGGCGCGTGGCGGGCGCGGCTATGCAATATATGTTGGCGCCTCGCTGCCCTTGCTGCTGCTGGGCTTTGCTGCCCTGTTCCATCCGCCGGCCATGCGGGAAGCTGCCACCCTGGCCTGGTTCCTGGCCGCCTTGCTGCTCGTGTATGCCGCCTATGGCCTGGCTGGTATCGCGCACCAGAGCTGGGGCGCGGCCCTGAGCCAGCTGCGCGCGCAGCGGGCGCGGGTGACGGCCGTGCGCGAAGGCTGCGGCTTGCTTGGCGTGATCCTGGCAGCGGGGCTCACTTCCGTGCTCGGCTATGACGGCTTGTCGCTGGCCTTCGCCATCTGCCTGCTGGTGGCGGGTGCGCTGCTGCTGGCGCGCGCGCCGCGTCCGGTGTTGCGCCAAGGCCCGCAGGCGCTGCCCGCTGGCGCCTGGCGCCTGCCGTTTCGCCAGCGCGCCTTTCGCTGGCTGTTTGCCGTCTTGCTCGTCAATGGCGTGGCGGCCGCCATTCCCGCCACCCTGTTCCTGTTCTTTGCCACTGACTACTTGCGCCTGGACCATTACGCAGGGCCGTTCCTGATCGTCTACTTTTGCGCGGCGGCCGCCTCGATGCCCGTGTGGGTGGCCCTGGCGCGACGCTTTGGCGAAGCCCGTGCCTGGGGTGGTGCCATGCTGCTGGCCGCAACCGTGTTTGTCTGGGCGTATGGCCTGGGCGCGGGTGCCGCCTGGGGTTTTGCCGCCATCTGTCTGCTGTCGGGCCTGGCGCTGGGCGCCGACCTGGCCTTGCCGCCGGCCCTGCTGGCAGGGCTGATCGGCGCGGCCGGCCATGCCGGGCGGCACGAAGCGGCGTATTTCGGCTGGTGGAACTGGGGCGTGCAGATGAGCCTGGCGCTGGCGGCCGGCATCGCCTTGCCCCTGCTGGCCTGGCTCGGCTATGTGCCGGGCAGCAGCAAAGGCTTGCCGGCCCTGGCTGCCGCCTACGCCTTGCTGCCCTGCGCCTTGAAACTGCTGGCGGCGTTACTGTTGTGGCGTGCACCCTTGCAACATATATATAGTGACCACCTGGAGAATCGCGCATGCGCTTCATGAGTTATTGCAAACGTCGTTTGCCGCTGGCGGTCCTGATGCTGGCGCTGGCCGCCTGCTCCACGCCGCCCACGCCGGCCACGTATGCGCAGGAATTGCCCATACTGGATATGCAACAGTATTTCAATGGCACGCTCGATGCCCACGGCATCTTCCAGGACCGTTCCGGCAAGGTGGTCAAGCGCTTCACCGTGGTGATGCGGGCCAGCTGGGTGGGCGAGACGGGCACCCTGGATGAAGACTTCACGTATTCGGATGGCAGCCGCCAACGGCGCGTGTGGACCTTGCGCAAGACGGCGCCCGGGCGCTTCATCGGCACGGCGCCCGACGTGATCGGGGAAGCCATCGGCGAAGTGGCCGGCAATGCACTGCGCTGGCAATACGTGCTGGCGTTGCCCGTCGATGGCACGGTTTACCACGTCGACTTCGAGGACTGGATGTTCCTGATGGATGACAAGGTCATGCTGAACCGGGCCGCCATGAGCAAGTTCGGCTTCAGCCTGGGCGCCGTCACTTTATCGTTCAGCAAGCGTCCGCAGGCGGCCCCATGAATCGCAAGGTCACCAGCTGGGCCGGCAAGCGCGTATGGATCATCGGCGCTTCCAGCGGCATCGGTGCCGCGTGCGCCACCTTGCTGTTGGAGCAGGGCGCCAGCGTGGCCTTGTCAGCCCGCCATCGCGCCAGCCTCGAGCGGCTGTGCGAGGGACAGGCGCTGGCGCAGGCATTGCCGCTCGATATCACTCAGCACGCGCAGCTGCGGGCCGTCTGCGTAGAATTGCAGCAGCAGTGGACGCATATCGACCTGATACTGGTGGTCGCCGGCGGCTATCAGGCCATGCGCGCCGATAGCTTCGACCTCGAGGCGGCCCAGGGCTTGGTGGCTCTGAATGTGGGCGGCGTCTTCAATTGCCTGGAGCAGGCTTTGCCGTGGCTATTGCGCCAGGGCAGTGGCGGCATCGGCATCGTCGCTTCGGTGGCCGGTTATGGCGGCTTGCCCAAGGCGCTCGCGTACGGCGCCAGCAAGGCGGCGCTGATCAACCTGACGGAGTCGCTGTACCTGGACTTGCATCCGCGAGGCATCGGCGTGTACCAGATCAACCCCGGCTTTGTCGCCACGCCCCTGACGGCAGACAACGATTTCCCCATGCCGGCCCTGATGACGGCGCGTGACGCGGCCGCCGCCATGCTCGACGGCATCGAGCGGGGCCAGTTCCACATCCACTTTCCCAAGCGCTTTACCAATGTCATGCGCCTGGCGCGGCTGTTGCCGTACCGCGCCTATTTTTGGCTGATCCGCAAGGTGACGGGCGTATGAGTACAAGCATGCTGGACACGGAAGGCATGGAAGAGGCGCTGGTGCGCCTGGTGGCGTTTTACGAACACCTGAGCCTGGAAGGCCTGGCCCAACTGGGCGCCGTGTATGCGCCAGACGCCCATTTCAAGGACCCGTTCAATGAGGTGGTGGGGCATGCCGCCATCCTGGCCATCTTCGAGCACATGTTCGTGCAAGTCGATGCGCCACGGTTTGTCGTGCTGGAAAGCCTGGGGCAGGGGCAGCAAGCGTTCCTGACGTGGGAGTTTCGCTTTCGCATGAAACGCCTGGTATCTGGCGAACAGTGCATTCGTGGCGCAACCCATGTGCGTTTCGATGCGCAGGGACGGGTGGTATTGCACCGCGATTATTGGGATGCGGCGGAAGAATTGTATGAAAAACTGCCGGTGCTGGGCCCTTTAATGCGCATGCTCCGCCGCGCAAGCCAGCGTTAAGGCTGATTTTTGATGCTTATAAGCAAAAAATGCGAAAAAGAAAAAGTAAATTGTGTGGAATGGGGGAAGCGAAAACTTGATTTCGGTCAATGTGTCGTTTTTTAGACACAAATATGTCGAAATATTGAGAAGGCAACATTGTAAGAATTTGTTTCAACTGATGCGCAATTTGCAAGCAAGAGTCGTCCTCATCGGTTCTAGGCGGGTGGCTGAAGAGTTAGCCGGAAAACATGGAAAACATTTCTATGTGAGCAATTTAAATTACCGGAAAGTCAGTAATTGTATTGATACTCTGCCTATTTTCCTGACACGCGCGCCGACGTCAAAAATGGCGTCTACGCCCCTGAATAATGCGGCAACGCACCAAAACAGAGCGTGATATTTCCCGTTTTTGGGCATCCGGCAGCAAACATTGGCGATGCCGTGTATGCTTCGTTCCGTTTATCCATTATCGCCTGACAAATTGTGCCCTTTGTCGCGTAAGTCATGCAGGGTAAATGATGGGTAAAGCATGTTGATGTTTTAATCACGCGCCTGATACTGTTGCACTAATACAACGGGTGTCGACAAGGCATGCGCTATGATGGAATGGTCAATCAGGCCAATGCATTGGTTGGCAAGGGGCACTGGCTCTGTCGCGTAGTACGGTTGGCGATGGCCGGGATGCCTGAAAAAGCACTCGGCCTGGTACCGGAAGTAACATGTTGGAACTTGATGGAATGTGAAACGGTCGTTATAGTGCCGCTTCCGGTGCCCTTTGAGCACCGAACCGGCGCATGAAAATACGGTCGCTCTGCAACCTTCAAGCTTATCGGTGCAATAGCGTGCCGATACCGATGTGAATTGTTCCCCTGACCGGAACAGCAATGTGGCAGGTGGAGACCTTGCCCTCACTCATAAAAAGCGCTCTGTTAGAGCGCAGCTCGAGATGCATAGGCTGTATTACTTTTTGCTTCAAAAATTAAAGGAAATCGCAATGAAAAAAACTCTGATCACCCTGGCAGTTCTGGCAGCAGCCACTGGCGTAGCCCAAGCTCAATCGAGCGTTGTTATCTACGGTACCGTTGACGCTGGTTTCGTCAGCGAGCGCGGCGGTGTTAACGGCAACGTTAACAAACTGGACAGCGGCATTGCTTCGGCTTCCCGTATCGGCTTCAAAGGCACCGAAGATCTGGGCAGCGGCCTGTCGGCTCTGTTCGTTCTGGAATCGGGCTTCGGCGTTGACAACGGTCAACAAGACGTTGCAGGTACCTTGTTCAATCGTCAAGCTTACGTTGGTCTGAGCAGCAAAACGACCGGTACCTTGACCCTGGGTCGTCAATACACCCCTTGGTACAACACCCTGTCGAAAGTTGCTGATCCATTCGCAGCTGGCTACGCTGGTTCCGCTAAAAACTTGTTCCCAGCGAACACCCGCACCAGCAACACCGTGCTGTACACCTCGCCAAACTTCAACGGCTTTGACGCTGACGTGGCTTACACCTTCGGCGAAAACGCTGAGTCGAACAAAATCGGCCGCAAAATCGGCGCGTCGGCTGGCTACTCGAACGGTCCTTTGAACGCTCGTATCGCTTACAACAACACCGCTAACGACACCGCGCTGACCGAAACCGGTAGCGGCCGTAACTACCTGGCTGCTGTTAACTACGATTTCGCAGTTGCAAAAGCTTACGTCGCTTACGGCGTGAACAAAGGCCAAAACAGCGCCATCCGCAACAACGGCAACGTTAACGCGTTTAACTACACTTCGGCTGGCTTCAGCACCGACAGCAACAACATCCTGGTCGGCGCAACCGTACCTGTTGGCCCAGCTGGCACCGTAATGGCTTCGTTCATCCGCACGAACGACAAAGGCATCGCTAACGCTGACGCTGATCAATGGGCACTGGGTTACTCCTACGCTCTGTCGAAGCGCACGAGCACCTACGCTTCGTACGCCAAGATCAAGAACAAAAACGGCGCAGGCTACACCGTTGGTAACAACAGCAATGTTGGTACGGGCGACAAAGCCTTCAACGTTGGCGTTCGTCACTCGTTCTAATATTCGCGCAAGCGAAGCTTAGTACCGCTGCCAGCATCCCTTCGGGGATGCTGATAAGCAAGGAAACGCGCTGTCTGGCTTCGGCCTGGCAGCGCGTTTTTGCATGTGCGGCGCCAGTTATAATGACGCCGTTACTCAAGTAAAGGAATGCCATGTATTCATTCACCTCGCCGCGCCTGGCCGCCTTGCTGGCTGCGCTGCTGCTTGCTGGCGCCACGGGCGCCGCTGTCGCTGCCGTCAAGGGCAAGAAGCCGGCCGGACTGGAGCGCTACGGCGTGGCCGTCTACTCCGACCTGTGCCTGCAAAAGGATAGCGGCGAAATCGGCGGCCAGCGCGTGACGCTGCACCGCTTTGCCGAAGCCGATTCCGTCATCTATGAATTCACGGCAGGCGCCCTGAGCTGGCCCATCGTGGCCAACGACGTCAACCTGGACGCCGCCACGGGCGCCTTCGATTTCACCATCGCCGGCGCCGACAGCGAAGAGCGCACCATCGTCGGCAAGTTTTCCAAAGATGGCCAGACCCTGACCCTGGAAGGCGATTACTGCGGCGGTAACGTGCGCATGCCGATGAAACTGAGCCGCGTGCGCGATTTCGGCCGTCCCCTGAAGCATTGCACGCCATGCCCGCCGGTGCCGCAAGCGCCCGCCGAGGCAGTACCTGCCGAGGAAAGCGCGCCCGTGCCCGCAGCCTGAGCGATTGCTGCGGTTAAAAAGAAAAAGGCCCGGTATCGACCGGGCCTTTGTTATTTCTCGCCTTGCAGGAGGCTTATTTGGCGGCCTGCGCCTTTTCCGCCGTGGCGCGGATGGTTGCCAGCGTCGCGTTCGGTGTGATCAGGTTGCCGTCGTAGCGCAGTTCGATCAAGGCCGGCAAGTTGTTGGCCTTGGCGTGCGCCAGCGCCCGTTGCAGGGCGGGGGCGAACTCTTCTGTCGTATTCACCACTTCGCCATGCGCGCCATACGCTTGCGCCAACGCCGCAAAATCCGGGTTGTGCAGGGTCGTGCCCGACACGCGGCCCGGGTAGTCGCGCTCCTGGTGCATGCGGATGGTGCCGAACATCTGGTTATTGAAGACGATGATGACCACGCCCGCCTGGTATTGCACGGCCGTGGCCAGCTCCTGGCCATTCATCATGTATTCGCCATCGCCGGCGAACGTGATCACGGTGCGCTCGGGGTGCACGATCTTCGCTGCCACGCCGGACGGCACGCCGTAGCCCATGGCGCCGTTGGTTGGCGCCAGCTGGGTGCGCATGCCGCCGTAGCGATAGAAGCGGTGCGCCCACGAGGCGTAATTGCCGGCGCCGTTCGTCAGGATGGTGTCAGCGGGGGCCTGCGCCATGATCTCTTGCGTGACTTGCCACAGGTCCAGCGGCGCCTGGCCATCCTGGAAGATGGGCGGGCGCTCCTGGTAGGCGGCCAGCTCGGCCTTGGCTTCGGCTGGCGTATGCTGCCAGGCGGATGCATCGACGGGCGCCATGGCGGCCAGCATGGCGCAGACTTGCGGCATGCCGCTGTTGATCATCAGCTCGGCCTGGTAAACGCTGCCCAGTTCCTCGGCATCCGTATGGATGTGCACCAGGCGCTGGCGCGGCACGGGCGAGTCGAACAGGGTGTAACCGCCTGTCGTCATTTCGCCCAGGCGCGGGCCGATGGCGATGACCAGGTCGGCGTTTTTCACGCGCGCGGCCAGTTTCGGGTTGATGCCGATGCCGACGTCGCCGATGTAGTTCGGGTGAGCATTGTCGAGCAAGTCCTGGAAGCGGAAGGCGCAGGCGACGGGCAGGTGGTTACTTTCCGCGAACTGCTGCAGGTCGGCGCAAGCTTGCGGCGTCCAGGTGGTACCGCCCAGCAAGACCAGCGGCTGCTTCGCGGTCGCCAGCATGCCGCGCAACTGCTGCAGCTGGGCATTCGATGGCGCCGCCTGCACGGGCTGGTAGGCGCGCGTGTCGGCCACCGTGGCCAGCGCAATGAGCATGTCTTCCGGCAGGGCCAGCACGACGGGGCCGGGGCGGCCGCTGGTGGCAACCTGGAAGGCGCGCGCCAGGTATTCGGGAATGCGCTCGGCGCGGTCGATCTGCGCCACCCACTTGGCCATCTGGCCGTACATGCGGCGGTAGTCGATTTCCTGGAATGCTTCGCGGTCGACGAAATCATTGCCCACTTGGCCGATGAACAGGATCATCGGCGTGGAATCCTGGTAGGCCGTGTGCACGCCGATCGAGGCGTTGGTGGCGCCCGGTCCCCGCGTGACGAAGCAGATGCCCGGCTTGCCCGTCAGCTTGCCGTAGGCTTCGGCCATGAAGGCGGCACCGCCTTCCTGGCGGTTGATGATGAAGCGGATGCCCGAATCGTGCAGGGCGTCGAGCACGTCGAGGTAGCTTTCGCCAGGCACGCCAAAGGCGGTGTCGACACCGTGGATCTGCAGGGCATCGACCAGGATCTGGCCGCCGGTACGGGGTTGTTGCGTCATGTTCGGCTCTTTATATTCTAGTGGGTGGCAAAGAAATGGGGCAAGCGGTGCGCATGCGCCTGCATGCAAGCAGCTTGCCTCATTCTATGTGAGCCGATTTGGCCCGGCTTTTGAAATGGCGACACCGAATTACACAATCCCCCGGGCCGGGACCCGACGAGGGGCCCGGCGAGCGGTGTCGCGCGTGCACAGGCCTTTTTGCAGAAACATGCTGCGGCGCGGTACAATGGCGGGTGAAGCAGGCCAGACAGTCGCTGGCCGGCGCAGCAATGCGCTGGCGGGAGGAAGGTCCGGACTCCATAGAGCGGGGTGACGGTTAACGGCCGTCCGTCGAAAGCCGCAAGGTATAAGGCGAGGAATAGGGCCACAGAGACGAGCGTATTAAGTTACGGTGAAACGCGGTAACCTCCACCTGGTGCAATTTCAAATAGGCACGCGATGATGCTGCTCGCGGAGCGTGCGGGTAGAAAGCTTGAGCGCCCGAGTAATCTGGCGCCTAGAGGAATGACTGTCATAGCGCCAACCTGCAAGGGAAGGCGCCGTAACAAAATCCGGCCTACCGGCCTGCTTCACTTGAATTCCTGTTTCCTGGCTTGCCAGGGAGCGTATCGTCCGCAGCGTTTTTCATGCTGTGCGCCGTCCAAAAAGCCCCCGCAACGGGGCTTTTTTTGTTTCTAAAAATATAGCATCCACGATAAAGTTGTATAGACAACTAAAAATGAACAATTGGTTAAAGTTTCCTGTTTACAATTAATTGCTGCGTTGCAAAAATAGTTTTCCTGTGACAGGCCAGGCCCGGAAAACAGGGGCGATACGCGCCAAGGATGATTTTCTTTTGCTTTAAACCAAGTCTTTTCCGATGCTTGATTGCTGTTGTGTCCGGATGACGAAACTATTGTCATGTGTCAACTAACTGTAAAAAATTCAATTTTTTGATTTCGTTTTTTTCGATGTTTACGGTAGGAAAACACATGTGTGCAGATGAGGTAGCACATTCACTATCTTTCATAAGTATCTAATTTATCGATATATTTTTATTTGAGACTCCTTCAACGATATGCGCTAAGTCCTTAATTTCATTAATAAAATTCCTGTTTTGCCAATCGGAAACCGCTTGACCACTATCTTTGCTTCCTCTAAAGTGGGCAACTGTGTGAAAAAGTGTGTTTTTGTGGGAAATTTTCCCTTTTCATCGCGATGCGCAAGCGTCGCAACCCAAGCTCAAAAAGGTCTTCCGTGTTTCAAGGCGCGTCCGCAATCAATCTCGATGCCAAAGGCAGGATGTCTATCCCTGCCAAGCACCGTGACGCGCTGGCGATTCAATGCGAAGGCCGCTTGACACTCACCAAACACCCCGATGGCTGCCTGCTGTTTTTTCCCCGTCCCGTGTGGGAAAGCCACCGCCAGCAAATCGCCGCCTGGCCCATGTCGGCGCGCGCCTGGCAGCGCATCTTCCTCGGCAACGCCGTCGACGTCGAGCTGGACTCGGCCGGCCGCGTGCTGATCTCGCCCGAATTGCGCAACGCCGTCGGACTGGCGCGCGAAGTCATGATGATCGGCATGGGCAGCCACTTTGAAATATGGGATGCCGCCAAGTTGGCCGACAAAGAACAGCAGGCGATCGATGCCGGCACCCCCGATGTACTTTCCAATTTTTCTTTCTAAGGCTCCGTAATGACACAACTCACGGTGCCGGAATTTCAGCATCGCACGGTGCTGCTCGATGAAGCGGTCGATGCGCTCGACCTGTCGGGCGACCGCGCGCACGGCATTTATGTCGATGGCACGTTTGGCCGCGGCGGCCATAGCCGATTGATCTTGTCGCGCCTGGCGCCCGACGCGCGCCTGATCGGCTTCGACAAGGATTTGCAAGCCATCGCCACGGCCGAACAGATCGGCGACCCCCGCTTTGAAATCGTCCACGACAGTTTTGCCACCATGACGGCCAGCCTGGCCGAACGCGGCGTGCAGCAGGTCGATGGCATCCTGCTTGACCTGGGCATCTCGTCGCCGCAAGTCGACGACGCGGCGCGCGGTTTCAGCTTCCGCAACGACGGACCGCTGGACATGCGCATGGATACCACGCGCGGCATCTCCGCGGCCGAATGGCTGGCGGTGGAAACCGAGCAGAATTTAGAGAAAGTGATACGCGATTATGGGGAAGAACGGTTTGCTTTTCAGATTGCAAAGGCGATTGTTGCTGGCCGGGCAGTCCAGCCAATTTCAAGCACACGACAGCTTGCCGGCATCGTGGCAGGCGCCGTCAAGACCCGCGAGAAGGGTAAGGACCCCGCTACCCGCACCTTTCAGGCCATACGCATTTTCATTAACAAAGAGCTCGAGGATCTCGAGATCGGTCTGAGCCAGGCGTATGCCTGTCTGGCGCCCGGCGCGCGCATGGCCGTGATCAGTTTTCACTCGCTGGAAGACCGCATGGTCAAGCGCTTCTTCGCCTCGAAGGCGAACGTGGAGCAGCCTGACCGCCGCCTGCCGATCCGCGCGATCGACTTGCCGCAGCCGGAAATGAAGCTGATTTCGAAGATGAAGCCGTCCGATGCCGAGATCGAGGGCAATCCGCGTTCGCGTTCGGCCGTGATGCGCGTGGCGCAGCGTTTGCCCATTCCAGTTCGTGGCGGCGCCCGATGACTGGCAAGCTGTGTGTCGTGCTGTCGGCCCTGCTGGTGTGCTGCGGCCTGTCGCTGGTGAATGCGCAGTATCAGTCGCGCCACTTGCTGATCGACCTGGAGCGCGCGCAAGCGCTGTCGCGCCAGCTCGACATCGACTGGGCGCAACTGCAGCTGGACCAGTCCACTTTGGGCAAGCATGAACGCATCGAATCGATCGCGCGGCGCGACCTGAGCATGACGCCGCTGACGGCGGCGCGTACGCAATACCTGACGGAGGGCGAATAATGAAGTTGGGCGGTAATAGCAACGGCCGGGTGGCGGCATCGAAAGGCGTGCCATTCTCGAAGAACCCCGTACTGGCGGTGCGTCTGCCCGTCTGGCGTTCGCGCGTCGTGCTGTTCCTGCTGTTCTTCGCTTTCGCCGGCCTGGGCGCGCGCGCCCTGTGGCTGCAGGGCGTATCGACGCAGTTCCTGCAAAAGCAGGGCAAGGCGCGCTATGAGCGCACCCTGGAATTGCCGGCCACGCGCGGCAAGATCACAGACCGCAATGGCCAGGTGCTCGCCTCGTCCGTCCCCGTGAAAGCCATCTGGGCCATTCCCGACGACGTGCTGCAGGCATCGCCCGAAAAAATCAATGCGCTGGCCGGCCTGCTGGAAATGAATGTCAACGAATTGCGCAAGAAACTCGATTCGGACCGCAGCTTCGTTTACCTGAAACGCCAGGTCGAGATGGACGTGGCCGACAAGATTTCCAAGCTGGGCATCGACGGCATCGACGAGCGCAAGGAATACAAGCGCTTCTATCCACAGGGCGAAGTGATGACCCACGTGGTGGGCTTTACCAACGTGGAAGACGTGGGCCAGGAAAGCATGGAACTGGCGCAGCAGAAAACCCTCGTCGGCACCACCGGCAGCCGCCGCGTGATCAAGGACCGCCTGGGCCACATCGTCGAAGACATCGGCTTCATCCACGAACCGCATGACGGCAAGGACCTGACCCTGTCCGTCGACAGCAAAATCCAGTACATCGCCTTCACGCAGCTGAAGGAAGCGGTGGAGAAATTCAACGCCAAGGCTGGCGGCGCCGTGGTGCTCGACGTGCACACGGGCGAAGTGCTGGCCCTGGCCAATTACCCGAGCTACGACCCGAACGACCGCCGCAAGCTGACGGGCCAGCAGCTGCGCAACCGCGTCATGACCGATACTTTTGAGCCCGGTTCGACCCTGAAGCCGATCACGGTGTCACTGGCGCTCGATACGGGCCGCGTCAAGCCGGGCACCCTGATTGACACGGGTCCGGGCCGCTATACCATCGCCGACCGCACGATCACGGACACCAAGCCGCACGGCGTGATCAATGTCTCGGAAATCATCGAGATGTCGTCGAACATCGGCACCTCGAAAATCGCGCTGGGCATGCCGTCGCAGGAAATGTGGGAAATGTTTACCAAGGTCGGCTTCGGCCAGCAGCCGAAATGGGGCTTCCCTGGCGCCGTGGCCGGCCGCGTGCGTCCGTATAAATCGTGGCGCCCGGTGGAGCAGGCCACCATGAGCTACGGTAACGGCATTTCCGTGTCGCTGATCCAGCTGGCGCGCTCTTATATGATGTTCGCGCGTGATGGCGACACGATTCCCCTGTCATTCCAGAAGGTCAATGAACTGCCCGTGGGCCAGCAAGTGATCAAGCCGAAGACGGCCGCCGAAATGCGCGCCATGCTGGAACTCGTGGTCTCCGGCGCGCACGGCTCGGCCAAGCGCGCCCAGGTTGCCGGCTACCGCGTGGGCGGCAAGACGGGTACCGCCTATAAAGTGGAAAACGGCCGCTACGCGATGCCGCGCAAATACATCGGCTCGTTCGTGGGCATGGTGCCGATGTCGGCGCCGCGCTTCATCATTGCCGTGATGATCGATGAACCGACCGGCCCCGCCCACTATGGCGGCCAGGTTGCCGCTCCCGCTTTCGCGGCGATTGCGACCAACGCGCTGCGCGCGATGAACGTACCGCCCGATTCCTCCGTTACCGAAATCGTGGTCCCGGCCAATGCCGGCCCGGAGGCCATGTGAAGTCACTCATGACCATACAAGATATCAGTTTGTGGATCAAAGCGGCTGCCCCGTCCGGGCAGCTGACGTCCGATTCGCGCCGCGTGCAGCGCGGCGACGTGTTTTTCGCCTACGCGGGCGCCACCCATTTCATCGACGCCGCCATCGAGCAGGGCGCCGCCGCCATCGTGCATGATGCCGTCGAGTGGAACGCCGCATGGGCCGTGCCGCACCTGCTGGTCAGCGACCTGAAACGCCTGGCCGGTTCCGTGGCGCATGCTTTCTACGACATGCCCGACAGCGCCATGTTCAGCGCAGGCGTGACGGGCACGAATGGCAAGACATCGTGCGCGCTGTGGCTGGCGCAAGCCCTGGCGCGCCTGGGCGAAACCTCGTCCGTCATCGGGACCCTGGGCGTGGGCTTGTGCAAGCCGCGCGGCGCCATCGAATTCGACGTCACCGGCTACACCACGCCGGACGCCGTGCTGCTGGCGCGCAAACTGGCCGCCATGCGCGACGCTGGCGCCAAGGCCGTTGCCATTGAAGTGTCGTCGATCGGTCTGGACCAGGACCGCGCGGCCGGCATGCATTTTGACGTCGCCATGTTTACCAATCTGACGCGCGACCACCTCGACTACCATGGCGACATGGCGGCCTACGAGGCGGCCAAGGTCAAGCTGTTCGACTGGCCCGGCCTGAAAACAGCCGTCATCAATCTGGATGACGCCATGGGCTTGCGCCTGGCGCGCCACGTGGACGGCAGGCTGGCCGGTGAATACCCGGTCATCGGCTACACCTTGCAGGACGCGGCCAGCTTGCCCGATCTGCCTGGCGTGCTGATGCTGCGCGCCAGCCAGTTCCGCAGCCGCCATGCCGGCACCGACTTCCACCTGGAATGTCCGCTGGGCGTGGCGCTGGTCAAGACGCAGCTGGTGGGCCACTTCAATATCAGCAACGCGCTGGCCGTGCTGGGTGCCTTGCTGGCGCACGGCACCGGCCTGCGCGCCGCCATCGACGGCATCGAATCCCTGCAGCCGGCCCCCGGCCGCATGCAGCAGGTGGGCGGCCAGGAAGCGCCGATGGTCGTCATCGATTACGCGCATACGCCGGACGCGCTGGAAAAGACCCTGGCTGCCTTGCGCCAGGTGGCGCAGGAGCGGGGCGGCCAGCTGTGGTGCGTGTTCGGCTGCGGCGGCGACCGCGATCCGGGCAAGCGTCCGCAGATGGGCGCCATCGCGCAGCTGGCCGATCACGTGCTGGTCACCAGCGACAATCCGCGCAGCGAAGATCCGCACGCCATCATCGCGCAGATCGTCGCCGGCATGCGTGCCGACGGTCCGCAGCCGCAAGCCATCGAAGACCGTGCCGGCGCCATTTTGTCGGCCATCAAGCACGCGGCCAAGCCGGACGTGATCCTGTTGGCGGGCAAGGGGCATGAGCCGTACCAGGAAATCAAGGGCAAGAAACTGCCGTTCTCCGATGCCGACCATGCGCAGCTGGCCTTGTCCGCGCGCCTGACGATGATGAGGACGAACTGATGGATAGCCTGATGCACGCAAGCCTGCTTGAACTGATGCCGTCGCTGGACGGCGCGCAGCTGACGGGCGACGCATCCTTTGATGGCGTCTCCACCGACAGCCGCAGCGCCCAAGCCGGCTCGCTCTTCGTTGCCCTGCGCGGCGAGAGTTTTGATGCCCACGATTTCCTCGACCAGGTGGCTGCGCGCGGCGTCGCCGCCGTGGTGGTCGAGCGCCTGCCCGAAGGCTGGGACAGCGCCAAGGTACCCGCCATCGTGGTGGCCGATACCTGGGTTGCGCTGGGCCGCATCGCCAACCATTGGCGCGGTCGCTTCAATTTACCCGTCATCGGCGTCACCGGCAGCAATGGCAAGACCACTGTCAAGGAAATGATTTCGGCCATCCTGGCGGCGGCCTTTGGCGAAGAAGGCCGTTTGGCCACGCGCGGCAACCTGAATAATGAAATCGGCGTGCCATTGACGCTGTTCCGCCTGAGCGCCGCGCACAAGGCGGCCGTCATCGAGATGGGCATGAACCATCCGGGAGAAATCGCCCGCCTGGCCGCGATTGCCGCGCCTACCCTGGCGATGGTCAACAACGCGCAGCGCGAGCACCAGGAATTCATGCATACGGTGGAAGCGGTGGCGCGCGAGAACGGCGCCGCGCTGGCGGCCCTGGCGCATGACGGCGTGGCCGTCTTCCCGCATGATGATGAATTCACGCCCGTGTGGCGCGAATTGGCAGGCGCGCGCGCCGTCATCACCTTCGGCCTGTCGAAAGAGGCGGATGTGAGTTGCACGCACCGCGCGGCCGAGGATTTTGGCAGCGACCTGTTCGTCAGCGTGCGGGCACAGGACGGCAGCTTGCGTCAGTTTTTTGTCGGCTTGCAGGCGGCGGGCGAACACAATGTGCGCAATGCGCTGGCGGCCGTGGCATGCGCGATTGGCGCCGGCATCGCGCCAGAACATATCAAGCAGGGCCTGGAGGCGTTTTCTCCCGTGAATGGCCGGCTGCAGAAAAAACGGGCCGCCAATGGCGCCACCATCATCGACGACACGTATAACGCCAATCCGGATTCGGCGCGCGCGGCCATCGATGTGCTGGCGCAGGCCGCGGCACCGCGCATCCTGGTGCTGGGCGAGATGAGCGAAGTCGGCACGCAGGGGCAGCAGTTCCACGAAGAGATCGGCGCCTACGCCGCCGCCAAAGGCATCGAACACGTGCTGGCGACGGGCGGACTGGCGCGCCATCTGGTGAATCCGGCGCAGGAAGCCGCCAGCCAGGAATCAGGCACGGTCGTGGAGTATTTCGAACAGTTCGACGGTTTGCTGGCGGCGCTCGATGCGCATTTGTCCGGCCGTTCGGATGCAACAGTATTGATCAAGGGCTCCCGTTTCATGAAGATGGAACGGGCCGTGCAGCATTTGATTGGTTCAAACAACAATAACAAGGAAGCTCACTAATCATGCTGCTCTGGCTCGCTCATTATTTCCAGGACGACATTGGCCCACTGCGGGTCTTTAACTTCATCACGTTCCGCGCCGTCTTCGCCACCCTGACGGCGATTTTGATCGGCCTGTGCGCCGGTCCCGCCGTGATCCGCATGCTTACGCGCATGAAGGTCGGCCAGGCCGTGCGTACGGACGGCCCGCAAACGCACCTGAAAAAACACGGCACCCCCACCATGGGCGGTGTGCTGATCCTCATCGCCATCGGCATTTCCACCTTGCTGTGGGCTGACCTGTCGAACCGCTTCATCTGGCCCGTGCTGATCGTCACCTTGGGCTTTGGCGCAGTCGGCTGGGCCGACGACTACCGCAAGGTGGTGCACCAGGATCCGGAAGGCATGCGCTCGCGCGAGAAATACTTCTGGCAATCGCTGATCGGCATCGCCGCCGCGTTTTACCTGGCGTTTTCCGTCTCCATCTCCGAGCCCAATGCTGGCCAGGTATGGAATCTGATCTACGCCTGGGTGCAATCGGGCTTCGCCATGGACTTGCCGCCGAAGGCCGACCTGATCGTCCCGTTCTTCAAGACCATCAGCTATCCGCTGGGCGTATGGGGCTTTATCGCGCTGACCTATTGCGTCATCGTCGGCACCAGCAACGCCGTCAATTTCACCGATGGCCTTGACGGCCTGGCCATCATGCCCACCGTGATGGTGGGCACGGCCCTGGGCCTGTTCGCCTACCTGACGGGTAACGCCACATATGCGCGCTACCTGTTCATCCCGCACATCCCGGGCGCCGGCGAACTGGTGATCTTCTGCGGCGCGCTGGCCGGTTCCGGCCTGGCCTTCCTCTGGTATAACACGCATCCCGCGAAAGTGTTCATGGGCGACGTGGGCGCGCTGGCACTGGGCGGTGCGCTGGGCACCATCGCCGTCATCGTGCGCCAGGAAATCGTCCTGTTCATCATGGGCGGCATCTTTGTCGTCGAAACGCTGTCCGTGATCATCCAGGTCGTCTGGTTCAAGTACACCAAGAAGCGCTATGGCACGGGCCGTCGCGTCTTCCTGATGGCGCCGTTGCATCACCATTTTGAACAAAAAGGCTGGAAGGAGACGCAGGTTGTCGTGCGTTTCTGGATCATCACCATGATGCTGGTGCTGCTCGGCCTGACCACCTTGAAGCTGCGCTGATGATATACGACGCTAAAACCGCACTGGTACTGGGCCTCGGCGAGTCGGGGCTGGCCATGGCCCTGTGGCTGGCCCGCAGCGGTGCTTGCGTGCGCGTGGCCGATACGCGCCAGGCGCCCGAGCGCCTGGCAGCGTTGCAGGCCGCCGTGCCGCAGGCGCAGTTCATCGCCGGCGCCTTCACGGCCGAATTGCTCGATGGCGTCGATTTCGTCGCCGTCAGCCCTGGCCTGGCGCCGGGCCGCGAGCTGGCGCAGATTTCGCCTGCCGCACTTGAGAAAAATATCCCCGTGTGGGGCGAGATCGAACTGTTCGCGCAGGCCCTGGCCGCGCTCAAGGCGGAACGCGGCTATGCGCCGAAAGTCATCGCCATCACGGGCACGAATGGCAAGACGACCGTCACCAGCCTGGTAGGTTTGCTGTGCGAACGCGCGGGCCTGGCCACGCGCGTGGCTGGCAATATCAGTCCCGCTGCGCTGGACGTGCTGCGCGAAGTGCTCGATGCGGAGCCTGCGCCGCAGCCTGTGGATGCGGAAGCTGAAGTGGCGGAACCCGTCGCCAGCACCTTGCCGCAGGCGTGGATCCTGGAATTGTCCAGCTTCCAGCTGCACACGACGTTCAGCCTGCAAGCCGACGCGGCCACGGTCCTGAATCTGTCGCAGGATCACCTGGACTGGCATGGCGACATGGCTGCCTATGCTGCCGACAAGGCGCGCATCTTCGGCGAGCAGACCGTGCGCATATTGAACCGCGACGACGCGGCGGTGATGCACATGGCCGACCCGCTGACCGAAACGATCACCTTCGGCACGGGTGAACCCGTGGAAGTGGACAGCTTTGGCCTGGTGAATGAACGGGGCATCTTCTGGCTGGCGCAAGCCGTGCCCAGCGAAGAAGTGGTCGAGAAAAAACGCAGGAAGAATGATCCGGCGCCGGAACCGGTGCCGACGATGGCGAAAAAGCTGATGCCGGCCGACGCGCTGAAAATCCGCGGCCAGCACAATGCCTCGAATGCGCTGGCGGCGCTGGCCCTATGCCGCGCCATCGGCTTGCCATTCGCGCCGCTGCTGCATGGCTTGCGCGAATACCAGGGCGAACCGCACCGCGTGGAACTGATCACGGCCGTCAATGAAGTCGAGTACTACGACGACAGCAAGGGCACGAATGTGGGTGCGACGGTAGCCGCCCTGTTCGGCCTGGGCAAGGCGTTTGGCGGCGCGGAACAGCGCCTGGTGCTGATCGCCGGCGGCGACGGCAAGGGGCAGGATTTCTCGCCGCTGGCCGAACCCGTGTCGCGCTATGTACGCGCCGTGGTGCTGATCGGCCGCGATGCGCCTGCCTTGCGCGCGGCCCTCGAACCGGCCGGCGTGGACATCATCGATTGCGCCACCTTGCCGGAAGCCGTCAAGCGCGCCAGCGGCCTGGCGCTGGCCGGCGATGCCGTGCTGTTGTCGCCTGCGTGCGCCAGCCTGGACATGTTCAAGAATTATGCGCATCGCGCGCAGGTGTTTGTCGGCGCCGTGCGCGACATCGCCCTGGAAAACGGACAGGATATCTGATGGCCTTCCAACTGCCCTTCAGCTTTGGTTCCGGCTCGGCTGCCAAGCCGCTGGATAGCCGCGCGCGGCAGTCGAAGATGATGGACTATGACAAGCCGCTGGTGTGGGTCGTCCTGCTGCTCATGTTGCTGGGCATGGTGATGGTGTATTCGGCGTCGATCTCGCTGTCGGATGCGCGCAAGTTCGCCGCCTACACGAACAATTATTTTGTCGTGCGCCAGGCGCTGTTCATCGGTATTTCGATCGTCGTTGGCGCGCTGGTATTTCGCATCCCCGTCGCCACCTGGCAAAAGATGGCGCCGTGGTTGTTCATCGGCACCCTGGTGCTGCTGGTGATGGTCTTGATACCGGGCCTGGGCGTGTCGGTCAATGGCGGCCGCCGCTGGCTGAACCTGCCGGGCCTGCGGCCGCAGCCGTCCGAGCTGATGAAGGTGGTGATGGTGCTGTACGCGGCCGATTACACGGTGCGCAAGCAGGAGTACATGCACAAGCTGACCAAGGGCTTCATGCCGATGGCGCTGGCTGTCAGCTTCGTCGGCTTGCTGCTGCTGATGGAGCCCGATCTTGGCGCCTTCGGCGTGATCGTCTGCATTGCCATGGGCATCCTGTTTTTGGGCGGCGTGAACGCCATCTGGTTCGGCGGCATCGGCGCCATGCTGACGGCGATCTTCGTCACCATCATCGCCTTGTCGAAATTCCGCCGCGAGCGGTTTTTTGCGTATCTCGATCCGTGGCAGGAAGACAATGCGCTGAACAAGGCTTACCAGCTGACGCATTCGCTGATCGCCTTCGGACGCGGTGAACTGTTTGGCGTGGGACTGGGCGGCAGCGTGGAAAAACTGCATTATCTGCCCGAAGCGCATACGGACTTTTTGCTGGCCGTGATCGGCGAGGAGCTGGGCCTGGTGGGCGTGCTGATCGTGATCGGCATGTTCTACTGGATTATCAAGCGGGCATTTGACATCGGCCGCCAGGCGATCGCCATCGACCAGACCTTTGCCGGCCTGACGGCTAAAGGCATCGCCATCTGGATCGGCGTGCAGACCTTCATCAACATGGGCGTGAACCTGGGCCTGCTGCCGACCAAGGGCCTGACCTTGCCCTTGATGAGTTATGGCGGCACGGGCGTACTGATTAACTGTATCGGCCTGGCGATTTTGCTGCGCATCGATTATGAAAACCGGATCCTGATGCGGGGAGGCCGGCTATGAACAGCGTGACGAACTTGAAAACGACGAAAAGACTGATGATCATGGCGGCCGGCACCGGCGGCCATATTTTCCCGGGCCTGGCGATTGCGCAGACCATGCGCGCGCGTGGCTGGGAAGTGAGCTGGCTGGGCACGACCCACGGCATGGAGCAGGAACTGGTGCCGAAAAGCGGCATTCCCATGGATGCCATCGCGTTCTCCGGCATGCGCGGCAAAGGCCTGGCGCACACGGTCAAAGGCGGCTTCAAGATGCTGGCCAGCTTTTTTGCCATCCGCCGTTTCATCGCCAGCCGCAAGCCGGACGTGGTGATGGGCATGGGCGGCTACGTCACCGTGCCGGGCGGCCTGATGGCGCGCCTGAAGGGCGTGCCGCTGGTGCTGGTCAATGCCGACGCGGCGCTGCTGCTGTCGAACAAGACCCTGGTGCCGCTGGCGCAGCAGGTGTGCTTCGGCTTTCCCGCCGATTTCGGCAGCGCCGCCGGCAAGGCCGTCGTCACCGGCAATCCCGTGCGCGCCGAGATCCTCGCCATGGCGCCGCCAGCCACGCGTTTCGCGGGCCGCAGCGGACCGTTGCGCATCCTCGTGGTGGGCGGCAGCCTGGGCGCGAAAGCGCTGAACGACAATCTGCCCGCCGCGCTGGCGCTGATGCCGGAGGGCGAACGCCCGCTGGTGACGCACCAGTCGGGCAAGAAGAATATCGACGCCCTGCATGCCGCATATGCGCAGGCGGGCGTGCAAGCCAATGTGGTCGACTTCATCGACGACATGGCCAGGGCATATACCGAGGCCGATCTGGTGATTTGCCGTGCGGGCGCCATCACCCTGTCGGAATTGACGGCGGCCGGCGTGGCCAGCGTGCTCGTGCCGCTGGTGGCGTCGACCACCAGCCATCAGCGCGACAACGCGCAATGGATGGCAAAACAAGGCGCGGCGATTCATCTGCCGCAGACGGAAATGAGTGCGGCGTCGCTGAGCACCCTGCTGGCATCGCTGAGCCGCGATACCTGCCAGCATATGGCGCAAGCGGCACTGGCAGCAGGCAAGCGCGACGCCAATGAGGCGATCGCACACGTATTGGAAAAACTGGCATGAGGTTAGCTCTGTGAAGCATAAAGTAAACAATATCCACTTTGTCGGCATTGGCGGCAGCGGCATGAGCGGCATCGCCGAAGTGCTGGTCAACCTCGGCTACAAGGTGTCGGGCTCCGACCTGGGCAGCAATGCGGCGACGCAGCGCCTGGCGAGCCTGGGCGCGACCGTCATGCTGGGCCACGCGGCCGAGAACATCGGCGACGCCGATGCGGTGGTGACGTCGGGCGCCGTCCCGCAAGACAATCCGGAAGTGGCGGCCGCGCGCGCGCGCAAGATTCCGCTGGTGCCGCGCGCCGTGATGCTCGGTGAATTGATGCGCCTGAAGCGCGGTATCGCCATCGCCGGCACGCACGGCAAGACGACGACCACCAGCCTGGTCGCTTCCGTGCTGGCGCAGGGCGGCCTCGATCCGACGTTCGTCATCGGCGGCCGCCTGACCAGCGCCGGCGCGAACGCCAAGCTGGGCTCGGGCGACTACCTGGTAGCCGAAGCCGATGAATCGGATGCCTCGTTCCTGAACCTGACGCCGATGATCGAAGTGATCACGAATATCGATGCCGATCACATGGACACCTACGAGCACGATTTTGAAAAGCTCAAGCAGGCGTTCGTGCAGTTCACGCACCGCTTGCCTTTCTATGGCCGCGCCATGCTGTGCATCGACGATCCGCACGTGCGCGCCATCATCCCGTCCGTCACCAAGCCCGTCACCACCTACGGTTTCGCGGAAGACGCGCAAGTGCGCGCCATCAACGCGCGCGCCGTGGGCCTGGAAATGCATTTCACCGTGCTGCAGGAAGGCTATCCGGACCTCGACGTGGTGCTGAACCAGCCCGGCATGCACAATGTGCAGAATGCCTGCTCGGCGATTGCCATCGCGCGCGAAATCGGCATCGCCGACAGCGCCACGCAGCAAGGCCTGGCCGAGTTTTCCGGCGTGGGCCGGCGCTTCACGCGTTACGGCGACGTGGCGCTGCCGAACGGCGGCACTTTTGCGCTGGTCGACGATTTTGGCCACCATCCGGTGGAAACGGAAGTGACCCTGGCCGCCGCGCGCGCCGCCTATCCTGGCCGCCGCCTGGTGCTGGCGTTCCAGCCGCACCGCTACAGCCGCACGCGCGATCTGTTCGAGGATTTCGTGAAAGTGCTGGGCGCGCCCGACGTGCTGCTGCTGTCCGAAGTGTATGCGGCGGGCGAAGCGCCCATCGTCGCCGCCGACGGCCGCGCACTGGCGCATGCGCTGCGCGCGCGCGGCAAGATCGAACCGATTTTCGTCGAATCCATGAAAGACATGGCCGACACCATCATGAGCGTGGCGCGCGACGGCGACGTCGTGCTGACCATGGGTGCCGGCTCGATCAGCGGCATCCCGCAACAACTGACAACGTATCCATCCAACACTGTAAAGGCCTGATGTGAACCAAGCTTCAGCTATCGACGTAAAACAATTGGGCAAGGTCGGCGTCCTGTTCGGCGGCAGCTCGGCCGAGCGCGAAGTGTCGCTGATGTCCGGCACGGGCGTGCTGGCCGCTTTGACAAGCCGCGGCGTGGACGCGCACGCGTTCGACACGGGCGAACGCAGCCTGGCCGAACTGGCCGCTGAACAATTCGACCGTGTCTTCATCGCGCTGCACGGCCGCTTCGGCGAAGACGGCAGTCTGCAGGGCGCGCTGGAGCAGCTGGGCATTCCCTACACGGGCAGCGGCGTGATGGCCTGCGCGGTGGGCATGGACAAGGTTTACACCAAGATGATCTGGCTGATGCACCAGCTGCCAACGCCAAAGTACGCGGTGCTCGATGACAGCTCCGACCTGGCCAAGGTCGCCGCCGAACTGGGCTTGCCGCTGATCGTCAAGCCGCCGCATGAAGGTTCGAGCATCGGCATCACGACGGTCAACCAAGCATCGGCTTTCCAGGCGGCCTACGACATCGCCGCCGGCCTCGATGATTCGGTGCTGGCCGAGGAGTTCATCAAGGGCCGCGAGTTCACCGTCGCGATCCTGGGCAAGGGCGCCACTGCGCGCGCGCTGCCGCCGATCGAGATCGTCGCGCCGCAAGGCAATTACGATTACCAGAACAAGTACTTCACGGACGATACGCAGTACTTCTGCCCGCCGCAGCTGGACCCGGCGATCGTGACGGAGATGGAGCGCATCGCCGTGGCAGCCTACCGCGCCCTCGGCTGCGAAGGCTGGGGACGTGTGGACGTGCTGATGCGCGCGGCCGACAGCAAGCTGTTTTTGCTGGAAGTGAATACCTCTCCCGGCATGACGGGCCACTCGCTCGTGCCGATGGCGGCGCGCGCGGTGGGCATCAGCTATGAAGACCTGTGCCTGGAAATCGTCGCTGGTGCGCGTCTGAAAATGCACAAGGGACAGCGCTGATATGTGGCATGACGCTAAAAGCCTCAATACGACTGCCAACGGCTTGCTGGCCGCGGTTCTGGTCGTGTGCGTGGCCGCCGGCGTCTGGTGGGTGTCGCAGCGTCCCATGTTCGACCTGCGCACGATCAAGGTGGAAAGCGCGGACGACAAAGGCCTGCGCCACGTGAATTACCTGACCCTGCGCAGCGGCACTTTGGGCCGCATCAAGGGCAATTTCTTCACGACCAACCTGGAAAGCGTGCGCGGCGTGTTCGAATCGGTGCCCTGGGTACGCCGTGCCAGCGTGCGGCGCGAGTGGCCGAACCAGCTGATCGTGGCGCTGGAAGAACACGAAGCGCTGGGCACCTGGGGCGAGGATGGACGCCTGCTGTCGGTCAAGGGCGACGTGTTTACGGCGAATGTGGCCGAAGCCGAAGACGACCATGAGTTGCCTGCGTTTGCCGGCCCCGATGGCAGCGAAAAGGAAGTACTGGCTACCTACGTGCAGCTGGCAAAGTGGTTTGCGCCGCTGAAGATGGTGCCGGAAACCCTGTCGCTGTCGAGCCGCTATGCGTGGACGGTGAAACTGGATAACGGCATGAGCGTGGCACTGGGACGCGAACAGAATCACACGACGCTGAAGGCGCGGGTCGACCGGCTGGTGGGCATTTACCCGCAGTTGGCGAGCCGGCTGGAAAATATCGACACGATCGATATGCGCTACCAGAATGGCCTGGCGCTCAGTTCCGCCGGCCTGGTGATACCGGCCGAAGGCAAGGATGGAAAGCCAGTCATGAAGAAGAAAAACAGCAGTCCGATTAAAAAACCGACGTAACCCAATAATTTTAATTTATAGCCCATACAGTAGGCGACAGAAATGACAAAAGACGCGAAAAACCTGATCGTCGGCCTCGACATCGGCACCTCGAAAGTGGTGGCGGTGGTAGCCGAAGTGATGTCCGACGGGCGCCACGAAGTGATCGGGCTGGGCCAGCACGAATCGAAGGGCCTGAAAAAAGGCGTGGTGGTCAATATCGAGGCCACGGTGGAGTCCATCCAGCGCGCGCTGGAAGAGGCCGAGCTGATGGCCGACTGCAAGATCCGCAATGTGTACGCGGGCATTGCGGGCAGCCATATCCGCAGCTTCAATTCCAGCGGCATGGTGGCCATCAAGGACAAGGAAGTGACGGCGACCGACGTGGCGCGCGTCATCGAGACGGCAAAAGCGGTTAACATTCCGACCGATCAGCAATTGCTGCACACGGTGCCGCAAGAGTTCATCGTCGACAGCCAGGAAGATGTGCGCGAGCCTATCGGCATGAGCGGCATCCGCCTGGAGGTGAAGGTGCATATCGTCACCGGCGCCGTGTCGGCGGTGCAGAACATCGTCAAGTGCGTGCGCCGCTGCGGCCTGGAAGTGTCGGACCTGATCCTGCAGCCGATGGCGTCCGCCGATGCGGTGCTTACGCCCGACGAGAAGGAACTGGGCGTGGTACTGATCGACATCGGTGGCGGCACGACCGATGTGGCGGTATTTTCCGATGGCGCGATCCGCCATACGGCAGTCATCCCCATCGCCGGCGACCAGATCACCAACGACATCGCCATGGCCTTGCGCACCCCGACCGCGGAAGCGGAAGAAATCAAGATCCGCTATGGCGTGGCCAAGCAGGTCCTGGCCGACCCCGGCGAATCGCTGGAAGTGCCTGGCCTGGGAGACCGCGGCCCGCGCAACCTGTCGCGCCAGGCGCTGGCGGCAGTGATCGAGCCGCGCGTCGAGGAGCTGTTCGCCATGGTGCACCAGGTGGTGCGCGAATCCGGTTATGAAGGCGTGCTGTCGTCGGGCATCGTGCTCACGGGCGGCACCTCCATCATGCCCGGCATGGTGGAAATGGCGGAGGATATTTTCCTGAAACCGGCGCGTCTGGGCACGCCCGAGTATCGGGGACAGCTGGCCGACGTGGTGCGCAGTCCGCGCTATGCCACGGTTTTGGGCCTGCTGCTGGAAGCGAAGAAGCAATACCTGCGCGGCCACATCGTGACGCGTCAGGACGGCTCGGTGAAGGCAGTCTGGCAGCGCATGAAGGAATGGTTTTTAGGGAATTTTTAAGGGCATGATTTTCGCCCGGCAGGACAGGTTTTTTGGCAGCATCGCAGGTACACACACATAACTTTATTTTATATTTAACCGCAGTTTTCAATCTCCAGTTCTCCTACCAATATGAGGCCTGGCGCTTGGAAACCGCATCTGATAGGAGCACATCATGGAGTTCGATATGGTCGATAACACAGCTTTAGGTACCGTCATCAAGGTCGTCGGCGTCGGCGGTGCGGGTGGCAATGCAGTCCAACACATGATCAACAAAGGCATGTCGGGCGTGGAGTTCATTGCCGCCAACACCGACGCACAGGCCCTGTCGACATCGAAGGCCCACAACATCATCCAGATCGGCGATACCGGTCTGGGCGCCGGCATGAAGCCTGCCGTCGGCCGCCAGCTGGCGGAAGAATCGCGCGCGCGCATCGCCGATTCGCTGCGCGGCGCGCACATGGTCTTCATCGCTGCCGGCATGGGCGGCGGTACGGGCACGGGCGCCGCTCCTATCGTGGCCGAAGTGGCCAAGGAACTGGGCGCGCTGACGGTGGCCGTGGTCTCCAAGCCATTCTCGTACGAAGGCCAGAAGTGCATGGACATCGCCGACGAAGGCCTGGAGCAGCTGTCCCTGCACGTCGATTCGCTGATCATCATCCTGAACGAAAAGCTGGAAGAGATCTACGAAGATGAAAGCATGCTGGAATGGATGCAGCACGCCGATGATGTGCTCAACAACGCGGTGGCTGGTATTGCCGAGATCATCAACGTACCTGGCCATATCAACGTCGACTTCAACGACGTGAAAACCATCATGGGCGAGCAGGGCAAGGCCATGATGGGCACGGCGACGGCTTCCGGCGTCGACCGCGCGCGCATCGCCGCCGAACAGGCTGTCGCTTCGCCGCTGTTGGATGGCATCGACCTGTCCGGCGCGCGCGGCGTGCTGGTCAACGTCACGGCCAGCCGTGGCTTGAAAGGTAAAGAGATCAAGGAAGTCATGGCTGCCGTGCGCGCGTTTGCCGCGCCGGACGCGTCGATCGCGCAAGGTATCGCCTACGACGACGCCATGGGCGACGACATCCGCGTTACCGTGGTGGCCACGGGCCTGGGCCGTGCCAAGAAAAACATCCAGCTGGTACCGCAGCAAGTGCTGCGCACCGGCACCCACAACAGCCCGCTGACCCCGTCGGCTGCCATGGGTAGCGCGCAAGCGGCGACGACGACGGTTGGCGTGGCTACGCCGGCTGCTGGTTTCGACGGCATGAAGGCGCCGGCGGTATGGCGTCGCGAATCGGCTTCCGAGCAAGTACGCGCGATGGAAAAGAATGGCATGGAGACGTATGACATTCCTGCCTTCCTGCGCAAACAGGCCGACTAATCACAGTGAAAAAAGCCCATGGCGGCGTTGCATAGCCTTGCCCTGCGCATTTTTCATGTGATTAGGTGACCGGAGGTGATCTGATGTCAGCAAACATGACGGCGGCCTGAGGGTCGCCGTTTTTTTTGCCGGTTTTTGACTTTTGACTTTGCCTTTCCGGCCATTTTCTGCACAAATACGGCAAGTCAGGCATACTATCGCGCTGAGCCAGCATCATGCTAGCCGAACCAGAATACACGCGTTTTCCGCCCGGCCGGGCGGCGAGCGTTTTCCACCGACAGCACACAAGGAGTCAACATGACCATCAAGATCGGCGACACCCTGCCAGAAGGCACCCTGGCCGAATTCATCGAAAGCGAAACCGAAGGTTGCGCACTGGGCCCGAACACGTTCAACGTGCAAGACCTGGTCAAGGGCAAGAAGATCGCTATCTTCGGCCTGCCAGGCGCGTACACCCCGACCTGCTCCGCACAGCACGTGCCAGGCTACGTCAAGCACGCTGCCGACCTGAAAGCCAAGGGCGTCGATGAAATCTGGTGCATCTCCGTCAACGACGCGTTCGTGATGGGTGCCTGGGGCCGTGACCAGAAAGCCACCGGCGTGGTGCGCATGATGGCTGACGGCAATGCCGCCTACAGCAAGGCCCTGGGCCTGGACGCCGATTTTTCCAAGCATGGCATGGGTACGCGCTCGCAGCGCTACTCGCTGCTGGTCGACAATGGCGTCGTGACGCAATTGAACATCGAGCAGGGCGGCAAGTTTGAAGTGTCGAATGCCGAGACGCTGCTGGGCCAGCTGGCTTAAGCGCTTCCTGTTCGCATGA
Organism: Janthinobacterium sp. MP5059B; assembly: GCF_001758645.1. Lineage (NCBI taxonomy): Bacteria > Pseudomonadati > Pseudomonadota > Betaproteobacteria > Burkholderiales > Oxalobacteraceae > Janthinobacterium > Janthinobacterium sp. MP5059B. The sequence continues at coordinate 32,458 of NZ_LRHX01000002.1, read as the reverse complement.
AAACGGCGCCATCGGCGCCGTTTTTACATTTACTGTACTGAGGGTTTCGTCGCCTCGAACATGGCCGCATCGATGCTGAACGAATAATCGTCCTGCAGCGCGAAATACCGGCGCGCTTCCTCGGGCGCGCCATCGAACAGGTTGCGGATGGCCGCCACTCTTTCGATCGGCGTGCGCATGCGCGCCACCCACTCGTCGAACTGCATCGTCAGTTTCCACACGCTGCGCAAGCTGTGCGTAAAGCCCGCGTTATCGAACTTGGCGCCCCATTCGCAGGTGCGGTAGTCGCGCACGTGCGAAGCGTCGCGCAGCATTTCCACCGCCTGCAGCGTGCTGTCGTACAGGGCCGTTTTCGGCGCGACGATGTCGACCACTAATAAGGTGCCGTTCGGGCGCAGCACGCGCCACGCTTCGGCCAGGGCTCCCGCCACATCGTTCCAGTGATGCGCGGAAAAGCGCGTGACGACCATGTCGAAGCTGGCGTCGGCAAACGGCAGGCGGGCCACATCGCCCTGCTGCGTGCTGACGTTGTGCAAGCCGCGCTGCGCCCTGGCGTGGTCGACCACGTCGAGCATGGGTTGCGCCAGATCATAGGCGACGACGGAAGCTGCCACGGGGGCGACGGCAAAGCTGGCATGGCCTGCGCCGCAGCCCAGGTCCAGAACGACGGGCTTGCCGTGGCGGCGCGCGCATTCCTGCATCAGCACCAGGTCGGCGCCTTGCGCATGTACGGCGCTGCTCAGGTAGGCATTCGCCGTCTTGCCAAACTGTTCGGTAACGACATCGTGCTGCTGCATGGTTTTCTCCTGTTGATGGGTGAGTTCCTGCAGAATAGGGATAAAATTATCCTGTAACAAGACCATAACTTATACTGGTATATCTACTACCATGCATCGCCGTCATGTCGAACAAACTTGCTGAATTCATCCGCGCCCGGCGCGAAGCCGTCACCCCCGCCATGGCTGGCTTGCCCGGCGGCGGGCGCCGGCGCACGCCGGGCTTGCGGCGCGAAGAGCTGGCACAGCTGTGCGATGTCAGTCCCACCTGGCTGACGTGGCTGGAGCAGGGGCGGCCCGTGTCGGCCTCGGCCAGGATGCTGGCGCGCCTGGCGCAGGTGCTGCAACTGAGCACGGCCGAGCGCGCCTATCTGTTCGAGGTGGCCGACAAGCATGACCCCAGCCACGGGACGGGCGAGGGCAGTGGTCCTGCGGCCGCCGAGCTGGCCGCCATCGTTGCCGCCATCGACGCGCCCGCGTACATCCTCGACCGCGCATGGAATGCCGTGGCGTGGAACGGGGCGGCATCCACCTTGTTTGCCGGCTGGCTGCATGACGATGCATCCGCACCGAACCAGCTGCGCTTCATGTTCCTGGACGCGGGGGCGCGCGACCTGGTCATCGGCTGGCCTGAACGGGCGCAGCGCCTGGTGGCGGAGTTCCGCGCCGATATCGGCCGGCAGGCGGACCAGGCCCCGCTGGCCGGCCTGATCGCGGAACTGGCTGACGCCAGCTTTGAATTCCGCCAATGGTGGGGCGCGCAGCAGGTGCAGGGCCGCGATGGCGGATTGCGCCAGTTCCAGCATGCGCAACAGGGACTGCTTGCGTTCAATCAGGTGACCCTGCACCTGGCGCGCCAGCATGAACTGAAACTGGTGATGCTGTTGCCTGTGTCATAAGGTAAAACGGCCGCGCTTGTTATAATCTGGCTGACCGCCTGGCCCTGCCTTTCCAGACCATGCTGTCCTGGCTCCGGCCGTCGCCATGATGACGGTCCCGCTCTTTCGCCAGGAGTCTGTCCTGATACCCCGCAATCAAAACCTGCGCAGCATCTATGTGATGCTGATCGCCGTCGCCATGTTTTCCCTGATGGACACGGCCATGAAGCTGTTGTCCGCCCATTATCCTCCCATGCAGGTGACGGCCTTGCGCGCCCTGTCGTCGTTGCCGCTCGTCTGCCTGTACCTGCTATACCGCGGCGCCTTCAAGAACGTGCTGAAGGTGCGCTGGCCGCTGCACTTGCTGCGCGGCGCCCTGGGCGTGCTGATGATCACGCTGTTCGCCTACGGCTTGAAGCGCATGTCGCTGGCCGAGACATATGCGCTGTTCTTTGTTGCCCCCTTGTTCATCACCGTCCTGTCGGTGTTTATCCTCAAGGAAAAAGTCGACTTCGCGCGCTGGTGCGCCATCGCCGTGGGCCTGCTGGGCGTGCTGGTGGCGCTGCGCCCCGACGGTTCGGGATTCTTTTCGCTGGCCGGGCTGGCCGTGCTGGGCTCGGCCGCCTGTTACGCCATTTCCGCCGTGACGGGACGCATCCTGAGCCGCACGGACGCCAGCGAAAGCATGGTCTTCTGGCTGATGGTGATGATGGCCCTCGGCGGCGTGGCCCTGTCGGCGCATGAGTGGGTGAGTATCCGCCGCGAAGACTGGTGGCTGCTGGCAGGCTTGTCACTGAGTGGCTTCCTGGGCCAGCTGGCCATCACGGAAGCATTTCGCCATGGCAAGGCGTCCAGCGTGGCGCCGTTCGAATACTCGGCCCTGGCATGGGGCATGGCCCTGGACTGGATGCTGTGGCGTGCCTTGCCCGACGAATACACCTTGATCGGCGCGGCCATCATCATCGGCAGCGGCATTTATCTGGTGCGCCGCGAAGCCGTGCATGCGGAAAGCGAACATCCGTGATGAGCCGTTGTGGTATTTCTGGCGTGGGCGATGCCGCGCCGCAACGAAAATCCGGCAAATAGATATAATCGACAGATGTTAAAACAACGCACTATCAAACAACAGGTCCGCACCATCGGTGTCGGTTTGCACTCTGGCACCAAGGTCGAGCTGATCTTGCGTCCTGCCGCGATCGATACGGGCATCGTGTTTCGCCGCATCGACCTCGATCCCATCGTCGAGTTTCCCGCCAGCGCCATGGCGGTGGGCGATACGCGCATGGCTTCCGTGCTGATCAAGGATGGCGCCAGGGTTTCCACCGTGGAACATCTGATGTCGGCGGCGGCCGGCCTGGGTGTCGACAATATGTACATCGATGTGAATGCGGAAGAAATTCCCATCATGGACGGTTCCGCCTCGTCCTTCGTCTATCTGCTGCAGCAGGCGGGCGTGGAAGAGCAGCAGGCGCCAAAGAAATTCATCAAGGTCATCAAGCCGGTGGAAGTGCGTCACGGCAAGGGCGACGCCGAGAAATGGGCGCGCTTGTCGCCGTACGACGGCTTCAAGCTCGATTTCTTCATCGAATTCAACCATCCTGCCGTCGATGGCACGATGCAGCGCGCTTCCGTGGATTTTGGCGACGTGTCGTATGTGCATGACGTGGCGCGCGCGCGCACCTTCGGTTTCATGCAGGACGTGGAAAGCTTGCGCGGCATGGGCCTGGCCCGTGGCGGTTCGCTGGAAAACGCCATCGTCATGGACGAGTACCGCATCCTCAACGCCGATGGCTTGCGCTATGAAGACGAGTTCGTGCGCCACAAGATCCTCGATGCCATCGGCGACCTGTACCTGGTGGGCCATCCCCTGCTCGCGTACTACACGGCGCACAAGTCGGGCCACGCGCTGAATAACCAGCTGCTGCTGGCGCTGCTGGAACAGCCGGAATCCTATGAAATCGTGTCGTTCGCCACGAATGAGGCGGCGCCGCAATCCTACCTGCGCCAGATGGAACGCGAGTGGTCCTTGACTTGACGGCCGTTGCTGTTTTTAAATAATTTTAGGGCTAGGGAGCACCTGAAAAATGTTCAGGGCAAGGCGCATTGCCGCAGGCAGTACGAATAGTACGGCCAGGCAATGCAACGCCGCCATGGACTTTTTCTCAGGTGTTCCCAGGTTCGCGGTGGTGGCGGACCATATTGCGCAGCGCCGCGATCAATTGCTCGTTCTGTTTCGACGCGGGCAGGGCCGTGCTCAGCTCTTCCAGGGCCGACATGGCTTTTTCCGGCAAGACCAGCGCCCGCGTATGCACGATGGGCGTGATGCTCTTGATGACTTGCACTTTCAGCTTGATGCCTGAAATCTGCCAGCCCTTTCTTTCCAGTTCCCCTTGCAGTTTCGGCAATTGCTGCTTGAGCTTGGCCGCCAGCGCCGCGTTCGGCGTGGCCAGCACGAGCTGGCCGCCCTCGAATTGCAGGATGTCGCAATGCTCGAACATGGCCGGCAAGGCCTTGGCGCAATCTTTTTGCAGGGCGGCCAGGCGCGTGACGGTGGGCATCAGGGAGGCCATCGTCGCGTTGCCGCGCAGAAAATCGGTTGCGCCCGTGACGGCCGGGCCTGAACGGGCAAAGCCGTAGCCGCGGCGCGGTGCCGGAGAATAAGTGGGAGTTCGCATGGCCGAAACATAGCACACTCGCCCGCGCATGACGAGTGCGGCGGCGGGTGCGGCGCAGGCGGGCGGGCCGTATTGCCTTACAGTATGGAAAATGTCCGCAATTTCTGCCATTTGTTTGTCATTAAGCTATTGTTATATGGCGCATTACCCCAACCATGTCGGGAACGCATGATAAAATCATCGTCTTTTGCCATAGTCGAACTCCGTGCGGTGACGCGATTACTACCTCGTTGTTCCCTACCGAGCTTTTTTTAACGGCGTTTTTTCAAGAATTCAAGCATGTCATTACTGACCCAGATTTTCGGTAGCCGCAACCAGCGGCTGCTCAAGCAATACCAAAAAACGGTACGCGAGATCAATGCGCTCGAGCCGGCCATCGAAAAGCTGTCGGATGCCGAGCTGCAAGCGAAGACGCCTGCCTTCAAGGAACGCATCGCCGCTGGCGAATCGCTCGATGCCTTGTTGCCGGAAGCATTTGCCGTCTGCCGCGAGGCCAGCAAGCGCGTCCTGCGCATGCGCCATTTCGATGTGCAGATGATCGGCGGCATGGTCTTGCATTTCGGTAAGATCGCGGAGATGGGCACGGGCGAGGGCAAGACCCTGATGGCAACCTTGCCAGCCTACCTGAATGCCTTGTCGGGCAAGGGCGTGCATATCGTCACCGTCAATGATTACCTGGCGCAGCGCGATGCCGAGACCATGGGCCGCCTGTATGCATGGCTGGGCCTGTCGACGGGCGTGAACATGTCGCAGATGGAGCACAGCGCCAAGCAACAGGCGTACAACTCCGACATCACGTATGGCACGAATAACGAATTCGGTTTCGACTTCCTGCGCGACAACATGGTCTACGAAGCGCGCGAGCGCGTGCAGCGCAGCCTGAACTTCGGCATCGTCGATGAAGTCGACTCGATCCTGATCGATGAAGCGCGTACGCCGCTGATCATTTCGGGCCAGGCCGAGAACCATACGGACCTGTATCACAAGATCAATGAAGTGCCTGCGCGCCTGACTTTGCAGATCGGCGAAGAAACGCCGGACGGCAAGGGCAAGGTTGACGTGCCGGGCGACTATACCAAGGATGAAAAAGCGCACCAGGTGCTGCTGACGGAAGCCGGCCATGAAAAGGCCGAAGGCATCCTGATGGAAATGGGCCTGCTGCCGGAAGGCGCTTCGCTGTACGATTCGGCCAACATCACCCTCGTGCACCACCTGTATGCGGCCCTGCGTGCGCATGCGCTGTACTTCAAGGATCAGCACTATGTGGTGCAGAACAATGAAGTGGTGATCGTCGATGAATTCACGGGCCGTCTGATGACGGGCCGCCGCTGGTCCGATGGCTTGCACCAGGCCGTCGAAGCGAAAGAAGGCGTCAAGATTCAGAACGAGAACCAGACCCTGGCCTCGATCACCTTCCAGAACTACTTCCGCATGTACGCCAAGCTGGCCGGCATGACCGGCACGGCCGATACCGAAGCATACGAATTCCAGGAAATCTACGGCCTGGAAACGGTCGTGATCCCGCAAAACCGTCCGCTGCAGCGCAAGGACCGCCAGGATCAGGTCTACAAATCGTCGGCGGAAAAATACAACGCGATGTTGAACGACATCCGCGACTGCTACGAGCGCGGCCAGCCCGTGCTGGTGGGCACGACCTCGATCGAGAACTCGGAACTGCTGTCGGGCATCCTGACCAAGGCCGGTTTGCCGCACAACGTGCTGAACGCGAAGCAACATGCCCGCGAAGCGGAAATCATCGCCCAGGCAGGCCGTCCAAAAGCCATCACCATCGCCACCAACATGGCCGGTCGCGGTACCGATATCGTGTTGGGCGGTAACGTCGAAAACCAGATCAAGTTCATCGAAGCCAATGCTGAACTGAGCGATGCCGACAAGGCCGCCCAGTCGCAGACCTTGCGCGATGAATGGCAATCCCTGCACGACCACGTGGTCAATGCGGGCGGCTTGCACATCATCGGCACCGAACGCCACGAATCGCGCCGCGTCGACAATCAGCTGCGTGGCCGTGCCGGCCGCCAGGGCGATCCGGGTTCGTCGCGCTTCTACCTGTCGCTCGACGACGCGCTGCTGCGCATCTTCGCCGGCGACCGCGTGCGCGCCGTGATGGACCGTTTGAAAATGCCGGAAGGCGAACCGATCGAGGCAGGCATCGTCTCGCGTTCGATCGAATCGGCCCAGCGCAAGGTTGAAGCGCGCAACTTCGACATCCGCAAGCAATTGCTGGAATACGATGACGTCGCCAACGACCAGCGCAAGGTCATCTACCAGCAGCGTAACGAGCTGCTGGAAACGACCGATATTTCCGACATGATCGCTTCCTTGCGTCACGGCGTGTTCACCGATCTGGTGCACGAGTACGTGCCGCATGAATCGGTGGAAGAGCAGTGGGATATCAAGGGCCTGGAAAACACCCTGGCGAGCGAATGGCAGCTCGACTTGCCGCTGCAGCAGATGCTGGAAGCCGATTCGACCCTGACGGACGACGAGATCCTGGAAAAAGTGCTGGCCGCGGCCGATGCCGTGTACCAGTCGAAGATCGATATCGTCGGCAAGGAATCGTTTGGCGGCTTCGAACGCAATGTCATGCTGCAAAGCGTGGACAGCCACTGGCGCGAACATCTGGCGGCGCTCGATCACCTGCGCCAGGGTATTCACCTGCGCGGTTATGCGCAGAAGAACCCGAAACAGGAATACAAGCGCGAAGCGTTTGAACTGTTTGGCCAGATGCTCGACATGATCAAGAACGACGTCACGAAACACGTGATGACGGTACGCATCCAGTCGCGCGAAGAAGTCGATGCAGCCGAACAGGCAATGCAACAGTCGCACGTGGAAAACGTGCACTACCAGCACGCTGAATTCGACCCGAACGCTGCGCCGGAAGAGCTGCTGGCGCCTGTGGCCGGCGGCAATATGGACAACGTCGACGACATGAGCGTGAGCATGGGCGTCAAGGTTGGCCGTAACGATCCATGCCCTTGCGGCAGCGGCAAGAAGTACAAAGCCTGTCATGGAAAATTGGCGTAAAGCCGGTTTGACAGCTTGAACAAGAACGGAGACCACGGTCTCCGTTTTTTTATGCCCGCAATGGCATGCCCTAAGTGTTCATGGAAAGGCCCAGTATTGCGGCGCCTGAGCTGGAATGCCTTTCAATCCGCCACGGTTCCTTGCCCGTTGCCCCGTCTTGATCATGGTGGCGATATCGGTCAGCAAGACGCGGTTGCTGGCGAAGTAGTCGTGCCCCATGAAGTTCATGATGACGGCCGAGGCATCGACGAGCTCCATGCCGGGGATGCTGACGACGGGGCCGCGGATGTCGCCTATCCTGTCCCAGTCGGCAAAATTGTAGGAAGCGCGGATGGCCTTGTCGTTCGCGGAAGCGTACAGGGTGGCGGGGAGCTTGAGGCTGGCAAAACGGGGGGCGATCTGGTCGCGGAAGACATCGGCATTGATGTCAGGCGCTGCCAGCACCACCTGCTTGAACAGGGGCAGCAGTTCGGGGCGTTTTTCCAGCAGGTTGGCCAGGGCCACGGTCATCGGGCGGTTGCCCATGCTGTGGGCGATGAGGTAGATATCGGTGGCGGACGAGTGCGCCGCGAAGTCGGCCAGGAAGGCTTGCAGGTGCGCCTGCGTCCATTCGGCCGAATTCTGGTCGAATTCATAGCCGGCCAGGGTGCCTTTCGATGGCCAACTGTAGAACACGGGCAGGGCGCCGATATCGAGGTCGACCGCCATCTGCGCCGTGCGCCGCGCGGCGTCGTCAAAGGAGTTGCTGTAGCCATGGATGTAGATGAAGGCGGCGTGCCGTTCCGGGGCGGCCTGTATCCTGGCCTTGACGGTGGCGAGAAAATCCTCGCGCGACAGGCGCGTGGCTTCCTTGATCAGCACATATTTTTGCGCATTGTCGCTGGACAGGATGGCGTACCAGGGCGGCAGCGGCAGTTCGCCCGGCGCTCTTTTTTCCGGGATGCTGACGAGGACGCTGCCGTAGCTCAGGTGGGGCGCGGCGCGGTTGGGCTGCCAGCCATAGCTGCGGCTGCTGGCCTGGTATTGCCTGTCGGTGGCGTAGTACACGGTGACGTGCACGGCGCCGGCCGGCGGTGGATCGTTGCCAGGCTTGGCCATGCCGCTACTGCCCGTGAGCATGCCGCTGCTGCCGGTCAGGTTACCCAGGTTGCCGACCAAACCGCCGATGCCTGACCATGAGCTGCTCCATGGAAAGGTTGGCGGTGGCCGTCCCACCCCGGTCGTGGGTGGAAATTCTGCGGCTGGCGGCGTTTCAGCGGCCGTCGGAGCTGTGGATGCCAGATCGGTGGCGTGGCCGATGGCATGATCGGCCGCTTCACCTGGCAGCGTACAGGCCGTCAACGAGGCCAGCAGGCAAAACAGGCAGCATAAACACCATAGACGCAACGGGCGTGCCGAGCCTGAATCGCTGCGATGCATGCGGTAGGGTTTTCCGTGCGCCATGACATCCCCTCCCCGGGCGCTTGTGCGAGACGCGTGATCGTCGGTTCTTACACCTTAGCGCCGCCAGGCGGCGGCGTTCTGATAAATCGCAAGCCTGGTCATGTTGCCGACCGGCTTCGCGACTGCCCTGGCCGGCGCGACGATTCCCTTGCCGCATGTTCACCCGAGCCGCGAAGGCGCTACAATAGCGCTTCCCTTTTCCCTCGCAGAAGAAATCACCATGGCCGTCAATTCTCCCAAGCCCGTCGCCGCCGACTTGAAAGCCGTCGCCGGCATTGAAATCGGTGTTGCCGAAGCCGGCATCAAGAAACCCAACCGCAAGGATTTGCTGGTATTGAAACTGGCGCCGACGGCCACCGTGGCTGGCGTGTTCACCTTGAACCGCTTCTGCGCCGCGCCCGTGCAAATCTCGAAAGCCAACCTGGCCGCCGTGACGGCTGGCGCCGCGCCGATCCGCGCGCTGCTGGTCAACACGGGCAACGCGAATGCTGGCACGGGCGAATCGGGCCTGGCCGACGCGCAGGCCAGCTGCGCCGCGCTGGCCGAGCTGCTGGGCTGCACCCCGCAGCAAATCCTGCCGTTTTCCACCGGCGTGATCCTCGAACCCTTGCCTGTGCAGCGCCTGGTCGCCGGCTTGCCGCAAGCCGTGGCCGCGCTGACATCGGACAACTGGTTCTCGGCCGCCGAAGCCATCATGACCACCGACACGCAGCCGAAAGCCGGTTCGCGCACGGTCACCATCGGTGGCCACGCGGTCACCCTGACGGGCATCAGCAAGGGCGCCGGCATGATCAAGCCGAACATGGCCACCATGCTGGGTTTTCTTGCGTTTGACGCCACCGTGGCGCAACCGGTGCTGGACCAGCTGGTGAAACAGGCGGCCGACAAATCGTTCAACTGCATCACCATCGACGGCGACACGTCCACCAATGACTCGTTCATGCTGGTGGCCACGGGCGCAGGCAGCCTGGTGATCGATTCCATCGATTCGCCGCACTATGCTGAACTGGCCGCTGCCGTGACCGAACTGTCTACTTTTCTCGCGCAAGCCATCGTGCGCGACGGCGAAGGCGCCACCAAGTTCATGACCGTGACGGTGGAAGACGGCCGCAACGTGGAAGAGTGCCGCAAGATCGCCTATTCCATCGCCCATTCGCCGCTGGTGAAAACGGCCTTCTTCGCCTCCGACCCGAACCTGGGCCGCATCCTGGCCGCCATCGGCTATGCGGGCGTGGACGACCTGGACGTGGGCCAATTGAACCTGTACCTGGACGACGTGTGGGTGGCCAAGAATGGCGGCCGCAACCCGGACTACCAGGAGCAGGACGGCCAGCGCGTGATGCAGCAAAGCGAAATCACCATCCGCGTCAAGCTGGCGCGCGGCGACGCCACGGCCACCCTGTGGACGTGCGACCTGTCGCATGACTACGTGTCGATCAACGCCGACTACCGCTCATGACCAGCCTCGATCAATTCCTGATCCGCGCCGAGCGGGTGCTGGCGCGCCTCGAGTCGATCTTGCCGCCGGCCTTGCCGGCGACCGACTGGAACAGCTTTGCCTTCCGCTGGCGCCGGCGCCAGGGCGCGGCAAGCCATCTGCAGGCAGTGGCCCACGTGTCGTCCATCGCTCTGGATGACTTGCACAATATCGGTACGCAAAAGGCACAGATCGAGCAGAACACGCGCCAGTTCGTGGCCAGCCGTCCGGCCAACAACGTGCTGCTGACGGGCGCGCGCGGCACGGGCAAGTCCTCGCTGATCAAGGCTTGTCTGAACCAGTTCGCCGACCAGGGCCTGCGCCTGATCGAAGTGGACAAGGCGGACCTGGCCGACCTGCCCGACATCGTCGACCTGGTGGCGGCGCGCCCCGAGCGCTTCATCATCTTTTGCGACGACCTGTCGTTCGAAGAGGGCGAGAGCGGCTACAAGGCGCTGAAAGTGGCGCTCGACGGCAGCATCGCCGCGCAATCGGACAATGTGCTGATCTACGCCACCTCGAACCGCCGTCACCTGATGCCGGAACGCATGTCGGACAACAGCAGCTACAAGACGGACGACGATGGCGACCTGCATCCGGGCGAGACGGTGGAAGAGAAAATCTCGCTGTCCGAGCGCTTCGGCCTGTGGCTGTCGTTCTACCCGTTCAAGCAGGACGATTACCTCGATATCACGGCGCACTGGCTCGCTTCGTTCGGCTGCACGCCGGAACAGATCGCCGCTGCGCGCGGCGACGCCCTGCGCTGGGCACTGCAGCGCGGTTCCCGTTCAGGCCGGGTGGCGTGGCAATTCGCGCGCGATTATGCTGGGAAACTACCTGCGGGAAAGTTGCCGCAATGAGCGAAGTGAAAGTCACACCGGTGGATGTCGCCGTCGGTATCCTGATGAAGCCGAATGGCGACGTGCTGCTGGGCCAACGCCCGGCCGGCAAGCCGTATGACGGCTATTGGGAGTTTCCTGGCGGCAAAGTCGAACCGGGAGAAGCCATTTTTGATGCCTTGAAACGCGAGTTTGTCGAGGAGCTGGGCTTGCATATCGATACTGCCGAAGCCTGGTGCGGCGTCGAATATGTGTATCCGCACGCCCATGTGCGCCTGCATTTCTATATCAGCCGCGAGTGGCGGGGCGAGCCGCAAAGCCTGGAAGGACAAGCGTTCGCCTGGCAAGGCACGGTCGGCGTGGAACCCTTGCTGCCGGCCACCATTCCCCTGCTGGAATGGCTCGACGAGGTACGCCGCGAATCGCTGGCGCCTGCCTGATCCCAACTTGTGCCAGCAGGCAGCAGCATGCTGCGTGCTGGCGCAAGCTTTCCTGTTACTTTCCTTGTATCGCGCGCGCTTTGCGCTACAGTGCTTTCATCACGCATTGGGGAGTCTCGCATGCCGCTGACACTGACCTTTACCGATACCGATGAATTGCTGATTGCCGCCTTGCACAAGCGTGCCCGCGCGCATGGACGCAGCATCGAGGACGAGCATCGCGACATCCTGCGCAGCGCCTTGCGGCCGCTGCCGAAGCGCCCGCTCGACGATATTTTGCGCGGCATGCCCGACGTGGGACACAATGCGGATTTCGAGCGCCGCTCTTGAGCCATGCCCGCCTACCTGGTCGATACGGATGTGATTGTTGCAGGGCGCAAGGGCAGCGCTGCGCCGGCGGGCGTGCTCGATTTTTTTGAGCGGGTGGCACCGGAAATGCGCTATGTGCCCGTGCAGGTGATTGCGCAACTGCGCGCAGGCATACAGCGCAGCTGGCGGCGCGAAGCGGCGCTGGAAGCACTGGCGCTGGAGGGCTGGCTGGAAGCCGTGCTGTCAGAATATGCGCCGCGGCTGCTGGAATTCGACCTCGATTGCGCGCTCGTGTGCGCGCGCCTGCATGCGCGCGGCCACGCGCATGGCGTTGATGGGCAGATTGCGGCGATGGGCATCGCCTATGGCTTGACGGTGGTCAGTGGCAGGCTCGACAGTTTCGTGGCGCAAGGGCTGCGCCTGGAAAATCCGTTTCGCTGAGAATTATTGCGGCTTGTTGTCTTCGTCCGCGAGGGGATCTTCGAACGGATCGGCGGCGGGGATCGTGTATTTCTCTTCGGCCCAGGCGCCCAGGTCGATCTGCTTGCAGCGTTCCGAGCAGAAGGGGCGGTATTTGTTGGCTTCAGTCCATTCGACTTTGGCGGCACAGGTAGGGCAATTAACGACGGTCATGATGGGGCAAAATAAGTAACAATTAAAAATTACAGAGCGTGAGCTCGAACGGAACATCTTCTTCCAGCGGCTTGGGTTTCAAGTCGCCGCCCTGGGTGGTAAAGCGCACCCACAGCATATATTTGTTGGCGGAAATTTCTGGGATGGCGCCGCTGTTTTCATCCAGGCTCAGGCGCAGCATCTGGTACACCTTGCCTTGCAGCATTTGCTGGTAGCTGCCGCCATTGGCGATCAGTTTAACGGGTCCGCCGGAATCGCGCAGCAGGCGCAATACGAGGGCCAGCGCATCGAACAGGGGCGCCAGCGGGGCAAACCACGCGTGGATATCGGTCAGGCGCTGCTCGGAGCTGCGTTTTTGCCAGGCAAAGTAGGACGGCAAGTCGAATTCGCAGGCGCCGCCCGGAATAATGGTGCGGCCGCGGATACTCATCAGCCATTCATTGTCGCGGATATTCTGGCCCGTCTTGCCCTGCGCCGCCACCAGGGCGCCGCTGACGCTGTCGAGTTCGCCCAAGATGGCATCGAGGGTTTCCGGTTCCACATTTGGATTACTGCGGTAGCCGAGCAGGCTCTGGCGCTGGCGCTCGAGTTCCTGCAACAGGTCTGACTTCAGGTCGGCGCGGCCGGCCACTTCGAGCATGTCGAAAATAGTTGCCAAGGCAACATGATGCTGCATTGCATGCTCTTGCTGGATGAAGAACTTGAATTTGTCGTACAGGTCTTCCAGCCGCAACAAGGTACGTATGCGTTCGTTGAAAGGGTATTCGTAGACAATCAAAATAATTCCCTTAAGTAAGGACCTGCAAACAATCCCGTGATTTTGAACCAAGCGTCGACAAATTACAAACGTTGCGGCCCGATTCCGGCCATTCTTTTTGAAAATGCCAGATATAAATCGTGCAACTGGGCAATCTGCGGCGCCAGGGCGGCCAAATCGCCATTATTGTCGATCACATCGTCCGCCGCCGCCAGGCGCATGGCGCGCGTCGCCTGCGTGGCCATGATGGCTTTGACTTGTTCTTCCGATAAGCCATTGCGCGCCATCACGCGCGACACTTGCAGGCTTTCCAGGCAGTCGATGACGAGAACCCGGTTGACCCGCTCCACCCATCCGCCGGACTCGACGAGCAGGGGCACGGCAAAGATCACGTAGCTGCCTGTCGCTTCGGCGGCCGCCGTCAGGGTCGCCTGGCGGATGCGCGGATGCAGGATGGCTTCCAGTTTCGCCTTGGCGGTGGCATCGGAAAACACGAGGTTGCGCATTCTGGTGCGGTCGAGGGCGCCGCGCGCATCGGCGTAGTCGGGGCCAAATTCCGCCACCAGGGCTGGCATGGCTGCGCCATTTTGCGCCGTCAGGCTGTGTGCGATCTGGTCGGTATCGACGATGGAGGCGCCATGCGCGGCGAACAGGTCGGCCACCGTGCTCTTGCCGCAACCGATGCCGCCGGTGAGACCCACGCTGAAATAAGGGACGTTTTGTCTTTGCATGTATTTATCCATAGGGGGCAGTGCTGCGCCGGTCAGCCAATCAGGCCCAGCGTGAGGCGGGACAGGGGCGTGCCGTACAGCAAGGCGATCAGGCCCGCCGCAGCCAGGTAGGGGCCGAACGGAATCGGTTTGTCGCGCCCGCGCCTGGCAAACACGATCAGCCCGATGCCGACCACGGCGCCGACCAGCGATGACAATAAGATGATCGTTGGCAGCATCGTCCAGCCCAGCCACGCACCGAGCGCCGCCAGTAATTTGAAGTCACCATAGCCCATTCCCTCCTTGCCTGTCGCCAGCTTGAAGGCCCAGTACACGCCCCACAGGGCCAGGTAGCCGGCGGCCGCGCCGATGACGGCGTCTTGCAGGGGCACGAAAGTGCCATTGATATTGACCAGCAGGCCCGCCCACAGCAGGGGAAAGGTGAGATCGTCGGGCAGCATTTGCGTATCGGCGTCGATGAAGGTCATGGCGATCAGCAGCCAGGCAAACACGAGGGTGGCGAGACCCGTCCAGCCGCTGCCGAAGTGCCAGACCAGAAGGGCCGACAGGGCGCCCGTCAGCAGTTCGACCAGCGGATAGCGCACGGAGATCGGTGCCTGGCAGGCGCTGCATTTGCCGCGCAGCAGCAGGTAACTGATGACGGGGATGTTTTCCATGGCCGTGATGCGGTGGCCGCAAGCGGTGCAGTTCGAGTGCGGCAGCATCAGGTTGTAGCGGTCCGTGTGCGGCAAGGGCAAGCCGCTTTCTTCCGCCACGTAATTATCGGATTCGCGCTGCATCATTTTCGGCACGCGGTGGATCACCACGTTGAGGAAGCTGCCGACGATCAGGCCGAACAGGGCGGCGACGAGGGTGACGGGCAGGTTGCCGGGCGCGGCGAACAGCAGGGTATCTTGCAGCATGGTGGATTTGTCTGAGGTAATGATGTTGCCGCGCAAACATTGCCTGGCACTGCCGCAGTGTAAAACATCTGCCAGTACATGGGGACGTTTTGCGCAGCGTGCGCTGTCAAATCACGGCGCCCAGCTTGAAAATCGGCAAATACAAGGCGATCACGAGGGAGCCGACGAGCACGCCCAGCACCACCATCAGCGCCGGCTCCAGCAGCGTGGAAAGGGTGGCGACCGTGGCGTCGATGTCCGCCTCGATGATATCGGCCGCGCGCGACAGCATGGCGTCGAGCGCGCCCGATTCCTCGCCGATCAGGGCCAGCTGCGTCAGCAAGGGTGGAAATACGCCGCTGTGTTCCATGGCCAGGGCCAGGCTGCCGCCGGCGCGGATTTCGCGTTCGATGCGTGTCGTCGCTTCCTGGTACAGCGTGTGGCCGGAGGCGGCGCCCACCAGGCTGAGCGAGTCGAGCAGCGGCACGCCGGCGGCGAACATGGCAGCCAAGGTGCGCGTCCAGCGGGCGATTGCCGCCTTGCGCAGGAGGGGGCCGAACACGGGCAGGCGCAAGGCCTGCATTTGGATGTTGCGCCGCCACGCGGGATAGCGGCGCCAGGCCAGGTGCAGCAGCAGGCAGGCCAGCAGCAGCGCCGCCAGCAAGGCCAGCCAGTAGCGGACAACAAAGGCGGACAAGCCCATGACGACCAGGGTGGGCAGCGGCAAGGGCGCGCCAAAGCTGTCGAAGACCTGGCGGAAAGCGGGGACGACCACGCTCATGATGATGGCCGTGACGACGATGGCGACGAGCACGATGACCAGCGGATACATCAGTGCGCCGCGCACCTGCCGCCGCAGGGCGATGGCCTTTTCCTGGTGCGTGGCCAGGCGCGCCAGCAAATCCTGCACGATGCCGGCCTGTTCGCCTGCCGCCAGCAGGTTGCAGTACAGCTCGTCAAACAGCAGCGGGAACTGGCGGAATGCCTGCTGCAGGCTGCTGCCCGCTTCGATGTCGTGGCGCAAGTCGCGCATCAGTTCCGTGACCTCAGGTTTGGCGTGCCCCTTGCCGGCGATGTCGAAGGCGTGCAGCAGCGGCACGCCGGCCGCCATCATGGTTGACAACTGGCGCGTGAACAGGGCGATATCCTTGCGCGTGATGGCCTTGCCGGGCGCGGCGCGTTCAGCCTGCACCCGGGTGGCCAGGATACCCTCGCGTCTCAGCGCGACCTTGGCGGCGCTGGCGTCGGCAGCGCGCAAGACGCCATCGACCGCCCTGCCATGGCGGTCCGTGCCCTTCCACGCAAAGCGCCGCTCGGCCGCCATGTGCACCTCCTGCCGTCACGGTAGCAGGGCCGGGAAAAAGCACCAGCGGCGCTGGCGGCAAGCTTGATGTGGCTCAGCCTTTTGTGGTTTGCACTTCCGTCTGCACAACGGCCTGTGCCGTCACGTCGGCCGCATCCTCCTCGTCACTGTCCGTGCCCTTGCTGATGCTTTCGCCATCGTCGCGGCGCAGTGTCCAGAAAGTCAGCGAGGACAGCACCGTCAGGGCCGCCAGGGTGAGGAAGGCATGGTGCAGGGCCGTGCTGAGCATGGCGCGGTCCGATTGCGGCATGTCGCCCAGGTACCAGCCCGTGATCAGCGAACCGAAAGCCAGGCCAAAGCTCATCGACAGCTGCTGCATCGAACTGGCGATGGTACTGGCCATACTGGAATCGGCCTTGTCGACATCGGCATACGCGATGGTGTTCATGCTGGAAAACTGCAGCGAATTGAAAAAGCCCATGCACAGGCTGATGGCGACGATCACGTACAGGGGCGTGCCCACGCCCACCAGCGAAAACATGGCGATGGTGACGCCGATCAGCACGGTGTTGACGATCAGTACCTGGCGGTAGCCGAAGCGGGCCAGCACGCGCGCGGAAATGAATTTCATGCCCATGGCGGCCGCGGCCGACGGCATCATCAGCAAGCCCGATTGCCAGGCGGGCAAGCCCAGGCCCAGCTGATACAGCAGCGGCAGCAGGAAGGGCAGGCCGCCCACGCCCAGGCGCGTGACGAAGCCGCCCACCACGGAGACGCGGAAGGTGCGGATCTTGAACAGGGTCAGGCGCAGCAGTGGGTGCAGCACTTCGCTCGAATGCCAGACATACGCGGCCAGCAGGCTGATGGAAATGAACAGCAGTACGGCAAACGAGGTGCCGTCGATGCGGTGTTCGCCGAAGATTTCCAGCAGCCACGACAGCAGCGCGATGCCCGTGCCGAACAGCACCAGGCCGATCAGGTCCAGCGGCCGGGGCTTGTCGCCATAGTAATCGGGCATGTAGCGGTGCGCCAGGTACAGCGCCACCAGGCCGACAGGCACGTTGACGAAGAAAATCTCGCGCCATGACAGCCAGTGCACGATCAGCCCGCCCACCGTGGGCCCCAGCAGGGGGCCGATCAGGGCCGGAATGATGACGAAATTCATGGCCGCCAGCAATTGCGACTTGGGAAAGGTGCGGATGATGGTGAGCCTGCCCACCGGCATCATCATGGCCGCGCCCACCCCTTGCAGCAGGCGCGCAGCCACCAGCATGGGCGCATTCACGGACAGGCCGCACAGGATGGAGGCGATGGTAAAGATGGCGACAGCGGCGGAAAACACGCGCCGTGTGCCGAAGCGGTCGGCCATCCAGCCGCTGATGGGAATGCACACGGCCAGGCTCAGGATGTAGCTGGTGACGACGGCCTTCAGGCTCAGTGGCGTCACGTTGAGGCTGGCGGCCATGGAAGGGATGGCGGTGTTGACGATGGTGGAGTCGAGTTGCTCCATGAACAGGGCGGTGGCGACCACCCAGGGAAGGTAGCTTTTGATCGGGGAACTGGTCATGGATGCGAGCCTGAGGAGGAAAAACGGAGCCGACAGTACGATGAATTGTTACATAAATGGCGCAGGCGTGCCGCCCGCGCCATCCATTTTGACCTCGTGCCGGTGGCATCGTCCATGGAACATTTGTTCTATGGCAATAGATTGCGGGCAAGGCTAGCATGTGTTTCCGGCAGTTCCGGTCTCCTTTCCCCGAAAGTCACATCACATGAAAAATGCACTTACGTTCCTCGTCCTGGGCGCGGCCCTGTCCGCATGCGGTGGCGGCAGTGATGGCGGCGCGCCGGAAGCGCCCATCACGCCGCCTGTCGTCGTCACGCCCGCCATTCCCTCCGCCGACAGCGTGACGGTGGCGTCCGCCGCCGTGGCCAAAGAGGCGGGATTGAGCGTCATTGCCGGCGCCAGCGCCGATGAAAGCGTGTATGACGTGGCTGCCGATATCGGCGACACCTGGCGCATCACCTTGGACAGCGCCAGGAAAACCTACACCATCCGCGTGCTGTCGACGCAGTTCGGCTTGAGCGACCGCAGCGGCACGTTTACCGCATCCACCAGCGGCAATCTCACTATTTACACGGCAACGGATTTCAGCGTCACCGTCGATGCGCGCACGCGTCTTCTGTCGGGCAATATCAAATTGGGTAATATGGTCTCGACCGTCAGCGGCACCGGCTATGCGGTGGGTGACGTGGCCAAACTGGCCGGCAGCTATATTTTTCTGGGTGCCATGCGCAATGCCTCGAACGGCGGCGACCGTTTCAATCCGAAAGGCAGTCTCAAGATCTCCGCCGACGGAGC
Source organism: Janthinobacterium sp. MP5059B (assembly GCF_001758645.1). Lineage (NCBI taxonomy): Bacteria > Pseudomonadati > Pseudomonadota > Betaproteobacteria > Burkholderiales > Oxalobacteraceae > Janthinobacterium > Janthinobacterium sp. MP5059B. The sequence continues at coordinate 13,906 of NZ_LRHX01000002.1, read as the reverse complement.
GGCCCAACTGTGCAATGGCGGCGTGTTCAATGCGCAAGGCGTGTGCTCCGCAGTATCGCCGCAGCTGGAAGCGGAAAACGCCAGCCTGACCCTGGTCAAGGATGCGAAGAACGGCTTGATCGTCGCCCGCCAGGGTGGCCAGGACTTTGGCATCGTGCACGTGCATGCGGGGGACCGGGGGCTGGCGCTGTTCATCGACCGCTACAGCCGCAACCAGGAAAACGTGCTGCGCGTGGGTACCATCGTGGCCGCCAGGCAGCAAAAGATCGGCACGGAAATCAACGGCAGCTACGCCTGTGCGGCGCAGGGCATCAGCGCCAAGATCGAGGTTGCCGGCAGCACCGCCACCCTGACGAATAACACGACCGGCAAGACGCATGCGGAAACCATCACCGTCAACAGGCTGGGCCTGGGCGCGCAGGCCGCCGATTTCGATGGTATCGCCGTGCTCAAGGACCCGGCCGACGTGCCGGCCGACTATTCGATGTTCATGCCGGTGTCGTCGAGCATGGCGGTCGAGTTTTCGACCGACCGCTCATACATGGGCGTGTGCCTGAAAAAATAGCCGCTAGCGTTTGAGGTCATCCAGGGCCGCCAGCAGCGGGATGGCGGCATCGGCGATGCGCTCCAGGCTGGCCTCGCGCAGGGCGGCGGTGTCCACCGTGTGGCCGGAGTCCAGCCCCGCCCAGCGCAGCAGCGCCGAACATGCGGCAGGTGTGTCGAACATGCCGTGCAAATAGCTGCCGAGGATTTGACCGTCGCCCGACACGGCCCCTTCCGGCCGCCCATCGATGACAAAGGCCGGCTGTGCCAGCGCCGCGCCATGCGAGACACCCATGTGGATTTCATAGCCTGCCACGGGCGCATCGGCCGCGACGGCAAACGCGCAGCGGCCGCGCACCTGTGCCAGCCGCTTGTCGCTCGTCAGCTCCGTCACCATGTCGAGCAGGCCCAGTGCCTTTGACTCTCCCGCCGCGCCTTCCACGCCCAGCGGATCGCACACGCTTTGTCCCAGCATCTGGAAGCCGCCGCAGATGCCGAGCACCTTGCCGCCATAGCGCAGGTGTTTCGCCAGATAGGCGGGCCAGCCTTGCTGCCGCAGCCAGGCCAGGTCGCCACGCGTGTTCTTGCTGCCCGGCAGGATCACCAGGTCGGCCGCTGGAATCGGCTGCCCATGCTGGACGAATTGCAGGTCGATATCGGGGTGGACGCGCAGCGCGTCAAAGTCCGTGTGGTTGCTGATGCGCGGCAGTTGCGGCACCACCACCTTGAAGGCGCCGCGTTCCGCCTGCATCGCTTCGACGGCGTCCTCCGCGTCGAGGAACAGGCCTTGCAGGTAGGGCAGCACGGCCAGCACGGGCTTGCCCGTCTGCTGTTCCAGCCAGTCGATGCCGGGTTGTAGCAGCGAGATGTCGCCGCGGAAGCGGTTGATGACGAAGCCGAGGATGCGCGCCCGTTCGCTGTCGGACAGGCAGGCCAGGGTGCCGATGATGTGGGCGAAGACGCCGCCCCGGTCGATGTCGGCCACCAGGATCACGGGACAGTCGACGGCTTCCGCAAAGCCCATATTGGCGATGTCGCGCGCGCGCAGGTTGACTTCGGCGGGGCTGCCCGCGCCTTCGACGACGACGGCGTCGTATTGCTGGCGCAAGCGTGTGTAGGATTCCAGCACGGCGCCCATGGCGATGGTTTTATATTGCTGGTAGTCGCGCGCATCCATCTCGGCGCGCACCTTGCCGTGGATGATCACTTGCGCGCCCGTGTTCGAAGACGGTTTCAAGAGCACCGGGTTCATGTCCGTGTGCGGCGCGATGCCGCAGGCCAGCGCCTGCAGGGCTTGCGCGCGGCCGATCTCGCCGCCGTCACTGGTCACGGCGCTGTTCAAGGCCATGTTTTGCGGCTTGAACGGGGCCACCGTCACGCCACGGCGTTTCAACAATCTGCACAGGGCCGCGACGACGGTGCTCTTGCCCGCGTCGGACGTCGTGCCCTGCACCATCAGGGCGGGGAAGGGACTCTTCATGCCTGCTGCTCTTTCTGATTCTCCTGCCATTGCGCGATGATGTCGCTGATCTGGCGCAGTCCCTCCGTGATGGCGGCCGGACCGGGAGAAAGTATGTCGGGCGATTTGATCTCGAACAGCATGTCATTGCGTACTGCGGGAATCGCATCCCAGCCCGGACGTGCCGTCAGCTGCGCCGGCTGGAACTTCTTGCCGCACCAGGTGGCGATGATGATGTCGGGCGCGCGCCGCACCACGGTCAAAGGATCGGCGATGATGCGCTCTTTTGCACCCGGATGCGCGGACAACTCCGGGAAGGCGTCCGTGCCGCCGGCGATGCCGATCAATTCGGCCGCCCAGCCGATGCCGCTCATCAGGGGATCGTTCCACTCTTCAAAGTAGATCACGGGCTTGCGTGTCCAGGCTGCGGCACGGGCCCGGGCGGCGGCGATGTCCGCGCGCAGGCTGGCGATCAGTGCGCGTCCCGCTTCCTCGCGCCGCACCAGTGCGGCCAGCACGGCGATCATGCGCAGGATGCCTTCCACCGTGCGCTGGTTAAACTGGTGCACTTCGATGCCGGCCTTGACCAGGTCGCGGCAGATATCGGCCTGCATGTCGCAAAAACCGATCACGAGGTCGGGCTGGACGGCCAGGATGCGCTCCAGGTTCGAGGAGGAGAAGCCGCTGATTTTGGTTTTTTCCTCGCGCGCGCGGGGTGGGCGCACGGTAAAGCCGGAAATGCCCGCGATGACGTCTTCCGCGCCCAGCGCGTACAGTGTCTCCACGGCTTCCGTCGACAGGCACGCGATGCGCTGGTAGTGGCTCATGGCGCTGCCTTGGCTGCGGGAGCGTTGCGGCGCTGGCGGGCCGCTTCCAGCTGTTCGCACATGGCGGCCGTGCCTTCGATCATGCGCGGGCCGGCGCGGTTCAGCAGGTCGCCATTCAGGCGGAACAGGTTATTCCGGCGCACGGCCGTCATCGACGGGAAGGCGCGCCACATGGCCAGGCCGCCTTCGCTGCGCGGATCGCTTTTTTCGCTGGTGCCGAAGATGACTTCCGGATCTTCCTGCAGCACGCCTTCCGGCGTGACGACGGGCGCCACCACCTTCATCGCGGCAAAGACATTCTGGCCGCCGCACACGCGCATGGAATCGCTGATGATGCTCGCGCCGCTCAAGGTATACAAGGGTTTGTCCCACACCTGGTAAAACACGCGCACGGGCGGACGCTGCGCATACCGGGCCGTCAGGCTGGCCAGTTTGGCGCGCAGCTGCGCGGCGGCCGGTTTGGCGGTTTTTTCCGTGCCCATTAATTGCCCCAGGCGCTCCATGCTGTCGGGGATATCGGCCAGCTTGCGCGGTTCGCTGTGATAGATCGGCACCTTCAGCTGGCGCAGCATGGCGATCTGGCGCTCGGCGCTGCCGTGCATCCACACGACGATCAGGTCCGGCTTCATGGCGATGATGCGCTCCATGTCGTACTGGCGGTTGTCGCCCACTTGCGTGATCTTCTTTGCCGCTTCCGGGTAGTCGCTATAGCTGACGACACCGGCGATCTTCTCGCCGCCGCCGGCTGCGAACAGCAGTTCCGTCACGTGCGGCGCCAGCGCCAGGATGCGCTGTGCCGGTTTTTCCACGGTGACGGTATTCCCGTCATCGTCGCGCACGGTGATGGCGGCATGCGCCTGCAGCGAGACCAGTCCAGCCAGCAGCAGCGATATTTTCAGGATTTTCATGTGTGCTTCCATGCGGTGAGGGCCTGCTGCAGGCGCAGCCAGGCGTGTTCGTCGGAGGGCAGGCCCAGGCGGATGCCGTGGGCCGCATGGCGGAACAGGCGTACCCAGATGCCCGATTCTGCCATGTGCTGCCAGAACGCTTCGGCGCGCGTGTCCGGCCACCATTGAAACAGCGCCGTGCCGCTGCTGGCGATGCCGTGCGCGGCCAATAGCTGTTGCAAACGGGCGCCTTCGCCGCGCAGACGCTCGCGCATCGCTTCCTGCCAGTGCGTATCGTTCAAGGCGGCCAGTGCCACTTGCTGCGCCGGGCCGCTGACGGTCCACGGGCCCAGCATATCGGCCAGTTGTGCCAGCAGTGCGGGATGGGCGGCGACAAAGCCCAGGCGCAGTCCCGCCAGGCCAAAGAATTTGCCGATGGAGCGCAGCACGATCAGGCCAGGCTGGCCCGAATGCGGCCCCAGGCTGGCGTGCGTTTCCGTGTCGCCAAACGCTTCATCGACCACCAGCCAGCCGCCGCGCGCGGCCAATTTTCCAGCCCATTCCAGCAGCAGTGCGGGGGCGATGCGTTCGCCCGTGGGATTGTTCGGGTTGCAGATGACCAGCACGTCGCAGTGGTCGACGGCATCGGCCAGCCGCGCATATGGCACTTGGTGTAATGCGTGGCCGTGCTGGCGCCAGTGGTGCGCATGTTCCGCATACGACGGCGCGGCCACCGCCACGCGCGACGGCGCGCGTAGCCGGGGCAGGGCCTGGATGGCGGCCTGCGTGCCGGCAACCGGCAGCATGGCGGGTGCGTTGTAATACGCGCAGGCGGCAGCGGCCAGCGCGGGATCGGCTTCCGGCAGCCGGTGCCAGGCGTTGGCATCGACTGCCGGCGCTGCATACCAGTGCGGATTGATGCCGGTCGACAGGTCGATCCAGTCGGCGATGGGCCGTCCATACTCGCGCGCGGCGTCGCGCAGGTTGCCGCCATGTTCAAGCAAGGTATTTCCCTTTCAGGTAGAACAGGCCCGCCAGCAGCGCCACCCAGATCAGCCACAACACGGCCGTCTCGGCCACCAGGCGCCAGGCGCGGTCGATGTCGCGCGCTTCGGCGGGACGGCCGGCGCCCAGCGGCGGGCGGCGTTCCAGTTCGCCATCGTAGATGGCGTCGCCGCCGAGGGCCAGGCCCAGGGCGCCGGCGCCGCTGGCCATCACGGGACCCGCGTTCGGACTGCCCCAGTTTGGGGCCTGCGTGCGCCAGCACTGCCAGGCGCGCTTCTTGTCCGCCATGCTCTTGCCCAGCAAGACATAGGACAGGGCCGTCAGGCGCGCCGGCAGATAATTGAGGATGTCGTCGATGCGCGCGGCGCAGCAGCCGAACCAGTCGTAGCGTTCGTTGCGGTAGCCCCACATGGCGTCGAGGGTATTGGCCAGCCTGAATAGGACTGCGCCGGGGCCACCCGCCACGGCAAACCAGAACAGGGTGCCGAAGACGGCATCGTTGCCGTTTTCCAGCAGGGATTCCGTGCTGGCCTTGGCCAGGCTGGCCGCATCGGCGTCGGCCGTGTCGCGGCTGACGATGCGCGCCGTCAGCAGGCGCGCATTGTCCAGGTCATCGATGGCCAGGGCATTGGCAATCGGTTGATTGTGGTCGCGCAGGCTGTGCAGGCCCAGACATAGATACAGCAGGAAGACGTGGAGGGCGGCATCCGCCAGGCCGCACAACCAGTAGGCGGCATAGCTGATGGGCAGCACGGCCAGCCACCATGCCAGCATGCCGCGCATAAAACGTGCGCGTCCCCGGTTCAGCAGGCGTTCCAGTGTGCTGGCGATGCGGCCAAAGCCGACCAGCGGATGCCAGCGGCGCGTTTCTCCCAGCAGCATGTCGAGCAGCACGCCGGCCGTCATCAAGGCGGCCAGCATTGGCAGCGACAAGCCGCTCAGCATGGGCCGCCTTTCAGGTACAGCGGCAGGCCGGCGGCGACAAAGACAGCCTTGTCGCACACGGCCGCCACGGCCTGGTTCAAGCGGCCCGCCTCGTCGGTGAAGCAGCGCGAGATGGCGCCATACGGCACGATGCCCATGCCCACTTCGTTTGATACGAGAACGAGGTCGCAGTCGGTGTCGCCGATTTCGGCCAGCGCATACAGCAGGTGCGCGCGCTCGCTGTGGAACAGTTCGGGCAGGATGATATCGCCCACGTCCGGATACGTCTCGCCGCTGGAAAACATCAGATTCGTCAGCCACAGGGTCAGGCAGTCGACCAGCAGCAGACGGCCGGACCGTGCTTCCCGCAGGATGGCGTCGCCCAGGCGCAGCGGTTCTTCCAGGGTTGTCCACTCGGCCGGGCGCTGTGCGCGGTGATGCCTGACGCGCGTGGCCATTTCAGCATCGCCCGCCTGCGCGGTGGCGAGGTAGATCACTTCCTTGCCGGACTCGCGGGCCAGCATTTCCGCATGGGCGCTCTTGCCGGAACGGGCGCCGCCGAAGACCAGGGTGCGCGTCATGGCGCTGTTACCACTCGGTGCCGATTTGTGCGCCGATGCCGGCCGCGTAGGCATGCTTGATGACGGCCATTTCGGTGACGGTGTCGGCGATCGCGATCAGTTCGTCCGGTGCGCCGCGGCCCGTGATGACCACGTGCTGCATCTGCGGACGTTCCAGCAGGTCGGCGATGATCTTGTGCACATCGAGGTAGTTGTACTTGAGGGCGATATTGAGTTCGTCGAACAGCACCAGGCCGTAGCTGGGGTCGGCCAGGAAGGTCTTCGCCTGCTCCCATGCCAGTTCGGCCTTTTCGATGTCGCGCTCGCGGTTCTGCGTTTCCCAGGTATAGCCTTCGCCCATCGCATGAAAACTGATTTCATCGGGGAAGCGGCGCAGGAATTTTTCTTCGCCCGTCGACATGGCGCCCTTGATGAACTGCACCACGCCTACCTTCATGCCGTGGCCCATGGCGCGGATGGCCATGCCGAAGCCGCTCGAGCTCTTGCCCTTGCCGTTGCCCGTGTTGACGATGATGATGCCGATTTCCTTGTCGGCCTTGGCGATGGCCGCGTCGATGATGGCCTTTTTTCGTTCCATGCGCACGCGGTGGCGTTCGTTGATTGCGGCTGTTTCTACGTCGCTAGGTTTGTTGTCGCTCATGTCTGATCCTCTTTCGGTATGAATATCTTGCGTTTGCCGTGATCGATGATCTCGATCGGATGGCCCAGGTAGTCGCCCAGGATGGATGCCTGCATCACATCGGCCACGGGACCGGCCAGCCAGCCGCCGTCGCCCATCAGCAGCAGCGCATGGGTCGAGACGCTGTGCGCCAGGTTCAGGTCATGCCCCACCATCACCACGGTTTTATTCTGTTCGCGGCACAGTTTTGACAGCAGGCCCATGACGCTGACCTGGTGCGCCAGGTCCAGCGCGTTAGCCGGTTCGTCTAGCAGCAGCAGGGGCGTATCCTGCGCCAGCATGGCGGCAATCGCCACGCGCTGGCGCTCGCCGCCGGACAGGCTGCGCACGTCGCGCTCGGCCAGGTGTTCCACTTCCATCGCCGCCAGCGCCGTCAGGGCGATGCGCTGGTCGTCGCTGCCTTCCCAGTAATGGTTGTCGTGGTACGGGTGGCGCGCCGACAGCACGGTTTCGATGACGCGGTAAGAGAACGCATCGTGGCGCGCCTGCGCCAGGAAGGCCCGTTCGCGCGCCAGTTCGTCGAGCGGCCAGTCGATCAGGGCGCGGCCCTGTATCGTCACGTGGCCAGCATCCGGTTCGCGCAAGCCGGCCAGGGTGCGCAGCAAGGTGCTCTTGCCTGCGCCATTGCGGCCGATCACGCTCCAGCATTCGCCATCCCTGATGTGCCAGATGAGGTTTTCCACCAGGGAGCGCGTGCCTGCCTTCAGGCCGAGTTGGTAGGTGCGGATCATGTGCGGCGCAAGCGGTGCAGTTGGTACAGGAAGACGGGCGCACCGATCATGGCTGTCACCACGCCGACGGGCAGCTGCAATGGCGCCAGCACGGTGCGCGCCAAGGTATCGGCCAATACGAGGAAGGTGCCGCCGGCCAGCGCGGCGGCGGGTATCAGCAGGCGATGATCGGGGCCGCAGGCAAAGCGCAGCGCATGCGGCACGATCAGGCCCACAAAACCCACGCTGCCGGCGCTGGTGACGGCGCTGGCCGTGAGCAGGCCGGAGCAGAAGAACAGGCCCTTGCGCAGGGCGCCCACGCGCACGCCCAGGGTACTGGCCGCTTCCGCGTGCAGCGCCATGACGTTCAGCGAACGCGCGCAGCGCAGCGCGAAGACCATGGCGCCGGCCAGGACCAGCCACGGCATCAGCCGCGCGGGCGCGCCGGACAGGTCGCCTATCATCCAGAACACCATGCTGCGCAAGCGGCTTTCCGGGGCGATGGAGAGCATCAGGGTGACGATGGCCATGCAGGCCGAAGCCAGTATCACGCCCGTCAGCAGCAAGAGCGAGGCGCCGCCTTCAGCGGCCGTGCCGCCGCGCAGGTCGCGGCGGGCAAAGAAATACAGCAGCATGGACACGCCGACGGCACCTGCAAAGGCGGCCGCGTCGACCACCCACAGCGCGCACATGAACAGCAGCGCGGCCAGCGCGCCGACGGAAGCGCCGGCGGAAATGCCCAGCACATACGGGTCCGCCAGGGGATTGCGCAGCAGCGCCTGCATCATGACGCCGGCCAAGGACAGCGCCGCGCCGGTGACAAACGCGGTCAGCGCGCGGCCCAGGCGCAGGTCGAGCAGGGTGGCGGCGAGGGTGTCGGTCTTGCCCTGCACGACATGGAACAGGGCGGAAGGCAGGTCGGCGAGCGGAATCGCGATCGAACCGATCATGCCGGAGAAAATCAGGCTGGCAACCGCGCACACGATCAGCACCGTGAGGATCACGGTGGCGCGGTGGCGCATGTTGCGGAAAAATGGGTGCATGTACTGCCTTAGGTGAAACGGGAGCGGTGCAAGTGGCTGCGGACTTCCTCAGATGCGTTGGTGGGGAGTATACGAAAAATGGCCCGCATGCGATTGCGCGTACGGGCCATTGTAATCAACTCCTGGCCGCTTTAGAAATCGTAGCGTGCCGAGAGTTTCATCTGGCGGCCATTGCTAGGATAGATGCCGCCTTTGCAACTGAAGGCGTTGGTGAAGTACTGCTTGTCCGTCAGGTTCAAGGCATTCACCGCCACTTCCCAGGCGCCGAACTTGCGTGCATAGCGGGCATCGAACGTGGTGAACGATGGCACTTTGGCGTCGCAGGTATTGGCAAAATCGCTGCCGTAGCGCTGGCTGTCCACCCATTGCGCGCCGAAATCCGCGCTTTGACCATCTTTCGGTACCCACGACAAACGGGCCGACAGGGTGTTTTTCGGGATCAGGGTCAGTTCCTTGCCCGAATTGACGCCTTCGGTGAAGGTTGCCTTCACGTGCTGGTAGTGGCCGCTGAGGCGCCAGTCAGCCGCGATATTGGTGCTGGCATCGAGTTCGAAACCTTGATGTTTGGTCGGATCCAGGTTTGTATTGGCACCAAAACCGAACGCACCTGCCGTTGGATCGTAGTAGATCTCGTTGGTCAGTTTGTGGCGGAAGACGCGTGCATCAAGCTTGACGATGCTGTTGTTGTAGGACGCGCCCAGTTCCAGGTCATGCGAAGTCTGGCCTTGCAGAGGTTTGTTTTCTACTGGCGTGTAGCCGTTTTCATCGGCATTTGCCACGCGATAGCTCTGGCCGGCCTTGGCATACAGGTTTACCTGCGGCACGACATCGAAGCTGCCTTGAACATCCCAGGCATTGAAGTTCTGCTTGATTTTGTAGGTAGCCGTAGTGAACGGTACCGGATCAACGGAGTCCTTGTCAAAAGTTTCATGGCGTACGCCGGCGGCGATACGGAAGTTTTGCGGGCCAGCGAATTTCAGTTCATCGCGCACATAGAATGCCTGCGATTTCTGCTTTGCCTTGGCTTGGGAGTACGAAGCGTCGACTGCCAGGTCCCACTTGATGAAGTCGGCGCCAGCGACGATTTCATTGAGCATGCCGTCGAATTGACCCAAGTGGCGCAGGCGTGGCGAAAACTGGTTTTGCTTGGTTTTGCGCTCCGACGCGGAAGGGCCGAAGCTGCTGAAATAGGTGGACTTTGCCGTCTTTTCGCGGTGCGACAGTTCTGCGGCCAGATCTACGGTACCCAGGCGGCCTTCGGCGAAGGCTGTATAGCGGTCGCTGTCGACCGAACCGAAATCTTTCAGTGTTTTCGCCTGGCGCGGATTGTCTTCAAACTGAGCCAGTGTTATCGAGCCAGGGAAGCGGCTATCCTGGCGCGTGCTGTCGATGCGCACACCTGCACGGACATTCTTGTCCTGCCATTGCGCGCCGCCGCCGAAGTTGGTCTGCTTGTATTCGTTATTGTCACGATAGTTGTCGGTTTCCTGCTTGCCGACAGCGGCGTCGAGGGTGACGTTATTCCAGGTCTGGGCTACGGAGCCGCGCACTTCGCGCTGGCCCAGTTGGCCCACTTCGGCGAAGACCGTACCACGGCCAGCCTGCTTGCCTGGACGTTTGGTGACGATATTGATCACACCGCCCGTGGCGCCGTCGCCATACAGGACGCTGCTGCCGCCGCGTGTGATTTCGATGCGTTCGACGCTGTCGATGGGGATGCTGGCCAGGACTGGATCGGTCAGTTCATTTTCCGACAGGCGCACGCCATCGAGGACCACGACCGTGTTCTGGCTGGCGGTGGCGCCGAAGCCGCGCAGGTCGAGGGTAAAGTCAGGACTGCCGGTGAGGCTTTGACGGCCATAGACGCCGCCGATCTTGCGGATGGCCTGGTTCACGTCGCTGATGCCCGCGCGGCGGATTTCATCTGCCGTGATGACGGTGGCGCCGATCGGTTGCAATGCCGGGTCGCTGTTGAAGCGGGAGCCGGTGACAACGATCTGGTCCAGCGTGTTGTTCGCGGTTTGCGCGAATGCTGGAGCGGCGGCGATGAAGCACAGGGAAATGGCGGAAACCAGGGCGCGCGGCGCCATTGCCGGCGCGCGGCGGTGTAATACGGGAGCAGTCATGATATCGTTTTCTTCGGAAAAAGCACCCGGCTCGCGTCCCCGCAAGCCAGATTCAACGGAAGGCGCGGCGCCCGGCAAGGCCCGCACTTCCACCTGTCCTGGCCGGTATCCGGGCTGGCAAGTAGGGCTATCCCACCTTCCCATGCTCGATGATTGCAAGCACAGTGGTTGTCAGAGATAGCTTGTCGCCCGCTTCCTGTAGAGAGGGGCGACACTTGCTTACCGTTGCGGGGGCAGCACACGTTCGCCGCAGTCGCGGCATCGTGTTTCCCGTTTAACTGCGCTCATGGACATGAGCGCGGGCACCAAAACCCCGCCATTATACGTGCAGCAGGCGTGGACTGAAATGGCTGGCTGGGCGATTCGATATCAGAAATCGACGACGACCGTCGCACCATAGGCGATTTTATGGGCGGAATGGGCGGCCAGCAGGGCCGTTTTTTCCAATGGCAGCCGGGCTTGCAGTGCCGACAGCAGGCGGATGGTGCCCGCATGGCAGATGATGACGACCGTTTCGTGTTGTTCGCGCAACAGATCGCCTAAAAATGCATCGACGCGGGCGGCCATCGCCAGCACATTCTCGCCCCCGCCGGGGCGGTACCAGGCCAGGTCCGTCGCCCAGGCATCGATTTCCGCGCGCGCAATCGCGTGCCAGGGCTGCATTTCCCATGCTCCGAAATCCATCTCCGCCAGCCGCGCGTCAAGGCGCAGGGCGCTCGCAGGCAAGTCTTGCGCCAATGCCGCCGCCAGGCCGGCGCAGCGGCGCAGCGGACTGGTATACAGCGGCACGCCGGCTGGCAAAGTCGCTCGCAGGCTGGCGCGCACCGTGGCCAGTTCGTGCGGCGCCACCGCCACGTCGCTGCGGCCATAGCAGGTGCCGCTGGTCACTTGCGGTGCGGGGTGGCGAACGAGGATCAGGCGCATGCTTTTTTAATAGAAGCGCAGGGGAGGCTGGAAGCTGGAGAGGATGGCCAGATAGACCGCCACTTCCGCCACTTGCTGCACTGCGCCCAGGCAGTCGCCCGTGTAGCCTTGCAGGCGTTGCTGGCACTTGCGGCCCAGCCAGAATGCAGCCGCGGCCGCCGCCACGACGGCGAAGACCAGCGTGGCCCAGTAAAAGATTCCCAGGGTGCCGCACACGACGGCCGGCAGCAGGCCGCAGATGGCTGCGATGAGGAATTCAGCGGTATTCATCTCCTGCGCCATCGGCTTGGCCTTGCCTTCGTCGCGCGCATAGTCCATGAACCGGATCAGCGAGACGGCGGCCATGCGCGAGAGCGGATGGGCGATGCACAGCGTCGCCACGATGACGGCGGGCGGCAGCGAAACCAGCGCCGCGCACTTGATGGCCAGCAGGCAGAGGATGCCGATGGCGCCATACGCGCCGATGCGCGAATCCTTCATGATTTCCAATACCCGCTCGCGCGTCATCCCGCCGCCAAAGCCGTCGCACATGTCGGCGAAGCCGTCTTCATGAAAGGCGCCCGTCAGATAGATGCCGGCGGCGACGGCCAGCAGCACGGCTACCGCCGACGGCAGGAGCCAGCTGGCCAGCAGATACACGGCGCCACTAATGGCCGCCACTACCACGCCGACCAGCGGGAAGTAGCGCGAGGCATGCTGTAGCCAGGCCGGTTCGAAACCCACCCAACGGGGGATGGGCAGGCGCGTGAAAAACTGCAGCGCGATGAAGAAGAGGCGGCACTGATGGACTGCGGCGGAAACGGGATTGGCCATGGTCTTAATCTGGCGTGGATTTTTCGCTGACCTGGGCCGAGGCAAACGTCGCCATCTCGCGCATGAAATTGACGGCTGCGTGCAGCAGCGGCAAGGCCAGCGCCGAACCCGTCCCTTCACCCAGGCGCAAATCGAGGTGCAGCAGCGGACGCGCACCCAGGCTGGCCAGCAGCTGGCGATGACCGTTTTCATCGGAGCAGTGCGAAAACACGCAGTAATCGAGGATGGCCGGCTGCAGACGGGCCGCCACCAGCAGGGCGCTGCTGACGATGAAGCCATCAATCAGCAGAATCATGCGCCGTTCGGCCGCCTTGAGCATGGCGCCGGCCATCATGGCGATTTCGAAGCCGCCGAAAGTGGCCAGCACGTCGAGCGGCGCGGTGACTGCCGCATGATGGGCGACGGCCGCTTCGATCACCTGCTGTTTGTGCAATACGCCTTCCTTGGACAGGCCGGTGCCGGCGCCCACGCAGTCGGCGACCGGTGTTTGCGTCAGCTTGTGCATCAGCGCTGCGGCAGCGGTGGTGTTGCCGATACCCATTTCGCCAAAGCCCAGCACATTGCCATCCAGGGTGGCGACCAGATCCATCCCCGCCTGCATGGCGGCCAGGCATTGTTGCTGGCTCATGGCGGGTTCCTTGGCGAAGTTACGGGTGCCGGGGCCTTGCTTGCGGTCGAGCAAGCCGTCGCGTGGGCCGAAAGCGTGGTTCACGCCGGCGTCTACTATATAGAGGGCGCAATCTGCCTGGCGGGCGAAAACGTTGATGGCGGCGCCGTTGCCGAGGAAATTCTCCACCATTTGCCAGGTCACGCTTTGTGGATAGGCGGAAATGCCTTCGGCGACGACCCCATGGTCAGCCGCAAAAACGATGATGGCCGGCTGGTGCAATGCCAGCTGCGTGCTTTGCTGGATCAGGCCAATCTGGCGGGCCAGGGTTTCCAGCATGCCGAGGCTGCCCAGCGGCTTGGTCTTGCTATTGATGGCGTGTTCGAGTGCGCTGGCCAGTGCGGGATTGGCGGTGGAGCAGATGTGTGGGATAGGCATGGGAATCTATATGGATGAGGCAAGGTATGGTCGGCACTACGATATCACACAGCAATATTTGCCCAGATGCAAATTAGCGCTTGCGGGGCGTGCGGGGCAAGGCTATAATTCGCCCCCTCGCTGAACGACGCATGCAAATGCTGAGTGCGGTGAGAAAAAAGAAGGAGTTGACGATTGTGCTGAAATGCTTCATACTCTTCCTTCTTCGCAGCTGACAAACACAACGCTTTGTCGATAGCGCGAAAGCAGTAACCGAATACAGTTCTTTAACAATTAACAGTCGATAAGTGTGGGCATTTGATGTAAGTGCAGCGTCAATCTTCGGATTGGCGTCTAACTT
>NZ_LRHX01000001.1:0-131076 GCF_001758645.1 Janthinobacterium sp. MP5059B | reverse complement strand
TGACTGCTTTTTTATTATGCAGGACTTTCCTGAAACTGTTTTGCATTATCACAAATTTCATACCATGCGGGCTTGGAGCCGACATACACATGAAATTGTATGCTGACCTCAGGGTCATCATCCAGGCAGTTAACTGATATCGGAAACGAATCATTTTCTGAGCCAATTTCTCCCAAAGAAGTCCCGCAGTTTTTACAAAAAGTTCTTGCATATTTAAAGGGAGCCTCTGGCTCATATCGCTGAATAAATTCTCGCCCCTCCAGCAAGGTAAATGAATTCTTATCAACGAAGGCCAAGGCACTCGCGCCGGCCTTCCGACAACGAGAACAGTGACACATGCCCATCATGCCCGGGGGAGACGCCAATTCAAACTTTACTGAGCCACAGCAGCAACTGCCTCTGATCATGAGATGTCCTTTTTGAAAGTTGACACTGTATTTTTACACAGTACTTTTGGACAGGCAAGTGACATATGGTGGAATTTTTCAGAACCGAAGCGAGGAAGGGGCAGCTCTGCATTCAGGCACAGACTGATGTGTTGAGTGCTGTGAAAGCTTGCTCAGTCGAAAACTGATTAGAGCTCTGTGTAGAGTTTGCGAACGGTAGCAGTGGATCTATCCTGCTGTTGGGACAGGCCGGGAGATCGTGCTGGTGTTGATGATGAGCGTGCACTGGAGTCAAAAAAGCAAGGGGAGGATTCTGGGCGGGTTGGTCCCGCAGGCCCAGCCTGTAGCCCAAGCTTTATTCTTCACCAGTGTACACGGAGTTCAACTGGAATATTTATCAATGGCTTCACTGAATAATCTGGCTTGCGATCCAGGAAACAAGCAACGTCGGGAATGGGAAGGATCTGTGCAAATATTCCTAGCTTTGTCTTGTATTCGATTTTATTGAGCAACACGGCATTCGCATGGGATAGAGCATGGATGTCCTCGCAAGCACGATCGAGTGTCTCGTATCGCGCATAGTGATCGCCCGGCTGATTGGCCCAGTAGATGCACAGCGCTGTAGCAAATTCACACTTTGCTTGCGCTATGACCTGCGTTAGAAACCATATGCCACTATCATAATTATGATGCTGGACGATGGCATGAAGCTGACATCCAGACAGAGTTGAGAGATCGTTTTCTACTTCTTTTTTGAACGCTTGAATACCTATCGTTCTCTGCCGAACATAGAAGTGATAAAAATCTTCCTCCTCGTTACCTTCCATAGCGCTGTCAAAAACCGACTGATCCATGTTGTGGTAATAAGTGTCGCCGGCACATTTTCCTTTCAGGGCCAGGATTAGGATATCTTGCTCGGCATCCGAGCCGTTCGGCTGTGTAAGTCCCAGCGCTTTTTCCAGTTTTGTTAAAATTTGCATTCCTTGGAGTAGACGGTTTGACAAAATTTCAGGATGAGTGAATGCGACAAATGGAAAAGAAATGTCGTTCTTCATGCAGCCTGCACAATATTGTCGTATCTATTTAGCTCGCGCGACCCGTACCGCAGCGTACCAGCAAGATGAAAGAGTTAATGGAAAACATCAATTGTAAAGGCATGCCACACATCCGCGTACTGGCAGACGAAGACACCGACGGCACCACGTACGAAACTCTGCCGGCGCGCCAGATTGACGAGCACGTCTTCGAACTGCTGGCGTCACCCGGCTTGGCCCTGAACCTGGCGCGCGGCGACATCGTAAACATCGCCGACCCGCTCTCCCCTGCACTAGTATTAAAGCGCGGCGGCAACTTCTGCATCCAGATCTACGATGCCGACGCCGTAAGCCAGTCCGCAGTCGACCAGCTCGAGTACGACGTGCAAAAGCAGCTTGGCGGCACCATGGATGGCCAATATGAAGGCAATCTAATCTTCAGCGTGCCGGGACACCACGGCATTTACAACGTCAACGGTCCCTTCGACGCCTTCCGCGAAGCAACGGGCGTGGAATGGTACTTCGCCAATATCTACGCCAACCTCGATGACGACAATGATGAAACCCTACTCAACTGGTGGGTGGATATATAAAGTTTACTGACTACCTTGACGAGGCGCCGCAAGCCTTGGTCCAGCACGTCATCAAAGGCTACCTCATACCAACAGCAAAACCGTAGAAAAGGTTTATAGCGCCTGGGCCACCTGGCGAGGCAAGTTCGGTCCCAGACGTCTCCACCACTGAATTTTAGAATCAACTAGGCAGCTAGAAGAAGGCTGTCATTCTTTGGGGTGTTTTAGCCTGGGAATGACAACAAAATGACAGCTTTTTTTCGTACGTTAGCGACTCAGCAACAACAGCCATCCCCTCATTTCATAGCCTTGCGATGGGTTTGCGTCAATACCCGGAGCGCTATGTGCATAGGAACGTTGTTTTTCGCCAAGTAGGCGGCCGCAGTCGCTGTGCCTAGCATTTCTTGAAAAATGACTCCGACATCGACTTTTTGCGCTGTTAGACCGTCATGCCTTAAACAGTCATAATTTTGGTTGGCTGCAATAGCAAATATGGGTTCATCAAGGTTGTTAACGTGCATTTTTGCCTCATCAATAAAAGAGAAAAATGTCTCCTTTTTTGTCTTAAAGATAACTTAAATTTCCATTTTTGAGTAAATATTTTCTTTAATCAAGTTGTTGAAAAAGTAAAAAAATAACTATTAACAAGCAAAAATCATGCTGACAAGAACGTAAGGAAGCATGGGGGAAAATACCTATTATTGTAAGTGAGCACTCTCCCACATCCCCTGCAAATCCCTTGGCCAGTACACCACGCGCACTAACGCGAGGGTCAGGTTTGGCATTCAGACACGGACTGAGGCGTGGGGTTCTGTGACAGTTGGCTCAGTCGCAAAACTGATTGGAGCTACGAACGCGCACCCACGGCGCGCGGAGCTGCCGCGCAGCGGCAGCGGTTGGAGGATTCGGGGCGGGCTGGGCCGGTAGGCCCAGCCCTTCGAATCTCACCCGCAGGGCGCCGCCCTGCTCGCTTCCTTCAAGAAATAAAAAAAGCCGCCCAAGGGGGCGGCTCTTCTTTTTATTTCCTGGCGGAAGCGGTGTAATGCGAATAGCGGCTCTACATGCGCCCTTTAAAAATCATTCTACAGCCGTACCTACTAAGCTACCTACGTAAGAATATCTATACAAAAAAGTCTCTAGTAGTTGTACGAATTGTTCATTGACATCGATCACTTCGAACCCAATCGATCGGCACTCCTCCGGGAAACGGGTATCTTACCTCCCCGAATGCTGGTATCCACCGGAGAAACATAGTGACATGCTGTCGCTGAGTCAAGCATATTTGCCATGTGATCAAAGTCTATTTTTCCCACCAGGCCCAACTTGAAAGTAACATTCGAAGAAAAGAAAACATCGTAGTGATGAAGTGGATGGATATCTGCATTTTCATGTTTTTCGTCAAAATCGTATCTTAGATAACCTTCCTCGGAGGTCAAAAGATCCCTATACAGTGCCCAAATTTCATTATCCGACTGATAAACCTCATCAACAGGTGAGACAAAACTATACACATCTTGAGAATTGAATGCTTCCGGCGCCTCTAATAACGATAAGATATCAGAGGAAGTCTTATTATTTATATTCGAATGACTGTGAGATTTGAAATTTAGCCCATCATCACATTCAACAACAGTAAACGGAAACGCTATTGAAAATATTTTTTCCGCAGATATAAAAAAATTCTACTCATCTTTGATACCTGCAACACTACCTCACCCACAACCTTCTCCTCTGAAGGAGGAGAATTTACCAGCAAGATTTTCAATGTTTTCATCAAGATCGCAATCGAATCTAAGCGATTGCGTATCGGAGAAAACATCCAATCTGCCTGAAATTTATCAATCGGGAAGCGGTATTTCTTCATATCACACCCTGAACATTTTACTATAAGCGAATTCCGCGATTTCCTTGACATTACTATATTCAAAATCCTCACCCACAATTTTTTTAATAGCATCAAGCAAATCAGTCCTAAACATAGGAAGGACATTCAACTCATCAAATATCTGATTGGCAGAATCATAAAACGACATAGAGCTATCATTATGTTTAATAGTTGTCTTAATGAATTCCTTCTCCGGCTCGGTAGGCATTTTTGCCTCTATATAGCCACTAACATTAATACTATTCAATCCAACATCAATATCTTTTAATATTTGCTCATTTTGAAAGCTTGACAAAACAAGGTAGGTCTGCAAAAAAGATCGCGTCAAAGTCATATATAGTGAATTCCTATATCCATAGGAGCTATAAATTTTTTGAGTCACACAAATTACAAATGGAAACTCCAGCCCCTTAACATTATTCCTATTACTTATAAATAATTTATTTTTAATTTTTCTTTTAGACTCATGTGCTTTATTAACCTGCCAACCAATTTCCCGCGGCACCACCTGCTCCAGTTGATCTGCGAGATAATACGTCTTGTCATTCCTATCCAGAATAATAATTCCAACGTCATCAGGAGTGGCTGTCGGATTCTCGACCAATATTCTCTTTATTATTTCAATAATTGACGCAGCCGCATCATTATAAAAATCACCATCCTCTCTTACAATTTGAATACTCGGAAAAGTCAGCTTATCGACATCTTCAAATCTTCTCAAAGGTTCTCGTTTCAATCGATAAATGCTACCATCAGCATTTTTGTCAACTATATATCCACAAGCTGCCCATTCTGCGTCTTCAAGCCAGCGCAGTTTTTTTTGCTCAAACAAT
Source organism: Janthinobacterium sp. MP5059B (assembly GCF_001758645.1). Lineage (NCBI taxonomy): Bacteria > Pseudomonadati > Pseudomonadota > Betaproteobacteria > Burkholderiales > Oxalobacteraceae > Janthinobacterium > Janthinobacterium sp. MP5059B. The sequence continues at coordinate 126,366 of NZ_LRHX01000001.1, read as the reverse complement.
CCCATACCTAAACCATGAGCAAACATCAAAGTTCGTGGATCTGTTCGATAGCACTTACTCAGCAGATAATCAGGCTCAATACTAGCCGTAATCTTTTCATCAAAAATACTTTGAAAAATATCACCAGCAATATAAATTGCCGACTTTGTAACCATGCTGCACAGCTCAAAAAACGAAGCCGGGAAGTCCTGACTTTCATCAATAAGCATATAATCGAATGCAAACACTTCTATTTTTAATTGTTTCAAAATCGATAGCGCTGCCAAGCAAGCCCCATCAAAAGACATTGATAGACTATAGCGATTAAAAGGAAGTCCATAAAACTCACAAATATATCGGTATGCCCCGGAATTCTTATCCGCCTGCGATCCCCATCCGTGAACACACCAAAGTCTCTCATCCCATTTGATCTGCTGTTCAACTTTCATGAAATTGAAAAAATCAGGGATGCGCTGCTTAAGATTATCGGCCAATATTTTATTATGACAGGTAAAAATGATCTTTGAGTCCACCGAACTAAGATATAACTCCTTTAATTTATGCAATAGAAGTTCAGTTTTACCCGTACCAGAAAGACCTTGTATTCGAATAATGTGCTTTCTTTGAGATTGATAAACAAATCGAGTTTGATCACCATCAAATAGAAGAATCTTCTGTTTAATTTTATCCAAAAGGTAATCTGGAATTTTCGCCTTTACCTTTTCCACATCATTAATACTTCCAGTAAGCAATGAAATTAGCAATTCACATCGACGCTGCTCTTCAGCAGAAGTTATAAAATAATCTCCCAGGAAATTATCAACTGAAAATTCTTCCCCATTGTACGTCCAAGTCGAAATTAAATTAACCCAATTTCTTGGCCTACCAATTACATCCTTATAGCGATATTTATCGGAAATTGATCCAAGATCCTCGATAAAATCATCAACATAAGATTCAAAGTCATTTTTATTATCACTTGAGAGATTGATGAATATTATTTTATACTTCGGTATCAACAAAACCAAGGCATTCTGATAGTCATACAAATACTTATTATCACCAAGAGGCTTACTCACCAAATAAGCTTGTTGCTTTGTCCTATTGCAAAACTCCTCTATCTGATCAACCAAAACATGATTCTTCTCATTTTTTTCTGCTTGCATAAAGAAAAAGCTACTAGTCATTTTTATTCCTAACATAATTAATCGACGCAAATAGCTTCGAATTATTCTATAATTTTCTTACATGCTTAATGCGGTCACGACTACACGTTAAAGTCAACAATCATGTACTTCAACACGCTTAACATACGGCCATCATGCGAAGCCTCGTTGCGATACCTCAATGTAATAGGCATAAGGTGAGCTTATCTGATGCTGAGTCTACAGAGCGTGGACTGATCTGTCGATGGAGCTCTGACTGTCCCCTGATGAAATACTCGCAAATGCGTGATGCCGAACTGTTCGAATAGGGTGCAGTAAGCACAAAATTGAACTGTGGTTGCGGACAGGCCGCAGGTTGCTACACCTTTAACCAGCGCCGAATAAGGATGGGCTGTGCGGCTGCAATACGGCCCCACCAGCGCAAAAAAACAGTAATCTCCCGCCATCACAGCACGCGCATAAAAGCCGCTCAAAGTGCGTCAAAATGCGTCAAATCGCATGCCCCCTCTTCGCCCCGCCGCACCAGTCCTCATGCGCCTTCGGCCATGGCGCATATTTGAGTCAAAAGACCCCTATATAGTGGGCAGGTGTGGAGGGGGGACAACTGCGCGCGCCGGGCTGAAATGGGCTTTTTTCTTGCATCCGAAGCAACATCAATCGTCGGGATGTGAAAAAGCCGCCTCATGGGCGGCCTGTGCGGTGGCTGGGGCGCTCCGGGCGGCTGGGCTATCGTGGCCCTGCCCTGCCGGCTATCGCGGCGTGGCGGTCATCCTGGGCGGCCGGCGCGCGCCTTGGCCGCTTGCTCCTTGTCGTAGTCGTCGCGACAGTCCACATCGCAGAACAGCAGCGCGGACGACAGCGCCTCATCGCAGTAGTGGCAGCAGCCATGCGCCACCAGGGCAGGCCGGCCGCGCACGGCAGCCAGGCCGCGCGCCACCTCGGCGAAGATGATCTTGTCGGTGTTGTCGATGTGGTCGCTCATGCTGCGCCCTCCCCGCCCGTGGCCAGGTCATACGGGGCGAAGCGCACCACCTCCACACCGGCCCACTCGTTGATCGCCATGAACTGCGCCTGCAGCGGCACCAGCTCGTTACGGGCGAAGACGCGCGCGGCAGGTTCCACGGCGCCAAAGCCGCCGGCATTGTTCGGCAGGATGCCCATCAGCTGGGGCGGCACGCGGTGCGCGGCCAGTTGGTCGTCGCGCGTGACGCTCTTGATGTTGAAAAACTCGTCTTTCGCGGCCACGTCCGACACGGGCAGGATCTGGATACCGTCCTTCTTGCCGTTCGGCGCGTACAGGAACAGATTCCGAAAATTGCCCGGCCCCTTGCTGTCGCGCATGGCCTGGCGCAGGTTGTCCACGTCCTGGGTATTGGCGGCCGCGTCCGTCATGTAGAACACGAAACCGGCGTGCGAGCCGTTCTTATAGTATTTGCGGCGGAACAAGGTGGCCGCCTCGTTCAGCCAGGCCGATTGCAGCGCGCTCAGGTACTGCGGCACGCCGTACAGCTCCTGATTGACGTCCGGTTCCATCAGGTGGAACACGCGGCCCTTGTCGAACTGGTGCGCGGCCTGGTAGCCGTTCACGAAATAATAGGTATCCAGATCGACGCCGCGCCGCATGTACTTGGCCAGGGCGTGCTGGTACGCCAGCGCCTTGCCGCTGCGGCTGGGCCGGTCTTCCAGGTAGGCATTGCCAAAGGTCAGATAGTCCAGGGCCATGCGCTTGAAGCCATCGCGCGACAGGTATTTCGTCGGCATCAAGGTGGACGTCAGCACGTTGGCCTTGAAGTGGATGGCGCTGCTGTGGTGCACGCCGGCATTGAAGGACTTGGCCAGGCCGGCCAGGTTGACGGGCGGCTCATACCAATGGCCATTCTTCCAGCATTCGAAGCAGTCGAGAATATCGGCGTGCTCGAGCACGGGCGTCGGGTCGCCGAAGGAAAACGCCTCGATGCCGGCGGCGGCCGGCGCCGTGGCCATGGACGCTGTTGAGGGTGCGCTCTCGGCCTGCCGGCCGCGCGCGCGCATGTGTCGTGCTTTGCTCAAGAATAAATCTCCATGAAAGAGTGGTGGTTGTCGGTGGTGCCTTCGAAGGGCTCGTGATCGAGGGCGTGCATGCAGGCCCACGCCAGGTCAGCGTGGCCGCTTTCATCGCTGCGGCCGGCGACATACGTCACGTGCCGCCCGCTGGGGGTGAGGGTCTTGTGGATGGCCATGAAGGACTGCGCGATGTCGGTCCAGCCGGCGTCGAATTCCAGCCGGCCCTTGCTGATGATGTTTTTGGCCTTCAAGACCATGCGGGTCTTGACTTCGGGCGAGTAGTTCAGCGGCGTGACGGCCGGGAAGAAGCCGCGCACGATGGGCAGCACGCCGATGCCCATGCCCGTGGTATCGATGCCGATGTATTCGACGTTGTAGCGCTGCGTCATCTGGCGGATGGCGTCGGCGTGGTCTTCAAAGCTCTGCCCGCGCCACTGGTGGCGCTCCAGGATGCGGAACTTGCCGCCGGCCGTCATGGGCGGCGCCAGCACCACGCAGCCGGCGCTGTCGCCGTTCAAGGCCGGGTCGTATCCGATCCACACGGGCCGGTTGCCGAACGGGCGCAGGCCCAGCAACGGCTTGTAGTCGTCCCACTCCACCCAGGAATCGACCATGCAGCGCTGCAGCTCGGCCAGCGGGAAGACCGAGGCCGAGTCGTCGATAAAATTGCACATCAGCAGGTTGTCGAACTGGTCGGGGCTGTATTCGAAGTTGCGCAGCTCGTCGATGTCGAACAGGTTGCAGCCGCCGCGTTCGGCGTCCAGGATGGTGACGATCTGGCGCCAGATTTTGTCCTCGCCCGTAAAACCCGACGAGAGGCGGCCATGGCTCACGTCGATGCTGACTTGATCCTCCTTGGCGCGACGCTTGTTGAACAGCTCGCCCGTCCAGAACGGGTACGCCTGGTGCGTAGTCGAGGATGGCGTGGAGAAATAGGTCTTGCGCCATTTCTTGTGAATGGCCATGCCCGAGGCCACCTTGTTCAACTCCTGGAAATTCTGCGTCCAGAAGAATTCATCGAAGTAGAAATTGCCGTGGTAACCCTGCGCCGTGCGCGCATTCGTGCCCAGAAAGTACAGATGCGCGCCGTTCGGCAGCACGATGGGGTCGCCCGTCAGCTCGATGCCGGCCGCCTCGCGCGCGAACTGCACGATGTATTGCTTGAAGACGTGCGCCTGGCTTTTTGAGGCGGACAGGAAGATTTGATTTCGGCCCGTCGCCATGGCGTCGGCCAGCGCCTCGCGCGCGAAGTACCAAGTGGCGCCGATCTGGCGCGACTTCAAAATGGCGCGCGTGCGCTGGTCACCGTTGCGATACCAGACCTTTTGATAGTCGAAGAGCGAGTCCTGGAAGGCATCAAGCAGCTGAATGCGCTGTTCGTCGCTGAAATCGTTGCGGGTCGGCTTCTTCTTCGGTCCGGCATTGCGGTTCCCCAGCTTCGGGTTCAAGTCCACCTCGTTGCCGCCCGGCTGCTCGTAGCGGCGCACGCGCGCCGCCTGCACGACAGCGCGCATCAGCAGATCAATTTCCTTGTAGTCGCTGCCGCTCTTGACCTCTTTTTCGATCAGCTTCACCAGGCGCAACTCGGCCGACGCTTCCACGTGCTCGATGGCCTGCGCCTTGTCCCACTCGTCGCGCTCTTTCCAGCTATTGATGGTGCTGCGCTTGATCCCCATCCTGCCCGACAGCCAGTTCAAGGCTTACGGCGACGTGATCGCCGTCAAGGCCGAAGAGGTCGACACGGACAGCGGCAAGAAACTGGCCCTGTTCGCGCAGATCGAACCGACGCCGGAACTGGTCGCCATCAACAAAGCAAAACAGAAGCTGTACACCAGCCTGGAAATTCAGCCCGACTTTGCCGACTCGGCGCAGCCCTATCGAGGTGGATTTTAATAACCATGAAACGGTCGATATCTCCATCAAGCTGGACCTCTGACCGAGCGCGTGGCCGTCAAGAGCGGCGAGGCGGGCCGCCTGGACATCAAACACCTGGCCGAGATACAGCACATGCCGGCCTACGCGGACGAGTTCTGGAAGCTGTACGACGGCGAGACCCTGCTGGCCGAATGGCGCACGCCCGAGGCGACGCCATGAGCGACGACCTGCAGGCGCTGGAAGCCTGGGCCGGCGCCCTGCTGTCCAAGCTGCAGCCGGCCCAGCGCCGCGCCATCAATCACAAGGTGGCCATCGACCTGCGCCGCAACCAGGCGCAGCGCATCAAGGCGCAGCAGGGGCCGGATGGCGCAGCCTACCCGGCGCGCAAGCAGCGCAAGGAATTCAAGGGAAAGAATGGACGGATCAAGCGGCAGAAGGCGGCGATGTTCGCCAAGATCCGCACCGCGAAGCACCTGAAAGTGAGGGCGACCGGCGACCAGATCGAGGTCGGGTTCTTTGGCTGGGTGGCGCGCGTGGCGCGGGTGCATCAGTTTGGCCGGCAAGACCGCGTTTCAAAAAAGGGCCCTATGTACAAATACCCGGATCGGCGACTGGTGGGCCTAAGTGAACCTGATTGGACACGAATACGCGAATCCTTGCTGCTCCACTTGAAAAATAAGATGCCTCATTGAAAACTACTACTGACAATAGTTATCAAATGAGTTAAAGTGGCAAAATGAAAAATATGACCGAACAGCATGACTGATCGGGGCACAATTTCGTCGATCGATTTTAGGACGCAAACGAAATGAAATACTTTTCTAGCATCTCACATTATAAATACTGAAATTTTTGCATACGTAATTTTATGAATTTGAGAATGTTTCCAACCTTGGCGGGAGTACAATACTTCCCCTATGAATTTTCGAAAAAGCCAGAAAGAGAAAATGCTAAATTATAAATTATCGAATTTTAAATTTGAAAAAACATTCATTAAACTATTTAGTTTTTTCTTGGGGGTACTAGCAAGTGGCTTAGCACTTTCCACTACCATGGAAGTTTCACCTAGCAACCCAAAGGCAAAAATAAAAGAGACTATTCAGGTCGAAATTAAATTCAAAGGAAAGGTTGAAAAAATAACAGACCGATATGAGATATGTCCTCGCACAAAACCAGTTTGCCCCATATTGAGAAAATCAATAACAATATCAGACCAAAATAAAGTTTTAATAGGGTACTTTAATGGCGTAGTTACTTGCACTGACGGATACATAATAACAGTTAGGGGTGTAAATTATGAAGCTTGCCGTGATCCCGTTATAAAAGTTGCGCTGCCAGCAAAAAATTCAGTCGGCGCCTATACATATATAGCCACCCATCCTTTAGATATGTTCGCAGATGATATGTCGACCACTTTCACTGTTAAAGTAGGATCGAATGATGCAATTTCAGAAATTCTACCCATAATATTAGATTGATTTCCAATTTATAGAGTTCTTTTCATATTTAAAAAAATTAAAAATGTGAGCAAGGCGGATTTTATTTGCGAGCACAATGATCGAATTATCCATCGCGGACGTAAATCAGTGCAACCATATACACCTGCAATTCGAAAATCATAAAAACTCATTACGTAGATTTCAACATAAAACTGCGTTCAGCTTGACATAATACTTTCCATAAAGCTCCTAATTTAAAGTTTCCACAATTAATATTATACAATTTTTCTTTTAAACACCATATCACCCACCAAAGGAGTAGTAAATGTCTCAATTCATCAATTTCATTAAAAGCCTCAATTTTTTAAAAATTGCTGCATCATTATTCTTATCCATTCTATTTTCCCCGGCGCATTCGCAAGAGACTATTATTGAGGCAGCAAATTTAACGATCACCACCGTAGGTGTTCATAATGACACTCCTTATTTCAGGGTTGCAGAGCCTTTAGGTGCGCAGTGCTCATATGCAATAGTTTATATTCCAGCGGACAAAAAATTGCTATATGCGCAAGTTATTTCCGCAAAGTCGAGCGGAAACAAGTTGAGTCGTTTAGCTTTCACGTTAAATGGAGCAAATTCCGAGTGTCACGCGATTGTTATCGAGATCGCATAAGCACTTTTTCGCAAAAACGCAGGCATTGAATCGAGTCTTAGGTAAATTAGAGCGACCGGGACTCATGAAAAAATACTAGTACGCACGGTCGCGTCCCCATGAGCCATCGACTCACTGCCAAAGCGAATGCAAACATGTGCCGTAGTGCTTCCAGATACGCCATCCTTTAACTAAAAAGTAGAAGTACAAGCAAAACGGTCTTGCATAGTCGCTAAGCTGAATAACAACCCGCCCCCGCGTGCATCCGCACGCGGACTTCGGCAACATGCACTGCATGAACGCCGACCTGTCCGACCTCCTCCGCTTGCTGCAAAACCTGATCCGCCTGGGCACCATCGCCGAGGTCAAAGGGGCCAAGGCGCGCGTACGGCTTGGGCCGACGCTCACCACCGAATGGCTGAAATGGGCCACGCGGCACGCCGGCAGCACGCGCACCTGGTCGGCGCCGACAGTCGGCGAACAGGTGATCGTCTTTTCGCCGGGCGGAGACCTGACGCGCGGCATCATCCTGCCAGCGCTGTACTCGCAGGCGTTTGACGCGCCCGAAGCCAGCAACAGCATCCACACCACGCATTACCCCGACGGCGCCGTGGTGCAGTATGACCATGCGGCCCATGCCCTGACGGCCACGCTACCCGGCGGCACTGCCATCATCACCGCCGACAAGGTCACGTCGAACGCTCCGAGCACCATTTGCACGGGCGACCTGATCGTCACGAAAAACCTGATCGTCAACGGCGCCACCGCCCTGAACGGCGGCGTGAACGCGAAGGCTGGCGCCGCTGGCGGCGTGGCCATGGCCGTGCAAGGGACGATCAAAGCCAGCGAAGACGTGCTGGCCGGCGCCATCAGCCTGGCAAAGCATCCGCACGGCGGCGTCCGGGCCGGCAGCGACCAGTCGGGCGGGCCGCAAGCATGATGGGCATGCACGCCGCCACCGGGCGCAGCCTGACGGGCCTGGGCCATCTGCGCCAGTCTGTCGCCGACATTATTACGACACCCATCGGCTCGCGTATCCGTCGGCGCCGCTATGGTTCCGAAGTGCCCGAGCTGATCGACCAGCCCTTGAACAGCGCCACGCAGTTGCGCATCTACGCGGCCACCGCCTTTGCCCTGCGCCGCTGGGAGCCGCGTTTGCAGCTCGCCAGCGTGCAGCTCACGCGCGACACGGACGGCGCCATCGCCCTGCTGCTCGACGGCACAGCGAATGGCCAGGGCATCACCCTGTCCGTGCCCGTCAAGCAAGGCGGCGGCGTATGAGCACGCCCATCGACCTGACACAATTGCCGGCGCCCAGCGTGGTCGAAGTGCTGGACTTCGAAACCATCCTGGCCACGCGCAAGGCGCATCTGGTGAGCCTTCTGCCGGAAGCCGAGAGCGCCGCCGTCACGGCCCTCCTGGAACTGGAATCGGAGCCGGCCACCAAGCTGCTGGAAGAGAACAGCTATCAAGAAACCATCCTGCGCAACCGCGTCAACGAGGCGGGCAAGGCTGTCATGCTGGCCTTTGCCCTCGATGGTGACCTCAATCAACTGGGCGCCAACGTCAACGTGGCGCGCCTGGTCATCACGCCGGCCAATCCCAATGCCCTGCCGCCCGTGGCCGCTGTCATGGAAGACAACGACGCCTATCGCCTGCGCATCCAGGAAGCGCCGGACGGCCTGTCCGTCGCCGGCCCGAAAGCGTCCTACGAATTCCACGCCCGCAGCAGCGACGGCCGCGTCAAGGACGCAAGCGCCACCAGCCCCGCGCCGGCGCACGTCACCGTCACGGTGCTAGCCAACAACGACACGGGCATTGCCAACGCCGCGCTGCTGGCCATCGTGGCGCGCGCGCTCAACGCCGAGGAAGTGCGCCCCCTGGGCGACCGCTTGAGCGTGCAAGCCGCCCAGGTCATCGATTACCAGATCGAGGCGACCTTGTTTATTGGCGTCGGGCCGGAAGTGCCGATTCTGCGGGACGCCGCGCGCGCCAACGCCGTGCGCGTATCGCAGCCGCGCCGCCCGCTGGGCCACAGCATCTATCGATCCGCCTGCAGCGCCGCTGTCCATGTCGAGGGCGTGCGCAAGGTCGTGCTCACCAGCCCGGCCGCCGATATCGAACTGAACGCCACCCAGGCCGCGCGCTGCACCGCCATCAAGTTGAATGTGGTGGTGCGCGATGAATAAGACCGTGCCCACCCTGCCGCTCAATACCACGGCGCTGGAACGCGCCATTGCCGTGGCATGCGCCGAGCTGGTCAACGTGCCCGTGCCGCTGCGCGAGCTGTGGAGCGCTGACCGCTGACCGGTCAACCTGCTGCCGTTCCTGGCCTGGGCGTGTTCGGTTGACCGCTGGGACGACGCCTGGCCCGAGTCGATCAAACGCGGCACCATCAAGGCGTCTTACTTCATCCACAAGCACAAGGGCACGATTGCAGCCGTGCGCCGCGTGGTGGAGTCTCTGGGCTATCTGATTCGCATTACCGAATGGTGGCAGACCACGCCACCGGGCGTGCCGGCCACCTTTCGCTTCGACGTCGGCGTGCTGGACACGGGCATCACGGACGCCATGTTTCAGGAAATGGAACGCCTGGGCTGCTTGCCTTGCGCTTGGGCTTGAGGTCGTCGCCGTCGATCAGTTTCAAACGCAAAACGTCGCGGCGCTCGCGCGCTTCCTTGAGGCCGATCAGGGGATACGGGCCGATGACGGCCGTTTGCTGCTTGCCCTCGTCGTTGCGATAAGCCATGCGCCAAACCTTGTTTCCGCTCGGCAGGACGGCCAGCATCAGGCCGTGGCCATCGAAGAGCTTGCGCAGCTTGCCGTCATTCGGCGTGGCGCGGCGGCAGTCAGCATCGGTAAGCGTATTGATGGCCATGCGAAATCCTGTAGGTACGGGTTTGAGAAAAACCGCATGATACCTACATTTCAGCCTACGCGTGATTCTGTGGGAAGGTTTTTGGATGACTCCAAATCTGTGACTCGGAGGGATGAAAATCAAGCTAAGTCGTTGATTTTCAATGAAATTCGGTGGAATATAGGTTGAGTATACTCACGAATTTTTTATGTACTTGGCGGAAGCGGTGAGATTCGAACTCACGAACAGTTTAACCCGTCGCTAGTTTTCAAGACTAGTGCCTTCAACCACTCGGCCACGCTTCCAGATGGCAGCATTATACATAAAGGTCCGTGGCTTACCAATGGCGAGTAGTCAGTGCCGCGTATTTAAACCTCACAGCAACCTCCGGGGTCAGACCCGGCGGGTCTGCCCCCAGCCCTTCGCCTATGGGTTCCATATTTGCGCCGGTACGCCAACGGGCAGCCTAAACGCCCCAATTCTCCCTCAGCGCCCTTTCAAACTCCCCCGCCGGCAACGGCCGCGAGAACAGGTAGCCCTGCACTTCGTCGCAGCCAGAACTCTTCAGGAAGGCCAGCTGCTCCGCCGTTTCCACGCCTTCCGCGATGACTTTATGGTGCAGCTGCTGGGCGATGCTGATGATGGTGCTGGCGATGGCGCAGTCGCTGGCATCTGTCGGAATGCCGGTGGTGAACGAGCGGTCGATCTTTAATGTGTCGATGGGGAAACGCTTGAGGTAGGACAAACTTGAGTAACCAGTGCCGAAATCGTCCAGCGACAGGGCCACGCCCAGCGCCGTGATGCGGTCCATGATGCCGATGACCCTCTCGATGTTGTGCATCAGGGTGCTTTCCGTGATTTCCAGCTCCAGCCAGGCCGCTTCCAGGCCGTAGCGGGCCAGGGTCGCGGCCACCCTGGCGGGCAGGGCTGCCGTGAATTCGCGTGCGGACACGTTGACGGCCAGGCGGATCGGCGGCAGGCCGGCCAGTTTCCACGCTTGCGCCTGGGCGCAGGCCGCTTCCAGCACCCATTCGCCCACTTGCACCACCAGCCCCGTCGATTCGGCCAAAGGAATAAACTCGGCGGGCGGGATCATGCCGTGCTGCGGGTGGTGCCAGCGCACCAGGGCTTCGGCGCCGATGATGCGCCCGCTGGCCAAGGCATACTTTGGCTGGTAATGCAGCAGCAGTTGCTGCTCAGACAGGGCCTGGCGCAAGCCTGTTTCCAGCCGCATGCGCGCCTGCATGCCCAGGTTCATGTCCTGGCTGTAGAAGGCCACGCTTTCCGCTTCGCCGCCGCTGTCCTGTTTGGCCCGGTACATGGCGATATCGGCCAGGCGCAGCAGGGTTTCCGCGTCCTGCCCGTCTTGCGGATACACGCTGATGCCGATGCTGGCGCCCACGCGCAAGTCGTGGCCTTCGATCAAAAACGGTTCCACCAGCGAGGCCAGCAGCTTTTGCGCCACCATGCTGGCCTCGAAATGCTGGCCGATGTCAAACAGGCCGACGGCGAACTCGTCGCCACCCAGGCGCGCCACCAGGTCCTGGTCGCGCAAGGCATGGCGGAAACGCAGCGAGACTTGCCGCAGCAGTTCGTCGCCGATACGCCGGCCCAGGGTATCGTTGATCAGTTTAAAACGGTTCAAGTCGATGAACAGCACGCAGCCGAGCATCTTGCTGCGCTGCGCCACGCTGAGGGCCTGGTCGACCAGCTTGGCCAGCAAGGTACGGTTAGGCAGGCTGGTCAGGGGGTCGTAATAGGCCAGATGGTGCAGACGCTCTTCGGCCAGCTTGCGCTCCGTGATGTCCGTCAGGTAGGCGATGAGTCCGATGGGCTTGTCGTCCAGGTCTTGCAGCGGCGACAAGGACAGGCTGGCCCAGAAGATCTCGCCCGACTTCTTTCGGCGGCGCACCTCCATCAGGCGCCCTCCCTGCTCCAGGAAGGCGTCGTGGAAACCCGTGTCTTCGTCGTCGTACAGGAACAGGATGTTGCGCCCCACGGCTTCCACCGAGGTGTAGCCGAACAGGCGCTCGGCGCCCTTGTTCCAGCTGGTGATGTAGCCGGTCAAGTCCATCGTCAGCACGGATTCGTGCAATTGATCGAGGATTTGCGTCTGCTGCGCCAGCAAGGCTTCGACTTGCGCGTAAGCATGGGTCGAGCGTTGCGCCAGCGAATGCACTTGCAAGACGCCGGCCGTCAACGATGCCAGGCTGGCCAGGTGGCGGCGGTCAGCGTCGTTATACAGCGGGCGCCCCGCCACGCTGTAATGGCCGAAGCAGTGGCCGTCGAAACTGATTTCCTGCAGCAAGGCGGGCGTATCGTCGGGAAACAGCGCGACCGGCGCAGCGGCGTCCATGCTGGCCGCAGGCAGGAACCGGCCATGCGGGCTGGCCATCACGGCGCTGGCGATACGGCCCAGCTCGGCCACCAGCGCAGGGCCGCGCAAACGCACGACTGCGTCGCACAGGGCGGCGCTGTCACCGAGGAAATCCGACACCGGAAACAGGGTCATGCTAGAGGTTCCGGCTGACCTGGATGGCCCATTGGTAGGCCTGCAGCAGGCTGCGCCAATAGGTTTCTCCATCGATGCCGGCGCGGCGCAAGCCCTCGGGCGACGGCGCGGCGCTTTCGACCAGCGCCAGCAAGGTGCCCAGTTCGCCATTGCGTTCGAGCAAGGCGGCGCTCACTTCCGGCGCCAGATTCAGAGTGGCGATGATTTCCTGCATCGGCATGCCCAGCAGGACGTCGAGCAGCGAAAACACGCCCGCCATGAAGGCCAGGTCCTGCGCGTCGCGGTCGCCGCCGCGCAGCTGGCACAGCGCTTCCATCTGCGCCGCGCGCACGGCCGCCAGCGGCAGCAGCGCGTGGATCTTGCCATCGTCCTGTTGCCGCGCATACAGCAGCAGTTGCAGCCAGCGCTGCAGCTGGCGCCGGCCCAGCAGGGTGATGGCCTGGCTGAAGCTGGTAATCGGCGCCGTGAAGCCGAAGGCGGCTGAGTTGACCAGTTTCAATAAATGATAGCTGAGCGATGGATCTTGCTTGAGCGGCACTTCCAGCTCGTGCGCGTCCGCATCGCGGGCCAGCAAGCCCAGCAGCGCCAGCAGGCGGCGCCGCGACGTGGCGTCTTCCGGCTCGCTTTGCTGGCGCGCATGGTGCAGGGCGTAGTCGCCGGCAAACCAGCTCACGCCGAGTTCTTGCAAGGCAGCAAACTGCTCCGCGTCGGCGATGTTGTAGGCCAGGTGCGGCCCCGCCAAGGGCAGCAACTGGTGCAGGGCCGGGCGCGCGCCGGACGCGTCAAAGCTCAGCGCGCGCGCGTCGACTTGCGCCGCCGCCACGGGACCGGCATCAGCGCCATCGAGGATGAGGCGGTAGCCGGCGTCGCGCCATTGCTGGCATTTTTTCTGGATCTGCTTGTCGCCGGCAAGATGGGCGGGCAAACGGAAGATGGTGCGTTGCGGCGCCAGTTGCGCCAGCACGGCCTCGTCCACGCCATGCGGATCGGCCAGGGGAATGATGCAGTCGAGCGGCGCCAGGAAGGCATACGCATCGGCGGCGGCCAGCGCCGCCAGCAGCGGCGCCGTCGAGGCCTGCGGTACATGCAAGGTGACAGCGACCCACTCGTTATGAGCATTGGCAACTGCTTGTAATCCCACCAACGGAAACAGGTTTGATTCAGACGCTGACATCGGTATCTCAGTGTGGGTAGGGCGCCATAGTAAATAAACTGACCAGCATTGGCAACCCTGGCCCGACAGGGATGCCATTTCGACAGCGAGAATCATTCTATCCGAATCTCACCCATGAAACAGTTTAATTTTGGCAATAAATATTCAAAAAGAACATTCCCCCGCGAGACCCGCCTGCCATGCGGGTTTGACAAAAACACGGCACGGCGCGCGCATTCTCAGGCGCTGCCGCCATGCGCGTGCTCGACCGCATATTTGATCAATTCGGCCTGCCCTTCGATGCCGAGCTTGCGCTTGATGTTCAGCCGGTGCGTCTCCACCGTGCGCACGCTCAGGTCCAGGTCGCGGGCGATCTGCTTGTTCGACTGGCCCGCCGCGATGTGCTGCAGCACTTGCTGCTCGCGCGTGGTGAGGAAGGAGTCGTGCACCTGCGGGCGCGACAGTTGCCGCGCCAGGGCCGCGCTGTAATAGATGCCGCCGGACATCACCGTCTCGATGGCGAAGACGATATCTTTCCCTGGTGCATCTTTAAGCACATAGCCGCGCGCCCCGGCGGCGATGGCTTGCGACACATATTCGAGCTTGTCATGCATGGACAGGATCAGCACGGCAATCTGCGGAAACGCCTGCTTGAACAGCGCCGTCGCTTCGATGCCGTTGATGCCGCGCATATTGATATCCATCAACACGAGATCCACCTGGTGCGCGCGCGCCTGAAGCAACGCCTCGTCGGCGCCGCCCGCCTCGGCCACCACGTCGAAATGCGCCACCGCTTCCAGGCGCGCGCGCAAGCCGTCGCGTACGAGGGGGTGGTCGTCCACCAGCAGGATGTTGATCTTCTCGGTCATGTGTATCTATCAGTGTGAGGGTGGAAGGGCGAGCCGCGCCAGCACCAGGGTACCGGCAGCAGACGAGGTAATGTGCAGGCTGCCGCCGATGGCTTCCATACGTTCCGTCATGTTGCGCAGACCGATGCCGCGCTGCGGATGCAGGGCGATGCCGTCGAAATCGAAGCCGCCGCCATTATCCTGGATGCGCAATTCCAGGGCCTTGCCCGCCTCGTGCAAGCTCACTTCCACGCCGCGGGCGTGGGCATGGCGCTCGCAATTGGTCAGCGCTTCCTGGGCGATGCGGAACAATACGGTATTGACCATGTCGGGCAAGCCCTCGCCCGCCGCCGCCGGGCTGGCCGTGAAACTGGCTTGCGCGCTGCTGCTGTCGTTAAATTCATGCACGAGGTGGTCGAGCGCGGCGGCCAGGCCCAGGTCGTCGAGGATGGCCGGGCGCAGGTTGTGCGAAATGCGCCGCACTTCGCCCAGCACCTTGTTGAGTTGCTCGGCGGCCCGCTCGAAGGTGGCGGGCGCCTTGTCTTTCTGTTCTGCATTGCCGGCCAGGCGCGCGATGCCCGCCTCGATCTGCAGCTTGATGGACACCAGCCACTGGCTGATGCCGTCATGCAAGTCGCGCGACAGCCGCGCCCGCTCTTCTTCCTGCGATTCCACCACGCGCTGCGCCAGCACTTTCAGCTTGGCGTCGGCCACCCGCAATTCGCGCAGGTTCAGCACGAGGCCGCAGGCGGCCACCAGCAGGGAGCCGAGGATGGCGATGGCGGCGATCAGCTCCATGGTCGAGCGGATATTGCGCGACTGCTGGGCGTCAACCTTGGCCAGCGCCTGGTCCACGTCATCCATATAAATGCCGGTGCCCATCATCCAGCCCCATTCCGGCATCAAGATCACATAGCCGAGCTTGGGGGCGGACTTGTTCGTCGACGGCTTGATCCAGTTGTAGCGCTCGAAGCCGCCGCCGCTCTTCGCCCGCTGCATCAGGCGCTGGATGGTCAGATTGCCCTCGGCGTCGCGCAATTGCCACAGATTCTGCCCCACCAGCTCGGGCTGGCGCGGATGCATCAGCGACTTGCCCTGCAAATCATAGATGAAGAAATAGCCGTCGTCGCCATAGCTGAGGGCGGACAGGATGCGCTTGGCCTCCTCTTGCGTGGCCTCATCCTTGCGCCCCGACTGGTACAGGGAAGCGATGGAATGGCTGGCCAGGGTCACGTAATGCTTGAGTTCAGCTTCCTTGCTGGCCAAATACGCCTGCTGGATGGTGGCGCGCTGCTGCTCGGCCAGGGTGATGGCCTGGTGCCGCACGGCAAATGCAATGGCGCACAAGGCGAGGATCAGCGGCGTGATGGCCAGGAAGATGACTTTCTGTCTGAGTTTCATGACCTGGCGCTCCGGCGGCGTCGATGCTGGTGGGAATGCGTGATTTTACGTCGCGGCACGGCGATCGGTCTGCGTAGTAATACTGAGCGTTACTGCGTAGTCGTGCGCTTGCGGCAATTATACGATTCCTGAATACTCGCCATAAGCTGCAAACACCCAATTCACACCCAAACTGGCGACGACCAGGCTCGGCAGCACACATCATCGCACGGCACAGCGCCCGTCAATCTCTGGAGGAAGCATGAACCGCATTTTCAAACAACTGGGCTGGGCAGCGCTTGCGCTGGCAGGCGCCGGGTCCCTGGGCGTCGTCGCCCTGCAACGTGGCGAACCGATCAGCGCGATCTGGATCGTCATCGCCGCCGTCTGCGTGTATCTGATCGCCTACCGTTTCTACAGCCTGTTCATCGCCGACAAGGTGCTGGGCCTGGACGCACGCCGCATGACGCCCGCTTTCAAGCACAACGATGGCCTCGATCACGTGCCGACGAATAAATATGTGCTGTTCGGCCACCATTTCGCGGCGATCGCCGGCGCCGGCCCCCTGGTCGGCCCCGTGCTGGCCGCGCAGATGGGCTATCTTCCCGGCATGCTATGGATCCTGGCGGGCGTGGTGTTTGCGGGCGCCGTGCAGGATTTCATCGTGCTGTTCATTTCCATGCGCCGCGATGGCCGCTCGCTGGGCGACCTGATCAAGGCTGAACTGGGCGAAATTCCCGGCATGATTGCGCTCCTGGGCTGCTTCATGATCATGGTCATCATCCTGGCCGTACTGGCATTGATCGTCGTCAAGGCGCTGACCGGTTCCCCATGGGGCAGCTTCACCGTGATGGCGACGATCCCCATCGCGCTGTTCATGGGCGTGTATTCGCGCTTCATCCGCGTGGGCCGCATCGGCGAAATTTCCATCATCGGTTTTGTCTTGCTGATGCTGGCCATCATCGGCGGCCAGTACGTGCAGGAACACGCCGTGCTGGGCCCGATGTTCACGTTCACGGGCACGGAACTGACGTGGATGCTGATCGGCTACGGCTTCATCGCTTCCGTGCTGCCCGTGTGGCTGCTGCTGGCGCCGCGCGACTACCTGTCTACTTTTCTCAAAATCGGCACCATCCTGGGCCTGGCCATCGGCATCATCGTCGTTGCGCCGTACCTGAAAATGCCGGCCATGACCAAGTTCATCGACGGCTCCGGCCCCGTCTGGTCGGGCAATCTGTTCCCCTTCCTGTTCATCACGATCGCCTGCGGCGCCGTCTCCGGCTTCCACGCGCTGATTTCCTCGGGCACCACGCCGAAGATGATTGAAAACGAAAGCCACGCCCGCTTCATCGGCTATGGCGCCATGCTGATGGAATCGTTCGTTGCCATCATGGCCCTGGTGGCCGCCTCGACCATCGAGCCGGGCATCTATTTCGCCATGAACAGCCCGGCCGCCCTGATCGGTACAACAGCCGAGTCCGCCGCACAGGCGATCTCGCAGTGGGGTTTCTATGTCACGCCGGACATGCTGACGCAGACGGCCAAGGACGTTGGCGAACACAGCATCATCTCGCGCGCCGGCGGCGCACCGACCCTGGCCGTCGGCATGGCGCAGATTCTGTCCGGCGCCATCGGCGGCAAGGCCATGATGGCCTTCTGGTACCACTTCGCCATTCTGTTCGAAGCGCTGTTCATCCTGACGGCCGTCGATGCGGGCACGCGTGCCGGCCGCTTCATGCTGCAAGACTTGCTGGGCAGCTTCGTGCCAGCTTTGAAACAGACGGAAAACGTCATCGCCAACCTGCTGGCCACGGGCCTGTGCGTGGCGGCCTGGGGCTACTTCCTGTACCAGGGCGTGGTCGATCCGCTGGGCGGCATCAACACCTTGTGGCCGCTGTTCGGCATCGCCAACCAGATGCTGGCGGCCATCGCGCTGATCCTCGGCACTTGCGTGCTGTTCAAGATGAAGCGTGGCCAGTATGCGTGGGTGACCATCACGCCGACGATCTGGCTGCTGCTGTGCACCCTGACGGCGGGCTGGCAAAAGATTTTCGACGCCAACCCGCGCGTCGGCTTCCTCGCGCACGCCAAGAAATATTCGGCGGCCCTGGATGAAGGCACCCTGCTGGCGCCGGCCAAGTCGGTGGCGCAGATGCAACAGATCATCTTCAACGATTACCTGGACGCCGGCCTGGCCGCCTTCTTCGTCATCGTCGTCGTCAGCGTGCTGTTCTTCGGCATCCGCACCATCATGAAGGCGCGCGCCGACAGCCGTCCGAGCACCAAGGAAACGCCGTTCCAGGCCATGCCCACGGTGCAATGATGATAGACGAAATCATCAAGGCTGGACGATATCTGGGGCAAAGCATGCGGCTGATGTGCGGCTTGCCCGAGTACGACACCTACGTGGCCCACCGGGAAGACACCCATCCCGGCGAGCCGATGATGACGTATGAAGAGTTCTTCCGCGAACGGCAGGAAGCCCGCTACGGCGGCGCCGGCAAGCGTGGCGGTTGCTGTTAGCGGACACCTGACCCAGCCTACTGCGCGTCGGTATAGGCGGCTTGCGATGCTCACCGTACTAAAGTACGGTTGCGCTTCTCGGCCACCTCTCCCTTCCGCTCGCTACGGCTGAGTCAGGTGTTGTTGCTCAGCAATAATTTGAGGGCGGTCTTGTGAGACCGCCCTATTCATTTCCTCTCGTATAAGTTCCCCTCCCCTCTCTTCCCTTAGACCCACATCAACATCTGGGTGTGTCTTCGCGTCTATATTTTTCCAATAGGAATTAAATAACAGTCAACGGGCGACCGGGGAAGCAGCGACTCATGTTCAATTTCCAACGCTCCAGCATCAGCCAGAAGCTGACCATGATTTCGGTACTGTCATCGGGCTGCGCGCTGCTGCTGGTGTTCGTGGCGTTTGCGCTGACGTCCGTGCTCAGCCACAAGAACGATGAAGGCAAGCAATTGCTGTCGCTGGCGGGCGTGATCGGTGCGGCCGGCGCGGTGCCTTTGCTGGCGGGAAAATCGGCGCAGGGGCAGGCGGAACAGGTGCTGGCGGCCTTGTCCGCGCGCGACGAGGTGGCCCAGGCGGCTCTGTTCGATAAGGGCGGGCGTTTGTTCGCCCTGTACCGCGCGCCGCAGCATGCGGACGGCCTGCCGGCGCCGGAAGACATGGACCCGGCCTTGCTGGCCGACATGGCCGTACAGCCCGTCACGCAAGGCTCGGGCACGACCCTGGCGCCCGGCATGCGTTTGTACCGTCCCGTCTACCGGGCAGGCGAGCCGCAACAGATCATCGGCGCCGTGCTGATCGAGGCGGACCTGAACCACATGTGGCGCGACATCGGCCGCCACGTGGGCGCCATCGGCGGCGCCACCGTGCTGTCCTTCCTGATCGCCGTGTTCCTCGCGCGGCGCTTCAAGAGCGTGATCGCCGAACCCATCACCAAACTGATCGATACAGCGCAAAAAGTGTCGAGCAGCCAGACCTACAGCCATCGCATCGCGCACCAGCGCAGCGACGAGCTGGGCGTGCTGATCGACAGTTTCAACGACATGCTGGCGCAGATCGACAGCCGCGACAGCACCCTGGCCAATTACCGCGACCAGCTCGAACGCCAGGTGGGCGTGCGCACGGCGCAGCTGGAAAAGGCCAAGGATGCGGCCGAGGCGGCCAGTCACGCGAAAAGCGCCTTCCTCGCCACCATGAGCCATGAAATCCGCACGCCGATGAATGGCGTGCTGGGCATGACGGAACTGCTGCTGGCCAGCCCGTTGAGCCCGCAGCAGCGCCACTACACGAGCATGGTGCAGCGCTCGGGACAGAATTTGCTGGTGATCATCAACGACATCCTCGACTTTTCCAAGATCGAGGCGGGCAAGCTGAGCGTGGAATACATCCGCTTCAATTTCCGCGAATTGCTCGACGACATAGAACACGTGTTCGCGCCGCAGGCGGAAGCGAAAAACATCAGCCTGGAATTCGATATCGCCTACGACATCCCCATCGCCATCTGCGGCGACCCGAACCGTTTGCGCCAGATCATCGTCAATCTGCTGGGCAACGCCATCAAGTTCACGGAAACGGGCAAGGTCACGGTGAAAGTGACCGTGTGCAGCGAAGACGCGCCCAGCGTGGGCCTGCGTTTCGAGGTGCATGACACGGGCATCGGCGTGTCGAACGAGGCGCAGACGCGCATCTTCGAATCGTTTTCGCAGGCGGATGGCTCGACCACGCGCAAGCACGGCGGCACTGGCCTGGGGCTGACGATCTCGAAACAGCTGGTGGAGCTGATGGGCGGCACTATCGGCGTTGATAATGCTTTAACGCAAGGCTCGATCTTCTGGTTCGAAGTAAATTTCGATAAGCGGCGGGTCGACAGTGACGACCCGTCCTTCAACCTGAAAACCACGCGAGGGTTACGCGCCTTGATCGTCGACCACACACCCGCCACGCGCGCCGTGCTGGAGCGGCAACTGGCCAGCTGGCACATCGTCAGCGACAGCGCCGGCACGGCCAGCGACTGCCTGGGCAAGCTGCGCGCGGCGGCCCAGGCCGGCACGCCGTATGCCGTGGCCCTGCTGGACATGGAATTGCCGCGCACCAGCGGCCTGGCCCTGGCCGCCAACATCAAGAGCGATCCGCTGCTGGCCGACCTCAAATTACTGCTGCTGAGCACGGAACAGGCGGCGGCCGATCCCGTGCAGCGGCGCGAGGCGGGCGTGGCCTTCCAGCTGATCAAGCCGGCCCGCGAATGCGACCTGTTCGACTGCATCGTCACGCCGCCGCGCGCCAGCGACAGCCTGCGCATCCATCCGCCGCACACGGCGCGCCAGGTGGGCCGGCGCCAGCGCCGCCGCGTACTGCTGGCCGAGGACAATGCCGTCAACGTGGAAGTGGCGCTGGCCATGCTCGACAGCCTGGGCCTGGACGTCGTCTGCGCGCGCAACGGCGAAGAAGCCTTGCAGGCGGCGCAGGCCGAGGATTTCGATTTGATCTTGATGGATTGCCAGATGCCGGTGATGGATGGCTTTGCCGCCACGGCGGAAATCCGCCGCCACGAACAGCAGTGCGGCCACGCGCGCGTGCTGCCCATCGTCGCCATCACGGCCAATGCGCTGCAGGGCGACCGCGAAGCATGCCTGGCGGCCGGCATGGACGATTACCTGAGCAAACCGTTCACGCAGCAAGACCTGGGCCACACGATCGCCCGCTGGATCACCCTGCCGCGCGCGGCCACCGTGCACCACAGCGAAGCGCCGCAGTCACACACGCCGCAGGAGGCGCCGCCCGAAGTGCCACCGCCTGCGCCTGCCTCCGCGATATCGGCCCAGCCGCTGAACCGGCAGGCGCTGGAAAACATCCGCGCCCTGTCCGGCACGGATGGCGATGCGCTGCTCGAACGGGTCATCCTCGCCTTTACCAGCGAGACGCCGCGCCAATTGACCGCCATGCGCGAAGCGATTGCCGGCGCGGATGCGGAAGCGCTGCGCAAGGTGGCGCACAGCCTCAAGTCGGGCAGCGCCAACGTGGGCGCCGACGGCCTGGCGCAGCTGTGCAAGGAGATGGAAAAACTGGGCCGCGCCGGCAGCACCGAGGGCGCGGCTCCCCTGCTGCAAGAAATGCAGCAGGCCTTCCTGGCCGTACGCGAATCGCTGAACGCCATCCTCGTGAAGGAACACTGACATGACAGCGCCCCTCTCCCCTCCCCGCGGCCTGGTGCTGGTGGCCGATGACGATCCCGTGATGCGCTTGCTGATGCGGCAAATGCTCACGCAGGTGGGCCTGGACGTGATCGAGGCCGAGGACGGCGTGCAGGCCCTGGCCAGCTACAAGCACAGCGGGCCGGACCTGGTCATGCTCGACGTCGACATGCCGGCCATGGACGGCTTTGCCGTATGCCGCGAAATCCGCCACCAGGAAGTGGGCGGCACGGTGCCCATCATCATGGTCACGGGCGGCGACGAACTGGAAGCCGTCACGCGCGCCTACGAGGTGGGCGCCACGGATTTCATTTCCAAGCCCATCAACTGGCCCATCCTCGGCCACCGCGTGCTGTACGTGCTGCGCGCCAGCGACGCCATCGCCCGCCTGCGCATCGCCGACGCGCACAACCGCGCCGTGCTGGCCGCCATCCCCGACACCTTCTTCCGCCTGAACCGCGAAGGCTTTTATCTCGACTACGAACAGGGCCACGACGCCAGCGCCGGCTTTTCCCTCAGCGACTGCGTGGGCAGCCATATCCGCGACGTGCTGCCGCCCGAAATCGCCGCGCGCCTGCTGGACCAGGCGCACGCCGTGCTGGCCACCCAGCATATCGGCTCGGTCGACTACACGCTCACACACGAAGACAGCACGCGCCATTTCGAGGCGCGCCTGGTGGCGACGGGGGCCGATGAAGTGCTGGGCCTGGTGCGCGACATCAGCGAGCGCAAGCGCACGGAAGAGCAGATCCGCCGCCTCGCCTATTGCGACAGCCTGACGGGCATCCCCAACCGCCAAGCGTTCCTGGAAACGCTGGAGCGCGAACTGGTGCGCTCGAAAGAACACGACAAGAAATTCGCCGTGCTGTTCATGGACCTCGACGCTTTCAAGCGCATCAACGACACCCTGGGACACGACGTGGGCGACCATTTGCTCAAGGTGGTGTCCGAACGCCTGCGCGAAACCATCCGCCCCAGCGACCTGGTGCTGCGCGCCGAGTATGAACTCGACGGCATCTCCGGCGGCAGCAACCTGGCGCGCCTGGGCGGCGACGAATTCACGATCCTGATTCCCGACCTGGAGCGGGTGGAGGACGCGCTCAACGTGGCGCATCGCGTCAAGGAAGCCATGCGCCGGCCCTTCATGATCGAAGGACACGAGATTTTCGTCACGGCCAGCATCGGCATCTCGCTGTATCCGGAAGATGGCGAGGACTGCAACTCGCTGCTCAAATATGCGGACACGGCCATGTACCACGCGAAGAACTGCGGCAAGAACAACGCCAAGCTGTACAGCTCATCGCTGACGATGGAAATCATGAGCCACGTCAAGATGGAAGTGGGCCTGCGCAAAGCCTTGCAGAACAACGAGCTGTATCTGCTGTACCAGCCGCAGATCGACGTGCCCAGCACGCAGATCGTCGGCGTGGAAGCGCTGGTCCGCTGGCGCCATCCCGAGCGGGGCATCATCTCGCCCACGGAATTCATCCCGCTGGCCGAAGAGACGGGACTCATCGTGCCGATAGGCGAATGGGTGCTGCGCACAGCGTGCAACCAGGCCAAGGCGTGGCAAAGCGATGGCGGACGGGCCATCCGCATGGCCGTGAACCTGTCGGCCAAGCAATTCAAGGATGAAAACCTGATGCAGATCGTGCTCTCGGCCCTGGCCGACACGGGCCTCGACGCGCGCCTGCTGGAACTGGAATTGACGGAAGGGACGTTGATGGACGATGCGCGCGCCACCATGGTGACCCTGGAGCAATTGCGCGGCATCGGCGTGTACCTGTCGATCGACGACTTCGGCACGGGATATTCTTCAATGAATTACCTGAAACGCTTCGACGTGCGGGCCTTGAAGATCGACAAGAGTTTTATTGCCGGCTTGCCGCAGGATACGGAAAACGCGGCCATCACGCGCGCCATCATCGCCATGGCGCATGGCTTGAAGATGGTGGTGGTGGCCGAGGGCGTGGAAACGGACGAGCAACTGCTGATGCTGGAAGAATACGGCTGCGACATGGCGCAGGGATACTTCCTGGGCCACCCGTCGCCGCACGACACGATCACGGCCATGCTGGCCAGGCAGAGGGGCCAGCTGGCCAGCGTGGAAACTAGAGCACTTCGAAGGCAAGGATTTGCGTGACTTGCTGGGCGTTGAAATTATCGTCGGAAATCATCACCAGGCTGCGGCGGCCGTTTTCCAGACGCGGCCCCCAGCTGATGCCTTCGATATTGTCGACTCTTTCAAGGCCGGTCTTTTCCAGGTCCAGCAGCAATCGCTTGCGCGCAGGCACATAGCTGGCGCCCGCCAGCGCCGGGATGGCCTGGATATCGGTGGCGCCCTGCGTTTCCATCTCGTAGATGCGCACGTGATTCGTGTAGAGGCCGTCGGCGTGTTCCACGCCGGCCCGCTCCACCACCAGCAGCTGGTGATCGTTGACGGCGAGGATTTCCGACACGCCATTGTCCGCTTCCTTCCCCGGCGCGGGCCGCGACGCCACGGGCTCAATCGGATACGCGTACTGGCCCAGCACGGTGCCGGCGCGGTCCAGGCGCGTGATGCGCACCACGGAGCCGATGTCGGGCGTGGCCAGCGGAGCATCCTGGTACAGGGCCGCTTCCATGCCCAGCCACAGGCTCTTGCCATCCGACGAAAACGACAGCGCTTCAAAGCTCATGTTGTTGCGCGAGCCGATTTCGTCCTTCGCAACCTTGAACATGGCGGGCGTGGGCAAGGTGGCCAGGTAGTGGCCGCCACTATCGGCATGGCGCACGAACGGGTCCAAGCCCACCTTGCGGTTGCCTTCGCTGCCGTACCACAGGCTGCCGTCCTGAGGATCGACGCGGATGGTTTCGATGTCGGGCACCTGGTCGCCCTGCTCCAGCTTTGCATGCGCCAGGTTCGGATAGCGGCTGCCGTCGGGCTGCGTGAAGAAATGCACGCTGGCCAGGGTCACGCCCGTAAACGCCTTGCTGTCATAGGCCAAGGTGGCGCGGTAAAAGCGGGCCGGATTGATTGCCGAGCGGTCATCGCTTTCCATCACCCAGCTCTTGTTGGCCGCATCGTAATCGATGCCGGACAAGCCGCCCACCGTGGTGCCCTCGAACGGCTGCTTGAGCGCGATGCGCTGCTCGCCGATCAGGCGCAAGCCCGTGACCGGTGCGTCGTGGGGGAAGCTGGCGCAGGCGGAGAGGAGGATGGAGATGGCCAGCGCGGGGATCAGACGCGCACGGGGGGCGCGGAGGGACGACTGCTTCACGATATTCCTTAATAAAACCCAAAGGACAGAATCCGGGGTCGGACCCTGAGGGTCCGACCCCAGCCCTTGCCTGGGGTCAAGATGATTTACCAAGCTAAACCTACACCACCCCATCCGCCTTGAGCCGCGCGATGGCGGCCGCGTCAAACCCCAGCGACGCCAGCACCTCGTCGTTGTGCTGGCCCAGGGTCGGCCCCAGCCACTGCGTCTTGCCCGGCGTGGCGGACAGTTTCGGGCTGATCGCCGGCAATTTCACGGGCGTACCGTCGGCGAAATGGTGTTGTTCAAACATGTCGCGGGCGAGGAATTGCGGGTCGCTCAGCATGTCGCGCACCGAGTAGATTTTGCCGGCCGGTACGTCGGCTGCTTTCAGCACGGCCAGCGCGCTGTCTATCGTGTGCGTGGCGCACCAGGCGCCGATGGCGTCGTCGATTTCCTGCGTGCGTGCCACCCGGCCGTCGTTGCGCGCCAGTTGCGGGTCGCCCGCCATGTCGATGCGGCCCATGGCCAGCATCAAGCGCTTGAAGATGGCGTCGCCATTGCCCGCGATGACGATGTTTTCGCCGTCGCCCGTCGTGTAGGTATTCGAGGGTACGATGCCGGGCAGCGAGCCGCCCGTACGCTCGCGCACCACGCCCGCCTGGTCGTATTCGGGCACCAGCGATTCCATCAGGTTGAACACGGATTCGTACAGGGCCACGTCGACCATCTGTCCTTCGCCGCCATCCCGGCCACCCGTCACGTCGCGGTGACGCAGGGCCATCATGGCGCCGATCACGCCGTGCAGGGCCGCCACGGAGTCGCCAATCGACACGCCCACGCGCACGGGCGGGCGGTCGGCAAAGCCGGACACGTAGCGCAAGCCGCCCATCGATTCGCCGATGGCGCCGAAACCGGGCAAGTCCTTCATCGGCCCCGTCTGGCCAAAGCCGGACAGGCGCACCATGATGAGCGACGGTTTCTCTTTCTTGAGCTGCTCGTAGCCGAGATCCCACTTTTCCAGCACGCCTGGGCGGTAGTTCTCGATGATGATGTCCGCTTCCAGGGCCAGCTGGCGCGCGATGGCGCGGCCCTCGGGCGACTTCAGGTTCAAGGTGATGCTTTTCTTGTTGCGTGCCTGCACCGACCACCACAGGGAGGTGCCATCCTTCAGCACCCGCCAGGTACGGATGGGGTCGCCGCCATCGGGCGACTCGATCTTGATCACGTCGGCGCCGAATTCGGCCAGCATGCGGGCACAGAAGGGCCCCGCGATCAGGGTGCCCAGTTCCAGCACTTTAATGCCTTGCAATGGACCAGTGGTCGCGGAGGATGTTGTCATGTTGTGCTCAGGTTGCCCTGCGGTCGAGCATCGCGCGGGCAATCGTGCCCGCGTCGACGTATTCCAGTTCGCCGCCCACGGGCACGCCGCGGGCCAGGCGGCTCACGCGCAAGCCGCGCGCCTTCAGCATTTCGCTGATGTAGTGGGCCGTGGCTTCGCCTTCATTCGTGAAATTGGTGGCCAGCACCACTTCGCCGACCACGCCATCGTTGGCGCGGTTCAGCAATTTTTCGAGGTGGATATCTTTCGGGCCGATGCCGTCCAGCGGAGAGAGTCGCCCCATGAGGACGAAATACAGGCCCTTGTAGGTGAGCGTCTGCTCGATCATCAGCTGGTCGGCGGGCGTTTCCACCACGCACAGCAAGCGCTTGTCGCGCTCTTCGTCGAGACAGGTCTCGCACACTTCGTGTTCGGTAAACGTATTGCACAGGCCGCAGTGATGCACGGCATCGACGGCCTGGAACAGGGCGCGCGACAGCATGGCCGCGCCTTCCCTATCGTGCTGCAACAAATGAAACGCCATCCGCTGCGCCGACTTGGGGCCGACGCCGGGCAGGCGCCGCAGCGCCTCGGTCAGGAATTCAAGCGACTTGGACATGGATCAACCTTGTCCCGTGCCATAGATCGAACGCATGCGGTATGGCATCAGAATGGCATTTTGAAGCCGGCTGGCAAGTTCATGCCGCCAGTCAAGCCCGCCATTTTTTCAGCGGACGTCGCTTCCGCCTTGCGCACGGCGTCGTTGAAGGCGGCCGCTACCAGGTCTTCCAGCATGTCCTTGTCGTCGGCCAGCAGCGACGGGTCGATGGAGACGCGCTTGACGTCGTTCTTGCACGTCATGACGATTTTGACGAGGCCGGCACCGGACTGGCCTTCCACTTCCACCAGCGCCAGTTGTTCCTGGGCCTTTTTCATGTTGTCTTGCATTGCTTGCGCCTGCTTCATCAGGCCAGCCAGTTGATTTTTCATCATGAGAATGCTCCGTTCAATTCAGTTTGTGAGTGTGTTAATCATCAATGCAGGGTCGGCGCGGCGGAGCCGGCCGGTGCAGGGGTAATCGTTCCCGGCACAACAAAAGCGTCGAATGCACGCTTCATGTCGAGCACGAAGGGATCGCTGGCGATGGTTTCTTCCGCTTGCAGCTGGCACGCCTCGCGGTGGGCCTGCGCTTCCGCGCTGGCCGTATACCAGACCGCGCCCAGTTCCGTATCGACATTGACCTTGCGGCCGAAGCGCTCGCTCAGCACGGCAGCCAGTTTTTCCACGTTGGCCGGACTGCGCCACGTGTCGATCGGCACGCGCAGGCGGAACGTGGTGCTGTGACCGTCGTGCAGGCATTCGATCAGCTCGGCCTGCACGGCCAATTGCTGGGCTATGCCGCGCAGGGGCAGCACGGCGGCGACGGCCGGCCAGTTGCCGTCCCAGTCCAGGCCAGGCACGGGCGTGATCACATACGGTCCGCTGGGCGCGGCTTGCTTGGCGGCACGCTGCGGCATGATGACGGCCGGCTGCTCGCTGCTCTGCGCGGCGGGCGCCGACACGGCCGCGGAGGCGCTGTCGTCGGAAAATTCGGTGACCCACGGCGGCAAGTCGTCGTCGGCGGGCGCCTGCTGCTGTGGCGGCGCCTGGCGTACCGGTGCCGCCGCCGGTACGGATACCGGTGCTTCCATCACGGCCACGGGTGGCGCGTCGTCCCACGGCGCCGGCGCTTTCGCGGCGGTGGGCGGTGGCGGCGGGGCTGCCTGGACCGGCGCGGCCGGGGCAGCGGCGGCAGGCGCCACTGCTGGTACCGGTGCGGCTGGCTTGGGCGCCGACGATGG
The DNA here is from genome assembly GCF_001758645.1 of Janthinobacterium sp. MP5059B. Classification (NCBI taxonomy): domain Bacteria; kingdom Pseudomonadati; phylum Pseudomonadota; class Betaproteobacteria; order Burkholderiales; family Oxalobacteraceae; genus Janthinobacterium; species Janthinobacterium sp. MP5059B. The sequence goes on along the minus strand of NZ_LRHX01000001.1, from coordinate 98,356 downwards.
CGCCGACGGCGCGCTGCCCGGACGGCCCTTCGAGGCGGCGCGAGCCGCTTCCAGCGCCGCATTGATGGCGGCGCGCGCGGAACTGATCGGGGCGCCCGATGCGGCCGGGGCAGCCGCAGCAGGAGCAGCCGCTGGCGGCGTAGCGAGCGGCGGCGCCATTGGTGCCGGCGCCGGTGCAGCGGCTGGCGCCGGCGCAGCCGCGCGTGGCGGCGGCGCTTCGCTGCGCGCCATGCTGGCGGCTGCGGCGGCGACCACGGCGGGCGGTGTCACGGCGGCGTGGCTGGCCACGCTGTTCGTGGCGGCGCGGGCGGCGGGAGCCGAAGCCCCAGCCGCGGCGCGCGCGGCGGCCACGGCGGCCGGACGGTTGCCCGTGGCAGCGGCCGGTGCAGCCGGCACGCCATCGGCGCCGCCTATGCCGGGCCGAAAGGCCAGCATGCGCAGCAGGGTCATGGTAAAGCCCGCGTATTCATCGGGCGCCAGGCCCAGCTCATTGCGGCCATGCACGGCGATCTGGTAAAACAGCTGCACTTCTTCCGCGTCAAACGCGGAAGCCAGGCGCACGATGTCCGCGTATTCGGGCAAGTCCTGCGGCAAGGCGGCGGGTACGGTTTGCGCCAGCGCAATGCGGTGCAACAAGGTGCCCAGATCTTGCAGGGCGCCGTTGTAGGACAGGCTGCGCGAAGCCATCTCGTCGGCCACGGCCAGGAGATCGGCGCCATCCTGCTGCGCCAGCGCGTCGAGCAGGCGCACCAGATACGACTGGTCGAGCGCACCCAGCATGCCTTGCACGGCGTCCAGCGTGACTTCGCCAGCCGCATACGCGATGGCCTGGTCCGTCAAGGACAGCGCGTCGCGCATGGAGCCGTGGGCGCCCTGGGCCAGCAAGCGCAAGGCCGGCTGTTCGAAGGCGATGCCCTCCTGCCCCAGGATATTGTCCAGGTGGCTGATGATGTGGCCGGGCGGCATCTGCTTGAGGTTGAACTGCAGGCAGCGCGACAGCACGGTCACGGGAATCTTTTGCGGGTCCGTCGTGGCCAGGATGAACTTCACGTGCTCGGGCGGCTCTTCCAGTGTCTTCAGCATGGAATTGAACGCGTGGTTCGTCAGCATGTGCACCTCATCGATCATATAGACCTTGAAGCGCGCATTGCTTGGCGCATACACGGCTTGCTCGAGCAGCTGCGCCATTTCATCGACGCCACGGTTCGATGCCGCATCCATCTCTATATAGTCGACAAAGCGTCCCGCATCGATCGCCGTGCACGCTTCGCACACGCCGCAAGGCTGGGCCGTGATGCCGCCCGTGCCATCAGGGCCGATGCAATTGAGCGACTTGGCCAGGATGCGCGACAGGGTCGTCTTGCCGACGCCGCGCGTGCCCGTGAACAGGTAGGCGTGATGCAATCGGCCGCTGTGCAAGGCATGCGTGAGCGCGCGCACGACGTGCTCCTGGCCGACGAGCGTCTCGAAATTCTTGGGGCGGTATTTACGGGCGAGGACTTGATAGGACATGCTGAGATTTTACCATGCGATTTTGCGGGTGATCCTGCGCGGCGGGCGCAAGCCTCATGGCCGGGCCATTCAAAATGGCAAACGCGGCAAAGCAGCAATTGTATAACATGGCCAGCTGGAAATATGGAAAACACGGCAAGCCTGGCAATGCCGCAGCTCGGCAAGAAAAAGGGACCGTAATAGCAAAAAAGCTGCCCATGGCAGCTTGATTGTTGATCCTGATAAAACATTCCCGAAGGAGGCGAGCCTGATCTGCGGCACTCATGGTTAATAGCCGTGGCTGCTTCGTTCCCGACCTGACCAGGTTAGCCATGCCACGATGCGCAGGGGCCCGCCAGGGACAATTATAACCGACCTGCGCAAGATTGGGAAATTGCCGTACTGCACGCGATCATTTCATGCGTAGGTCGGCTCAGGCCGCAGGCCGTAAGCCGACACTGCTGACTACGCAGGCCCTGAACATCCAAGCGCCGCAACGTCGGGTTACGCGCAAGCGCTAACCCGACCTACTTAGCACCTACAAACCCAGCTCTTGCCAGATGCCATCCACCTTGGCCTTCACTTCCGGCGTCATGGCGATCACCGTGCCCCACTCGCGCGTCGTTTCGCCCGGCCATTTATTCGTCGCGTCGATCCCCATCTTGCTGCCCAGGCCGCTGACCGGCGAGGCGAAGTCCAGGTAATCGATGGGCGTGTTGTCGACCAGCGTGGTGTCGCGGATGGGGTCGACCCGCGTCGTGATGGCCCAGATGACTTCTTTCCAGTCGCGGATATTCACGTCTTCGTCGACCACCACGATGAACTTGGTATACATGAACTGGCGCAGGAAGCTCCACACGCCGAACATCACGCGCTTGGCGTGGCCCGCGTACTGTTTCTTGATCTGCACCACGGCCATGCGGTAGCTGCAGCCTTCGGGCGGCAGATAGAAGTCCGTGATTTCGCTGAACTGCTTTTGCAGCAGCGGCACGAACACTTCATTCAGGGCCAGGCCCAGCACGGCCGGCTCGTCCGGCGGCTTGCCTGTATACGTGGAGTGGTAGATCGGGTCGCGGCGCATGGTGATGCGGTCGATGGTAAACACGGGGAAACTGTCCTGCTCATTATAGTAGCCCGTGTGATCGCCATACGGCCCTTCCAGCGCGTGCTCGTAGCCGCTCGGATGGTTTTCATCCGGGTAGATATGGCCTTCGAGCACGATCTCGGCCGAGGCGGGCACGCGCAGTTCGCTGCCGATGGCTTTCACCAGCTCCGTGCGGCTGCCGCGCAGCAAGCCGGCGAACTGGTATTCGGACAGGCTGTCCGGCACCGGCGTGACTGCCCCTAATATAGTAGCGGGATCGGCACCGAGCGCGACGGCGATCGGATACGGCTTGCCCTTGCTCTGGATCGCATGCTCGCGGAAGTCCAGCGCCCCGCCCCGGTGCGCCAGCCAGCGCATAATGACCTTATTGCGCCCCAGCACTTGCTGGCGGTAGATGCCCAGGTTTTGCCGCTTCTTGTTCGGGCCCTTGGTGATCACCAGGCCCCAGGTGATCAGGGGAGCGACGTCGCCGGGCCAGCAATGCTGGATCGGCAGGCGCGCCAGGTCGACGTCGTTGCTTTCCCAGACGATTTCCTGGCACTTCGCGCCGCGCAACTCCTTCGGCGACATATCCCACACGGATTTCACCAGGGAACCGAGTCCCAGCAAGTCCTTGAAATCCTTCGGCGGCTCCGGTTCCTTCAGCCGCGCCAGCACATGGCCGATCTTGCGCAACTCGCTCACATCTTCCGCGCCCATGCCCAGCGCCACGCGGCGCGTGGTGCCGAACAGATTGCCCAGCACCGGCATGTCGTATCCCGTCGGATTGTTGAACAGCAAGGCCGGTCCGCCTGCGCGCAAGGTGCGGTCGCAAACTTCCGTCATCTCCAAAATCGGTGAAATGGGGGTCGAAATGGGCTTAAGTTCACCCATTTGTTGCAGTTGAGAAATAAAATCTCGCAAATCTGAATATTTCATGTGTTTTTAATTTTTTTTGACGTCGGACGCCGTTGCTGAAGGATCTATGCCAAGTAATTGATTTTATTGGCTTTTGGCACAATGCAAGACAAAAAGTAAGACATAAAAGTAATAAAGAAACGATTCGTTAGTATTGACTTGATATAAAACGGCTTCTACAATTCGCCCAACTTGAAAGAGCACGCCGGCCCAGAGCTTGATTTTAGCGTTTCTCTTTCATTCACGGAGTCGGGGCTCCACATGACATTTTAAGGAGTGTTTTCAAAAGGCGTCTGCCTTACCCCCGGTAAAAGTTGTATTGCGACTGATCCAATACCAAAAACGGGACCGATCAGCTCAAGCAAGCAATGACGGCGTTTCTCGCACGCATCCATACGCGGCGGAAACGATGATATTTCTGATGCACGGCATTGGCAGTACCCACAACACCGCGAGACCGCGGAGGGACTGCCTGTTGACGCGACATTTCGGGGAACTCTATGACTCATCGTAGCACTGAAGCAGCTTTGCCTGCTTCAACCGTGGCTGGCCAGCCAGCGTTGGCGCGTTTGCGCGCCCGCGCACAAGCCATTTCGGCACGTGGCGTATTGACCACGGCACAACACACACTGACAGTCTTCGGCATTTCCGCCCTGGCACTGATCGCCCTGCTGATGTTCCGCCCTGACCTGGGCAAGCAACTGACGCACAGCCTGTTCCCGCTGCCGATGGCAGAGGCGCAAGCCGTTGAAGCACCGGCCCTGTCGGCACTGATGGAAGCGCCTGCTTCCGTGCAAACGGCCGCCAGCGACGCACCGCTGAGCAAGGAAGAAAAAGCCTTGCTGGGCACGCAAAAGCAGCAGCAATGGGTCACCAACTGGCTTTCCAAGCGCTACCGCGTAGCCAACGATGCGACCAATATGCTCGTCTCGACGGCCTACCTGACAGCCCGTGAAATCAAGCTGGACCCGCTGCTGATCCTGGCCGTGATGGCCATCGAATCGGGCTTGAACCCGTTCGCGGAAAGCCCCGTCGGCGCGCAAGGCTTGATGCAGGTCATGTCGAAAGTGCACCATGAGCGCTTCCAGGAAATGGGCGGCGTGCAGGCAGCGCTGAATCCCGTCGCCAACATCCGCGTCGGCTCCCTGATTCTGAAAGACTACGTCACGCGTGGCGGTTCCGTCGAAGCGGGCCTCAAAACCTACGTCGGCGCCGCCAACTTCGCCACCGACTCGGGCTATGGCTCGCGCGTGCTGGCCGAATACCGCCGCCTGAAACAAGTGTCGGCCGGCCAGCGCGTGCCGACCACGACGCCGGTGATGGCATCGAACACGCCAGCGCCAGCCAAGGCCCCGGCAGCGGAAAGCGGCATCACCATCAAAGTATTGCCCCATAACGAGATCGCCGGCCTGTGACCCTTTAAAAGCCCTCACAGGGGCATCCAAAAAGCGGCACCCAGTAAAAAAGCCACCGCACGCAAGTGCCGGTGGCTTTTTTATTGCCCTGCAGCATCAGCCGCAGGAACTGCTGTATATATTACTTGCGCTTGTTGGCGCCCACTTCTTCCTCGCGGAATTTCACTGCCAGCTTGTCCAGCACGCCGTTCACATACTTGTGGCCATCGATACCGCCAAACGACTTGGCCAGCTCGACCGCTTCGTTGATGACGACGCGGTACGGGATTTCCATGTTGTTCTTCAGCTCAAATGCGCCGATCAGCAGGATGCCGTGTTCGATGGGCGACAGTTCCGCGATATTGCGGTCGATCAAGGGTGCCATGCTTTCGCGCAGCGCCAGCGAATCCTTGATGGCGCCGTACAGCAACACCGTGAAATGATCGCCATCGGCCTTGTCGAAACCATGCGCGGCGCGAATATTGTTCACGACGGTGGTCGCGTCTTCATTGTTCAGCAGCCACTGGTACAAGCCCTGCAGCGCAAACTCGCGCGCGCGGTGACGCGGCGTGCGGTTTTTGCTGGGATTGGCGAGCAAATTTTTCTCAGTCATGATTGTTACCTGTTCTTAAATACGTATTTACTGCAGATAGTGACGAATACCGCGGTGCGCTGCCAGGCAGCACGCTGCGGCGCAAGCACGATTAATCCTCGTCTGTGTCTTGCAACTCTTCTAGCGCTTGCGCCAGATTGGCCATTTCCACTGCCACGCGTGCTGCTTCTGCTCCCTTGACCAGCATGCGTACTTCCGCCTGCTCGTCGTTTTCGGTCGTCAACACTGCGTTGGCGATGGGGATGCCGTAATCGAGACCGACGCGCGTGATGCCCGCGCCCGATTCGTTCGATACCAGCTCGAAGTGGTAGGTTTCACCGCGAATCACGGCGCCCAGTGCGATCAGGGCATCGAATTGCTCGGTTTCCGCCATTTTTTGCAGAATCAGTGGGATTTCCAGGGCGCCCGGCACGGTCACGTGCAGGATATCTTCATCGGCCACGCCCAGCTTGCTCAACTCTTCCAGGCATGCCGACAGCAAGCCACCACCGACGATTTCATTGAATCGTGCCTGGACGATACCGACGCGCAAACCTTCGCCGGCAAAATTGGTTTCATATGTTCCTACGCTCATCATAAGCCTCTTTAATCTGGTGGTTCAGGGCGACATGCACATGTCGCCATCATTTACTCTACATCGACGCCTGACAAAATCGTAGCGAGCGGCAGCGAGTTGTGGTCGAGAAGCGCAACTGTACGAAGGTACAGTGAGCATCACAGGCCGCAAATCGCGACGCGCAGTAGATTTAGTCAGGCGTCCTGGCCTGGATGGCACTGAAAACCCGTCACTTCCAGGTCGAACCCGGCCATCGACGGCATCTTGCGGGGGCTGGCCAGCAATTGCATCTTGCTCACGCCCAGGTCGCGCAGGATTTGCGCGCCGATGCCGTAACTGCGCAAGTCCATGCTGGCGGCGCGGCCTTTCGGCTTGGCTTGCGGCGTATCGAGCGCGGCGAACTGGGCAAACAGCTCGCCCGACGTCTCGCCGCAGTTCAGCAAGACCATCACGCCCCGCTCGGCCTGCTTGATGGCGGCCATCGAAGCGGCCACAGTCCACGAGTGGGTGGTCGCTTCGCTTTCCAGCACGTCCAGCAGGGAAACGGGCTGGTGCACGCGCACCAGGGCTTCAAGGCCGGGCGCCAAATCGCCATGCACGAGGGCCAAATGGGCCGACGCGCTGGGCTTGTCGCGGAAGGCGATCAAGCGGAATTCGCCGTGCGCCGTGTGCAAGGTGCGCTCGGCAACGCGCTCGACCAGCGATTCCGTCTGGCTGCGGTAATGGATCAGGTCGGCAATCGTGCCGATTTTCAAGCCATGTTGTTCGGCAAAGACCAGCAAGTCCGGCAGGCGCGCCATGGTGCCGTCGTCCTTCATGATTTCGCAAATCACGGAGGCGGGCGTCAGGCCGGCCATGGCCGTCAGGTCGCAACCGGCTTCCGTATGGCCTGCGCGCATCAGCACGCCGCCTTTTTGCGCTTTCAGCGGGAAGATATGGCCAGGCTGGACGATATCGCTGGGCTGCGTGCCCTTGGCTACGGCCACCTGGATGGTCTTGGCGCGGTCGGCGGCGGAAATGCCCGTCGTCACGCCTTCGGCCGCTTCGATGGACACGGTAAAATTGGTGCCATAGGCGGTGCCGTTGCGCGACGTCATCATCGACAAGTTCAGCTCGTCGCAACGCTCTTCCGTCAGGGTCAGGCAGACCAGGCCACGCGCATGCGTGATCATGAAATTGATGGCTTCAGGCGTCACGAAATCGGCGGCAAGCACCAGATCGCCTTCATTTTCCCGGTCTTCTTCATCGACCAGTATCACCATGCGGCCGGCGCGCAATTCAGCGACGATCTCTTCGGTGCTGGATATTGACATTATTCATCCTCTGAAGACACCTGGCAAAACCTGCTGCGCGTCGGTATAGGCGGCTTGCGATGCTCACCGTACCTTCGTACGGTTGCGCTTCTCAGCCACCTCTTCCTTCCGCTCGCGACGGTTTTGCCTGGCGTTGTTAATGAAACTAAAAACTGAAATATCGAGCGCGAAAATTCCGCGAATTTCCGGGAATTTTCTTATAACCTGCTATTTTAAAGGATTTAGCGCTTGCAGACCTGAAATAAGACAGCTTTGCGGCACGGATGCCACCGCCTGCCCCGCAAAGCGCCCATTCCCTGATCCAGCGCATACGGCGACGGCAAGACGCGCGCCGCCGGCCTTGCAAAGAGCATAAGATCAGCCAGTCACCGCCACGGCGCTGACGCCCCACTCGCAGCTACACCCCACACAGGAGCGGCACTATGAAAACCAATGGATCGGCCATCTGGTCAGGCGGCATCAAGGATGGCAAGGGCGCCATCAGCACGCGCAGCGGCGCCTTGCAGGAATATCCCTACGGCTTTGCCAGCCGCTTCGAAGGCAAGCCCGGCACGAATCCCGAGGAATTGATCGGCGCCGCCCACGCGGGTTGCTTCACCATGGCCCTGTCGCTGATCCTCGGCGAAGCGGGCCTGACGGCGGAAAAGATGGAAACGACGGCCGAAGTGACCCTCGACAAGGTCGACGACGGCTTTGCCATCACGGCCGTCCATTTGATCCTGAAAGCGAAAGTCCCCGGCGCCAGCCAGGCTCAATTCGAAGAATTGACGGCCAAGGCCAAGGCCGGCTGCCCCGTGTCGAAGCTGCTCAAAGCCACTATCACGCTGGACGCCACCCTGCTGCCCTAGATTTTCGTCACGGGCTTGACGGGTTCCACAGGGGCCACCGGCGCCACCAGCGGCAGGCGCGAGTCGCTGGCCGGCAGTGGCCGGTTCATCAAACCGGGATTCAGGGCTGCATTGTTCAGGTTATAGGCGGCGATGGCCGCCGCCACGGACGGGTCTTGCGATGAAGGCGGCGGCACGGCCTGGCCCGCGTTTTGCGCAGCCAGCTCTTGCGCCTGCGCATTTTGCTGCGCCAGCCGGGCTTGCGCCGTCGCCAGGCCGGCATCGGCCTGCCCCTGCGCCGCGCGCGCCAGCGACTGCGCCCGGTCGGATGCCGCCTGGGCCGCCATCTGCGCGTCGCTGGCGGCCAGCTGCGCCCGCGCCGCATCGTCCGCCGCTGCTTGCGCCTGCTGCTGCAATCCCTGCTGCTGCACTTGCCCCTGACGCAGCTCGTCCACCCGCGCCGCTTCCTGCTGCTGCGCCTGCTGATCGGTATTGATGCGTTCGCTGTCCAGGCGTTCGGCGTCCAGGCGCTGGGCATCGACGCGCTGGTTGTCGGTGCGCTGCGTCTGCAACAATTGCGCGGCATCGGCGGCGGCTTGCGCCTGCGGCTGGGGCCGCAGTTCCTGCAAGTCCAGGTTCAGCTCCTCCGCTTCCAGTTGCTGCTGCAGTTCCAGTTGTCGCTGCGCAACGGCGGCCGTTTGCGGCGGCGCTTCGTCAATGGCCTGCATCTGCTCGGCCTGCGGAGCCTGCACGGCGCTGGACGGCAGTGCTTCGCCCGTCAAATCCGCTTCGACCACGGCAGCCAGCGGCGCGCCCTGCTGCTGGGCCAGCACGGCGCCCACCTGCGCCAGCACGTCCGTTCCCTGTTGCAAGGCATCCAGGGTGGCATTGCTGTCGGCCGCATACGCGGCCTGCAAAATAACCGCATCGACATCTTCATTGCGCAAGTCGATGCCAATGCGGGCCAGCTGCGCTTGCGTGAGCAAGCTGCCGTCCTGCGCCAGCGCGGCGGCCGCATCCGTCGTGCCGTCGCCCGACAGCAAATCGTAGCGCTGCGCCAAGCTGCCCGGCGCATCGCCGGCCGTCGCCAGCTGGATGGCATCGATGCCGCTCGTTTGCAGCTGGGCGAACGATTCCGTCAATTGCCGCGCCAGCGCCAGCAAGTCGTCATTGACATTCACGGGGGTATTGGCCGCCCTGGCCTCTTCCGTGGCGCCCTGCAAGGCCAGCAATTGCCGGCGCGACAAGGCCACGCCGGACAGGAACTGGCCCAACGGGGAGATGTCGACCTGGGTCGATGACAGGATGGCAAGAGCAGCCGCCGCGCTGGAAGGCGGCACGGGCAGTACAGGCGGCAGCGGCGCCGTTGCGCCCACGCGGGACGTGGCCGGGATGGTGTTGGGCACGGTTGCGCGCGAAATCGGGTCCATGGCTAGCCTCCACTGCGGAAAGCTTCATAGTATGCGCGTCTGAAAGAAAAGCAACACACGCTTGGCAGGGCAGCGAGTGTGTTGCTTCAAGCTGTGGTGTTAAGCGGCAGCCTTGTCCAGCGACAGCATGCGTTCGACGTAGCGGGCGATCAGGTCGATTTCCAGGTTGACCTTGCCATCGACCGTCAAGTGCTTCAGGGTCGTCATGGCGATCGTGTGCGGGATCAGGTTGATCGAGAAGCGGCAGCCGTTGACGGCGCCCGCGCCCAGGTCTTCCACGCGGTTGACGGTCAGGGACACGCCATTGACGACGACGGAACCCTTGAAGGCCAGGTATTTCGCCAGCTCGTGCGGCGCCTCGATCACCAGTTCCCACGATTCGCCCACTGCTTCGAACTTGCGCACGATGCCCAGGCCGTCGACGTGGCCGGACACCAGATGGCCACCCAGGCGCTCGGCCAGGGTCAGGGCTTTTTCCAGATTCACTTCCGTGGTGGTATCGAGGCCCACGGTGCAATTGAGGCTTTCGCGCGAGACATCGACTGCAAAACCCGTGTTCGACTTTTCCACCACCGTCATGCAGGCGCCATTAATGGCGATCGAATCGCCCAGGGCCACGTCAGCCAGCGGCAAGCCGCCCGCGTGGATGTTCAGGCGCACGCCTGCATCGAGGCCGCCGTCGAGCGGTTGCACGGTTTCAATCTTGCCGATGGCGGCAACAATTCCTGTAAACATGAACTAACCCTATAAAAAGTGTAAATCTATTAAGTGCGCTGGGCGAATCTTGCAAGGATACGCAAATCTTCGCCCACTTGCTGAACCTGGTGAAATTGCAAAGTGTGCTGCTGCTTGATATCCGTCAATGGGGGCAAGGCAAACATGCCTTGCGCATCGCCCAGCAAGGTCGGCGCCAGGTAGACCAGCAGCTCGTCGACGCAGCCTTCGCGGATCAGTGAGCCGTTCAGTTTGGAGCCAGCCTCGACGTGGACTTCATTGCATTGCCGGCGTCCCAGTTCCAGCATCAGCGCGGCCAGGTCGACCTTGCCGGCCGCGTTCGGCAGCATGATGACTTCCGCGCCGAGCGCCTGCAACTGCGCTTCCTTTTCCGGGTTGGCCACGGCCGCCACGATCCACGTGCCGCCCCCTTGCAGGATGCGCGCGTCGGGGCTGATGTCGAGCCGGCTGTCGACGACGATGCGGCGCGGCTGGCGCGGCGTCTCGACGGCGCGCACGTTCAATTGCGGATCGTCCGCCTTGACGGTGCCGATGCCCGTCAGGATGGCGCAGGCGCGCGCGCGCCAGGCGTGGCCGTCGGCGCGCGCTTGCGGCCCGGTGATCCACTGGCTTTGCCCGTTGTGCAAGGCTGTCATGCCGTCCAGGCTGGCTGCCGTTTTCATGCGCACCCACGGCTTGCCGCGCTGCATGCGCGAGAAAAAGCCGATATTCATTTCATATGCCTCGTCGGCCAGCACGCCCGTGGTGACGGCGATGCCGGCCGCCTCCAGTTTGGCCAGTCCCTGCCCCGCCACCAGCGGGTTCGGGTCCGTCATGGCAGCCACGACGCGCCCCAGCCCCGCGCGCACGAGCGCATCGGAGCATGGCGGCGTGCGGCCGTGGTGGTTGCATGGTTCCAGGGTGACATAGGCGGTGGCGCCGCGCACATCGTTGCCGCGCGCCGCCGCATTGGCCAGCGCTTGCACTTCGGCATGATCCTGCCCGGCCGCCTGCGTCACGCCGGCGCCGATCACCTGGCCATCCCTGACGATCACGCAGCCGATGCGGGGATTGGGCGAGGTCGTGTACAAACCGCGCGCCGCCCATTCCAGCGCCAGGCGCATGCCATCGATATCGTTGAGTATTTCCACGGGCTTCTTTGCTAGTGAGTGATAGGTGAGTCGGGTTACGAACTGTCGGCCACGCCGCTGCAATTGGTCGCCTGCTGCTGCGGGTCGCACACGCGCACCCTGCCCAGCATATTGATTTTAATATGCCGTACCTGCTTTCCCAAAGCCAGGGACAAGGTACCCCAGCGCGCCGCCAGGCTATTGGTCGCGCTGCAACTGCGTCCTGCGCCATTGTAGGCGATATAAAACGGCGCCGTGGCCGACGAAAACGCGAACTGGGCCGTGATGCCCGCCGGCAGCGGCCCCTGGCGGAACAGCAATTCGTCATCGCCATCGAACGCCAGGTTGGCATTGCGGTCGATGAATATCAGCCAGCCCGTGCGCCAGTCCACACCACCGGCTCCGGCCGGCATCAGCAGCACGCGCTGTCCCCGCGCCATCGCCTGTGCCCGCGTCAACTCGATGGCCGAAAACAAGTCCGTGGCCGCCGTCCGCACCTGCTGGCGCGCCAGCACCTGCTGCAGGCTGGGCATGGCGACGGCAGCCAGCAACGCGGCAATCGCCAGCACGGCCAGCAATTCGGGCAGGGTATACCCGACGGTGTCCCCGAAGGTGTGCCCAATCCGCGGTGAGCGCTTGTGCATGGCCATGACCTAGGGCCAGCAGTGGCTGGACGGGCCGCTGCTGCCGCGCTGGCCCGTGCTGCTCAAGGACAACACGCCGCAATCGGCATCCTGGAAGTGCGCATCGACCTTGGACGTGCCCGGCATCGCGCGCAACAGCACGCATTGCCCGATCGCCAGGCCGGGACAAGCCAGCGCCTCGATTTCATACGCGCTGCCGGCCGCGCCCCCGTCGCCAGACCACCATGGAAACTGCTGCACTTGCGACGACGGCGACGCGGAGGAAAATGCCAGATAGTGGTTGTTTTGCGAATAATAGCGTTCCTGCTGCTGCATCAGCCGCAGCAGGGCCGCCTGTCCCTGCACCCGCTTGGCGCGCACGACATGACCGTGATAGGCGGGCACGGCCAGCGCCAGCAACAGGCTCAGGATCGCCAGCGCGGACAGCAGTTCGATCAGGCTGAAGCCCCGTATGGCAGCAGGAGCACCACCGTTTGCAGCGGGACCGTTCCGGCTTGCCACCACGCCCATATGACCTCCCGTCTTTCCTGAAATCGCCGCCGATGCGATGCGCCAGCCTCGCTGGGCCTATTTTTTCTTGGCCGCCTCGTGCAATTCGCGCCAGTTCGCCACTTCGCGCCAACTGAGGCGCCGGGCCGGCAGCGGTGCGCTGACGACCTTGAGTCCCGTTCCGCTGGCTGCCCCAGGCAAGCCAGGCTGCAGCACCGCCAGTTCCTTGCGCCCCTCGGCCCGCCCCGCCGCCGTCGCGGCACCCACCGTACTGTTCAATTCCAGCGCCAGCGGCGGCGCACGCGCCAGGCCGTCGAACAAGCGCCCCGTCTGCGCACCCGCCTGCACGACCCCGGCGCCATCGGCGGCAAAGCCGCTCAGCACATCAAGCACGTACAGGCGCGTGGCCGGCTTGGCGCAAGGATCGCGCCCGGGCAGGACGGTGTTGAACAGCACCTTGCCGGCGGCCAGTACGGGACTGTTGATGCTGCGTTCACCCGTTTGCGCGGTATTGAGGAAATCGAGGTACCAGCCGCGCATGGCGTCGCTGCCTGTATAGCGCAGCTCGGCGCCATCGACGCGCACGCCGCCCACCGCCTCGCCCAGGCTGCGCTGTTCCAAATCAGCCCGGCTGCGCGTGGGAGACGACTCCCGCAAATCGTCGTGCACCGCGTAAAACGATTGCGACAAAAAGGCGGAAGGTGAGGTATCGGCCGCTTCGACCAGTTTGCCCGTGCCGAACAGCAGCAGATAGCCGCCACCGGGTGCGTAGGCCACGTTCAGCTGCTGCGTCACGGGCTGGCGCCTGCCCTGCGCATCGCGCGCGACAAAGACGAGCTTGCGTCCCGCCCCCTCTTTCCACGGCGGCCCGCCAGCCATGTCGAGCCGCCAGATATTGCCCTGCAAATCGCCCGCATATAGATAAGCCAGCGCGCCGTCGCCGCCCGGCACCACGACGGGCGGACCCAGCGCGTGGGGCATGGCGTCAGCGCCCGCGTTCGCGCCCGCATCAGTGTCATGGCCGCCATCGCCACCACCACCGCTGGCCACAGGCACCTTGAGGCGGAAGTAATTACTTCCCAACACCCAGGGCGTGCCGGGCGCCTTGTCCAGCGCCAGCAGGAAAATGGCGGCGGCCGATGCGGGCGCCGTCGTGTCCTTGCCATCATCCACATGGTTGTTGTAGCCGCTGGCGACGATGGCAAAATCGCGGTAGGCTGGCGCGCCCTCCTTGCCGCCCATGTTGATGCGGGCAAAGCTGGGCGGCGCGCGCACGTTGCCCATGAGCCTGTCGTCACGGTCCGTAAACTCCCACAGCGCTCCGTCTTGCGCGAAGCGGGCCGGATCCGTGATGTCGAGCGCAAACACGCCTTGCGCCCCGCCGCCCATGCCCGATACCAGTACCGTCTTCCAATGCCCCAGCGCCAGCACTTCCGCCGTGGCCGCCGCACCATCGAGCAGCGGGCCGGGGCTGTAGTGAGTACTCGCAGCGGCTGGCGCAAGGTGCAGCAGCGCTTGCGGCAGATAGGCAAACAATTCGCTGCCCGTGCGCGCATCGTAAGCATGCAGCAAGCCGTCGTTGGCGCCCAGGTACAGCATTTTGCGCCGCTGCAGCAGCGCCTTGCGGTGCAAGCCATAGCCTGCCCCCGGCATGCCCAGCCCCGGCGCGCCCACGTACAGCAAATTGCCATGCGGCGCCGCGCCCAGGCTGCCTGTGCGGCGGCGCAGGAAGCCGCCCGGCTGGCCCACCTCGTGCGTGCGCTGGCCCAGCAGATACGCCAGGCGCTCTTCGCCTCGTCCATCGCCGCCGTCGAATGCGCCGCGCTGCTCCGTATCGAGCCGCTTCCAGGCCAGCGGCATCAGGGTGTCCTTGGCGTCGAGCGTGTAGACGGGACGCAAGGCCGCCGGCGTTCCATCTGGCGCGACCTGCTCCTGCCCGCCCGTGCGCCACCATGGCTTGCCGGGAAGCAGTGCGCCATCGCCCCCTAGGGCAAATGCGGTGCGCGACAAGGTCATGCTGCCATCGGCCAGGCGCATCTGCGTCTGGAACCAGTATGCCTCTTCCGTGCCGCTGGCCAGCGCCATCAGGGCCGGCCCGGCGAGCGTCGCCGGCAAGCTGCCCTTGTCGGCGGCCGCAAAGGCTGCGCGCAGTCCCCCGATCAGGGCGGCCGGGTCGCTGCCGGGCAGGTAATGGGCGGGCCAGCGGCCATCCAGGCTCCACTCGCTCAGCGCGCTGCCAGCCGCACTTTTGAAGGGGTTGGCATCGCCATTAGCATCGAGAAAGCCGCCATACTTGGCCGCCAATAACAAGGGCGTAGCGGTGGGAGTGGCGGCCGATTCGCCGGCCGGGTCGCCCTGGCGCAAGTCGCCCGCATAGTGCTCGACCTTCGCCATGCCGTCGCTCTTGCCGCCGGGACGCAGGGCCTGCACATGCGACCAGTAGGCCAGTCCTGCCGCATGGTAGCTGGCGCCGCCCGCCCCCTCGGCCAGCAATTCCAGTGCCGCCAGTTCGGGCCGTGGCGCGGGATTGCCTTGCGCCCCACCGCTTTCCAGGCTGCCCACCGCATGCGTCCAGGCCATGGCATCGAACGGGGGCGGCGCAAAACTGTCCGGCGCGCGGGCGCGGTCGCCGTTTGATGCGGGAGTCGCCGGAACGTTGCCGGGCACGTAGCGGTCGCCCGCCATGCCCGCATCGCCGAAACTGACAACGATGTGACGCTGGCAACTGGCCGTTTGCGGGTCGCTCCATTGCGTCACGACCGGCCAGCCGTCGTCGATGGCAGGCGGTACCGTAGCGGGTGGCACGACGGCGCTCGCTTGCCGCCCCTGCAGATAGCGCAGCGATTCGTACAGCAATTCAGCCAGCGGCGCCGCGCTGGCGTACACGCCGGGATGCCCGGCGTTGCCGCGGCCCAGGCCATTGATGTAAGCGGTCACCCCGCCGCCAGGGCTCGCGCCTTGGGCCCCAGTTTGAACCGCATACACGCCAGTGGCGGGATGCCACTCGGCGCCGGTATTGTCTTGCGGCATAAAGTCGGGCGCCATCCAGCGCTGCTGTCCCACGTGGGCCAGCGGCGCGCGCAGCACGCCGCCATACACGGCGCCAGCGCTTGCAGGCAGGCCATTCAAATGGCCAAACACGCCCACGCGCACCCTGCCGCCATGGCGCTGCACGGTGCCCACCGGCTTGTAGTTCTTGCCATACGCCAGGCACAAGTCGTCGCGCAGCGGCCCCTCATCAGCGTCGCACACGCGCACGCGCGCGAGGAACACGCCGTGCGTGGCGGCGGCCCCAGGCGCGTCGCAATTGTCGCCCGGAGGCAAACTGGCGTCGCCGAACAACAGGCGATTACGGCAAGAAACGATGGCCAGTTGCGACAACGCAAATGGTGTCGCCGCCGCCACGCCAGTCTGCAAGACCTTGCGCGGGAAAAAAACGGGGTGGGCAAAAAAGTCGATGGGGCTGTCGGCATCGGGCAAATAGGCGCGCTGCAGCACCGTCTTGCGCACCTCGTCGATGACGCGGTCGCCGCCCGTCAGGGCATAGCGCACGATGTCGAGCATGCTGGCACTGGCCCAGTTGAGAAAGTTGCCGCTGAAACTGTCTCCGCCGCAGCCGTGCAGCGCATCGGCCGGTTTCAGCACGGAGAAGTAAGCGGTCGCTACGCGCAAGTCCGGCAGCATGACGCCGTCCTTGCTGCGATACGGATAGCTGTAGCACATGCGGGCATGGAAGTAACCGAGGTACTCGCGCTGCGGCGCATAGTCGCCGCCATATGCGGCAGCGGCGGCCGCGTGCGTAAGGGACAGGTTGAGCAGCAGATTCGGCGGCACCCTGGCGCCGTGCAAGCCCGCGTCGGCCCGCGCCAGCGCCACCGGGGGAGCGGCGGCAAGGACACTACTGCAAATCAGGCCAGCCCCCAGCAGCCAGGCCCAGCCGGAGCAGCGCAGCGCGGACGAGAAAGCGGACGGCAAAGCCCTCATGGCCCCGCTCCAGCCGCCTGCTTGCGGTAATAGCTTTGCAGCACGACTTGCGTGCTTTCCTGCGCGCCAAAACCGATGGCCGTGATACGGTACACATAGCTTTCCGTGGCCAGGCCGCCTGCCACTGCCGTGGCCTGCGCGCCGGGCGGATGAAACGGCAGCAATTCGATGAGGTAGCGGGGCCGGCGCGACGGCAGGAAACCCTGCCCCGTCTGCATGGCGGCGCCCGTAAACTGGCCGTACGGCACGGTGCGGCTGCCCCCTTCGTCACCACCCAGGTCCGTGCTCAGCCAGAGTGCCTGCGCACCCGGGGCTGCCGGCAGGCACAGGCCCAGTGTTCCCCCTTCGCCGCAGCCGTCCGCAAACCCTGCCGCACTGCCTGGTGCGAAGAGGCTGCTGCGCCCCGGTGCGCCGGGCAAGCCTTCGATATCGTTCTGCGCATCCACCAATACCTCCTCCGCCGCCTGAAACGCGATCTGCCTGTCGCGCTCGCCCCGTGCCGCCTTTTCGCCCTGCAAGGCCATCTGCGCCGCCGATATGCCCAGCAACAAGATGATCACCAGCAGGCACAGCACATACACGAGGGTGGCGCCGCCGCAGCGCCCACGAAGTGCGCGACAAGGTACGCAACAGCGGACGCCCGCGCCAGCCATCGCGCCGCCCGCCTAGGCCGGCCCGTTGCGCAGCATGATGCTCGTCTGAACCAGTTGCCGCAGCCGGGAGCGCGTTGCGGCGGGCAAGTACTCGCGCGCGATGCGCACGCCCGTGTCCCCGGCGCCGTGCGCCTCGGCATACGCCTTGCCGAACAGATCGAACTGCGCCGGTCCCAGTTCCGCCATATTGTCCGCCTGGCCCGCCTCGCCATGCAATAGCAGCGCCACGCGCACGCTGGCCACGCGCTTCCAGTGCGTGCGCCGGTGAAAATCGCGCTGACGCGCGGCCGCGTCCGCGCCAACCAGCACCAGCGCCGCATCGTAGGCGTCGAGCGCGCTGGCGTTGACATAGCGGTTCGCCACGCCGTCGGCCGGCGTATCCGTGTCGAGGCCATACAGCACCTGGAAGCCGTCGACGCCGCGGATGATGGCGTCCGCGCCCCAGCCGTTCGCGCCACGGTATTTGCAGCGCAATTCCCCCTCGCCATCGGCACCCTGCGCTACATAGAAAATGCTCCAGCCCCGCTGCGCCTCCGTTTGCGCGGCGCCCACGCCAAAACCCGCGCAATTGAGCACGGAACCGTCGCCGCCCTCTTCCTTGCCAGCGCCGTAATAGCGCAAGGCCAGCACATCGCTGCCATGCAGGGCGCCGGGCAGCGCGCCGCTGATGCCTTCGCTGTTCTTGCCCAGGCTGCGCGCGTCGAGTCCGGCCACATTGGCGCTGTCGTCATCGGCATGGGCGACGGGCGCGGCGCTGCTATCCCAGTTCACGTACGCCGTCTGGCGCACGGCGCGGGCGATGGTATCGAGCGCATAGCGGCCGCTGTCATCCAGCCGCGCGCTGGAGGACTGGTCGCCATAGCTGCCGCTGGCCGCCAGCAACACGCTACTGGCCGCCAACATCAACAGCGCACCGAGCGACAGGGCCACCAGCAATTCCACCAGGCTCATGCCACGATGCCGGCGCCACGCGGCAGGCACGCGGTTCATGCCCCGCCTCCGCCCAGCTGGAATGCCAGCCTGGGCAGCGACTCGCCTGCCGCATTCTCCGCGGACGAGCCATCGGGCAGACGGGCGCGCCAGCCCAGCTTGATGACGATGGGCGCCCCCTTGCCGCCGCTGCAAGCCCAGTGCAAACCCTCGGCAGCGGCGTCCCACGCGGCGAGGTCCCGGCAAATGTGCAGACGCGCGCCGGGCAAGGCCGCATGCAGCCGTTGCTTCCATTCGGCGATATCGAATTGCGCCAGTTCAGCCGCACCGCAGGCGGCGGCACCGAAGCAGTCCGGCGCACCGCCGCCAGCGTCGGCGCCGTCCGCCGCCGCGTACGTCACGTTCAGGTAGGGATTGCCCGCATCGGGTCCATTCATGAGCACGCTGTTTGCGCGCATGCGCTCGGCCATGCCGGCGGCCAGTTGCACGCCCGCCGACAACAACGCCGACTCGTGGCGCGCGCGCAGGGCGTTCAGTTGCAGGATGCTGGCACCGAGCAGGCCCAGTGCCAACAGCAGCAGCGACACGAGCACCTCGACGAGGCTGCTGCCACCCGCAAGAAACATAGTGCGACCACCATTGCGCATGCGCTACTCCCTTCCGCAGAAAGAGTCGCAAGAACAGGCGGCCCAGCTACAAGATAGGCGCGCGCAAAAAAACGGATCTGCGCTAGCGCAAACAGGACGGCGATAAGGTGAGAAGAACAGCGTTGAATTGTTCAGGCCGCTTGCCAGGCGAACGCTGGCGTGGTGAAAACGGAGCACATGAGCGGCCCCATTGTCGGCGAAGTGAACGTCAGGGCTTGCGTGCCTGTCCCACTTCGGCAATCGCATCCTGGAACTCGGCCAGGTCTTCGAAGTTCTTGTAGACGGAGGCGAAGCGGATGTAGGCGATCTTGTCCAGGCGCTTCAATTCTTGCATGACGAGTTCGCCGATATAGCCGGAATCGACTTCGCGCAAGCCGCTGGTCAACAGTTTTTCCTGGATGGACGCGATGGCCGTATCCACGGAGGCGGCCGCGACGGGACGCTTGCGCAAGGCCAGCATCAAACTGCCGCGCAACTTATCCGCAGCGAACTCCGTCCGGCTGCCATTCTTTTTGACGACGGCCGGCATGATAAGTTCAATGCGCTCGTACGTGGTAAAACGCTTGTCGCATTTGCCGCAGCGGCGGCGGCGCCGAATGGCATCCCCTTCCTCCGATACGCGCGTATCGAGAACCTGGGTGTCGCCGTGCTGGCAAAATGGACATTTCATGGGCTGGCTACAACTTTATAGTAATAATTACGGGAAATCGCCGCCCTTGTACAAAGGGCGCCCGAATCACTCCGGGCGCCCTTGGGCACGACTGGAATGTGTCATACAGAATCTTACTCCGTATGACACATTCTGGACAAATAATTAGCGACTATTCCGGTAAGGAGCGTCTGCAGCAGATTGCTCATCGGTCGCGCGGACAAGGCGCGAGGAGGACGCATGGCTAGCCATGCTACAACGAGCAACGCAGTACCCGCTTCCGAGGGGCTGTCTGCTGTAGATGTATTCCTTCACCGGAACAGGCTCTTAAGCTGCGTATACCGGGTGCGCGTCGGCCAGCACTTTCACGGCCGCTTTCACGCGCTCGATGGTGGCGGCGTCATGCGGATTGTCCAGCACGTCGGCGATCAGGTTGCCCACTTCTTCCGCTTGCGCTTCCTTGAAACCGCGCGTCGTCATCGCCGGGCTGCCCAGGCGGATGCCCGAGGTGACGAATGGCTTTTGCGGGTCGTTCGGGATGCCGTTCTTGTTGCAGGTGATGTGCGCGGAACCGAGGATGGCTTCGGCTTCCTTGCCCGTCAGGTTCTTGGCGCGCAGGTCGACCAGCATGACGTGCGATTCGGTGCCGCCGGACACGATGCGCAGGCCGCGCTTGATCAGGGTTTTCGCCAGCACGTCGGCGTTCTTGATCACTTGCTTCTGGTATTCGACGAATTCAGGGCTCAGCGCTTCCTTGAAGGCGACGGCCTTGCCGGCGATCACGTGCATCAGCGGGCCGCCCTGGATGCCAGGGAAGATGGCCGAGTTGATGGCTTTTTCGTGTTCGGCCTTCATCAGGATGATGCCGCCGCGCGGGCCGCGCAGGGATTTATGCGTGGTCGAGGTGACGAAGTCGGCGAACGGCACCGGGTTCGGGTACAGGCCGGCGGCGATCAGGCCGGCGTAGTGGGCCATGTCGACCATGAAATACGCGCCAACTTCCTTGGCGATCTTGCTGAAGCGTTCGAAGTCGATCTTTTTCGAGAACGCCGATGCGCCAGCGATGATCAGTTTCGGTTTGCGTTCGCGGGCCAGGCGCTCCATTGCCTCGTAGTCGATGTCTTCTTCCGCCGTCAAGCCGTAGGAGACGACGTCAAACCATTTGCCGGACATGTTCAGCGGCATGCCGTGGGTCAGGTGGCCGCCTTCGGCCAGCGACATACCCATGATCAGGTCGCCTGGTTTCAGCATGGCGAAGAACACGCCCTGGTTCGCCTGCGAGCCGGAATTCGGCTGCACGTTCGCGCATTCGGCGCCGAACAGCTGTTTCACGCGGTCGATGGCCAGTTGCTCGGCCACGTCGACGTATTCGCAGCCACCGTAGTAGCGCTTGCCTGGGTAGCCTTCGGCATATTTATTCGTCAGCTGCGAGCCTTGCGCTTCCATTACGGCTGGCGACGTGTAGTTCTCCGACGCGATCAGTTCGATGTGGTCGTGCTGGCGCGTATTCTCTTTTTGAATGACGGCGAACAATTCAGGATCGACGTTGGCGAGGTTGTGATCTTTTGCAAACATGTAAAAACTCCAAGTATGAGGGTGCTTGTACTGGCAGGTTGGATCGAATGAGGGGAGCCGGAGTTAAGTGAATAACAACATTGGACAGGCAGCCTCTTCGTGCTTTTCCATAGTGGCTACCCAGGCGAACGGCTGATGAAAAATCTCACGTTTCCCGGTGGATGCCCACCTTTCGCCGGTTTGCCGATCGCCATTCATGGAGATCGCCCGACTTTTCGCCAGTCACGTGAGACGTAATGGAAGCCAAATTGTAAGTTAAGTGCCCAAATTGAGCAAGGAATGCAACCGTGCGGCTATAATCGCCGCGCGCCACCCCAGCCAGGGTGCGGCCACAAGCTGCCCCGGGGCATGACTGCGGCTTTTAAGCTGGACTTAAACCTGGCCATGGCATGTAAGCGTATGTTACGAAGCTTGCCATTGCACACGCCGGATTTACAATGCTGCGGTGCAACTTATATGCAGCTTTTGCATGGCTTTCCAGCAAGCGCCCACAGTCACAAGAAGAAAAATCGCGTAAAATGTTGCTCAATCTCACTACTGGCGCAATAAACATGCCTTCAGTCTTTACCTGGAACGTACGTGTCTACTATGAAGACACCGACGCCGGCGGCATCGTCTATTACGCAAATTACCTGAAATTCTTCGAACGCGCGCGTACCGAATGGCTGCGCGCCATCGACGTGGGCCAGCAGGAATTGCTGGAGCAGCACGATGCAATGTTCGTTGTCAAAAGCGTCAACGCCGACTATCATGCGCCAGCCAGGCTCGATGACACGGTAAGATTAACCTTAAGCATAGAAAAAATGGGGCGCGCCTCCATCGTTTTCCTGCAACAAGCCTGGTGCGGCGACCGCCTGCTCAATACGGCCCGCGTCAAGATCGGCTGCGTCGATTCGGCACTGCGCCCGCGCGCCGTGCCTGATGCAGTCGCGGCCCGCATGCGCGCCGCCTGAGCCCTACCCGCCACTCCCGGACAATTCACCCAACAGACTGCCAGCCAATGAACGTTACACAAGATCTTTCTTTCCTCGCGCTCATCTCCAATGCCCATTTGATCGTGCAACTGATCATGGCCCTGCTGCTGCTGATTTCCCTGACCAGCTGGACCTACATTTTCCGCAAGATGTTTGCCGTGCGCCAGGCGCGCAAGCAAACCATCGAATTCGAACGCAGCTTCTGGGCCGGCGGCAACCTGCATGCGCTGCACCAGAACGCCAGCGGCAACCGCGACCAGAGCGGCGCGCTGGCCCGCATCTTTGATGCCGGCATGGGCGAATTCATCAAGGGCAAGGCTTCTTACGGTTCGCGCGAAGCGCTGGACGTGGGCGCCGTGCTCGACGGCGCACGCCGCGCCATGCGCGCCGCCTTCCAGCGTGAAATGGACGTGCTCGAATCGCACCTGGCCTTCCTCGCTTCCGTCGGCTCCGTCTCGCCGTACATCGGTCTGCTCGGCACCGTCTGGGGGATCATGAACGCCTTCCGCGGCCTGGCCAACGTACAGCAAGCCACCCTGGCCGCCGTCGCGCCCGGCATCGCCGAAGCGCTGATCGCCACCGCCATCGGCCTGTTCGCGGCCATTCCCGCCGTCGTCGCCTACAACCGTTTTTCGCATGACATCGACCGTCTGGCGATCCGCTTCGAAAGCTTCGTCGAGGAATTCTCCAACATCCTGCAGCGCCAGTCGCGCTAAGAGGGAGCAGCGTCCATGGGTTCCTCATTCAATAGCGGCGGCATGCGCGGTGGCCGTGGCCGCAAGTTCAAATCCGAGATCAACGTCGTGCCGTATATCGACGTGATGCTGGTACTGCTGATCATTTTCATGGTGATGCCGTCGTCGAACAATCCCAGCGTGGTGAACTTGCCCAACGCGGAAAAGTCGGCCAAACCGCCCGATGACTATATTCAGATCGTGCTGAAACCGAATGGTTCGCTGTCGATCGGCGTCATCGGCAAGGAACAGCTTTCGCCGGAAACGGAACCGAACCGCGACGCCCTGCTGCGCAAGCTGCGCGGTTTGCATGAAAGTAATCCCGACTATCCCGTGATGATCGCGGGCGACAAGGAAAGCAAGTACGACGATGTGATCCAGCTCATTTCGGAAGCGAAAAAGATGGGCATTACCCGCGTCGGCCTGGCCACCAAGTAAGCGCAGCACCCTGTTTCCAGACTTGACCGTTTTTAGATAGACTAGACTTTGCAGAACAAACAAATCGACCATGTACTCGGCAAGCCCTACAGCGTGCCGCGCGAACGCAGCCGCTGGCCCTCGCTGGGCCTGGCGCTGGCGATGCACCTTGGGCTGCTGTTTTTCCTGTGGGTGGGCGTACACTGGCAAAATACGGAACCTGTCGCCGTCGAAGCGGAAGTGTGGGATATGAAAGTGCAGACGGCCGCGCCGCCGCCTGAAGTGGCGACGGAACCGGAGCCGACACCGGCGCCGCCGCCGGAACCGCAAGTGGAACAGCCGGCTCCGCCGCCACCGCCGCCCGTGGCAGCGCCCGAGCCGAAGGTCGACCTGCGCGAGGCGGAGATCGCCCTCGAGCGCAAGAAGGCCAAGCTGAAGGAAGAAAAAGACAAAGCGGCAGCGGAAGAACGCCGCAAGCAGGAATTGAAGGAACGCGAGGAAGAAAAGCGCGAACTGGAAAAACAGAAGCAGAAAGAAAAAGACAAGGCTGAAAAGCTGGAAAAAGAAAAGGCCGACAAGCTGGAGAAAGCCAAGGAAGCCAAAGAGAAAGAAAAAGCGGCGGAAGAAAAAGCCGAGAAAGAACTGTCCGAGAAAAAGGCAGCGGCGGAAAAGGCCGCCAAGGCGAAAAAAGCGGCGGAAGAGAAAAAAGCCGCCGACAAGGCGCGCGCCGCGGAAATGAGCCGCATCACGGGTGCGGCGGGCGCCGGCACGACGGGCACGGCCGCGAAAGCGACCGCGCCACGCAAGGACAGCGGCTATGTCGCTGCCCTGACGAGCAAGATCAAGAGCAATATCGCGTACAGCGGTAGCACGGACGTGCCGGGCAACCCGCGCGCCGTGTTCAAGATCGAGCAACTGCCAACTGGGGAAATTATTTCGGTCCGAAAGATTAAAAGTAGCGGCCTGCCGGCGTATGACAGCTCGGTGGAAAACGCCATTAACAAATCGTCGCCACTGCCGAAGAAAAAAGACGGCACCGTGGAACGCGAGATTGAACTCATATTCGAGATGAAGGATTTGCCTAAATGATGACCATGAAAAAAATGAGCTATGTCGTGCTCTGCGCCAGCCTGGTGCTGGGAGCGTCAAGCGCCCAGGCGCAGCTGCGCGTGGAGATTACGGGGATCGGCAGCAACCAGATCCCGGTGGCCGTCGCCAGCTTCGTCAATGAATCGGCGGCGCCGCAATCGCTGTCGGGCATTATCAAGGCCGACCTGGCGCGCAGCGGCGTGTTCAAGCTGATCGACGCCGATGCGCCCGTATCGGAAACGGCGCCCGTCAGCTACGAGCAGTGGAAGTCGCGCGGCGCCGACGCGCTGGCGGCCGGCACCGTGCAAAGCATGGCCGATGGCCGCCTGGACGTGCGCTACAAGCTGTTCGACACCATCAAGGGCGCCCAGATCTCCAGCATGAACAATGCGGCCGCGCCGCAGTTCAACCGCTTGCTGGCGCACAAGATCGCCGACGACATCTATGAAAAACTGACAGGCGTCAAGGGCGCGTTCGCCACGCGCATCGCCTACGTCACGCAATCGGGCCGCGAATACCGCCTGGAAGTGGCCGACGCCGATGGCGAAGGCATCCAGGTCGCCCTGCGCTCGAACGAACCGATCATTTCGCCGTCGTGGTCGCCGGATGGCACCAAGGTTGCGTATGTGTCGTTTGAAAAGAAAAAGCCGATTGTCTACGTGCAAAATCTGGTGACGCGCCAGCGCACCATCGTGTCGAATGAAAAAGGCAGCAATTCGGCGCCGAGCTGGAGCCCGGACGGCTCGCGCCTGGCCGTGGCTCTGTCGCGCGATGGCCATACCCAGGTCTACACCGTCAATGCCGACGGCAGCGGCTTGCGCCGCGTCAGCAGCAGCAGCGGCATCGATACGGAACCTCAATTCTCGGCCGATGGCCAAAGCATTTACTTCACCAGCGATCGCAGCGGCGGACCACAAATCTACCGCATGTCGGTCAGCGGCGGCGAAGCCAAGCGCGTGACGTTTGGCGGCTCCTACAACATCAGCCCGCGGATTTCGTCCGACGGGAAGACACTCGCTTATATTTCCCGTCGCGACGGCAATTTCCAGCTCTACGCGCTCGACCTGGCTAGTGGCCAGGAACTGCGCCTGTCGGACACCGCCAACGACGAATCACCGAGCTTTTCGCCCAACGGGAAATATATCATGTACGCGACCGAATCCGGACGACGCAAGTCGCTGGCAGTGGTATCGGTGGATGGCCGCGTCAAACAGCGTTTGACTACGCAAGCTGGCAATATCAAGGAGCCCACCTGGGGTCCTTTTATGAAGTAAATGCTGTACAGTTTCACCTTTAACCATGACCCGGAGAATAAAAATGAGTAACTTTAAAAGTTTGGCTTTCATCGCCGCTACCGCAGCCCTGCTGTCCGCCTGCAGCACCCCAGTCAAAGTCGCAGAAACCCCAGTGGTTGAGCGCGCTCCTGAAAAAGTCGTTGCTCCAGTTGACACCCGTCAAGTTCAGCCAGTGACGACCGCATCGGTCGATCCACTGGACGATCCAAAAGGCGTGCTGGCTAACCGCAGCATCTACTTCGACTTCGACAAATACGTCGTGCGCGAAGCGGACACCCCAGTCGTGCAAAACCACGCTGGCTACCTGGTGAAAACGCCTAGCCGCAAGATCCTGATCCAAGGTAACACCGATGAACGCGGTGGCGCTGAGTACAATCTGGCCCTGGGTCAGAAACGTGCTGAAGCCGTGCGCAAGTCGATGGCCGCCCTGGGCGTGCCAGAAGGCCAAATGGAAGCCGTGTCGCTGGGCAAAGAAAAGCCTAAAGCTCAAGGCAGCAACGAAGCAGCATGGGCAGAAAACCGCCGCGCTGACATCGTTTATTGATGTTCAGGGGTGAGCGCCGCAGCATTGACGCTTACCTAACTGGCCAGTCATAGGCATAATAATGGGGCGCAGCGCGGTGATTCACCGCCCGGCGCCCCGTTTGCATGTTTTGCGTAACCTTTGAAAGCCCGACCCATGATGACATTCTCGAAAGCCGGCGTCGCCGCCGCCTTGATGGCGGCGTTTGCCTACCTGCCCCTGCACGCCAACGCCGCCCTGTTCGACGACGACGAAGCACGCAAGGCCATCCTCGAGCTGCGCGCCAAGGTCGACGCCATGGCGCGCGACCTGAACAGCCGCATCGACACCAAGGCGGACAAGACCAGCACCTTGAGCCTGATCAACCAGCACGACCAGACCATGCAAGAGATCGCTCGCCTGCGCGGCCAGATCGAAGTGCTGGGCAACGACCTGGCGAATGTGCAAAAGCGCCAGAAGGATTTCTACACCGACATCGACGCGCGCCTGCGCAAGCTCGAGCCACGCCAGGTCACCATCGACGGCCAGGAAGCGGCCGTGGGCGTCTCCGAGCAAAGCGCGTACGAATCCGCGTTCGGCCTGTTCAAGTCGGGCGACTACAAGGGCGCCGTCACGGCGCTGGACGGCTTCGTGAAACGCTATCCGGAATCGGCCTACGCGGCCAACGCGCAATACTGGCTGGGCAACGCCTATTACGCCCAGCGCGACTGCAAGAGCGCCATCACGGCCCAGCAGGCAGTGCTGAAGAACTACCCGGACAGCCCGAAGGCAGCCGATGCCATGCTCAACATCGCCAGCTGCTACACGGAGCTGAAAGACAAGCCGAACGCGACCAAGACGCTGAACGCGCTGATCTCGCGCTACCCGGACTCCAGCGCGGCCCAGGCGGCCAAGGAACGGGGCGGCAAAAAGTAAAAGCGGGGAAAAAGTTGCCCGTTAGGTTTGACAGAATCCCGGGCACCCCCTATAATCTTTCTTCTTCGGGTCGTTAGCTCAGCTGGTAGAGCAGCGGACTTTTAATCCGTTGGTCGCAGGTTCGAATCCCGCACGGCCTACCACGAATACGCAGTACTGATCTGCTTGCGAGTTGTTATAGCAAGCATTTTTTTACGGCACAGTGTTACCGAAGTTGTTGTAAAAAGTTTTTGGGTCGTTAGCTCAGCTGGTAGAGCAGCGGACTTTTAATCCGTTGGTCGCAGGTTCGAATCCCGCACGGCCTACCAAATTCTACAGAAAAGCCAACCGTTCGCGGTTGGCTTTTTTGTTTTCTAGGCTTGCCTGGATCGCAGCCACTCCTTCAGCGCCTCATTCATGCGCGTTTGCCACCCATCACCGGTGGCCTTGAAGGCTTCGAGGATGTCTGCATCGAAACGTATGGTCGTGCTGACCTTGCCTCCGGTGCCAGCGGGTCTGCCGCGGCGGCGTGCCGCCTCCTGCCGCGCGTCGGGACGGGAAACGGGCTTGTTGCCCACTTGCCAGACACCCTGCTCGAAAAAACCGTCCGTCAATTCAGGCGCATCGTCGGGATCAACCCAGGCTTTGCTTGTATTTGTCGATTTCGCGTTCATTTGCCTTCCTCATGCTGATGATTCTGCGCGCCCGGCCACGCGGCGTCCAGACCAGTACAACCAGGCGCTCGTCGAGCCAGCCTGCAGTGATGAAGCGGGGTTCGCCGTAGTCCTGGCGCTGGTCCGGCAGCGTAATGGTGAGCCCGTCAAACACTACACGCGCACGCGCAAAGTCGAGACCACGCTCCCTGAGCGTCTTTTCACGCTTGACAGCATCAAAAGTGATTCTCATTATTTATTGTAGTAACAAATAATAGAAACAGCCAGCCCTGTTTCGCGAGCAAGGGCGCCATCGGGACTGCTACATCGCCACCCTTAACGCGACGCCAACGCCGGCCTACCCGCCAGATGCGCCACCACGCCGCCCATCACCCGCCCCAGCGGCACCTCCACCCAGCGGTAAAACGCGGCGCCGGCCACCAGGCTGGCGCCCCAGGCTGTCAGCATGCCCAGCGCTTGCCATTCCGGCTCGAGCGGCACATACGTGATGAACAAGGCATTCACCAGCAGGCTGACGGGGAAGTGGACGAGAAACACGGCATACGAGATCCGGCCCAGGGTGTTGATGATGTTCCAGGCGCCGCCTTGGGACGGCGTGCGGGCGCGGCCGAACAGGAACAGGGCGCAGGCGACGATCAGGGCCAGCGCGATGCGGCTGCGGTAATCGATGGCCAGGGCCAGCAGGACGGGCACGGCGGCCATGGCCATGAGCACGGTCATGGCACCAGGTTTGCGGGCCGGATCGCTGGCCCACCAGGCCAGCATGCCAAGGCCATAGCTGCCGAAGAAATACGGCGCCCAATTGTCCCAGTCCGCGTCGAGATTGAAATACAGCAGGGAAAAGGTGATGCCCACGGTGACGGCCAGCGGCATCAGCCAGTGCCCGCGCCGCTGGCCCGCCAGGCGGCCGCCCAGCCACAGCAGCGATACCGTCAGCAGGTACAGCTGGAAATCGATGGCCACGTACCAGGCGCCGGCCGACAGCGACTCATAACCGAGCACGCCATGCAGCAGCAAGGCATGAGCGCTCAGCTGGCCCAGGGTGACGGCGGCCGACATGGAGTCGTGCTGCATCCAGATGCCGGCGAGCGGCGTAATCACGGCAGCGAGCAAGGTGGCAGCCAGGAAAGGCGGCGCCAGCTTGGCATAGCGGCGCCAGATCGCCTGTAGCGGGGTGGCGATGCCGGGACGGCCGGCAGGCGAAAGGGATTTGGCGACGAGAAAGCCGCCGATGACGAGAAACACTTGCACGGCGATGCGCGCACTGCCGCCCAGCCAGTCCAGCAATGCGGGCCACAGGGGTTGCACGTAATCGGACATGGGGCCGTAAAACGCCAGGTGATGCAACACGATCAACTGCGCCGCGCCTGCCTTCAAACCATTGATCCAGCCAAACTGCGGACGATGTGCCAGGTCCGCCTGTGATACCACTGCTGCTGCCGTCATTCCCATCCCTTGCCGTGCCAGGTAGCGTCGCCAGTCCATCGCGCAACAGGCGCGCGGCCGGGGACTTACCGAAAGGCCGATATCATAGCCGAGCCTGGAAGATGGCGGGGCACGGCAGGCCGCTACGCGCCCTGCCCGCCCGCGTCCGGCGCCTCGGGCGCCAATGGCTGTTGCGCCAGGATGGTGTCCAGCAAGCCGGGGAAGCGGCTTTCGATATCGGCGCGGCGCAAGGTATTCATGTGCGTCGTGCCCGCGTTTTCCGTATAGACGAGGCCCGCTTCGCGCAAGACCTTGAAATGGTGGGAAACGGTCGACTTCGGCCGTCCGCCGTCGAGGTCGCCGCAAGCGGCCGCGTCGACTCTGGCCAGGTGGCGCACGATGTCGAGGCGAATGGAGTCGCTCAAGGCGTAGAGCACGCGTTCGAGCACGAATTCGCTGGCGGGAGGATGTTTGTGTGGGCGCATGAGCAGAATCATACAGCATGCGCTATACTAATTCCATTCTTCGAATATTTACGAACTACCGAATCAACATCCACCAATACTTCCACCAACAAACACAAAGGCCACCATGTCCGCCCTCTTCCAGCCCTACACCCTCAAAGACATCACCCTGCGCAACCGCATCGCCGTGCCGCCGATGTGCCAGTACATGGCCGTCGATGGCCTGGCCAACGACTGGCATCTGTCGCACTACGCGGGCATGGCCCGTGGCGGCGCCGGCCTGGTGATCGTCGAAGCGACGGCCGTGGCACCCGAAGGCCGCATCACGCCAGGCTGCACGGGCATCTGGAACGATGACCTGGCGCAAGCCTTCGTGCCTGTCGTGAAGGCCATCAAGGCGGCCGGTTCCGTGCCCGGCATCCAGATCGCCCACGCCGGCCGCAAGGCCAGCGCCAACCGCCCATGGGAAGGCGACGACCATATCGCTGAGGGCGACGCGCGCGGCTGGCAAACCATCGCCCCATCCGCCATCGCCTTTGGCGGCGGCCTGCCGAAAGTGCCGCGCGCCATGGACCTCGACGATATCGCCCGCGTGAAGCAGAACTTCGTCGACGCTGCCGTGCGCGCCCGCGAAGTTGGCTTCGAATGGCTGGAACTGCACTTCGCCCACGGCTACCTGGCGCAAAGCTTCTTTTCCGCCCACTCGAACCAGCGCGACGACATCTATGGCGGCAGCGTGGAAAACCGCAGCCGCTTCCTGCTGGAAACCTTGAAAGCCGTACGCGAAGTGTGGCCCGAGCACCTGCCGCTGACGATCCGCTTCGGCGTGCTGGAATTCGATGGCCGCGACGAGCAAACCCTGCTCGAATCGATCGGTCTCGTGCGCCAGTTCAAGGATGCCGGCATGGATATGCTCAGCGTCAGCATGGGCTTTACCATTCCCGACGTGGCGATTCCCTGGGGCCCGGCCTTCATGGGTCCGATCGCCGAGCGAGTCCGCCGCGAAGCTGGCGTACCCGTCTCGTCCGCCTGGGGCTTCGGCACGCCGGCCATCGCCGAGCGCGTCGTCAAGGAAGAACAGCTCGACGTAGTGATGGTGGGCAAGGCGCACCTGGCCAATCCGCACTGGGCATATTTTGCCGCCAAGGAGCTCGGCGTCGAGCGCGCCTCGTGGACCCTGCCGGCGCCCTACGCGCACTGGCTGGAACGCTACTGATCGTCCTTCGTCTGCGCTGCCGGATGCCCATCCAGGGGCAATTCCGGCAGGAATAACAGCCCCAATAGCAGCAGTGGCATGCAGCAGACGTCTGGACGCCGTGCACAATTCGTCGGACGGCGCCGGCGCTCGCTCGGGGATGGGAAGGTCTTCGTTGCAGGCATGGGATCCGATATAGGCAGGCTATCTAGCAATATGAGACCGCGCATGAGGGCTACGCGAGGCTTTTTTCCGCCCATATCCCGCACGGCCCTTCCCAAAACCGCCGTTGGCCGTCATAATAGCCGCCCTTGGGTCGTTAGCTCAGCTGGTAGAGCAGCGGACTTTTAATCCGTTGGTCGCAGGTTCGAATCCCGCACGGCCTACCAAGATTCAGTCGTCATCATGCAAGCATGCTGATACGGCACAGTATTACCGCAGTTCAGTTGTAAAGTTTTTGGGTCGTTAGCTCAGCTGGTAGAGCAGCGGACTTTTAATCCGTTGGTCGCAGGTTCGAATCCCGCACGGCCTACCAAATACTTCAGAGAAGCCAACCGTTCGCGGTTGGCTTTTTTGTTTTCAGCGCCAGCTATGCCCCTTCCCCATACCTTCCCGGCGTCACGCCCATCACCCGCTTGAACATGGCGATAAAGGCGCTGACGGTGTCGTAGCCCAGGGTCAGCGCAATCGTCGTGACGGGCTGGCCGGCGGCCAGCAGTTCCAGGGCGCGCAGGATGCGGGCGCGCTGGCGCCATGCCGAGGGCGTAAAGCCGGTCTCCGCCGTAAAACGGCGCGCCAGGGTGCGCGGCGAGACGCCGGTCCAGGCGGCCAGCGCTTCCACGCCCCGCTCGTCGGCCAGGTCATCGAGCACGGCGCGCGCCACGCGCAGCAGGCGCGGGTCCGTCGGCAGGGGCAAGCCGAAGGACTCGTGCGGCGCGGCGGCGATCTCGTCGAGGATCACGCCCGCCACCCGGGCCTGCCGGGTGTCCAGTGCACCATCCTCCCAGGCGCTGGCGCGGCCCACCGCCTCGCGCAGCAAGCCCGAGACGCGCATCACACACGGCGCGGCGGGCAAGCTGCCGCAACTGGCCTCGTCCACATACACGCTCCAGCCCGCAAACGGGCCATGGGAACGCAGCGCATGCACGTGATGGGGCGGCATCCACACGCAGTGGCTGGCCGGCACCACCCATTGCCCGTTGTCGGCGGCAACGGAAAGCAAGCCCCGCATGGCGCCAAACAGCTGGCCGCTGGCATGGCGGTGCGCCGCCGTCACCCGCTCCTGCGGCTGGACAATGCGCATGGCGCGCAGCGGTGACGGCGGCGACGCTGAAAAAATTGGCGGATTTAACGTATCGAATGACATAAACAACGCAGACAAGACAATCCCATCATCATACAGTGAAGTCTTTCGATATTCAGGAGTGCATCATGCGTGCAGAAGACGTATTACCCGATCAACAAAACCAGGGCCAGTTCAATGGCGTCACTGTACGCAAGGGAACGGTGGGGGCCTTCCTGGCCAACGCCCGGCTATGGCTGGACGAGACCAGCAGCGACGCCGACCGGAGCATGGCCGAGCGCGACATTATTGAAGCGCTGCCCGCTCTGCACGCGCTGGGGCTGTTCGACATCGTGCAAGTGCGCGATGCGGCGCTGCGCGAACTGGTATCGCCATCGGGCGCCTAGGCGGCACCGGCTCGTCGCCGGCGCGCATTTCCTCTATCATGCTGCTTTGCCCGCCTTCGCACCCGCCATGCCGTTTACCATTGCCGCCCCCGTCCACAGCGAACTGATCATCAAGAAAAGCCGTTTCATCGGTTGCGTGCAGCCGATGACGGACCGCGCCAGCGCGCAGCAGGTGGTCAACGATTTGAAGGCGCAGCATCCGGGCGCCTGCCATGTGTGCTGGGCGCTGCTGGCGGGCGGACAGTCGGCGGCCGTCGACGATGGCGAGCCGAGCGGCACGGCCGGACGGCCCATGCTCGACGTGCTGCGCCACCAGGACCTGGAAGGCGTGCTGGCGACGGTGGTGCGCTACTTTGGCGGGATCAAGCTGGGCGCGGGCGGTCTCGTGCGGGCCTACACGGATAGCGTGGCGCAAGCGTTGTTGCAGGCGGAAAAGACGGCCATCGTACGCCAGCGCAGCCTGCGTTGCACGGTGCCGTATGCGATGGAAGGCATGCTGCGCCGCGAGCTCGATGGCGCCGGCGCCACCTTGCTGAACGTGGAACACGGCGCAGACGTACTGTTCGATTTCAGCCTGGCGGAAGCGGCAGCCACCGCCCTGCTGGCCCATTTGGATGAGGCAGGCAATGGACGGATAACCTGGCTGAAAGCAGAAGCCGAAGAGGAAGAATAAAAATTACAAGTTGCCAGGGCGCTTGATCTGCAGCAAGATGAAATGCGTCCACGCCAGCGCCGGCAGCACCATCAACAGCAGCATCAGTCCGGCAGGCATGTCCGGCACGAAACGTACGAAGCAACCGAGAAAACCGGCGATGGCCAGCCAGAAGCGCCAGTTGAACGCATACGCCTTGCGCGCCACCGTTGCCAGGGCGATGCGCCAGAATTCCAGCAAGGCCCACAAGCCGCCCGTCAGCAGCAACGCGGCCAGCGCATTGGCGCCGGGGGCGTCGGCCCAGGTGCGCACCAGGTTGTACAACAGCACGGGATAGCCGGCCGTGATGGCCAGGGTGGCCGGGCCGGCGGCGATGACAGCTTCCAACAGCTGCCCTTTGGAACGATGATCCACTAACTCTTGCTCCTCAAGCCACGACGCCGGAATGGGCGGCGATCACTTGCAGCGCGCCGGCCGCATCCTGCGCCCAGACGCGCGTAAAACGGAAGTCGCCATGCGTTTCCACGTCGTGATAGCTGCCTGTCAAGTGCATGCGCACGGAGACGACGGCCACGTTGCCAGTGACACGCACATGGCGCTCGGACGCGCGCAAGTCCGTGATGGTCAGCAGCCGCTGCTCGTGCGCTGCCAGGTCCGCATGTTTGCTCAGCAGATGACCCAGGTGATTCGTAAACAACAAGTCATCGGCCAGCAACACATTCAGTACAGCCACATCGGATGCCATCATGGCCAGGCGCAAGCGTTCTTCCGCATCGAGTACCTGTACTTCCGTTAAAGCATTCATCTTTTTCCTTGAAATAATTGGCACGACATTAATAAATAAGCAAAACATGCTTGCATGAAATCTTCTTTTTCACAATCCACCGGAAGACTTATGCCTGTGGAGCATATTTATATAGCGTAATATTCGCAGCGGTATTGCGCAAAACGCCACCATAGTACTGTACAGTGCTTGCCCTTCCGCCCCGGGCTGGGGCAGCTGTCAGTTGCAGTACTGTTTTATGTGCTCCGTGCAGTCTCGAATAAAACCAAGATAAGGCCCCTTCATGGCAATTAACATCATCCTGAACCTGCTCGTTGCGTTGCTCGTCTTCGCTTTCATGTTCCACCAGCAACGCAAACACGCGACATTTACCGTGCGCGTCTTTACAGGCCTGGGCCTGGGCGTGCTGCTCGGTGCGGCCGTGCAGTGGCTGTACGGCGCCGGCTCGCCCATCATCGCCGGTACCAATGAATACATCGACATCGTCGGCAGCGGCTACGTCAAACTGCTGCAGATGATCATCATGCCGCTAATCATGGTCTCGATTATTTCCGCCATTCTAAAGCTCAAGGATGCGAGTTCCCTGGGCAAGATCAGTGCGCTGACCATCGGCACCCTGCTCATCACCACGACCATCGCCGCCGCGCTGGGCATCCTGATGGCCAAGCTGTTCGGCCTGACGGCTGTCGGCCTGACGTCGAGCGCCGCCGAAGTGGCGCGCGGCGTGCAGCTGCAAGGCTCGCTGGAAACGGCGAAGGCCCTGTCGCTGCCGAAACTGCTGGTCAGCTTCGTGCCGACCAATCCTTTCCTCGACATGACGGGCGCGCGCAAGACGTCGACCATCGCCGTGGTCGTGTTCTCCATCTTCATCGGCATCTCGGCCACGGGCATCGCCGTGAAGAAGCCGGAAATCTTCGCGTCCTTCGAAAACTTCATGAAAGTGGCGCACGCCATCGTCATGCGCATGGTCACCCTGGTGCTGCGCCTGACGCCGTACGGCGTATTCGCGCTGATGTTTGAAGTGGTGGCGTCGTCGAGCTACACGGACATCTTGAAACTGATCAACTTCGTCGTCGCCTCGTACAGCGCGCTGATATTGATGTTCCTCGTGCACCTGGCCATCATCGCCGGCGTGGGTCTCAATCCGCTGCGCTTCGTGAAAAAAGTCTTCCCCGTGCTGGCCTTCGCGTTTACCTCGCGCACCAGCGCCGGTTCGATCCCGATGAGCGTGCAGACGCAAACCCAGCGCCTGGGCACGCCGGAAGGCATCGCCAACTTCGCCGCCTCGTTCGGTTCGACCATCGGCCAGAACGGCTGCGCCGGCATCTATCCCGCCATGCTGGCCGTCATGATCGCCCCCACCGTCGGCGTCGATCCGTTCACGATCAGCTTCCTGCTGCCCTTGCTGGCCATCATCACCATCGGTTCCGTCGGCGTGGCCGGCGTGGGCGGCGGCGCCACGTTTGCCGCCCTGATCGTGCTGTCGGCGATGGACTTGCCCGTCGCGCTGGCCGGCTTGCTGATCTCCGTCGAACCGCTGATCGACATGGGCCGCACGGCGCTGAACGTGAGCGGCTCGATCACGGCCGGCACCGTCACCAGCCGGGTCATGGGACAAACCGACCTGGCCGTCTACAACAGCGACGACGCGCCCGACCTGGACGAAGCGGAACATACCGCCTAGAACGCATAACCAAACCTACTGCGCGTCGCGGGTCGCGGTTTCCGATGCTCACTGGCTCGGCGCCCCCGTACATTCGCACAGTTCCGCTTCTCAAGCCAACGGGGGCGCCGAGCCTCGCTTCCGCTCGCTACGGTTTTGTTAGGTGTTCTTAAGCGCGTCCAGCCACACCAGCGGCGCGCCGCGCCTTGCCGCTTTCGTCTATATTTATTAACAATAAATATAGAGGAAGGCGCAAGGCGATGGAACAGAAATGGCCGCAGCAAATCTGGATCGTGCGTCACGGCCA
This sequence comes from Janthinobacterium sp. MP5059B, assembly GCF_001758645.1. Classification (NCBI taxonomy): domain Bacteria; kingdom Pseudomonadati; phylum Pseudomonadota; class Betaproteobacteria; order Burkholderiales; family Oxalobacteraceae; genus Janthinobacterium; species Janthinobacterium sp. MP5059B. The sequence goes on along the minus strand of NZ_LRHX01000001.1, from coordinate 62,536 downwards.
AAGTGCCGGCAACGTGGCGCGCGATGCCGCCGAAGCGGAAAAACAGTTATTGATCGCCATCGCCGAGCGCGATGTCGACGTCCCCCTCTCCGAGCTGGGCGCGCGCCAGGCGCAAGCCCTGGGCGACTGGTTCGCCACCCTCCCCCCTGAACAACAACCGACCGTGGTGCTGTACTCGCCGTATGTGCGGGCCCAGCAGACGGCGCAAGCCGTGCTGGCGCGCATCGATGCGGACAGCCTCGCCTCCGTGGTGGCCGACGAGCGCCTGCGCGAAAAGGAATTCGGTATCCTCGACCGCCTGACCGTGCACGGCATCGCCAGCAAGTACCCGGAACTGCACGAACAACGCCAGCACGTCGGCAAATTTTACTTCCGTCCGCCAGGCGGCGAAAGCTGGTGCGACGTCATCCTGCGCCTGCGCAGCGTGCTCGACACCATCACCCGCGAATACCGGGGAGAACGGGTGCTGATCGTCGGCCACCAGGTCATCGTCAACTGTTTCCGCTACCTGCTCGAGCGCTGCGACGAGCACGCTATCCTGGCCATCGACAAGGCCGCCGACGTGCCCAACTGCGGCGTTACCTCCTACGCCTTCAACCCCGCCCTCGGCAAGCACGGCAAGCTGCAGCTGGACCTGTGCAACTTCGTCGCACCGTTGGAAGCGGCCGGCACACCCGTCACGGCCCAGCCCGACATGCCGGCTGCGCCCAAGTCCTAGTTTTTTCGGAGTCACGCATGGACACCACCGCCATCACCCCATCCCTGCTGCGCTCCTGGCCCCTGCCCATGCCGCAGCCCGACGGCGACAAGGAAGTGCGCGGCCACCTGCTGATCGTTGCCGGCTCGGCGGAAATGCCGGGCGCCATCCTGCTGGCGGCCACGGCAGCGCTGCGCGCGGGCGCCGGCAAGCTGACCCTGGCGACGGGCGCATCGGTGGCGGCGCAGGTAGCCATCGCCATGCCCGAGGCGCGGGTCATTGGCCTGGACGAAACGGCGCTGGGCGGCTTCCGGCATGAGGCGCAACACCAGCTGGCGCCGCTGGCCGGCAAGGTGGACGCCGTCCTCGTCGGGCCAGGCATGTGCGACACGGCCGCAAGCTGCGAGCTGATGCGCCACCTGCTGCCCCTGTTTGCCAGCAGCAGCCTCATTTTCGACGCCTGCGCCATGCAGGTCGTGCGCAAGCCCGCGCACTTCCGTTTTGAGCAAGCCGTGCTGCTGACGCCGCACGCGGGCGAACTGGCCCAGTTGCTGGGCCTGTCGAAAGACGCCGTGCTGGCCGACCCGCATGCCTGCGCCGTGGACGCGGCGCGGCGCTGGAACGCCATCGTCGCCCTGAAAGGCGCACTGACCGTCATCGCCATGCCCGACGGCACCTGCTGGACGCATGCAGGCGGCAATATCGGCCTGGCCATTTCCGGTTCCGGCGACACCCTGGCCGGCATCATCACGGGCCTGGCCGCGCGCGGGGCGCCGTTGGAGCAGGCGTGCGCCTGGGGCATCGCCCTGCATGCGCTGGCAGGCGAACAGCTGGCCCTGCGCTTCGGCAGCCTCGGCTACCTGGCGCGCGAAATCCCGACCGAGATTCCCGCCCTGCTGCGCCATCTGGCCGCATGAACGGCGCGGCGTGGAAACAACAGCATAAGCATATCCAGAAAGAATCGTTAGCGCCGGCGGGCGCCTCCCTTAAGCTCATTGCAACTGTTTCCATACGAACACCAATCGAGCCCAAAGGACACCGCCTTGCATCCGCGCCATTCATCCACCCCTGCCTCCCGTCCCGCCACGCCGCTGCGCGCCATCGTGCTGGCCTGCACCATGCTGGGCACCGCGCCCGCCTTGGCCCAGGACGCGCAAGCCAGCGCCAGCACAGGCACCACCGCTGAAACGACCGGCGCCAGCATCGACCAGGTCACCGTCGTCGGCTCGCGCGCGCGCAACCGCACGGTGTTCGACAGCAGCGTGCCCATCGACCGTTTCGGCGCGCGCGAAGTGAGCAATGCGCTGGCGACGGGCGACGTGGGCGCGGCCCTGCAAAACCTGTCGCCGTCGATCAACTTCCCCCGCATCGAGTCGAGCGGCGCGTCCGATTCCGTGCGCGGCATCCAGTTGCGCGGGCTGGCGCCCGACCAGGTGCTGGTGCTGATCAACGGCAAGCGCCGCCACACGAGCGCCGTGCTCGACACGGAAAGCAGCTTTGCCGGCACCGTGCCGGTCGACATCAACGCCATTCCGCCGAACGCCATCGACCATATCGAAATCCTGCGCGACGGCGCGGGCGCCCAGTACGGCAGCGATGCCGTGGCGGGCGTCATCAACATCGTGCTGAAGAAGGCCCGCACGGGCGGTGCCGCTTCCGTCAGCTATGGCGCCAACCATACGCATTTCGACCCGACCGACCAGACCCTGACGGATGGCCAGACCATCATCGTCAACGCCGACTATGGCGTGCCGCTGGGCGAGGCGGGCTTCTTCCGCTTCGGCGCGGAGACGCGGCGCCGCTCGCCCACGGAACGGGCCGGCCCCAGCGACGCGGGCTGGACTTCCTACAACTTCACGCCAGCCGACCAGGCGCTCGACGGCAAGGTAGTGTTCAAGTCGGGCGACTCGCGCCAGCGCAACCACTATTTGTTCTACAACACCCAGCTCACCCTGGACGGCGGCCTGGACCTGTACTCGTTTGCCACCCTCAACGAACGCACATCGGACGGCAGCGCCTACTTCCGCTATCCGGGCGACCCGTCGAACGTAGCGGCCCTGTATCCGAACGGCTACCGCCCCGTCACCAATGGCGGCAAACGCGACCTCAGCATCGTGGCCGGCGTGCGCGGCAGCGCTGGCGAATGGAACTGGGACGCCAGCGCGCGCCACGGTAGCGACCGCTTTGACTACGGCGTGAGCCACTCCGTCAACGCTTCGCTGGGTGCGGCCAGCCCCACGCGTTTTGATCTGGCCGGCTTCGACTTCCGCCAGAATGCCTTGAACCTCGATGCCACACGCAGCATCGACATCGGCTTGCCCGCGCCATTGAGCCTGGCCGTGGGCGCCGAATGGATGCGCGAAACCTACACCAGCTCGGCCGGCGATCCTGCCTCGTATGCGGCCGGCAGCTTCACGGACGCTCCGCCGGGCGCCCAGGCGGGACCGGGCTTGCGTCCCTCGGACGCCTATGACGGCAGCCGCCAGATCCGCTCCGTGTATGCGGACGTGGAAAGCGACCTCACGCCGCGCCTGCTGGTGGGCGCCGCCGCCCGCTATTCCCACTACAGCGACTTCGGCAGCGCCAGCACGGGCAAGCTGTCCACGCGCTATAAAGTGACGGATAACTTCCTCGTGCGCGGCTCGCTGTCGAACAGCTTCCGCGCGCCGGCCCTCGTGCAGACGGGTTTCCGCTTCGCCACACTGAACTTCAACGCCGATGGCACGGCACTGCAAACGGCAGCCCTGCTGCCGGCCAGCGATCCGCTGGCGCGCAGCTTCGGCGCACAACAGCTGAAACCGGAAAAATCGACCAACGTCTCGCTGGGCCTGGCCTGGAAACCGTCCACCGCCACCAGCGTGACGGTGGACGCCTACGTGATCCGCATCCGCGACCGCATCACCCGCTCGAGCGACTTGCAAAGCGACGCCGTCACGGCCTACCTGGCCGCCAATGGCCGCAGCGACATCCAGTCCGTGGCCTACCTGGCCAACCTGCTCGACACGCGCACAAAAGGCCTGGACGTGGTGCTGAACCATGACCTGGCGTTCACCTCAGGCAAGCTGAACCTGAATGCGGCGCTGAACCTGAACAAGACCAGCCTCGACAAGGTGCACCAGAGTTCCGCCGCGCTGGCCAATATCGATCCGAGTCTGACCCTGCTGACGGAAACGAGTTTGTTCCGCATCAAACATGCGTCACCCGCGAGCAAATTGATCCTCGGTGCCGACTGGCAAGCGGCCGGCTGGGGCGTGCAGGCGCGCGCCACGCGCTTTGGCGAGCTGAAAGATTTTTCCTACGACAGCGATGCACCCTTAATCGACGGCATCCCGGCCCAGCGCTTCGGCGCCGTCTGGTCGCTGGACCTGGAAGGCCAATTGAAACTGAGCAAGCAACTGACTTTGAGCGTGGGCGGCAACAACATCCTCGACCGCTATCCGCAGCGCGTGCGTGAGACGAATAACGCCACGTATGGCGGCGCCCTGCCCTACAATTTCATCAACCCCATCGGCGTCAATGGCGCGTACTTCTACGCCAAGCTGAACTACACCTTCTAACGCCACGGAAAGAACCCATGATCATCAAGAAAATCTCCCACCTCGTCGCCGGCGCCTGCCTGAGCGCCCTCCTGCTGTCGTCCGCCCAGGCCGCCGCGCCGCTGGTGCTGATGACGGACTTCGGCACGGCCGACGGCGCCGTATCGGCCATGCATGGCGTCGCCTATGGCGTCGATCCCCAGCTCACCATTTCGGACCTGACGCACCAGATTCCCGACTACGACATCTGGCTGGGCGCCTATCGTTTGTACCAGACGGCCAATTACTGGCCGCAAGGCACGGTGTTCGTGTCCGTCATCGATCCGGGCGTGGGCACGGCGCGCAAGTCGGTGGTGCTGAAAACCAAGGGTGGACGCTATTTCGTGGGGCCGGACAATGGCCTGTTCACCCTGATCGCCGAGCGCGACGGCGTGGCCGAACTGCGTGAAATCGATGAAAAGGTCAATCGCCTGGCGGGTTCCGCCGAATCGTACACCTTCCATGGCCGCGACGTGTACGCGTATGTGGGTGCGCGCCTGGCGTCGGGCGCCATCACGTATGAACAGGTGGGTCCGCAATTGCCGAGCGAATCCGTGGTGAAGATCGCGTATCAAAAACCTGTACGCGACGGCAACACCATCCGCGGCATCGTGCCCGTACTGGACGTCAAATATGGCAATGTGTGGACGAATATCCCGAAATCCCTGCTCGACGAATTGCAGGTAAAGCTGCACGATCCGCTGCAAGTGCGCATCTTGCACAAGGGCAAGCAAGTGGCCAAGGTCACGGCGCCATTCGAACACACGTTTGGCGGCGTCGCCAAGGGCAAGCCGCTTGTCTACCTGAACAGCCTGCTCGACGTGGCCGTCGCCATCAGCCAGGGTGACTTTGCTGCCAAGCACCACGTCGAGTCGGGCGTGGATTGGGAAGTGGAAGTGAGCAAGGCCCCTGCAGCCAAATAAACGCTCCTTACGCGGCCGGGGCATCCCGTCCTGGCCCACCTCGTATCCCTTCCGGATTTGCGCTGCGTCAAATGCAGCGCGCTCCCCGCCCCCGCCAGCACCGCGCCTGTGCAAGTCCGGTGAACCTGTAGCGGCCCACCTACTCTAAACCTTGCAAGCGATGCCAGCCTTGTTCCAGATACGCAATCTGGCGAGGCATGCGTTTCCACGACAGTCTTACACTGAAAAGGAACAATCATGACGGCTCCACTCCTGACTACCAGCAAGCTCGTCCTCGGCAGCGCCATCGTCTGCGCGCTGCTGGGCGGTTGCAACAAACGCAATGACACCAGTACCACCGCCACGCCCGCCGCCACCGAGCCGGCAACGCCGCCCGCCACCAGCGGCACGTCCGGCACCACGGGCACGACCAACCCGGACGCCACCACGCCAGCCACGCCAGGCATGACACCGGGCACCACCACCAACCCCGATGGCACGACCACGCCGCCATCCACCACACCGCCCCCCAACGGCACGACACCGGGAACAGGCACGGGCACAGGGACCACGCCGCCGCCACGCAACAGTTAGCACTCTGGCCAGACGAGCAGGCAAAAAAAAGAGCCTTCCGCGGAAGGCTCTTGAAATACCACGGCGCAGCGCAAGCTGCGCCTTGGCCCGGTATTACTTTTGCAGGCTGACCGATGTCGCCTTCGGCGTGCGGCGTCCCATCAGGAACAGCACGGCCTTTTTCAGCATGCGGTAGATGAAGCGCACCAGCAGCAAGGTCAGCACGCATTCGAGCAAGGTCAATATCATGGCCACAGCTACGGGCATGCGCGCGGCGCGGCGGTGGAACTTGGCCACGGCGCCATCGCGGGCGATCTCGATGCTGTCATAGAAGGTCGGCACGACCAGCAGGGTCAAAATCGTCGAGGTGATGGTGCCGCCGATGATGGCGATCGCCAATGGACGGTAGAACTCGCCACCCTCGCCCAGGCCCAGCGCCACAGGGAACATGCCGGCGATCAGCGCGAACGTCGTCATCAGGATGGGACGCAGACGCATGCGGCCCGCATACATCAGCGCGTCTTCGCGGCCATGGCCCTCTTCCTCGCGCTTGCGCGCCGCGTCCAGCAGCAGGATGGCGTTCTTGGCGACCAGGCCCATCAGCATGATGATGCCGATAAAGCTCATCAGGTTGAGGGTGTTGTTCGTGATTACCAGCGCCACCACCACGCCGATCAGACTCAGCGGCAAGGACATCATCACGGCCACCGGCGCCGTAAATGAACCAAACTGCATGACCAGGATCAAATACATCAGGCCGATACCCATCACCAGCGCGATCAGCATTTCCGTGAACAGTTCCTGCTGGTCCTGGCCAGCGCCACCGAGCGCCAGGCCGTAGCCGGGCGGGAAGTCGATGGAGTTGGCCAGCTTCATGGCATCGCTCGTCACTTCGCCATTTGAGCGGCCTTGCGCATTGGCCGACACGGTGATCGTGCGCTTGCCATTCTTGTGCTCGATGCCGGACGGGCCCTTGCCCATGGTAATGGTGGCGATCTGGTCGAGCGGCACCATTTGCGACGTGCCCGTCACGCTGATCGGCAGGCGCTCGATGTTTTCCGATGCCACGCGGTCATCGGGATGCAGGCGCACGGCCACGTCGCGCGTCTCGCCCGTCGGATCGACCCAGTCGCCCACTTCCACGCCGGCGAATGCCACGCGCAACGATTGCGCCGCATCATTGACGGAAATGCCCATCGAGTTGGCCAGGCCGCGGTTGAGCTCGATCTGCAGCTCGTTCTTCGGATCTTGCTCGGACAGGCCCACATCGACGGCGCCGGGAATCGCGCGCAGCTTGTCCATGTAGGCGTTCGTGATCTCCATGAGTTTGCGCGAATCCGGGCCCGTGAATTCCACCTGGATCGGCTTTTGCGAACCATTGCTCAAGTCATCCTGCACCACGTATTCGGCGCCCACCAGGCGCGACATCTTCTCGCGCAGCTCGACGGCGATTTCCTTGGCCGAACGCTTGCGGGTATTGCGCTTGCCGATGTCGACATATACCCGTCCACCGCCGGCATTGATGGAGCTGTTGGTATCCTTGGTTTCAGGCAAGGTACGCGCCAGCACGGCCGCCGCTTCCAGCTTCAAGCGCGAATACTCGATGCTGCTCGACGATGGCGTGCGCACATTGATCATCAGATTGCCCGAATCGGATGCCGGCAAGAAACTCGTGCCGCCATGCGTGGAGTGCAGGACGATGGCGCCCACCAGGCTGCCGAAGGCGATGACGGCCATCCAGCGGCGGTGATGCAGTGCCCAGGCGATCACGCGGCCATAGCGGTCGGCCTGATGGTCGAACCAGTGGTTGAATTTTTCCAGCACGCGGCCGATGCCCTTTTTCGGCGCCGAGTGTTCCTCGACCGGGTCGCCCCAGTAGGCCGACAGCATCGGGTCGAGCGTAAACGAGATGCCCAGGCTGACGAGCACCGAGCACGTCACCGTCAAGGCAAACGGGCGGAACCATTCGCCAGAGATGCCTGGCATGAAGGCCACGGGAATGAAGACGGCGATGATGGAGAAGGTCGTGGCAGCCACGGCCATGCCGATCTCGGCCGTGCCTTCCAGCGCGGCCGTGCGGCGGTCCTTGCCCATCTGCATGTGGCGCACGATATTTTCGCGCACGACGATGGCGTCATCGATCAGCACGCCGATGGCCAGCGACAGGCCCAGCAAGGTCATGAAGTTCAGGGTAAAGCCGCACAGCCACACGGCAATGAAGGCGGCAATCACGGACGTCGGCAGGCTCAGCGCCGTGATCAGGGTCGAACGCCACGAATTCAGGAAGGCGTAGACGACGAAAATCGTCAGCACGGCGCCCAGCACCAGCGATTCGATCACGTTGTTCAGGCTATGCTGGGCGTTTTCGCCGCCATCGCGCGTCACTTGCAGGATCGTGCCTTTCGGCAAGGTCTTGTTGATTTCCGCCACCATGTCGCGGATCTTGTTGGCCACGCTGACGGTGGACGCGTCGCGCACGCGGGTGATCGAAATGCCCACGTTCGGCTTGCCGCTGCGCATGCTCAGGCTATTGACTTCGGCAAAGCCATCTTCGATGGTGGCCACTTGCGCCAGGCGCACGATTTCCTCGCCGCGACGCTTGATCACCACTTTCTCGAAGTCGCTTGGCGATTCGATGCGGCCCACCAGACGGATGCTTTTCTCGTCCAGGGTGCCGCGCACCTTGCCCACGGGCGCATTCGTGTTCTGGTTACGCAAGGCGGTGACGACATCGCTGACGGACACATTGTATTCACGCAATTTTTCCGCCCGCAGCAGCACGGACAGCTCGCGTTTCAGCGAACCGCCCACATTGACCAGCGCCACGCCATCGACGGTGCGGAAGCGGTCCGACAGCACGTCTTCGGCCAGGCGCGAAATTTCCGCATGGCTTTGCGTATTCGACGACAGCGCCAGTTGCATGATCGGTTCGGCAGCCGGGTCGATGCGCTGCAAGATAGGCTCGCGCATTTCCGTCGGCAACTTGTAGCGCACGGCGGCAATCGCATTGCGGATATTGTCGGATGCTTCGATCAGGTTGGTATTGAAGGAAAACTTCAAGAAGATGCTGGCCGAACCTTCATTCGAATCGCTGTTGACTTCGGTCACGCCGGAAATGCTTTGCAAGGACTTTTCCAAGCGGTTCACCACTTCGCGCTCGACCGTGTCGGGCGATGCGCCAGGGTAAGGAATGCTGACGACGATGAAGGGCACTTCGACGTCCGGGTTCTGGTTGACGCGCAATTTCTTGAGCGCCAGCAAGCCAACGCACATCATGGCCAGGATCAGGACGATGGTGGCGGTGGGCCGCTTGATACTGAAATCGGAAAGGAACATGGCTTAGTTTCCTTTACCGGCAACGGCGGTGCTGCTGCTGGCCACGGCGGCGGCTGGCACGGCCTTGGCGGCCGTCAATTCCACTTTCTGACCATCCTTGAAGGTCGAGCCCGGCGTGCGCAGCACGGTATCGCCGCTGGCCAGGCCGCTTTGCACTTCCCACTGGCCCGTGCGCACGTCGCGCGCGCCGATGCGCAAGTTGACTTTATGCAAAGCCTTGTCCTTGACCTTCCACGTGTAGGTCACGTCGCCCGCCTTCACCAGGGCCGAATCGGGGATCATCAGCGCACTGACGGTTTCCGTCTCGATGCGCCCTTCCGCGTACAGGCCGGCCACGCGCGGTTGTTCCTTGTCATTGAAATCGACCAGCACGGCCACCTGGCGCGTGACGGCATTGGCGGCAGGATCGACGCGGCGCACCTTGCCCGCGAAATCCTGGCCCGGATACCCATTGATGCGGAACAGCACGGGCTGGCCCACCTTGACGACGCCGATCTTGTCGGCCGACACCAGGCCTTCGAGGCGCATGCTGGTTGGATCGATGACCTTGATCAATTCCTTGCCGATTTGCGCCGTATCGCCATTCGAGACCTTGCGCTCGCTCACGATGCCGTCGAACGGCGCGCGCACGAGGGTGCGCTGCAACTGCTGGCGGGCTTGCACGGCGCGGCTTTTCGCGGCGGACAGGTCGCTTTGCGCATTGTTGCGGCGGATTTCCGCGTCTTCCAGCGCCTGCGTCGACGTCATGCCCGAGGCGCGCAGGGTTTTCATGCGCTGGAACATGCGTTCGGACTGCTCCAGCACCTGGCTGGCGGCGCGGCTGGCTTCCTCGGCCGAATTGAGGCCGTCGCGGATGGACGTTTCGTCCAGGCGCACCAGCACGTCGCCCCGTTTGACGACTTCGCCATTTTCCTTCATGACCTGGATCACCACGGCTGACACTTCGGCGCGCAAGTCCGCATTGCGCTCAGGCTGCACGGAACCGGTGATGACAGGCCCCGATGCCAGCGCATTGCTCTGGATGGTCAGCAGGTCTTCCGGAGATACCAGCAGATTGACGGCAGCGCCCGCCTGTTCCTTGCCCCCCTTGCCAGCGCCTTTGCCAGGATCTTTGGACTCTTTGCCGCAGGCGGCCAGGGCGGAAGCGATTGCCAGAACAAACAGGGTTTTGCGCAACATGGGTAATTCTCCGGATAGATAGCACCACTACCGTTGCTGCGGCCCGGATAGGGCTGCAAGCGATAGCAAGCATAATATTTTTATTAAAACCACAAGCGCCAAAGTATCCATGAGCGTGTCCGGGCATGTCAATCGGCGGCTTCCTGTAATGCTTTAATGAATGGATGAAACGTAGTTTTTACGCCCTGAAACGCAAAACCCCGCCTTCAGGCGGGGTTTTGCGTTTCAGGGAAAGCGAACTTAGCGGGCAAAAACGGTGTTGATCAGGAAACCGATCGCCACGCCCGTGCACAGGCCGCCGGCGATTTCCACCAGGGTATGCCCCATGCGCTCGCGCAGCCAGGTGTGCGCCGGGCTGGCCGCTTCCTTGGCCAGGCGGTTGATGGCCGCCGCCTGCTTGCCCACGTGCTGGCGCAGGCTGTTGGCGTCGATGATGACGATGAAGGCCAAGGTCACTGCCACGCCGAAGGCGGGATGGGCTATGCCTTCGCGCAAGGCGATCAGGGTGGCCATGCTGGAAACAACGGCGCTATGGTTGCTGGGAAAGCCGCCATTGCCGACCAGACCGAACGCCCATTGCCGCGTGCGGACACTGTTGATCAGGAATTTGATCGGTCCGACCAGGATCCAGGTGATCAGGGGCGTGACGAGGTAAGCGATATCCACGGGGTATTCCTTCTTATATATATGTCTGTCAAGTGTGCGAGGGGCTGCGGCAGCCCGACGGGCGCGCCGCAATTATCGCAGATCATCCGCGCCAGCAGAACTGTCTATCGTCAGCCTATAAAACGCAGCCCCCGGCGGCAACTAATATAAAATCATGGCATATACAACAATTGACGTATATCAACACTGAGTGCGGCGCACACAGCGGCGCGGATAATCAAACGTCTTTCACACTTGCAACGGGGTCCTCATGCGGCATTTCAGAATTTCCTTTTTAGTCACTTTTATCCTGATGGCAGTGTCAGGCTGGTGGGGGTACAGCCATGGCGGCATGTCAGGCATGATCCAGGCGCTGTGGATCACGGGCGTGCTGGGCATCATGGAAGTGTCGCTGTCGTTCGACAATGCCGTGGTGAATGCCTCGGTCTTGCGTCACTGGAATGAGTTCTGGCAAAAACTGTTCTTGACGGTCGGTATCCTCGTGGCCGTCTTCGGCATGCGGCTGCTGTTTCCGTTGGTCATCGTTTCCGTCGCCACGGGCCTGGGTCTGGTCGACGTGTGGACCATGGCCACCACGACGCCGGACGTGTATGCCAAGCACCTGACGGACAACCATGCGCAAGTGGCGGCCTTCGGCGGCGCCTTCCTGCTGCTGGTGTTCCTGAACTTCCTGTTCGACGATGAGAAGGAGTTGCACTGGCTGGGCTGGGCCGAGGAAAAAGTCAATGCGCTGGGCACCGAAAGCCTGGCCGTGCTGATCACCATGGGCGCCGTGGCCGCCTGCGTGGCGATGGGCCCTGTGGATGCAAAATACAGCGTGCTCGCTTCGGGCATCGTCGGCATCGCCGTCTACATCGGCGTGAACTGGATCAGCGGCTTGCTGGAAGAAGGCGAACCGGACTTGCAGGATGACGCAGAAGAAGGCGCCGCGCCAGCCAGGAACGGCAATGGCGACCTGGTAAAAACGGTGGCGCGCGGCAGTATCGGCGGCTTCCTGTACCTGGAAGTGCTGGACGCCTCGTTCAGCTTTGATGGCGTGATCGGCGCGTTCGCCATCACCAACGATGTCGTCATCATCATGCTGGGCCTGGCCATCGGCGCCATGTTCGTGCGCTCGATGACGGTGTACCTGGTGCACAAGGGTACCCTGGACGAATTCGTCTATCTGGAGCACGGCGCCCATTATGCGATCGGCATCCTGGCCTTGATCATGCTGGCGTCCGTCAAGTACCATATTCCGGAGTGGTTCACGGGCCTGTCGGGCGTGGCCTTCATCCTGGTCTCGCTGTGGTCATCCTTGCGCTATCGCAAACGGCACGCGGCACAAGCTTGAAATCGGGGGTTCCGCCCCCAATTGAGGAAGTAATGGCACGAGCGCTTTGCGCTCATCCCATGCAGGTATGTTTAAGTAAATTACTGAAAAGGAGCACCACATGGCAATCAGTTTGCAAAAAGGCGGCAACGTCAACCTGAGCAAGGAAGCACCGAACCTGAAGAAGATCATCGTCGGCCTCGGCTGGGATCCTCGTTCGACGGACGGCGCCACCTTCGACCTTGACGGCAGCGCTTTCCTCCTGAAAAGCGACGGCAAAGTCCGTGGCGACTCTGACTTCATCTTCTACAACAACCTGAAGTCGACCGACGGTTCCGTCGTCCACACGGGCGACAACACCACGGGCGAAGGCGAAGGCGACGATGAGCGCATCGAAATCGACCTGTCGCGCGTGCCGGCCGACATCGACCGCATCAGCATCACCGTCACCATTCACGATGCCGACGCGCGCCGCCAGAACTTCGGTATGGTCTCGAAAGCCTTCATCCGCTGCCTGAACGCGGAAGGCGAAAAAGAAATCGCCCGCTACGACCTGTCCGAAGACAGCTCGACGGAAACGGCGATGATCTTTGGCGAAATCTACCGCTACAACGGCGAATGGAAGTTCAAGGCTATCGGCCAGGGCTTTAACGGCGGCCTGGGCCCACTGGCCCGCTCGTTCGGCGTCAATGCCTAAAATTCACACGCAGAAAGCCTGCCTGGCTTTCTGCGGTGAATTGGACTAGTGTCGTATCATCACTGCCGCCTGCACAGTTCAGGCGGCTTTTTTTTGGAGATTTATCATGCCAGTATTTAGTGTCACGGGCGACGTCGATCCTTTCCTCCACGTCAGCATGAAACAGGGCGAAACCATCTATTGCGAATCCGACGCGATGGTGATGATGGAAACGGCGCTGGACTTGAAAGGCAAGATGACGGGCGGCCTGGGCAGCGCCATCATGCGCCGCTTCGCGAATGGCGAATCGTTCTTCCAGCAGCATATCGAAGCGGTGCGCGGCAGCGGCGATTGCCTGCTCTCGCCCACCCTGCCGGGCGCCATCGAAGTGGTCGACGTGGGCGCGCGCCAGTACCTGCTCAACGACGGCGCCTTTGTCGCCGCCACCTCGGGCACGGAAATGAAGGTGCGCACGCAAAGCATCGGCAACGCGCTGTTCGCCCAGTCGGGCGGCTTCTTCGTCATGGAGACGGCCGGCACGGGACAAGTGGTGGTGTCGGGCTTCGGCTCCATGTTCCAGCTCGACGTCGAGCCGGGCAAGGATGTCGTGATCGACAATTCCCACGTCGTGTGCTGGGATAACAGCCTGAGATACGAGATTTCCGTGACCACGGGCGGCGGCGCCAGCGGCGGCGGCATCGGCGGCTTCCTCGGCAATATCGTCAATAGCGTCACCAGCGGCGAAGGCATCGTGCTGCGCTTTTCCGGCTCGGGCAAGGTGTTCATCTGCTCGCGCAACCGCGACGCGTTCCTCAAATGGACAGCCAGCGGCAAGGCTGGCTAGAGGCACCTGACCAAACCTGCTGCGCGTCGGCATAGGCAGCCTGCGATGCTCACCGTACTTGAGTACGGTTGCGCTTCTCGGCCACCTCTTCCTTCCGCTCGCTACGGTTTTGTCAGGCGCTGTTAGTTTGTTGCTCAACGTTGTAGTTCAAAAAAATTCTAAGGCCAGGTTAAGCCTGGCTGGTTAGACTCCCCGCGCGCGCACCTGCGCGCGGCTTTCCCTTTCTTTACCCGGTCCCCGTACATGCAAAGAGTCTGGTTCAACAAAACATTTTCCTCGGTCGGCACGGCCATGCGCCTGATCCGCGAGGCCGATATGGCCGCGACAAGCGGCGCGCCCCGCTATCACATCGTGTGCAGCAATACGAGCGCGCACGCGGCCGCCTTTTTGTCGGCCCACGAATACGCGGTCGAACCGTCGGGACTGACGGGCCTCAATTATGTCGAGTGGTGCCTGGAATTTTGCCGCGAGCGGGGCATCACGATTTTCTGGCCGGGCAAGGAAGCGGGCCTGATCGGCAGCGCCAGCGCGCGCTTCGCCGCCATCGGCACGCGCGTGCTCAGCGTGGCAAGCGAAGACACCCTGAATTTAATGCACGACAAGGCGCGCTTCTGCGACGGACTCGATCTGCCCATGGCGCGCCCGGCCGACTACCGCGCCGTCACCACGATCGCAGAATACGACGCCGCCTACGCCGAACTGCGCCCGCTGCATCGCAAGCTGTGCATCAAGCCGTCCGAATCCGTGTATGCCCTGGGCTTTGCCATTCTCGATGAAGAGCGCACCAGCGCCCAGCTGCTGCTGGCCGGCGCCGCCTACCAGATCAATGCGCAAGAGCTGCGCAGCGGCCTGGCGCAGATGGCATCGTTCAAGACCCTGCTGCTGATGGAATACCTCGATGGCCACGAATACAGCGCCGACTGCGTCGCCGACCAGGGCAAGCTCGTTTGCGCCGTGCCGCGCAAGAAGCTGCACGGGGGCGGCAGCGGCCAGCTGATCGAACTGCGCGACGACTTGCTGGCAGCCTGCGACAAACTCGCGCGCGACTACCGCCTGAATGGCGTCTTCAACATCCAGTTCCGCGAAGGCGCGAATGGCCTGGCGCTGCTGGAAATCAACCCGCGCATGTCGGGCGGCATCGGCATGGCGTGCGCTGCCGGCCCGAACCTGCCCTACCTGGCGCTGGCCGGTTTCGACCAGGGCTTTGACAAGCTCACCGTGCCCGCCATCCACGAAGGCATGCGCGTGGGCGAAGCCGCCTACGCCGTGGAGCTGCCATGAACATCGTCAAGCAGCAGATGCCCACGGGCGAGCTGACCTTGAAAGTGGACGAGGCGCGCTTTCCGCTGGACTGGCTGATCGGCTTTGCCGCGCGCGCCAACGCCAAGCGGGGCTTTTTGTTCCTGTCCAAGGTGCTGGGCAAGCACTGGCCCGTCACGCCGCGCGCCATGCAAGCCATCCACGACGACCTGGCCGCGCAGATCCCCCCCAGCCTGCCCGGCCCCGTGGTCTTCATCGCCATGGCGGAAACGGCCGTCGGCCTGGGCCAGGGCGTGTTCGAGGCATGGCTGCGCGCCAACCCGCATGGAAAAGCCCTGTTTTTGCACAGCTCGCGCTACCGCGTGGGCACGGTGCCCTTCTTCGAATTCGAGGAGTCGCACAGCCACGCGCCGCGCCAGTTCCTGCATTTATCGGACGCCGCCAGCGCGCTGTTTTCCACAGCCCGCAGCCTGGTGCTGATCGACGATGAAGCGTCGACCGGCAACACCTTCGCCAACCTGGTGCAAGTGTGTCGCGCGCGCTATCCGCAGCTGGAAAAGCTGCACCTGGGCGTGATCACCAATTTCATGGGCCAGACCGCCAACGCGGGCTTGAGTGAGCGTTTCGGCCTGCCCACCAGCATCGGCGCGGCGCTCTCCGGCCAGTACGCCTTCCAGGCAGGCGATGCGCCTGCTCCGGTAGCGGCCAGCGCGCAGCGCTTCGAGGCGAATGCGGAACGGGGCGCCAGCCCCGCGTTTGGCCGCATCGGCGTGGGACGCGCCCTGGCGCCGCCGCAAGGCCTGGCGGTGCAGCTGGCGCAGGAAATCGGCGCCGGCGACTCCGTGCTGGTGCTGGGCACGGGCGAATTCATGCACCCGTCGTTCTTGCTGGCGCGCGAGCTGGAAGCGCTGGGCAAGAACGTGGTAGTGCAATCGACCACGCGCTCGCCCATCCTGTCGTGGGGCTCCGTCGGCCACATCGTCAACTGCGACGACAACTACGGCGAAGGCATCGCCAATTACCTGTACAACGTGGCACCTGGCCAGTACCAGCACGTTTTCATCTGTCATGAAACCCCAGCCAGCCCGGCCCTCATGCAACTCGCCGGCCAGTTGAATGGCCGCCTGTTCCACTTTCAGTCAGAGACCAAAATTGAAGAAATTCCTGTTTGTTGATCTGGACGACACACTGTTCCAGACCCCGAAAAAATGCCCGGGCGAGACCGACCTGCAACCGGCCGCCTATCTGAAAAATGGCGACGCCTGCTCGTTTACGACGGCGCGCCAGCGCGCCTTCTTTGAATTCGCGCACAGCGGCATGACCCTGATTCCCGCCACGGCGAGAAATGGCGACGCCTTCCGCAGGGTCGACCTGCCGTTTACCAGCTACAGCGTGCTCGATTACGGCGGCATCGTGCTGCAGCCGGGCGGCGCGCTCGACGCGGGCTGGCTGGCCCTGATGCAGGACGACATGCAGACGGCCTTGCCCGGCCTGCGGGAAGCCATGCGCATCATCGACGATTTCCAGGCCAAGACGGGCATGCCTTCGCGCGCGCGCCTGATCGAGGACTACAACACGCCGTTCTACATCGTCGTCAAGGACCACGAAGCGCGCGGCGAACGCCTGGCCGATATCGAAGAGCAGGTGCTGCAGCAGTGGATCGCCACCGAAGGCACAGACTACTTCATCCACCGCAACGGCAACAACCTGGCCGTGCTGCCGAAGACCTTGAACAAGGCGCGCGCCGTGGCCTACCTGCGCGCGGAGCTGGAAGCCGAACATGGCCCCATCGTCAGCTTCGGCATGGGCGACAGCCGTTCGGACGCCCGCTTCATGGCCGCCTGCGACTACGCCATCATCCCCAACGGCACCCAGCTGGCGGCACTCACGGTGGCGGCGCTATGACCGACGGCACGCAGCATTTCAGCGGCAGCTACCGCCAGGAAGACGTGGAGTTTCTGCTCACGCCCATGGCGCTCGAGCCTATCCTCGACCTGGCCGAAAAAGAGCGCTTGATCCAGTCGGGCCAGCGCCACTACAGCGAAATGCTGTCGCCCGAATCCCTGCCCTCGCCCGCCTACCTGGCCCTGTTCCGGAGCGCGTTCGCGGCCAACCGCCTGCAGATGGCGCGCGACTGCCTGCGCCTGGCCGCCCTGATCGCGGCGCGGCGCATGGGTCCCATCACGCTGGTCTCGCTGGCGCGCGCCGGCACGCCCGTGGGCGTCATCCTGGGGCACTTGCTGCGCCAGGTGTTCCAGCGCGAATGCAGCCATTATTCCGTCTCCATCATCCGCGACCGCGGCATCGATGCGAACGCCCTGCAGCATATCCTGGCGCAGGGCCACGGTGACGCTTCCATCGTCTTCGTCGACGGCTGGACGGGCAAGGGCGTGATTTCGCGCGAACTGCGCCAGACCGTCAACGATTTCAACGCGGCGCATGGCACGGCCATCGACGGCGGCCTGTTCGTGCTGTCCGACCTGGCCGGCACGGCCGCCTGCGCCGCATCGGCCAGCGACTACCTGATCCCGTCAAGCATTCTGAATGCCACGGTCTCGGGCCTGGTCAGCCGCTCCGTGTTGAATGATGCCATCGGCCCGGACGACTTCCATGGCTGCGTTTACTACGCGCAGTTCGAAGCGCATGACCAGTCGCGCGATTTCGCCGACGGCCTGGTGGCCGACGCCGTGGCGATTGCCGCCAGCAGCGGCATCCCGCTGGCCGAAGCGAGCGATGCGCCAGCCATGGCGGCCCGCTCGCAGGCCTACATGGCCACGGTGCAGCAGCAATACGGCATCAGCGACATCAACCTGATCAAGCCAGGCATCGGCGAAGCGACGCGCGTGCTGCTGCGCCGCGTGCCCGAGCGCCTGATCGTGCGCGACACGAATGCGCCGGACGTGGCACATTTGCTGCTTCTGGCACAGGAAAAAGCCATACCCGTCACAGTAGAACCGGCGCTGCCCTACCAGGCGGTTGCCCTTATCAGGAGCGCAGTCGATGGATAACAACTCCCTACACCCGCAAAGCGAGCATAAAGCGGCGCTGGGCGCCTCCATGTATGTGCCGACCACGCACAAGGACTTGCTGGCGATCGCGAATGGCGACAAATTCAGCCATTTGCGTTCGGTCATACTTTGCACCGAAGACGCCATCGCGGAACGCGACCTCAGTTACGCGATGTTCAACCTGTCGCTGGCGCTGCAAAACATGTGCGACGAATCGGATACCTTGCGCTTCGTGCGCGTGCGCAACCTCGACGTGCTGGCGCGCGTGCTGGCCATGCCCGGCGCCGACAAATTGAGCGGCTTCGTGCTGCCCAAGTCCACGCGCCACAATTTCGCCGCCTACTTCGAGCTGGTGCGCCACACGCACCATCTGCTGATGCCGACCCTGGAAACGGCGGAAGTGTTCGACGACGAGGAAATGAAGCAGTTCCGCATCATCCTGTCGGCGCCGGAAGTGCGGCGCCGCATCCTGGCGCTACGCATCGGCGGCAACGATCTGTTGGCCCTGCTGGGATTGCGCCGCCCCACCAGCGGCACCATTTATTCAACGCCGCTGGGCCAGGTCATCGGCCGCCTGGTCACCATCTTCAAGCCACACGGCTTCCAGCTGACGGCGCCCGTCTTCGAGCACCTGTCGCAGGGCAGCTGGCTCGATGCCGAAGTGGCGCAGGACATGGCGCACGGCATGATCGCCAAGACGGCCATCCACCCGGACCAGGTGCCGCAGATCGAACGCCACTACCAGGTGGCGCAGTCGGACATCGAACTAGCGCTGCGCATCATCGATCCGGACAGCCCGGCCGTGTTCCGCATGCAGGAATCGATGTGCGAAGTGGCCACGCACAGCAGCTGGGCACTGCGCATCATCGAGCAGGCGCGCCTGTTCGGCATCCGCCATGCGGCCGATGGCGCCGCGGCGCCCGCCCCCCATTTGCACCACTCCTTGAATACTCAACTCTCCAGCGACGAAGGGACTGCACGACCATGACCAATTTCACACGCGGACAAAAAGGCAAACTGGCTGACCTGGGCTTGAATGGCCCGTTTGCCGTCACGCTCGATATCGTTTCGGGCTCGATGGAAGTGGACGTCAGCTGCTTCGGCGTCGATGCGGCCGGCAAGCTGTCGGACGACCGCTACATGGTGTTCTTCAACCAGAAAAGCGCGCCGGACAACGCCATCACGGTGGACTTGAACGGCCCCCGCTCCACCTTCCAGGTCGACCTTTCCCGCCTGCCCGCCTCGATCGACAAGCTGGTGTTCACGGCGGCGACGGAACAGGGCAGCATGCGCGCGCTGGGCAATTCCAGCATGGCGCTGGGCCAGGCGGCCACGTTTGCCTTCACGGGCAATGACTTCCAGGATGAAAAAGCCGTCATCATCGGCGAACTGTATCGCCGCGACGGAAGCTGGCGCTTCGGCGCCGTGGGCCAGGGTTTCGCGGGCGGCCTGGCGGCCCTGCTGAAGCACTTTGGCGGCAGCGAAGCGGGGGCATCCTCCCCGGCGCCGGCGCCGGCTTCCGTGCCCACGCCGGCGGCCCCGCCGCCGGCGAATAAAATCTCGCTGTCGAAGATCCGCCTGGAAAAACGCGGCGACAAGATCTCGCTCGACAAGCGCGACAGCGGCGGCTATGGCCGCATCCGGGTCAACCTGAACTGGAACCAGAACGCGTCGCAAGGCCAGGCGCCCGCTTCGAAGCTGGATACGGGCTTCCTCGGCAAGCTGTTCAACAAACCGGCCGGCCGTGCGGGCGGCATCGACCTCGACATCGGCTGCCTGTTCGAAATGAGCAATGGCAGCAAAAGCGCCGTGCAGGCGCTGGGCAACAGCTGGGGCGCCTACGACCGTCCGCCGTACATCCACCTGGAAGGCGACGACCGCACGGGCAGCATCAGCAGCGGCGAAAACATCTTCATCAACGGCACCCATTTCGACCAGATCAAGCGCGTGCTCGTGTACGCCTTCATCTACGAAGGCGTGCCGAACTGGGCCGCCACCGATGGCGTCGTGATGATCGAGATTCCCGGCCAGCCGACGGTGGAAGTGCGCCTCGACAGCGACAGCCAGCACGCCATGTGCGCCATCGCCATGCTGGAAAACCACGGCGGCAACCTGCAGGTGACAAAGTTGGTGGAATACTTCGGCGGCCAAGGTAAAATCACAGCGCACCAGGCCATGGACGAGCGATACAATTTCGGACTGAACTGGAAAGCCGGCCGCAAGGACTGATCCTTTTACCTAAACAACCCTACCATGACCCCTACGACCAAAAAAGTCACCTTCGCCTTCGCCATCTTCCTCGTGGCCGGCTTCCTGCTGCTGGCCGCCTACACGTGGATGGCCCTCAGCTTCTCGTACTCGGAAGGCGAACGGGCGGGCTACCTGCAAAAATTCTCCAAGCGGGGCTGGATCTGCAAGACATGGGAAGGTGAATTGCTGTTGACGGCACTGCCCGGCACCATCCCGGAAAAATTCCAGTTCAGCGTGCGCGATGAAGACGTGGCCAAGCAATTGACGGCGGCCGCCGGCAAGCGCATTCTCGTCACCTACAGCCAGCACAAGGGCGTGCCCACGCAATGCTTCGGCGAGACGGAATATTTTGCCGATAAAGCCGTATTGAGCCAGTAATAAGACAGCAATACGACCGCAAGTCCAGCAGTCCCGCGCCGGCCAGCCCCTTCAGGCCGGCGCCTCTCCTCCCGCCCGCCACCGATGCATTCTTAATAAGAAAACATTGGCACGCATCACGCATTCCCGCTTTCTTATACACTTGTGACAAGTCCTGGCTAAACAGTTTACAAATGTAGTCAATGTGCAAGATTCTTGCGCAATCGCATGGCATTTCGCCAGCCTATCGTTAGCGTGTATTCACCCATCAATGGAAACGTCATGCGCATGCCATTCACCGTCTTGGCCCTGCTGGCCGCCTCGCTCCCCCTGTCCATCCACGCACAGGACTTGGCCGGCATGGCCGGTTCCCTGAAAGTCAACTCGACCAACGAGCGCACCTTTGTCGGCGCCATCAGCTACACGCAGCCGGTGGGCAATTACAATGCGGTGAGCCTGTCGTATATCAACGAGGGGCATCCGGAAGACCATCACCGCGACGGCATGGCGGGCCAGGTGTGGCTGCGCACGAAAAATGTGGAACAGGGCCTGATGCTGGGCGCCGGCATCGGCCGCTACTTCTTCTTCGACACGGCCAAGACGGACGAGGCACCGCACAATTTCGACAATGACCATGGCTGGGGCTCCATCGCCAGCCTGCAGGCGCGCTGGCAATTCGACAACCGCTGGTATGCCTTGGCCCAGGTCAACCGCATCCGCCCCAGCGGCAAGGACACTACCACGCACCTGCTGATCGGCGCCGGCTACCGCTATGACGGCGTGCCGGGCGCCAAGCTGCACTTGCAGAACTGGGCGCACGACGACACCTTGACCTTATCGACAGGCCACACCATCGTCAACAGCTTCCGCTCCGAGTCCTCGCGCCCGTTCACCGTGGAATACCGGCGCGCGGCGGGAAAATACGTGGACTGGAGCGCCACGCTCATCGCCGAAGGCAGCACGGCGCTGGCGTACCGGCGCGGCGCGGCCGCCCAGTTGTGGCTGATCCGCTCGCTCAACGAAAAAGTGGAATTCGGCATGGGCGCCGGCCCGTACGTGGCGTGGGACGGCCGCGACACGCAAGGCCACGGCACGCGCCTGACAGGCTTGCTGTCAGCCGTAGGCCGCTACCACGTCAACCGCCGCTGGGTGGCGCAAGCGGCGTGGAACCGGGTGGTGACGGATTACCACCGCGATGCGGATGTGCTGCTGGTTGGGGTGGGACGGAAGTTTTGAGCGAGATGCAAACGTAACCCAAACCTAGGACTGGGGTCGGTCGCTGCGCGATTGGAACGCAGTCCATTGGACTGCGTTTCCCCATTAAGGTCCGACCCCGGGTGTTATCGGGTTTTCAGGCCTTCAACGTGAGCGCCAGACGGCGCCTGCGGATTCATTCGGCTGCGTCAGGCGCTCGATAACCTCGCGCGTCAAACTGGCCGAGCTGACCTGTTCTGCTTTCGCGCGGGCGGCGGTCAGGGAACTGGAAAACGCGCTTTGCGGCTGCTCCAGGCTGGCGCGCAAGGCGGCCAGTTCACGCTCTTGCTGCTGCGCGCGCGCCGTTTCCAGGTCCAGCAATTGTTGCTTGGCGATGGCCATCGCGCGTGTCGTCTCGGCCGCCTTGCGCTGCAGGGCGGCATGGGCCTGGGCACTGGCCAGCAAGGCTTGCTGCGCGGCGAGCTTCTCGCTGGCCGCCTGCTGCGCGGCCAGTTCCAGCTGCTCGCGCTGGCGCATGGCTTCCAGCGCCTGCTGCTCCAAGGCGGCGCGCGCTTCGGCGACCGCCGTCGCCTGCTTTTCCGCTTCCAGGCGGCCGGCAATGGCTTGCGAGGCGCGCTCTTCGGCGCTGCTGGTCTGGCGCTGCTGCACCAGCTTCTGCGCGATCAGGGCCAGCGACTCGCGCTCGGCCGCGACGAAATCGCGCTCGGACGCCAGCAGCGCATCGGCCGCTTGCGCCTTGTCTTCTTCCACGCGGGCGCGCTCGGCATGCACTTGTCCCAGTTCCACGGCCAGGCGCGCCTGCGCCTGCACGGCTTGCGCGGCAGCGGCTTTCTGTTCGCCTTCGACCAGGGCCTGATCCATCAAAATACGGATGGCGTCCGCTTCTTTTTGCGCCGCTTCCGTCAAGGCCAGTTCGGCCGCCTGCTGGCCGCGCAGCAGTTCCGCTTGCGCGCCTTCGGCGGCGATGCGTTCCTGCGCCGCGTTGAACGCCAGCGCTTCCGCTTCCAGTTTTTCTTTCAAGGCGGCGATGGCGGCTTGTTCGGCGGCCAGGCGCTCCTGCTCCGCCTGCAGCAGCTGCTCTGCCTGCTGCGCTTTTTCCTGTGCCAGTTGCGACGCCTGTTCCTGCGCGGCCAATGTCGCCCGGCCGGCATCGACCTCGGCCTGCTCGGCTTCGTTCTGGCTGGCGGCCAGTTCCGCGGTCTGGCGCGCCAGTTCGGCCCGTTCGTGCGCCAGGCTGGCGGCGCGCTGCTGCTCTTCCAGTTCGCGGGCTGCCGCCACGGCGGCGGCCTGCTCGGCCGCTTCGCGTGCCTTGGTTTCTTCGAGGGCCGCCGTTTCCGCTTCCAGCTTGGCGTGGCCGGCGATTTCCGCATCCTGTTCGGCGGCGACGCGGGCCAGCGCCACGGCGCGCAGCTGGCGGTCTACCTCGATGCGCGCTTCGGTGGCGGCCAGGATGCGCACGTCCGCATCACGTCGCGCCTGCGCGCTGGCCACGGCGACCATTTCCAGGCGCTCGCGGTGGATGGCCGCGTCGCGCAATTCCTTTTCCGTCTGCAGGCGCAAACGCAGCGATTGCGCCGCATGGCGTTCCGATTCCGCCTGCGCCAGGGCGATGGCTTCGCGTTCCTGTTCCAGGTGCGCCAGCGCGCGCGCTTCTTCCAGGGCGCGCACTTCGGCGGCGGCCCGATTGAAGGCCGATTCCAGCGCGATCTGGTCGGCGCGCTCGCGCTGCACCGTCAAGTCCAGCGCTTCGCTTTCCGCTTCGGCCAGCATCTGCGCCGTCTGGCGCGCACCGTGCGCATGGCGCTCGCGTTCACGCGCCAGCACGGCGACTCTTGCATCGGCCGAGGCGATGCCCACCATTTCTTCCTTGGCTGCCTGTACGGCAGCGACGCGCTCGACGGCCTGCAGGCGCGCCTGCTCCGTCTGCACCTGCAATTCTTCGGCGGCGCGGGCGGCCTGTTCGGCCAGTTCCGACTGCACGGCCACCTGCTCGCTGGCGCGCAAGCGGCTTTCCTGTTCCGCGCGCGAACGCTGTTCGGCGGCCAGGCGGATTTCATTGTCCGACTCCACGCGGGCGCGCAGTTCCGCCGTCTCCTGCTTGACGGCTTCCAGGCGGGCCACGCTGGCTTGCGCGGCAGCGCGCATGGTGTCGAGACGTTCGCGGTTGGCGGCAATCGCTTCTTCGGCTGCCTGTGCATTTTGCTGTGCGGCGGCGGCGGCGGCGGCGTCGATGGCGGCGCGGTCCTCGGCCAGCGAGCGCACGCGCGCCTCGGCCAGCGCGCGGCTTTCGGCGGCGCAGGTGGCCTTCGCTTCCGCTTCCACGCGGGCAATCGCCTCGTGGATGGCTTTCAATTCCATTTTCTGGCGTTCGGCGGCCGGTGCCTTGCCATCAACGTCGGCTGCCGGCTCGGCTTGCGGCTCGGGCATCGCGGCGACGGGAGCGGCAGGGGCAGGCGCTGGCGCATCGGCCTTGCGCTCCAGGTCCTTGAAATCATGCAGCGAGACCATGCTGTCCTGGTCGAACTCGTCGTCGGCGGAATACGCGACGGTGAGGGAGGCGGCCTGGCGCTGATTTTGCTGTGCTTGCATGATTTCTCGCTTATTCGGGTGAATTCCGTTGCTTATGGGAATTTATTAGCACCATTATCGAACAGGCATGCGCAAATCAGCGCGGCAAGAAGAGGGGCGTTTACCGCCCTTTTCCCGCGTTTAGGTCAAACAGGCCACAATGGCGCCTCATCCATCAGGGCAACCTGCTCCCTGAGTTCCAGGATGCGGTCCTGCCAGTAGCGCTGCGTGTTAAACCACGGGAAGGCGACGGGGAAGGCGGGATCGTCCCAGCGGCGCGCCAGCCAGGCCGAATAATGGATCAGGCGCAGGGTGCGCAGCGCTTCGACCAGGTACAGCTGGCGCGGGTCGAAGTCGCAAAAGTCTTCATAGCCGGCCAGGATGTCGCTCATCTGGCGCACCATGTCGCCCCGTTCGCCCGACAGCATCATCCACAGGTCCTGGATGGCAGGTCCCATGCGGCTATCGTCGAAATCGACGAAATGGGGGCCGGCATCCGTCCACAGCACGTTGCCGCCATGGCAGTCGCCATGCGTGCGCAGCATGGCCACGTCGCCCGCGCGGTCATAGCAGCGCTTGACGCCGTCGAGCGCCTGCTGCGCCACGCTGGAATAGGCGGCCAGCAGTTCGGGCGGCAGGAAATTGCCCTCCAGCAGGAACTCGCGCGGCTCGATGCCGAACGTCTGGTGGTCGAGCGCCGGACGCTCCTTGTACGTGGACAGCGCGCCGACGGCGTGGATGCGGCCGATGAAGCGCCCTATCCATTCCAGCGTCGCCGGGTCGTCCAGCTCGGGCGCGCGGCCGCCGTGGCGGGGGAAGACGGCAAAGCGGAAGCCCTGGTACTGGTGCAGGGTGCTGCCATGGATTTCCAGCGCCGGCACCACCTGGATTTCGCGCTCGACCAGCTCGGACACGAACGCGTGCTCTTCCAGGATGGCCGTATCGCTCCAACGCTCGGGACGGTAGAACTTGGCCACCAGGGGCGCGCTGTCTTCGATGCCCACCTGGTAGACGCGGTTTTCATAGCTGTTCAGGGCCAGCAGACGGCCATCGCCGCGCAGCCCCACACTGTCGAAGGCGTCGAGCACGCAATCGGGGCTCAGGGCGGAAAAGGGATGGACGGGCCGGTCGTCCTCGTGCGGCTGGTTTTCATTGTGCATAAGCGACATTGTAAGGCGCGCGCGAGCCGCCGGTGCAAACACTTAGGTGAGGAAGCGCCGCTAGGCGTATACTGTCTGCTTACATTCAATAAAGAGCAAGCCATGCAACTCGAACAGCCATTATCAGAAAAAGAATTCGACGAATTAGACCAATTCCTGTTGTCGGAGCGCTGCTCCGAAGACGCGATGACCATGGATATGCTGCACGGCTATCTGACGGCCGTCGCCATCGGCCCGGAACCGATCATGCCGGCCGAGTGGTTGCCGCGCGTATGGGGCGAAGATGCCGAAGATGCGCCGAAATTCAAGAACAGCAAGGAAGAAGAGCGCATCGTCAACCTGATCATGCGCTTCATGAACGAAGTGCTGGTGACGTTTGAAGTGGCGCCGAAGGAATTCGAAGCCCTGTTCGTCGAACACGACTACGAAGGCCAGACCCTGATCGACGCCGAAGCCTGGTGCTGGGGCTTCTGGGACGGCATGGAGCTGCGTCCTGGCTCGTGGAACGAAATCTGGGATTCCGAAGTGGCCGAGCTGATGCAGCCGATCTACCTGCTGGGCGCCGACGAAATCAAGGAAGAAGAGCTGAAACTGGTGGAAGACCCGGTCAAGGCGCACAAGCTGGCGCAGGAACTGGAAGCGAACCTGCCGGCCATCCACCGTTTCTGGGTCCCGCGCCGCAAGGCTCCCGTGCAGACCATGAAGCGCGAAGAGCCGAAAGTGGGCCGCAACGACGACTGCCCTTGCGGCAGCGGCAAGAAGTTCAAGAAATGCTGCGGCGCCGAACCGGCAGCCGAGTAATCCCGCAGTAGCATCACTGTCTGCGCCGGCGTCCTGCCGGCGCAGCGCTGGCGCTGGCCCCCGGGCTATAATCGCCGCATGAAACTCCCTGACCTGAACCTGCTCGTCGCCCTCGACATCCTGCTCGAGGAAGGCAGCGCCGTGGCCGCCGCGCGGCGCATGAATTTGAGCGCGCCGGCCATGAGCCGCACCCTGGCGCGCATCCGCGACGCCATCGGCGACCCCGTCTTCGTGCGCTCCGGGCGCGGTCTGGCGCCCACACCGCGCGCGCTGGAATTGCGCGAGCAGGTGCGCGGCGTGGTGGAACAGGCGCACGCCATCTTCACGTCGGGCCGCGAAGTGGACTTGCGCACGCTGGAACGCACGTTCAGCCTGTGCGCCAACGACGTGTTTGTCGGTTCCTACGGCGGCAAGCTGCGCGACCTGCTGGCCCGCCATGCGCCGCACACGGTGCTGCGCTTCGTGCCAGAGGGCGATGGCGCCACGGAAAACGACGCCCTGCACGCTGGCCGCATCGACCTGTACATCAGCGCGCGGCGCGCCTTCGCGCCCGACATCAAGCTGCAGCAGCTGTTTACCACCGGCTTTGTCGGCATCGCCCGCAGCGACCACCCGATCTTCGACGGCCCCATCAACCTCGACAGCTTTACCGAATACGAACATATCAGCGTCTCGCGGCGCGGCCTGGCGCGCGGTCCCTTCGACACCATCCTGGCCGAGCGGGGCTACACGCGCCGGGTCTCGCTGATCAGCCCCAACTTCCAGTCCGCCATCTTCGCCGTGGCCGATTCGCGCCTGCTGCTGCCGCTGATGCCCACGCCCCTGCTGGCCATCGTCGAGCGCCTGGGCTTGAAGCTGCGCACCTTCCAGCTGCCCATCCCCGTCGACAGCGTGGAAGTCTTCCAGGCCTGGCACCCGCGCCTCGACCACGACCATGCGCACCGCTGGCTGCGCCGCATGATCAAGGAGCTGTGCGACGGCACGCCACCCGACGCTTAGGGTCTGAGCCCACAATCATTGCGTCAGACGCAATTCAGAATTCATTAATTATCAATTTTCACAAGATTGACGGCTACCTATACTGCGTGGACTGATCCTCATCCACGGAGTTCCCTGTGTCTGCTGTACCCCTTCCTGGCGCCGCCCCTGTGGCCGCGCCGCCCGCGCCTCCCATCTTCGGACTGCGCCTGGCCACGGGCCTGGCTGGCGTGCTGCTGGCCGTGCTGGTATCCGGCCTGAATGAAAACATCACCAAGGTCGCGCTGGCCGACATCCGCGGCGCCATGGGCATCGCGCGCGACGACGCCAGCTGGCTCGTCGCCCTGTATGCGGCCGCCTCGGTCTCGGCCATGGCGTTCGCGCCGTGGTGCTCCGTCACCTTTTCGCTGCGCCGGCTGACGGCCACCGCCATCATCGTCTGCATGGCCGCCGGCGTGCTGTGCCCATTCGCGCCGAACCTGTCCGTGCTGATGGTCCTGCGCGTGGTGCAGGGCGCGGCCGGCGGCGCCCTGCCGCCCATGCTGATGACGGTGGCGCTGCGCTTCCTGCCGCCGAACATCAAGCTGTATGGCCTGGGCGGCTATGCGCTGAGCGCTACCTTCGGTCCCAGCCTGGGCACGCCGCTGGCCGCCTTCTGGACCGAGTACCTGGGCTGGCAATGGGCCTTCTGGCAAGTCGTCCCGGGCAGCATCGTCGCCCTGCTGATGGTGTCCTGGGGCTTGCCGCAAGACCCGCTGCGCCTGGAGCGCTTGCGCCAGTTCGACTGGCGCGGCCTGCTGCTTGGCCTGCCCGCCATCAGCATGCTGGTGGTGGGATTGCTGCAGGGTGAACGCCTGGCGTGGTTCGCCTCGCCGCTGATCTGCGTGCTGCTGGGCGGCGGTCTGTTGCTGCTGGTGCTGTTCTTCATCAACGAGTGGTCGCACCCGCTGCCGTTCTTCAAGCTGCAGCTGCTGTCGCGGCGCAATCTCAGCCATGCCCTGCTGACCCTGGGCGGCGTGCTGTTCGTGCTGCTGGCCGTGATCCTGATTCCCTCGTCCTACCTGGCGCAGGTGCACGCTTACCGCCCGCTGCAAACGGCGCCCGTGATGCTGATGGTGGCGCTGCCGCAGTTGATCGCCCTGCCGCTGGTGGCCGCCCTGTGCAACATCCGCGCCGTCGACTGCCGCTGGGTGCTGGCTATCGGCCTGGCCCTGCTGGCCCTGTCCTGCGTGCTGGGCGCGCGCATGTCGCCGGACTGGATACGCACGCATTTCTACCTTCTGCAAGCGGTGCAGATCTTCGCGCAACCGATGGCCGTGATTCCCTTGCTGCTGCTGGCCACCACGGGCCTGGCGCCGCAGGATGGCCCGTTCGCCTCGGCCTGGTTCAACACCATCAAGGGCATGTCGGCCGTCGTCGCCACCGGCGTGCTCGATGCGCTGATCACGCGCCGCAACCATTTTCATTCGACGGTGCTCAGCGAACGCCTGGGCAACCTGCCGGCCGGCGTGGACATGGCGGGAATTGCGCAGCGCATGCATGCGCAAGTCGTCACCCTGACCTCGTCCGACCTGTACCTCACCGTGGCCGCCATCGCGCTGGCCATGATTGTGATCATTCCCATCCTGCCGACGCGCGTATTCCCTCCGCGCGCCGCCTGATTTCTATTTTTACGAAAGAGCTTCACCATGCAAACACCCATACTGCGCTCGCGCGCATTTCTTCTCGGCCTGGCCCTGCTGGCCTGCGCCCTCGCCTTTTGTGCCTGGCAACTGCTGTTCGCCCGTGGCGACGAACAAGCCACCGACGACGCCTTTGTCAGCGCCGACTACACCGTGCTTTCCCCCAAGGTGGGCGGCATCGTGCGGGAAGTGCTGGTGGAAGACAACCAGACTGTCAAGGCGGGTCAGCTGCTGGCGCGCATCGACGACCGCGACTACCAGGCCGCCGCCGCCTCGGCCCGTGCCGAGGTAGCCGGCGCCGAAGCGCAACTGGCGAATGCCCGCGCCACCTTGCAGCGCCAGCAATCGGTGATCGAACAAGCCAGCACCCTGGTCGACGCCAACCAGGCGGAAGACAAACTGGCGCAGCAGGAACTGGCCCGCTCGCAGCACCTGGCTGGCCAGGGCGCGGGCAGCGTGCAGAACGCGCAGCAGGCGCAATCGCGCTTCGACGTGAGCCGCGCGCGCCTGGCGCAAAACCGCGCCGCCCTCGTCGCCACCCGCAAGCAGACGGAAATTTTGCAAGCGCAGCAAGGCGCGGCCGAAGCGGCCTTGCTGCGCGCCAGCGCCAGCCTGCAACGGGCCGAACTGGATCTGTCGCATACGCAGCTGCGCGCCCCCATAGACGGCATCGTCGGACGCCGCATCGTGCGCGTCGGCGCCCTGGTGGCTCCCGGTGCCAGCCTGATGGCCGTGGTGCCCCTGAACCGCAGCTTTGTCGTCGCCAACCTGCAGGAAACCCAGCTGACCCACGTGCGCCAGGGCCAGCGCGCCAGCATCGCCGTCGACGCCTATCCGGGCGTGCTCCTGCACGGCACGGTACACAGTATCGCGCCCGCCACGGGCGTGACCTTCGCCGCCATCGCGCCGGAAAACGCCACCGGCAACTTCACCAAGGTGGTACAGCGCATCCCCGTCAGGATCGCGCTCGATCCGGGCCAGGATGGCGACGCCCGCCTGCGCGTGGGCATGTCGGCCGAAGTGCGCATCGATACGGCCATGCGCCGTCAACATCTGCAACAGGTGAGCGCGCGATGAAAGCATGGATAATCTTCACGGCCCTGGGCCTGGCCGGCTGCGGCAGCGTCGGCAGCGATTTCCAGCGCCCGCACCATGATCTGGGACAGCAATGGCGTCAGGCGCGGGATGCCCGCTTCGCCGCACAGCAGGATGGCGCCATCGAGCAGCGCTGGTGGGACAGCTTTGGCGATACCACCCTGTCGTCACTGCTGCAGCGTGCCGCCGGCGCCAACCTCGACGTGCTGGCGGCCGCCAGCCGGCTGGAACAAAGCCGCGCCGCGCGCGGAGTCATCGGCGCCGCGCAAGGCCCGTCGCTGGGTGCGAATGGCGGCTACAGCCGCGCGCGCAACAGCGAACAGGGCTTGAGCGACCCGTCGCGCAACAATGGCCAGTCCGCCTACAACCTGTGGCAAAGCAACCTTGACGCAGCCTGGGAACTGGACCTGTGGGGCCGCGTGCGGCGCGAAGTGGAAGCGGCCGATGCGCGCGTCGACGTGGCAGTGGAAACGCAGCGCGGCGTGCTGCTGGCCGTGCTGGCCGAAACGGCGCGCGACTACATCGAGCTGCGCGGCGCGCAGCAGACGGTGGCCATCACGCAGCAGCTGCTCGATATCGCCCGCCATACCTTGAACCTGACCCGCATCCGCCTGCGCGAAGGCGCGGCGACGCAGCTCGACGAGGCCGAGGCGGCGGCCCATGTCGCCACCATCGAAGCGCGCCTTCCGCCGCTGCAGCAGCGCGAAGCGCGCCTGGGCAATGCCCTCGCCCTCCTGCTGGCGCTGCCGCCGCAAGGCTTGCGGGCGGAACTGGCGGCGGGCAAGGACATTCCCGCCATGACCATGCAGGTGCAGCTGGGCGTGCCGAGCAGCCTGGCCGAACGGCGGCCCGACATCCGCCGCGCCGAAGCGCAGCTGCACGCGGCCACGGCCGCCATCGGCGTGGCGCAGGGCGATTTTTATCCGCGCATTACGCTCTCGGGCAGCGTCGGCCTGCAAGCGATGCAGCTGTCCGACATCGGCTGGGACGCCAGGCGCTTTGCCTTCGGCCCCGGCTTCAGCGTGCCCCTGTTCGATGGCGGCCGCCTGCGCGGCAACCTGCAATTGCGCGAGGCGCAGCAGCAGGAAGCGGCCATCGCCTACCGCCAGACGGTGCTGGCCGCCTGGCACGAGGTGGAGGATGCGCTATCTGGCTACCAGGCCAACGCCCGCCGCCAGGCCAGCCTCGATGAAGCCGTCAAGCAGGGACGGCGGGCGCTGGGCAGCGCGGAACTGCAGTACCGCCAGGGCGGCACGGACCTGATCAACGTGCTGCATGTGCAAAACACCTTATTGAACAACGAAGCGGCGCTGGTCGACAGCCGTGCCACCGCGTCGCTGTCGCTGGTCCAGGTCTACAAGGCGCTGGGCGGCGGCTGGCAAGCATTTTCAACCACCTCGCAAGGAAGCACGCCATGAAACCGAATCCCGCACATTTCTCCATCCACGACGTCAGCGACTTTCCCGTCGTGCGCTTTCGCCCTGAAACGGCCGTTACCGGCTATGCCCCGCTGTGGGAAAACGACATGGACGCCCTGCTGCGCCATGGCGAACCGTTCGTCATGCTGTTCGAAGAAGAACGCAGCGATGAAGCGCACATCGACCGCAAGCGGCGCGGCCTTTGGCTCAAGCACAACAAGGTAGCGCTGGCCGCCATTTGCCGGGGCCTGGTATCGGTCGAGGCGGACGCGGAACAGCGCGCGCGCCTGCAGGCGATGGCGGCCGGCGCCATGAAAGCCTTCGGTATCCTGCAGGAGGTGGCGGCCACGCGCGAACAGGCCGAGGCCCTGATGGTATGGCTGCTGGGCAGCGGCCAGATGGCGCGGCCGCGCACGGCGGACGTGTGGTGAGTGAATGGGTCAGGCGACCCTGCGGACGGCGCTTCTGGCAGGGATGACGCACACGTCGCCATCGCTGCTGGTCGCCGTCGTCAGGGCGATGCCGTACAGCGCGGCCAGGGCCGGCACGGCGCCGGCATCGCTGGCGATATCGGCCACCAGCTGGCCCGAACGCACCAGCAGCAATCGCTCGAAGCCCAGCAAGGCGTGATTGATGTCGTGCAGGATGGCGATGACGGCGTGGCCGCGCGCGGCGCAAAACTGCTGCAGGCTATCGAGCAAATCGAACTGCAGGCCCGGATCAAGCGCCGCCAGCGGTTCGTCGACGAGTATCAAGCCATCCCGTACGTCCCACATCTGCGCGAAGATGCGCGCCAGCTGCACCCTGGCCTGCTCGCCGCCGGACAGGGTATCCAGGCGGCGGCCCAGCAAATGCCCGGCGTGCGCCAGGGTAGCCGCGTCCTGCACGATCCGCCCCAGCTGCGGGTCGACCAGGCGCGCCACCCGTCCCAGGCCGATCACCAGCTCGCACTGCAGTCCGAAGGCCACGTTCGAGCCCTGCGGCAGGACGGCGCGGCGCCGCGCCAGGTCGGCCAGCGGCCACTGCGCCAGCGGTCGGCCCGCGAACGCCACCTGGCCCGCCTGCGGGTGCAGTTCGCGCGCCATCAATTTGAGCAGGGTCGACTTGCCCGCGCCGCTGGGGCCCAGGATGGTGACGCGCTCGCCGGCCGCGATCCGCAGATTGAACGGGCCGAAATACTGCTGGCCCAGTTGCGTGGTGGCGAAGGAGAGTTCCAGCAGGGGCATCATGTTCACCTCTAGGCTGTGCCGTGGCGGAAGCGCCGCAACAGCATCAGGAAAAATGGCCCACCCAGCAAGGCCGTGAAAATGCCGACGGGGACTTCCGCGGGAAT
The DNA here is from genome assembly GCF_001758645.1 of Janthinobacterium sp. MP5059B. Taxonomy (NCBI): domain Bacteria; kingdom Pseudomonadati; phylum Pseudomonadota; class Betaproteobacteria; order Burkholderiales; family Oxalobacteraceae; genus Janthinobacterium; species Janthinobacterium sp. MP5059B. The sequence continues at coordinate 29,651 of NZ_LRHX01000001.1, read as the reverse complement.
GGCGACCGTGCGCGCCAGCGTGTCGGCCAACAGCAGCAGCAAGCCCCCCATCAGCATCGCCAGAGGAAGTACCTTGCGCTGGTCGGCGCCCAGCCAGGTGCGCACCAGGTGCGGCGCGATCAGGCCGATGAAGCCGATGCCGCCGCACCAGGCGACGGCAAAGCCCGTCAGCACGGCCACCAGCACGATGACCTGCGTGCGCAGCCGGCCCACATCGATACCCACGTGCAGCGCCTGCGCCTCGCCCAGCGCCAGCGCATTCAATGAGCGCATCAGGAAGCGCGTGGCCCACAGCGCGCCGGCCAGCACAATCAGCAAAGCCGCCACCTGGCGCCAGCTGCCGGCCGACAGCGAACCGAGGGTCCAGAAAGTCAGGGTGCGCAACTGGTCGTCGCTGGCCAGGTAGATGCACAAGCCCATGACGGCCACCGTGATGGCGTTCAGCGCCACGCCCGTCAGCAGCAAGCCGACGATGGAGCCGGGGGTGGCCCAGCGCGCAACCCTGTCAAGCAGCACGCAGATCAGCATGGCGCCGGCGAACGCGGCGGCCGGCAGCAGCCACACGCGCAGCTCGGGCGCCACGTGCAGGCAGGCCGCGAAGACGATGGTGGCCGCGCCCGCGCAGGCGGCGCCGCTGCTCACGCCCAGCAGTCCCGGATCGGCCAGCGGATTGCGGAACAGCCCTTGCGTCAGGCCGCCGGCCAGCGCCAGCGCGGCGCCGATCAGGATGGCAAACAGGGCGCGCGGCAAACGGATATGCCATAGCACATACGCGCCGCCGGACAGCGTCTCCTCGCCAGATTGAAACGGTGCCAGCCAATCGGCCAAGGTCACCGGCACGGCGCCCGCCTGCACGGCGATGACCAAGCCGGCAAACAGCGCCACGGCCAACAGCCCGCCAGCGCCCCAGCGCGGCCAGCGCCACGGGGCGACAGACGCCAGGGAAGCCACGTTCATGCCGTCATGGCTTTGGCGAAGGCGGCGTCGAGTTCGCCCAGCGCCTGCGGCATGCGCGGGCCAAAGCCCAGCAGCAGCATGGCTTCCAGCGACACGATGCGGTGCTTGCGCCCGGCCGGCGTCTGCGCCAGGCCTGGCAGTTTCAAGATGCCGTCCACGCCGCCCGAGGCCTTCAGCCCCTGGTCCGTGACGAGCACGATGTCGGGCCGCGCGGCGATCACGGCTTCCGGCGTGAGCGGCTTGTAGCCGGCAAAACCGGCCGGTCCCCCCATCACGTTGACGGCGCCCGCATACGCGAGCATGGCGTCGGCGCCCGTCTCGCGCCCGCCCACCATCACCTGGTTGGGCGCATGGGCGAGGATGAACAGCACGCGCACAGGCGCGTGGCTGCGCAGGCGCACCTTGCCCAGGGCGCCGTCCCACTGCTGCTGCAAGGCTTGCGCCAGGCGCGCGGCGGGGTCGGCACGTCCCGTGATCTGGCCCACCTGTTTCACCCGTTCGAGCAAGCCTTCGAATCTGTTATTCGCGTTCAGCACCGCCACCGGCACGCCTGCGTCGCGCACCTGGCGCAGCACCGTTTGCGGTCCCGCTTCCTCGGTGGCGATCAGCTGCGTGGGCGCCAGCGACAGCACGCCCTCGGCCGACAATGTGCGCGCATAGCCCACCTGCGGCAGCTGTTGCGCCACGGCCGGATACAGCGAGGTGGTATCGACGCCCACCAGTTCTCCCTGCGCCTCGAGCGCATAGACGATTTCCGTCAAGGCGCCGCCCACGCTGACGATGCGCCGCGCCTTGACTATCGGCTTGGCCGCGTCGCTGACGGCGGCCAGCACCTGCATCGGCGCGGCCAGCGCCAGCGCTCCCGCCCCCATTTTTTTCAGCGCGATGCGGCGCGCCACGCTGGCGGCGATCATGCGGCGCATAGTTCGCCCTCCTGCAGCACGCGCTCGACGACATTGCGCCATTCGCACAATTCGTGCACGCCCGGCTTGCGTTCGCCAAAGAACATGACGATGGTGTCGCCCTTGGCGTCGAACAGCTCCACCGATGTCACCAGGCCATCGACGGTCGGCTTTTTCACCACCCAGGCGCTGGCGATATGGTCTTCGCGCAAATGCAGGTTGAAGCGCGTGTCGAGAACATTGATCCACGGCCCCATCACGGCGATCTTGTGCACGGGCCCCGAATGGATCTGGATCATGCCGGCATTGCCGACGAAGGCCATGATGGCCACCTTTTCGAGGGCGGCATTATTGAGCAGGTCGAGCACGCAGGATTTGTCGAGCTGCTGCACGAAACGCGCCTCGGCCAGGCGCAGGCCTTGCAGGCGCGAGACCGAATATTTTTTCAGCACGGTGAAAAATTCATGCGTATCGCGCAAGTCGGCCCAGGCGGCGCGAAAGCCGGCCACGTCGATCTGCGCGTCGGGCAGTTCCGCCGGCGGCGGCGCCGGCGCCGTCACGGCAATGCCGGCCGCCTGATCCGCATCGGCGAAGCGCGCCACCAGCGCGTCATAGGCGGCCAGGTCGCTTTGCGGCTTGAGGAAAATCTTGTGCACGGCATGGCCGGCCGCATCGAAAAATTGCAGGCTGCGCTGCACTTCCTTTTCGCCCATCTCGCGAACGGCAAAACCATGCGCCCACTGGCGGTAAAACACGCGCAGGTCGATATCGCCACCGAGCACCAGGCCCACGTGATTGTTGTGGCTGGCTTTTCGATACACACCCGTCTTTTCATGCACGCACGAGGCGTTGCGCGTCAGCGCCATGACTTCGCCCAGCGGTTCCAGGGCGGCGATGATGGCGGGCCAGTCGGCCTGCAGGCGCTCGGCGCCCAGCAAGGCGCCATCGGCCAGCGACAGGCCGGCGTGCGCGGCGATCAGCTCGCCTTCGGAAATGGCCAGTTCCTCGGCGATATCGCGGTGGCGGGCTTTCTTTTCGCGACGCAGGCGGGCAAATTCGCCGGCGACCAGCTCGGTATTGCAAATAGGGGGCATGCTCGTCACGGTGTCTCCTTTCAAGGCGAACACTGGCTGGCATGGGCTGGCTGGTGGTGGGGGAATCTTGAAATCAATTATAAATGAGAATCATTCGCAATCAAGTGTTATTTGTGCGCGACCAAAAAAAAGCGCCGCGGCAGGAAACCCGTCGCGGCGCAAAGGAGACCGATCGGTATTGCCGATCAGTTCAGGAAAAAAGTTCAGGCGCTGGCTTGCACGCCAGGCATGGAGACCGGCTTGGCACTGGGCCGCTGTGCCAGCAAGACCACGGCGGCCAGCACCATGGCACCGCCCAGCAATTGCGTGCCGCTGACGGATTCCTTCAGCAAGGTCACGCCGAACGCCATCGTGATGACGGGTTCAAACGTGGAAATGATGGATGCCTTGGCCGCGCCGATCTGCGCCACGCCGGCAAAGAAGGCGGCAATCGCGATGGCCGTCGAGAACAGGGCGATGGCACTGACGGCCAGCCAACCCGTCGCCGTGCCCGGCAAGGACACGCCTTGCCACAAAGCAATCGCGCTATTCGACAGGCCGGCCGTGCCCAGGATCACCACACAGGCGGCCAATGGATGAATATTCTCGCGGCTTTTCGACAGGCTGTTGCCAAACAGGATGTACACGGCGTACACGCCGGCGGCCATCAATGCCAGCGCGATGCCGATGGGCTGGCCCTGCAGTTTGCCACCCAGGGTGATGGCCATGCCGGCAATGGCCAGCGCCATCAGCACCAGCATGCGCCGGTCCAGCTTTTCCCAGCCCAGCGCCAGCGCGAGGATGGTGACCAGCATGGGATACACGTACAGCAGCATGCCGCACAGGCCGCTGCTGGCATACATGAGCGCATTGAAATAGCCTTGCGACTGGGCCGTGTACATCAGGCCCATCAGCATGTAGCCGGCCAGCAGGCGGCCGCGCGGCAAGCGCCAGCCACCGAGCCACACGAGCGGCAGCAACAGCATGGCGGCGATGACGAAACGCAAGGCCAGCATGGTCGACGGGTTGACCCCGGACGCATATGCCGCCTTGGCAAACACTGCGGAACTGCCGAATCCGGCGGCCGACAGCAACACCAGCGCAACAGCGCGGCGATCAGACATGACTAACCTCTTTGAGTACACCTGGGCAAACCTGCTGCGCATCGCGACGGTTTTCCCTGGCGTTGTAAATATAAATGCCAAGCAAGGCTGGTAGATGATTCATGCGTGAATCCTATTGCGGGTCACCTCACGCAGTGACGGCATCATATTCGCTTGCGCAAAATGAAACAAACCAATATTCTTCACGGATAGGCCAAATAATACTGAGGCTCAATTCTCTTGAGAATGCCATGTCACGTCCCCTGCCCCCACTTGCCGCCCTGCACGCCTTCGAGGCGGCCGCCCGCCACGAAGGCTTCCAGCGCGCGGGCGAAGAATTGCACGTCTCGGCCGGCGCCATCGGCCATCATGTGAAACAGCTGGAAGCGTGGCTGGGCATCGTGCTGTTCCAGCGCCTGCCGCGCGGCGTGGTGCTCACCAGCGCCGGCCAGCGCTATGCGGCCTCGCTGGGGCCGATACTCAACCAGCTGGCCGATGTATCCGAGCAGGCGCGGCGCCAGGGCGATGACAAGGTGGTGACGGTGACGGCCACCAGCTCGCTCGTCTCGCGCTGGCTGATGCCGCGCCTGGGACGCTTGCGCGACCGCTATCCGCAGATCGAACTGCGCGTGCTGGCCTCGATGCACCCGGTCGACCTGGCGCGCGATGGCGTGGACGTGGCCATCCGCCTGGGACCGGGCCGCTATCCGGGCCTGAAAGTGGATTTATTGATGGAAGAATGGTTTTCCGCCGTCTGCAGCCCCGATTTCCGCGCCAACGCGGCCAGCCTGCGCCAGCCCGCCGACCTGCTGCGCTACCCGCTGCTGCACGACGAGCCGGAAGTGCACCTGCCCGGCGAAATCGACTGGACGCGCTGGCTGCACAGCTGCGGCGTACATTACAGCGGCAATAGCGGCAACAGCGGCGCGCGCTTTTCGCACACGTATCTGTGCCTGGACGCGGCCGCCAGCGGCCAAGGCGTGGCCATCGCCGCCAGCCCCCTGATCGGCGACGATCTGCGCTCGGGCCGCCTGGTGCGCGTGTTCGAACACGCCGTGCGCGGCCCCCACTGCTATTATCTGCTGCGTTCGCCCCAGGCGGAAACGCGCCCCCTCGTGCACGCCTTCTGCGAATGGCTGATCGCCGAGGCGCGCGCCGACCAGGAAACCGTCTGGCCCACCGTGGAGACAGCATGACGAGCAGGGAACTGGCGCGCAGCGCCCAATATATTGTCCAGCATGAATATGAACACGCCAAGGTGACGGCGGCCGATGGCCGGCAAGCCAGCCTGGGCGAGTTCTATGGCGACCCGGCCGTGGGCTTGATCGATGTCCATGAGCAATGGTGCGCCGTGGCGGGCGAGGGATTGGTGCTGTGCCGGCTGGAGCAACCGTTCGGGCAGTGCGTGGCGTATTTTCGCGAACCTGGCGAGACAGTGTGGATCACGGACTTGCGGCAAACGGGACCGTTTGCGCTGGAGTGGCAGGGTGAGGATGGCGAATGGCACGGCCTGGTCTTCGCGGCCCCGGATGCGTCGGCTTACGCGCCAGGGCGCTAAGCCGACCTACGCCTTTGATACGATGTAACAGAACCTTCGCGACGCCTCACAAAACCGTAGCGAGCGGAAGGGAGAGGTGGCTAAGAAGCGCAACCGTACTCTGGTACGGTGAGCATCGCAGGCCGCCTATACCGACGCGCAGTAGGTTTTGTGAGGCGTTTTCAACTTACAATTTGATGAAGTGTTCGCGGTAGTACTTCAGCTCTTCGATCGACTCGAGGATATCGGCCAGCGCCGTGTGCTTCTGGTGCTTCTTGAAACCGGTGGCGATTTCCGGCTTCCAGCGCTTGCACAGCTCTTTCAGTGTCGACACGTCAACATTGCGATAGTGGAAGAATGCTTCCAGCTTCGGCATGCCGCGCACCATGAAGCGGCGGTCCTGGCCGATGGTGTTGCCGCACATGGGCGACTTGCCTGCCGGCACGTATTTCTTCAGGAAGGCGATCAATTCCGCTTCCGCCTGGGCTTCCGTTACGGTCGACGCCTTGACCTTGTCGATCAGGCCCGAGCGGCCGTGCGTGCCCTTGTTCCAGGCATCCATCTTGTTCAGGGTTTCATCCGACTGGTGAATCACGAACACGGGGCCTTCGGCCAGCAGGTTCAAGTGCATGTCCGTCACCACTACCGCCACCTCGATGATGCGGTCGGTATCGGGCTCCAGACCCGTCATTTCCATGTCGACCCAGACCAGGTTCATCTCATTTGGACGTGCGGGCACCGCGGGTGCGGGGGTGGATGCAGTTAAGTCGGTCGCTTGTGACATAATTCTCTCTTGGCCTAATCAAACTAAATAATCAGCCATTTTCTCACAGGCACAGAATGTATTCACTCGCGTTTTCGATTTTGTTTGTATCCGTCCTCGTTTTGACCCTCGCCGTGCGCTTCTGGCTCGCTTCGCGGCAGATTCGCCACGTGCTGGCGCACCGCGCCGTTGTCCCGCCCGAATTCGCGGAAAAAATCCCGCTGGCCGCGCACCAGAAGGCGGCCGACTACACGGTGGCCAAGACCAAGTTCGGCTTGCTGACCCTGCTGATCAACTATGCCGTGCTGATCGGCTTTACCTTGCTGGGCGGCCTGCAATGGCTGGCGCTGCACCTGAATGAATGGATGGGTCCAGGCTCACCCATGTTGTACCAGATCGGCTTGATCGCCGCCTTTGCCGCCATTTCCGGCCTGATCGACCTGCCCTTCGACTATTACCGCCAGTTCGTGCTGGAGCAGCGCTTCGGCTTCAACACCATGGCGCGCAAGCTGTTTTTCACGGACATGCTCAAGGGCGTTGGCCTGGGCGCCGTCATCGGCTTGCCGCTGATCTGGGTCGTGCTGACCCTGATGGCCAAGTCGGGCGACCTGTGGTGGCTGTACGCGTGGTTCGTCTGGAGCGGCTTCCAGCTGCTGATGATGGTGCTGTTCCCAACCGTCATTGCCCCCCTGTTCAACAAATTCACGCCGCTGGCCGACGAAGCGCTGAAAAGCCGCATCGAAGGCTTGATGCAGCGCGTCGGCTTCGCTTCGAAAGGCTTGTTCGTCATGGATGGCTCGAAGCGCAGCGCCCACGGCAATGCGTATTTCTCGGGCTTTGGCGCCAACAAGCGCATCGTCTTCTTCGACACCCTGCTGTCGCGCCTGGCGCCGCAGGAAATCGAAGCCGTATTGGCGCATGAACTGGGCCACTTCAAGCTCAAGCACATCGTCAAGCGCATCGCCATGATGTTCGTCATCTCGCTGGGTTTCCTCGCGCTGCTGGGCTTCCTGAAGACGCAGCCGTGGTTTTACGCGGGCCTGGGCGTCGATCCCGTGGCGCTGGCGCTGACGGGCCAGCCGACGGACGCGCTGGCGCTGCTGCTGTTCATGCTGGCCTTGCCCGTCTTCACTTTCCTGCTGGGGCCGTTGACGTCGCTCAGCTCGCGCAAGCACGAATTCGAAGCCGACGCCTTTGCCGCCACGCACACGCAGGCGGACGATTTGGTGTCGGCGCTCGTCAAAATGTATGAAGACAATGCGTCGACCCTGACGCCCGACCCGCTGCACTCGGCCTTCTATGACTCGCACCCGCCGGCCAGCGTGCGCATCCGCCACCTGAAAGGGGCTTCCGCATGAATACGCCATCGACTTCGCAAGACCTTGCCCAACTGAGCTGCACGCCGCGCCAGCAGGCGCTGGGCGACACGGATATCGCCACGCTGCACGCCCTGCTGCCCCTGTGGACGGTGCAAAACGGCAAGCTGTGCCGCGACTTCGGCTTCAAGAATTACTACCAGACCCTGGCGTTCGTGAACGCCCTGGCCTATATGACCCATACGCAAGACCACCATCCGGAGCTCATCATTACTTACAAATCCTGCGCCGTGCGCTACGACACGCATTCGGTCAACCAGGGTGCCGGCGGCCTGTCCGAAAACGACTTCATCTGCGCCGCCAAGGCAGACCTTATCTACCAGAGCAGCCAGGTGGCCCCATGAGCGAAGGCAAGTTGACGGGCGTCATCATCGCCGCCCACGGCCGCCATTACCTGGCCGACGTGGACGGCGCCAAGCTGCAATGCGTAACGCGCGGCAAGAAAACCAATGTGGCCGTGGGCGACATCGTGCACCTGACGCGCACTTCCAACGACCAGGCCGTCATCGACCGCATCGAGGAACGCAAGACCTTGCTGTACCGCTCGGACCAGTACAAGTCGAAATTGCTGGCCGCCAACCTGACGCAGCTGTTCATCGTCGTGGCGACGGAACCGGGCTTTGCCGACGACCTGATCTCGCGCTCGCTGGTGGCGGCCGACGCGGCCGGCATCGAAGCGCGCATCATCCTCAACAAGACGGATGTGACCGCTTCGCTGGAGCGTGCCCGGGAACGCCTGCTGCCGTATTCCTCGATGGGCTATCCCGTCGATGAAGTGTCGGCGCGCGCCGAACCGGAGCACGCCGTAGCCACCCTGGCACCCCTGCTGGAGGGCCAGTCGTCGATCCTCATCGGTCAGTCGGGCATGGGCAAGTCATCATTGATCAACCTGCTGGTGCCGGACGCGGACATCGCCGTGCGCGAAATCTCGGCCGCGCTCGACACGGGCAAGCACACGACCACCTTTACGCGCCTGTACAAGCTCGACGAACTGGGCGCGAACAGCTCCATCATCGATTCGCCCGGCTTCCAGGAATTCGGCCTGTACCACTTGTCCGAGGGCATGCTGGAACGGGCCTTCCGCGAATTCCAGCCCTACCTGGGCGGCTGCAAATTCTATAACTGCCGCCACCTGATCGAGCCGCAGTGCGCCATCCTGCAAGCCTTGTCCGAAGGAAAAATCTCCAAGATGCGCCACACCCTGTATGGCCAGCTGCTGCACGAATCGGCGCAAACGCTGTATTAACGCGCTTGGCGCCCGCCATCGGAGCGGGCGCCAAACCGACAAAAACATTACCAACGTGAAATAAACAGAATTAAATTCTGCCGCTCAGCCCGCTTTCCTGCATTCATTCCAAAACCATCCATCGTCCGATTTCGCGTTTCAGCGCCGAATTCCTGCGTTTCATCGCTTTGCGCTGGCATCGCGCAGGTCCGATTGCTACCTTGGCATTGTCCCCGCCAGCGAACCTGCTGGAGACAACATTGGTCTAACTCCAACCAGCATTTTGATCACAAGGTGAAATCATGAAAGCATCGTTCTCGCGTACCCTCGCCCTCGGTAGCGCCGCCCTCGTCCTCGGCCTTTCTTGCCTCAGCGCCAGCGCGCTGGAAATCGGCGACCAGGACAAGGTCCAGATCTCCGGCAAGGTGTATAAACTGGCCCCGCAGGAATTCAGCCAGTACGGCAATCGCTACCAGCTCGACACGGGCGATACCTTGCTGCTGCGCCAGCAAGTCAACCGCTACTTCACGCAAATCAAGGGACAGCCCGAAATAGAGCTGTTCGGCCGCGCGCCCGGCGTCTTTGAAACGGCCAGCGGCACCCGCATGGAATTTCGCAACGATGGCGACGTCATCGCCATTACCGGACTGAACAATATTCCGGGCGCCATCGCCAAGGCTGGCGAAACAGCCAGCACCGTGCACTTCGCCGGCCGCTAGCACAAGCAGTACGGCACAGGCGGCACGGCCATCGCCAGGCTGTCCACGGGGCGTGCATCAGCCGGCAGGGGCTGATGCACGCCCCGCCTGCTTTGCGCCGCCTGAAATGGCGCGCGCAAAAAAATACTGTCGAGTCGGCCAAACAACTGCATCCGAATGCAGCTTACAATGCGATCCAATAAGGTGTCACTGGCCGCGGGCCAACACCATCGCCTTGCGGGAGATTTCGGATGGAAATGTTCGCCCTCGAACATGACATTGCACAGTGGGAAGACACACTGCGACCATTGCGCGCCCTGGAGCGCTTGCCCTTGCTGATGTTGCTGGCATGGCATTTGCGCCAGCGTAACTGCGCACAGGCGCTGCACCATGCAGCCGAAGCGGCAACCTTGTTGCCCCAAGCCCAGCTGCCAGCCCACGCCCTGGCCATCGCGCAGGCGCGCCTGCAACTGGTGCAGGCGGAAGTGGCCTGGCTGCAAGGTGCGCTCGATGCGGCCGAAAGCCTGGCCATGGCGGCGCACGCCATCCTGTGCGCGCATGGCGACGGCGCCGCTTGCGCCGACGCGCACTGGCTGCTGTCCTCGATTGCCGTCGACCGGGGCGACCATGCCCGCTGCGATGCCGAACTGCTGGCCGCTGCCGAACAGGCGCGCAGCGCCGGCGATGCGATGCGCGCCAGCCTGGCCGACGCGGCCACGGCGCGCTGGGCCGTGCTGCGCGATGCGCCGGCCGCGCAAGCGCGCTGGGGCAGCCACTTCCAGGCCGATGGCGCCAGCGGCAAGCTGCCCGCGCCGCTGGCTGCCTGGGTGCATGATTTCCGCGGCTTGCTGGCGCACACTTCGCGCGACCTGGGCACGGCCGCCGGCCACTACATGCAAAGCTACGAAGCAGCGCTGGAAAGCGGCCAGCTGCGCGGCGCCATCACGGCCGCCATCAATATCGGCGACTGCTTCGCCAGCCTCAACGACAACGAATCGGCCCTCGAATGGATGCAGTGCGCGCTGGACCTGGCGCGCCCCACCGGCTGGCCGCGCAGCATCGGCGCCTGCCAGACGCATACGGCCGAAACCATGCGCAAGCTGGGGCGGCTGGCCGCGGCCGAAGACTTGCTGCGCCAGGCGCTGCTCATCCTGGCCCCCGTGGCGGGCGCGCGCACCTATGCCAACGCCCTATTCCACCTGGGTGAACTCAGCCTGGACAAGGGCGACTACGACACGGCGCTCGACGCCTTCAGCCGGCTGGCGCAGCGCGCCGAAGCGCTGGGCCAGGCCGATTTCCGCAGCATGGCGCAGCGCGGCAGCGCCCACGCGCTGTCCTATCTGGATCGCCCCGATGAAGCGCTGCAGGCGGCCGAACGGGCTTGCCAGCTGGCCACCGCGCAAGGCGACGCCATGCATCAGGTGGCGGCGCTGCGCGTCTTGTCCATGCTGCATGCGCGCCACGAGCTGCCGCCGCCCGCAGGCATGCTGGAACGCAATCCCGCCCTGCATTTCCTGCACCAGGCGCTGCAGGTGGCCGCCTCCATCGAAGGCTATTCGCCGCCCGGCGAACTGCTCGATGCGCTGGCGCGCGAATACGCGCATGCGGGCGACTATGCGCGCGCCTACGATATCGCCCTCGATGCGGGCATGGCGCGTGAAAAAAGCCACACCCAGCAGGCGAGCAACCGCGCTACCGCCATGCAGGTCTACCACCAGACGGAACATGCGCGCTCGGAAGGCTATCACCACCGCGAACTGGCCGCCTCCGAAGCGCGCCGCGCCGAAGTGCTGCAACAGACCAGCGATACGCTGGAACGGCTGTCGGCCATCGGCCAGGAAATCACCACCCACCTCGATGCCAGCGCCGTATTCCAGGTGCTGGACCGCCATGTGCATGCCTTGCTGCCAGTCAACACCTTCGCCGTCTACATGCTCGATCCGGCTGGCACGGCGCTACGCCGCGCGCACGGCATGGAAGCGGGCCGCCCCCTGCCCGACAACGCCATTCCACTGAGCAATCCACGCGCCTACTCCGTGCGCTGCCTGCTGGGCCGGCGCGAAGTGTATATCGACCAGGTACCGCCGCGCCGCCATGCCTACACGGTGCCCGGCACCCTGCATAACCAGAGCGTGCTGTACGTGCCGCTGATGGTGGGCGAACGCGTGCTGGGCGTGATGACGGTGCAAGCTTGCCATGCCAACGCGTATGGCGAACGCGAGCGGCTGATCTTCCGTACCCTGTGCGCGTATGGCGCCATCGCGCTCGACAACGCCAGCGCCTACCGGCAATTGCAAGATGCCCAGGCGCAACTGGTATCGCAGGAAAAACTGGCTGCCCTCGGTTCGCTGATGGCCGGCGTGGCGCATGAACTGAATACCCCGATCGGCAACAGTTTATTAATCGCCAGTACCATGCAGCAAAAGACGGAAGACGTGGAACGCATGATGAACGGCCCCGGCCTGCGCCGCTCGGACCTGGCCGCCTTCATCGACGATGCGAACAAGGCGTCGGCGCTGGTGATGCGCGGCCTGCGCAGCGCGGCCGACCTGGTCAACAGTTTCAAGCAAGTGGCCGTCGACCGCACCACCGAGCAGCGGCGCCGGTTTGACTTGCAACAAGTAAGCAATGAAATCATCGCCACCGTCATGAACCGCATCCGCAGCTCGGGCCACCGCATCGAAGTGGAGATAGCCTTCGGCATCGCCATGGACAGCTATCCTGGCCCGTTCGGCCAGGTGATCACCAACCTAATCAACAATGCCCTGCTGCACGCCTTCCCCCCCGCGCCCAACGATGGCGGCGCCGGCGCGGGCCGCATGCGTTTGTCCGCCACGATGGAGGCGGCGCGCGTGCAGATCGTCTTCGAAGACAATGGCGGCGGCATCGCCGAACAGCATTTGTCGCGCATCTTCGACCCCTTCTTTACCACCAAGCTGGGCCAGGGTGGCAGCGGCCTGGGTTTGTCGATCAGCTACAACATCGTCACAGCCCTGCTGGGCGGCACCATCCAGGTGGCCAGCAGCCCTGCCGGCACCCGCTTCACCCTGGACTTGCCCCTGGTGGCGCCCCAGCTGGACGGCGCTGCGCCCGCCAGCATCTATTAATCCACCGCCCCGTTGCCCGGGCGCAGGCTTGCCTATACAAGTACGCGCCCGGCCAGTCTTTCCAATCTAAAAGCAAAACCCTTATAATTGAACGGCTGAAGTACTTGCCATTGCATTATTTTCAACTTGGCAAACCGCATCGTACCGCGCGACAGGCGTCGCGCTGGCACCGATCAACACAGCAGCGCGCCGGGCGAGGCAGTCATCAGACGAGATGTTTTACGCTGATGCAACCCGGCGGGAAAGGCACGCCGCCGGCGGCCTGCGCATCTTCAAGTGGTCATTATGTCGACAAAAAAACCGATCAAGCACTACCTCCAGTTCTCCGATTTCACGTTGGAAGAGTACGAATATGTGATCGAACGCGCCCATCTGATCAAGCGCAAGTTCAAGAACTACGAAATCTACCATCCCCTGATCGACCGCACCCTGGTGATGGTCTTTGAAAAGAACTCGACCCGCACGCGATTGTCGTTCGAAGCCGGCATGCACCAGCTGGGCGGCGCCGCCATCTACCTGAACACGCGCGACTCCCAATTGGGCCGCGGCGAGCCGGTGGAAGACGCGGGCCAGGTCATGTCGCGCATGTGCGACATCATCATGGTGCGCACCTTCGGCCAGGAAATCATCGAGCGTTTCGCCGCCAATTCGCGCGTGCCGGTGATCAATGGCCTGACCAATGAACACCACCCGTGCCAGGTCTTTGCCGACATCTTCACCTACATCGAACACCGCGGCTCGATCGCCGGCAAGGTCGTCGCCTGGATCGGCGACGCCAACAACATGCTGTACTCGTGGCTGCAGGCGGCCGAGGTGTTCGGCTTCCACGTCAACGTGTCGACGCCGAAGGGCTACGACATCGACCTGTCGCAAGTCAAGACCGAGCGCTACACCTTCTTTGCCAACCCGTCCGACGCCTGCGAAGGCGCGCACCTGGTCAACACGGACGTGTGGACCAGCATGGGCTACGAAGCGGAAAACGCGGCCCGCATCGCCGCCTTCGACGGCTGGATCGTCGATGGCGCGAAGATGGCCCGCGCGGCGCCCGACGCGCTGTTCATGCACTGCCTGCCCGCCCACCGCGGCGAGGAAGTAGCCGCCGAAGTGATCGACGGCCCGCAATCGGTGGTGTGGGACGAAGCGGAAAACCGTTTGCACGTGCAAAAAGCGCTGATCGAATACCTGTTACTGGGTAAAATCAACTAATTCGCCTGGAACTGCAGAACTCCCGGCAGCATCGCAACACATATATCGACAACGACAACTGGAAGCAATATGAGCGACATTAAAAAAGTAGTCCTGGCCTATTCCGGCGGACTCGACACCTCCGTCATCCTGAAATGGCTGCAAGATAACTACCAGTGCGAAATCGTCACCTTCACGGCCGACCTGGGCCAGGGCGAAGAGCTGGAACCGGCGCGCGCCAAGGCCATCAAGTTCGGCATCAAGCCGGAAAACATCCATATCGAAGATGTACGCGAAGAATTCGTGCGCGATTTCGTCTTCCCGATGTTCCGCGCCAATACCGTCTACGAAGGCGAATACCTGCTGGGCACCTCGATCGCCCGTCCTTTGATCGCCAAGCGCCTGATCGAAATCGCCAACGCCACCGGCGCCGACGCCATCTCGCACGGCGCGACCGGCAAGGGCAACGACCAGGTGCGTTTCGAGCTGGGCGCCTACGCGCTGAAGCCAGGCGTGAAAATCATCGCTCCATGGCGCGAGTGGGATCTGCTGTCGCGCGAAAAACTGCTGAAGTACGCGGAAGACGCCGGCATCGAAATCGACATGAAGCACAAGAACGGCGGCGCGCCGTACTCGATGGACGCCAACTTGCTGCACATCAGCTTTGAAGGCCGCCACCTGGAAAACCCGAGCGCCGAAGCGGAAGAAACCATGTGGCGCTGGACCGTCAGCCCTGAAAAGGCCCCGGACGAAGCGGAATACCTGGACATCGAATACGAAAAAGGCGACATCGTCGCCATCAACGGCGTGCGCATGTCGCCTGCCACCGTCCTGGCCGAACTGAACAAGGTTGGCGGCAAGCATGGCGTGGGTCGCCTGGACCTGGTGGAAAACCGCTACGTCGGCATGAAATCGCGCGGCTGCTATGAAACCCCGGGCGGCACTATCATGCTGAAAGCCCACCGCGCCATCGAATCGATCACCCTGGACCGCGAAGTGGCCCACCTGAAAGATGACCTGATGCCGCGCTACGCATCGATGATCTACAACGGTTACTGGTGGGCGCCTGAGCGCGTTGCCCTGCAAACCCTGATCGACCACACGCAGGAAACCGTGAACGGCTGGGTACGCATCAAGCTGTACAAAGGCAATGTCATCGTCGTCTCGCGCGATTCGAAGACAGATTCGCTGTTCGACATGAACATCGCCACCTTCGACGAAGACGGCGGCGCCTACAACCAGGCCGACGCAGGCGGCTTCATCAAGCTGAATGCCTTGCGCATGCGCATCGCCGCCATCGCCCGCGAAAAAAAAGCGCGGGCCAGGAAGTAATTAGTTGCCGGGAGGCACTGCCTCCCGCAGCTGCCTGAGCCGCCCACGGGCGGCTTTTTTGCGTCTGGAGCGCACTCTGCCGCAAATTACGCCCCGCCACGTCCCGAGATCGCCCCCATTTTGCTGTCCGCATGGCAAAATGCTACAGTGCAATTGTGCTGACCTTCCCGCTTCCGGAGCCCTCCCATGTTCAAAGACCTGAGTATCAAGAATAAACTGTACCTGGGCTTCGGCTCCATCGTGACCATCATCCTGATCCTGCTGGGCGTGGCCTACAACAGCTTTTCGCGCCTGTCGGAAGCCAATGCATGGGACCGCCACACGATGGAAGTACTGGTCGAGATCGACAGGATTCACAATTCCATCCTACAAATCCAGGTGGAAGCACGCGGTTTCATCCTGACAGGCAACGAAGCCTCGCTGAACCCTGGAACGGACGAGATGGCGGTGCTGAGCCAGCACACGCAAAAAGCCATCGCCATGACGGTCGACAACAAGGTACAGTCGGAACGCTTCCGCAAGATCGACCAGCTGACCACCACCTGGGTGAAGGAGTGGATCAATCCCCTGATCGAGAAGCGCCGCGCGCTGGGCAACGCGCCGGGCGCCACGGAAGCGGTGGCGCGCACCATGCCGCCGACCGGCTACCCGGCCGTCGCGCAAGCGAACAAGCTGCTTGACGAAGTCGCTGCCGAAGAATCCCGCTTGCTGGTCGAACGCACGGCCACCACGACAAAATTGCAGGAAACTATGATGCTGACCCTGGCGCTGGGCGGCCTGCTGTGCGTGGTGCTGGCGCTGGGCATTTCCTACCTGCTGGGCCGTTCCATCCTCGGCCCGCTGAACAGCCTGACGGACGCCGTCGGGCGCATCGCCGGCGGCGAGCAGGGCGCGCGCGCCGCCATCATCTCGCGCGACGAGCTGGGCAAGGTGACGGAAGAATTCAACCGCATGGCGCAAACCATCCAGGACAACCAGGCCAACGAACTGGCCGCCACCAACACCTTGCGGGCCAAGGTCGATTCCCTGCTGGAAGTGGTGTCGAAGGCGGCCTCGGGCGACCTGACAGGCAAGGTCGGCATCACGGGCAACGACGCCATCGGCCAGCTGGGCAACGGCCTGGCGAAGATGTTCGAAAACCTGCGCAGCTTGCTCAACAATGTGCAAAAAGCCGGCATCCAGGTGACGACATCGGCCACGGAAATCGCCGCCTCGGCACGCCAGCAGGAAGCCACGGGCATCGAACAGGCGCAAACCAGCGTGGAAATTCTCAGCACCACCAAGGAAATCTCGGCCAACACGAGCCAGTTGCTGAAAACCATGGAAGACGCCACCGCCGTGGCCGACTACACGACGAATGCCACGGCCGAAGCACAAAACAACCTCAAGCGCATGGACTCGACCATGCAGCACATGGTCTCGGCCACCGATTCCATCAACGCCAAGCTGGCCGCCCTGTCGGAAAAAGCCAGCAATATCAATAGCGTACTGATCACCATCACGAAAGTGGCCGACCAGACCAACATCCTGTCGCTGAACGCCGCCATCGAGGCGGAA
Organism: Janthinobacterium sp. MP5059B; assembly: GCF_001758645.1. Classification (NCBI taxonomy): domain Bacteria; kingdom Pseudomonadati; phylum Pseudomonadota; class Betaproteobacteria; order Burkholderiales; family Oxalobacteraceae; genus Janthinobacterium; species Janthinobacterium sp. MP5059B. Next base: position 12,836 of record NZ_LRHX01000001.1, on the reverse strand, counting down.
AAAGCGGGCGAGGCGGGCCGCGGCTTCTCCGTGGTGGCGACGGAAATCCGCCGCCTGGCCGACCAGACGTCCGTCTCCACCTGGGATATCGAGCAAATGCTCAAGGAAATGCAGTCAGCCGTGTCCGCCAGCGTGATGGGCATGGATAAATTCTCGGAAGAAATTCGCCGCAGCGTGGGCGAGGTGCGCCAAGTGGCGGAACAATTGTCGTCCGTGATGGACCAGGTGCAGAAACTCACGCCGCAATTCGATGCCGTTCTGCAAGGCATGCAATCGCAGGCGATCGGCGCGTCGCAGATTTCCGACACCATGATGCAGCTCAACGATGCCACGCAGCAGACGGTGGAATCGCTGAAAGCCACCAGCGAAGCGGTGCACCAGCTGCAATATGCGGCAGGCGACCTGCAGTCGAGCGTGTCGACCTTCGCCGTCACCATCTGATCCCATGAAAGTACTGCTCTTTCACATCGGACGCGACCGCTATGGCCTGCCCCTGGCCGGCATCGTGCGCGTCTTGCCGCTGCTGGAGCTGAAACAGTTGCCGCTCACGCCAGACTACGTGGCCGGCCTGATGGACTTGCACGGCACGCCCGTGCCCGTGATCGACCTGTCGCGCCTGGCCGGGCTGCCTGCCGCCGCCGCGCAGTTCGACACGCGCATCGTCATCGTCGACTACCGCGCGCCTGGCGGCGCCACGCATGCGCTGGGCTTGCTGGCCTCGCAGGTGCGCGGCATCGCCGACATCGCGGCGGACAAGCTCGAGGATAGCGGCGTGACGACGGCGCCCTTCCTGGGCCTGGTGGCCAGCGACGCCGACGGCATCGTGCAACTGGTGGAACTGGAGCACCTGCTGCCGCCCGACGTGCGCGCGCTGCTGTTTCAAGACGCGGGCGCGGCATGACGGCACAAGCCCTGCTGCGCCGCGCGACCGGCCTGTCCGTCTCCAAAGCCGTGGCCGAGCGGGCCGTCGGCCAGCGCATGGAGCAAACGGGCTTCAGCGATAGCGAAGCCTACCTGCAAGCGCTCACGCCGGCCGAAATGACGCAATTGATCGAGCTGGTGGTGGTTCCGGAATCGTGGCTGTTCCGCGACCCGCAGGCGTTCTACGCCACCGTCGAACTGGTGCAGGAACGCTGGGCACGGGGGCGCGCCACGCGCATCCTGTCGATTCCCTGCGCGGGCGGCGAGGAACCGTATTCGATGGCCATGGCGCTGCGCGACGGCGGCGTGCCGAAACAGGCGTTCAGCATCGACGCGTATGACCTGAGTCCCGGCTGCATCGAGCGTGCGCAAGCCGGCGTGTATGGCCGCAATGCCTTCCGCGCGCAGGACGTGGCCTTCCGCGACCGCTATTTCACGCACGTGGCCGACGACGCCTACCGCATCATCGACTCCCTGCGCGAACAGGTAACCTTCAAACAGGGCAATCTGCTGCAGTTCGATACCGCCACCTACAGCCGCCATTACGACGTCATCTTCTGCCGCAACCTCTTGATTTACTTCGACAAGCCGACCACGCGCGCGGCCATCCACAACCTGTCCGCCCTGCTGGCCGACGACGGCATGCTGCTGGCCGGCTATGCGGAAGTGCCGTCGTTCTGCCAGAACGGCTTTGCGCCGCTGCAGTTCCGCCAGGCCTTCGCCCTGAAGAAGGAGACGGCGGCGCCGGCCAGCCCCGTGCAAGTGGCGCCGCTGCCGGCCGCGCGCCCCCTGCGCAGCGTCCCGCTCGCGCCAAGGCGCGCCGCCGCAGCCGCCCCTGCCGCCGCGACAGCGCCGCGCACGCGCCCCGTGTCCGTGCCATCGCCGGCGCCGGCCGCGCAAGCCGATTTGCTGGCCGAGGCGCGCCTGCTGGCCGACCGTGGCCAGTTGCGCGAAGCGGGCGAAAAATGCCACGCCCACCTGGCCAGAGTGCCCGAGGCGGCGGAAGCGTATTTCATGCTGGGCATCATCAATGAACTGGCCGGCAAGATGGACCTGGCCGACGATTACTGGCGCCGCTGCATCTACCTGCAGCCCGACCATTACGAGGCGCTGTGCCACCTGTCCCTGCTGGCCGAACGCAATGGCAACCAAACAGCCGCCGCCACCCTGAAGGCGCGCGCAGCGCGCATCTACCAGCGCCGCCAGGCGTCCAACTAAGGGGCATGCATGACCAACCTCATCGCCACCGAGTCCCCCGCCGCCATCGACGACTGCTGGAACCATATCGGCGTGGTCGGCGACCAGAGCTGCCCCAAGCTGCCGGCCAACGTGCATTGCCGCAACTGCGACGTGTATGCGGGCGCCGCCCAGCGCAACCTGCAGCGGCCCGTGGATGAACACTACCAGCGCGACTGGGCCAGCCACTTCCGCCAGATCGATGCGGGCGGCGAAGTACGCGACAGCTCGGTGCTGGTGTTTCGCATCGGCCGCGAATGGCTGGCGCTGCCCACGCGCGTGTTCGACTCCGTGGCGCCGCAGGCCAAGCCGCACGTGCTGCCGCACCGCGGCGGGCGCGGCCTGGCGGGCATCGTCAATATCGGCGGCAAGCTGTATCCATGCATGTCGCTGGCCAGTTTGCTGGGCATCGACGAACAGGGCGCGCCGCCGGCCAAGGGCCGCCACACGTTCGCGCGCCTGCTGCTGATGCGCTGGGAAGAGCAGGCCTACGCCCTGCCCGTGGCCGACCTGCACGGCATCGTGCGCTATGCGTCGAGCACCGTGCAGGCGCCGGCGGCCACCATCAACAAGGGCCTGTCGCGCTATCTGTCCGGTGTCATCACCGAGGGCGACATGCGCATCGGCTGCCTCGACACGGCGCTGATCGGCTTTCAACTTGCGAGACTATTACGATGAGCCAGGATCAGCACGGCGACCTGAGTGCCTTTTCCATGCTGGACCTGTTCCGCATGGAGGCGGACAGCCAGACCCAGATTCTCACCGACGGCTTGCTGGCCATGGAGCGCCATGCGGGCGACGCGGCCGCCGTCGAAGCGATGATGCGCGCGGCGCACTCGATCAAGGGCGCGGCCGCCATCGTCGGCCTGCAGGTGGTGGTGCAGCTGGCGCACGGGATGGAGGACAGCTTTGTCGCCGCCCAGCATGGCCGCCTGAAACTCACGCCGGAGCGGGTCGACGTGCTGCTCTCGGGCGTCGACCTGATCGTGCAGCTGTCGCGCCTGGACGACGCGGGCGCCGAAGCATGGCTGGCTGCGAATGCGGCGCAGATCGACCAGACCCTGAACGCCATTGCTGGCATCGCCGAGCTGCCCGAATTGCCGGCCCTGCCCTCGGCGCCTGCGCCCATGCCGGCGCCGGCAGCGGCCACACCACAGGCTCCCGTGGCCAGCGGCCTGGCGATAGAGGAGCCGGAAGCGGCCGCGCCTGCGCCACGCACGGGAGCCGCACCAGCCAAGGCGCCGGCGCAAAACTTCGACAAATTGCTGTCGCTGGCCAGCGAATCGCGCATCAACGCGCACCAGATGCACCCGTTCATCGGCGCGCTGCAGCGCTTCAAACGCAACCAGAGCAGCCTGTTTTCCGCCATCGAGCACCTGCACGAAGCCATTGCCCGCGCGGGCGACGCGGGCCTGATGGAAAAGTCGCTGCTGGCGCTGCAAAAGACGCAGCCCCTGAAGCAGTTCATGCTCGAACACATCGCCGACATCGAAACCTATGAGCGGCGCCTGCTGGCCGTCTCGCAAGGCATGGTCGACGAAGTGCTGGCCCTGCGCATGCGCCCCTTCCGCGACGGCATCCATGCATTTCCCCGCATGGTGCGCGACCTGGCGCGCAGCCTGGGCAAGGAAGTGCAGCTGGAGATCGAGGGCGAAGACACCCTGGTCGACCGCGACATCCTGGCGAAGATCGAAAGCCCGCTGAACCACATGCTGAGGAATGCCATCGACCATGGCATGGAAGGCCCGTACGAGCGCATCGACGCGGGCAAGGAAGCGCTGGGCACGATACGCATGGAGGCGCGCCACCGCGCCGGCATGCTGAGCATCGAAATCAGCGACGACGGCCGTGGCGTCGACCTGGAAAAAATCCGCCAATCCGTCATCGAGCGCAAGATGGCCAGCCCCGTCATGGCCGCCGCGCTGTCGCCGGGCGAGCTGCTGGAATTCTTGTTCCTGCCCGCCTTCAGCCTGAAGGAAAAGGCGAACCAATTGTCCGGACGCGGCGTGGGCCTCGATATCGTGCACGAGACGATACGCCAGCAAAACGGCACGGTGCGCCTGGAATCGGAACCGGGTCGGGGCTTTCGTGCCCTGATCACCCTGCCGCTGACGCAATCGATCGTGCGCGCGCTGGTGATCGACATCCAGGGCGAAGCGTACGCCATCCCCATCGTCAAGGTGGAAAGCGTGGTGCGCGTGCCGCAGGCGGCCATCCATACCCTGGAAAACAAGCAGTTCTTTGAACTCAAGGGCGAGCATCTGGGCCTGGTCTCGGCGGCGCAGGTGCTGGAACTGGGCGAAGCGGCCAACCAGGCAGAGGACTTGCCGGTGGTGGTGATCGGGCGCGGCAAGCAAAGCTATGCCCTGGTGGTCGACGCCATCCGCGGCGAGCAAAGCCTGGCGGTGCAAGCCATCGATCCGATTTTCGGCAAGATGCGCGACATTTCCGCCGCCGCCCTGCTCGACGACGGCGAACCGGTGCTGATCCTCGACGTGCCCGATTTGCTGCTGTCGATCGACAAGCTGCTGCACGAAGGCGGCCTGCACCAGCTGGCGCAGGCGGGCCACGCGCAGCAGCGCCGCGCCAAGCGCATCCTCGTCGTCGACGATTCGCTGACGGTGCGCGAAATGGAGCGCAAGCTGCTGCTGGCGCGCGGCTTCGAAGTCGACGTGGCCATCGACGGCATCGACGGCTGGAACGTGGTGCGCAGCGGCGAGTACGACCTGGTGATCACCGACGTCGACATGCCTCGCATGGATGGCATCGAACTGGTATCACTGATCAAGAAGGACTTGCACCTGCACAAGCTGCCGGTGATGATCGTCTCGTACAAGGACCGCCCGGAAGACCGCGCGCGCGGCCTGTCCGCCGGCGCCGACTATTATCTGACCAAAGGCAGCTTCCACGACGAGACCTTGCTCGACGCGGTGGCCGACCTGATAGGAGATGCCCGCTTATGAGTTGTACTTCATGAAAATTGCCATTGCCAACGATGTCCCCATGGCCGCCGAGGCCCTGCGCCGCGTGGTGGCCAGCACGCAGGAACACCAGGTGCTGTGGATTGCCCGCACCGGACTCGAAGCCGTGCGCATGTGCGAAGGCAACCGCCCCGACCTGATCCTGATGGACCTGAACATGCCGGAGATGGATGGCGTCGAGGCGACGCGCCTGATCATGGAGCAAAGCCCGTGCGCCATCCTGGTGGTCACGGGCCGCCCGCAAGACAATGTCAACCAGGTCTTCCGCGCACTGGGCGCGGGCGCGCTCGACGTCACGGCCACCCCCGTGCTCCAGGGACAAGTGGGCGGCGACAGCGAACTGCTGGCCAAGATCAAGACCATCGGCAAGCTGATACGCCACAGCGCAGAACCTCCACCGCCGCGCCAGGCGAACGGCAATGGCGGCGAACGGGGCGATGGCCAGGTATCGACCCTGGTGGCCATCGGCGCCTCGACGGGCGGCCCTTCGGCCGTGGCCAGGGTGCTGTCCGGCTGGACGGCGCCGCCCGGCTGCGCCATCGTGGTGGTGCAGCACATCGATGAAACCTTTGCCTCGCACTTCGCGAAATGGCTCGATGACCAGCTCAGCATGCCTGTGCGCGTGATCGTCGAAGGCGACGAACTGGTGTCCGGCACGGTACTGATCGCCAAGACCAATGATCACCTGCTGCTAGATCAAAATTATCGTTTGGGTTACGATGCAGCACCACGCGAGTATGTTTACCGTCCTTCCGTCGATGTATTCTTCAACTGCGTGGCGGAGCACTGGCGCGGCGACGCCATCGGTGTATTGCTCACAGGCATGGGGCGCGACGGCGGCGATGGCTTGCTGGCCATGCGTCGCGCCGGCAAGACGACCATCGCGCAAGACCAGGCCAGCAGCGCCGTGTACGGCATGCCGCGCGCGGCGGCCGAACTCGATGCGGCGCAGCACATCCTGCCATTGGATAGAATTGGCGCCAGCCTGCGCAGCCGCCTGGGCGCCAAACTCAACAATGGGTGGGAGCCCTCCCCTAACATCTGAAAAGAATGCAATGCCAGAATTTTCCTCCAGCTTCATCCAGCAAGAACCCGCATTGACCGAATTCAAGGTCAGCGTCCTGCTGGTGGACGACCAGTTGATTATTGCTGAGGCAATCCGGCGCATGCTGAGCGATCAGCAGGATATCGAGTTTCACTATATGACCGACGCCACCCAGGCGCTGGACACGGCGCTGCGTTTGCAACCGACCGTCATCCTGCAGGATCTGGTGATGCCGGGCATCGACGGCTTCGCCTTGATCAAGCTGTACCGCGAAAACGAGGCGCTGGCGCATGTGCCGGTGATCGTGATGTCGGCCAAGGATGACCCGAAACTGAAGGCGCACAGCTTTGCCGTCGGCGCCAACGATTACGTGGTGAAACTGCCAGACCGACTGGAGTTGCTGGCGCGCATACGCTATCACTCGGCGGCCCACATCAGCCGCTTGCAGCGCGACCAGGCTTTTCGTTTCCTGCGAGAAAGTCAAAAAAACCTGGCCGACGCGAATATCGAGCTGCAGAAACTGGCCGCCCTCGATGGCTTGACGGGCATCGCCAACCGCCGCCGCTTCGATGAAACCCTGCAATTCGAATGGCAGCGTGGCCAGCGCGACAAAACACCGCTGAGCTTGCTGTTCTGCGATATTGACCATTTTAAAAGCTATAACGATCACTTTGGCCACCTGGCGGGCGACCTGGGCCTGAAAAAAGTTGCCGCCGTGCTGACGGAACATTTGAAACGCCCGGCCGACCTGGCCGCCCGTTACGGCGGCGAAGAATTCGCCTTGATCCTGCCGGAAACGAATCCGGCCGGCGCGCTGCTGATCGCCGAAGCGTGCCGGCGCCATCTGGAAGGCTTGCAGATCGAGAATCCGGCTGCAAGCACGGGCATCGTCACCATCTCGATCGGCGTGGCCACCATCGTGCCTTCGCCGGACTCGACGGTCGAGCAATTGATCAACCGCGCCGACCAGGCCCTGTACGCGGCCAAGCGCGGCGGACGCAACAGCGTGCTGAGCGCCGATGACGTCCAGGACTGATTTTTAACAGCAAGGAAAGTGAAGCATGAGCACACAACTGGACAATGTCAGCGTCGTCAAGAAGTCGAATATCTACTTTGACGGCAAATGCGTCTCGCATAACGTCATCCTGGCCGATGGCACGAAGAAAAGCGTGGGCGTGATTTTCGCGTCATCGTTGCGCTTCAACACGGGCGCGCCGGAAATCATGGAAATCGTCAGCGGCCTGTGCAAGGTACGCCTGGCCGATGCGACGGAGTGGAACAGCTATGCCTCGGGCACGCAATTCAAGGTGCCGGGCAATAGCTATTTTGATATTGAAACCGTCGAGACCGTCGACTATGTCTGCCACTTCGGTTAATCCACGCAGAAAAAACGTCCATGGCTGCGTTGCACTGCCTTGCCCTGAGCATTTTTTCAAGCGCGGATTGACTATTTAGATAAACACAGGCTCGGGCGACAGGCGCACGCCATATTTCGCCTCTACATCATCCTGTATCGCTGCCGCCAGCCGGGTAATGTCCGCGCCACGAGCGCCGCCATTATTCACCAGAACCAGTGCCTGCTTGGAATACACTCCCGCGGGCCCCAGGTTTTTCCCCTTCCAGCCGCACTGATCGATCAGCCAGCCGGCCGCCAGCTTTTCCGTGCCATCGGGCTGCGCATGGTGCACGAGGGTCGGGAAACGTTCCAGCAAAGCAAGACATTGCTCGCGCGACACCACGGGATTCTTGAAGAAGCTGCCCGCATTGCCGATCACGGCCGGATCGGGCAATTTTCTCCGGCGGATCGCCATCACCGTCTCGGCTACCTGTTGTGCTGTTGGCTCGGCAAGATTGCGCTCGGCCACGGCCTGTGCCAGTTCCGCATAGCGCAAGTTCGGCTGCCACTCGGCCGGCAAGGCAAACGTGACTTCCAGCACGATCAGTTCGCGCCCGTCCGCCTGCTTGAAGATGCTGTCGCGGTAAGCGAAGCGGCAAGCATCGCGGTCCATGTCGAAGACGATGCCGCTGGCGCTGTGCATGACGCTCACGCTATGCAGATAATCCTTGATTTCAACGCCATACGCGCCAATATTCTGGATAGGCGCCGCGCCTACCGTGCCGGGAATCAGGGACAGGTTTTCCAGCCCGCCCACGCCTTGCGCCAGGGTCCACTGCACGAAATCGTGCCAGTTTTCACCGGCCGCGGCCGTGACGAGTACCGTCTCGAAATCCGCCTGCGCCAGGCGCATGCCGCGCGTGGCCATGTGCAGCACGGCGCCGGGAAAGTCGCCCGTCAGCACGATGTTGCTGCCGCCGCCCAGTATCAGGCGCGGCATGGCGGACAGGGCCGGATCTTGCAGCGCGGCGTGCAATTCGGCCTGCGAGGTGATGCGTACGTAGGCGGCCGCGTTGGCCGTGATGCCGAAGGTATTCAGGCGCTGGAGGGAGTAATTGTGTTCGATGGTGAGCTCTGCAGACATGGGATAGGGAAATTTTGCTCGATTATAGAGCGAAAGCGACAAAAAACCACCTCAGGACAAGGGCGACTTGCCCGTTGTCCGTTAAAATGTCGCATCTTTAACAGGGCCGTCCCATGGCGCAGAATCAGCCGCCAAGGCCCAGCGCGCCGAGCGTGCGCTCGCTTTAACAAGAAAAGGAACAGACCATGCCGTCATTTGATGTAGTCTCCGAAGCCGATATGATCGAAGTCAAGAATGCAGTCGAACAATCCAACAAGGAAATCACGACCCGCTTCGACTTCAAGGGCAGCGACGCCCGCGTCGAGCACAAGGAAAACGAATTGACCGCGTTTGCGGACTCGGAATTCCAGCTCAGCCAGGTGCGCGACGTGCTGACCAACAAATTGACCAAACGCAAGGTCGATGTGCGCTTCCTCGACGAAGGTGACATCAAGAAGATCGGCGGCGACAAGGTCAAGCAGATCATCAAGATCAAGAATGGCATCGAATCGGATGATGCGAAGAAAATCGTGCGTGTCATCAAGGACAGCAAGATGAAGGTGCAAGCGAGCATCCAGGGTGAAGCCGTGCGCGTCACGGGCGCCAAGCGCGACGACCTGCAGGCGGCCATGGCCATGCTGCGCAAGGACGTGCCCGACATGCCGCTGGAATTTAACAATTTCCGCGATTAATTTCGATGATGCGCACGCTCCGGCCTGCGCTTGCACCGGCATGGCGGCAAGCTGCCTCGGAGCGCCTGCCCGCTTGGGGTAGAATTGAAGCTGCGCGCAGCTACATGCGCCCGCGCGCCTGACCGGCGGCGGGCTTGACCGTACATCTGGCTCAGTGATAACCACGGTAGTCTAAGGATAGCAATGAAACGTGTTGATGATTTCCGCCTGCGATTTGGCAAAAAAGAATATGTGCCCATCATGATAGGCGGAATGGGTGTGGATATTTCCACGTCGGAGCTGGCCCTGGAAGCGGCCCGGCTGAACGGTATCGGGCATATCTCCGATGCCATGGTGGAAGACGTGTCGGATCGCCGTTTCGACACCACCTTCGTCAAAGACAAGACGAAACTGTACAAGTTCAACATCAATAACAGCGACAAGGCCGTGGTGCAATTCGACCTGGGCCGTCTGGCGGAAGCGCAGCGCCTGCATATCGGCCGCACCATGGAAGCAAAAAAAGGCGATGGTTTGATCTTCGTCAATTGCATGGAAAAGCTGACCATGAATGGCCCGCGTGAAACCTTGCGCGTGCGTCTGAATGCGGCGCTGGACGCAGGCATCGACGGCATCACCCTGTCCGCCGGTTTGCACTTCGGCTCGTTCGCCCTGATGGCCGACCATCCGCGTTTCCGTGATGCCAAACTGGGCATCATCGTCTCGTCCGTACGCGCCCTGCAGATTTTCCTGCGCAAGAACGCCAAGCTCGACCGTTTGCCCGACTTTATCATCGTCGAGGGGCCATTGGCCGGCGGCCACCTTGGTTTCGGCATGGACTGGGCCAATTACGACCTGCACACGATCACGGCGGAACTGCTGGCCTACCTGAAGGCAGAACAGCTGGATATCCCGCTGATCGCCGCTGGCGGCATCTTCACGGGCAGCGACGCCGTTTCCTTCCTGGAAGCGGGCGCGGCTGGCGTGCAAGTGGCGACGCGCTTTACCGTCACCAAGGAATGCGGCTTGCCAAACAAGGTCAAGCAGGAATATTACAAGGCCTCGGAAGAAGACATCATCGTCAATGGCGTCTCGCCGACGGGCTACCCGATGCGCATGCTGAAGAACACGCCCGCCATCGGCGCCGGCATCCGCCCAGGCTGCGAATCGTATGGCTACCTGCTCGACGCGACGGGCAACTGCGCGTACATCAACTCGTACAACCGCGAAGTGGCGGCCCATCCGGAACAAAAAACCGTCGTCGTGATGGACAAGACGTGCCTGTGCACCCACATGCGCAACTTCAACTGCTGGACCTGCGGCCATTACACGTATCGCCTGAAGGACACCACGCATAAGCTCGACAACGGCGAATACCAGATCCTGACGGCCGAACACGTCTTCAAGGATTACCAGTTCAGCGTCGACAACCAGATCGCCCTGCCGGAAAAAGAAATCCTGGTGGCAAGCTGAATCTTGCCAGCCTGAAATGAAAATGGCGCAGCCTGCGAAGGCTGCGCCATTTTTTTATGCGGGGAGCATGTCCCGCAAGGCCCGTTCGATCACATTAAAGCTGGGCCGCTGCAATGCTTCTTCCTGCAGGCAAGCGTCCATCATGACTTGCAGGGCCGGCAAAGGCGTCGCACAATGCGCGATCAGTTCACCCAGCAGCACGCCAAAGGCACGCGCCTCTATGCCCTGCAGCAAGTCCCCGCGCGGCGAGCCCGGCACAAACATGGACGCCGCGCCAAAGTCGCCCAGCAGGGAGGTACCAGCGTCCGCATGCAGGATATTGTGTGCATACAAGTCGCCATGCACGATGCCGCGCGCGTGCAGCTGGCACACGGCCGAAGCGATGCCATGGGCAATGGCCAGCGCTTGCGGAGGGGTAAAGCGCGCGTCATCGGCATACACGTCGCGCGTGCACGATTCCAGGCTCGGCGGTCCCGCCAGGTTGCGAAAGGCCGCGTCGATGAGCGGCATGACGAGTCCCATTGCCCCTTGCGGATGCGCATCGAGCGTCCCGAGGATGGGAATCAGGCCCGGGTGCGCACCGGCGCCGACGCAGGCGGCCATTTCACTGCGCGGCAAGCCGTCGCTGGTCATGGCCCCCTTGAACACTTTGACGGCGACATCATCCACGCCATCCAGACAGGCACGGTAAATCACCCCCGATGCGCCCTCGCCCAGCTGCTGCGCCAGTTCCAGGCGCTGCCATGCCACGCCTGCCGCAGCTGTACCGGCCAGGGCCGCCAGTTCCCGCGCTTCCGTGCAGGGATTGCCCGCATACGCGAGCCAGCTCAGGCGTGGTAGGGACAGTAGGCAGTCGGGCAGCGCCGTAAAACGGTTGGCGGCGATACGCACCAGTTCCAGACGGCGGCAATTCGTCAACGAAGCGGGCAAGCTGTCCAGGCGATTTCCTGCCAACATGAGTTTCTGCAGCTCACTGCAATTGCCCAATTCGTCCGGCAAGGCTTCGATGGCATTGTCGGTCAGGGTCAGCCAGCGCAGCCTGGACGGCAAGGCTGCGGCTGGCACGTGACGGATCCGGTTCGCCTTGAAACCGATCATTTCCAACGCGGGACAGGAACCAAGCACGGCCGGCAAGGTGGTGAACAGGTTGTCCGAGCAAAAAATGATGCGCAGCTTGTGCAGGCGCGGCAGATCGTCAGGTAAAGTGGACAGCGCGTTGCCCGAGAGGTCGAGGATTTCCAGGCTGTCGGCCAGGTCGAAGATTTCGCGGGGGAAGTCCGTCAAGCCGCAGGACAGCTTCAGGCGGCGCAGGCCGGCCAGTTGGCCAGCACGTAATTGCTCCATTGTATGCACAGCAGACAAGATATCCCTTTCAAAAACCCGGCAATCGCTGGTGCAGTTAAAACCAGCGGACGTAAAAAAACCCCAACCGGATCACCGGAAGGGGTTTTTCGAATAACAAGCCTGACGATAACCTACTTTCACACTGGTTGCAGCACTATCATCGGCGCAAAGTTGTTTCACGGTCCTGTTCGGGATGGGAAGGGGTGGGACCAACTTGCTATGGTCATCAGGCATAACTTGTACTGGCGTTTGTCTCCTGTAGGACGACAAAGCCTGAATCTGGAAGAAGCAAAGATTGGGGTAATGACTGGTAGTATCAACACACACGCAACGTTGTACCGTCTTATCCTCTGTACCTGCTAAGGTTATAGGGACAAGCCGTACGGGCAATTAGTACTGGTTAGCTTAATGCATTACTGCACTTCCACACCCAGCCTATCAACGTCCTGGTCTCGAACGACCCTTCAAAGAGCTCAAGGCTCTGGGAAATCTCATCTCAAGGCAAGTTTCCCGCTTAGATGCTTTCAGCGGTTATCTCTTCCGAACTTAGCTACCCGGCAATGCCACTGGCGTGACAACCGGTACACCAGAGGTTCGTCCACTCCGGTCCTCTCGTACTAGGAGCAGCCCCCTTCAAATTTCCAACGCCCACGGCAGATAGGGACCAAACTGTCTCACGACGTTTTAAACCCAGCTCACGTACCACTTT